>JBNLAT010000240.1:0-500 GCA_050302275.1 Thiohalomonadaceae bacterium | reverse complement strand
TTCCTGCTGGTGGCGGGCAAACCGTTTAACCAACCGATAGCCCGCTCCGGCCCCTTCGTCATGAATACCCCTGAAGAGGTGCGCCAGGCCTATAGCGACTATCGTCGTGGCGACTTCGGTCGGGTGGTGGAGCATTAATCGATGAGATGGCGCAACACGGGCAACAATTGGGGGATAACCGCTATCACCCTGCACTGGCTCACCGCGCTGGTGGTGTTCGGTATGTTTGGCCTCGGCCTCTATATGACCGATCTCAACCTTTACCACCCGTGGTATCACAAGGCGCCACACCTGCACCGCAGTATCGGCGTGCTGCTGTTTATCGCCACCCTGCTGCGGCTTGGCTGGCGCCTGTGGAACCCGCCGCCCACGCCGCTGGCCAACCACAAGCCGTGGGAAAAACTGCTGGCACGGCTGGTTCACGGCCTGCTCTACCTGCTGCTGATCGCCGTCATGGTTAGCGGCTACCTGATCTCCACCGCCGACGGACGTGCGGTAGA
>JBNLAT010000239.1:0-501 GCA_050302275.1 Thiohalomonadaceae bacterium | reverse complement strand
AAGCCAGTGCTTTACCCTCCATGCTGACCTGCACTGCGCCATTCGCTGCAGTAATACTCACCCGCTCGCCCCGGTTAACCAGAATAGGCGGACGGATCACACTACGATTCAATACCATACCGGCACGTACCGAGCGGCGTACCTCCATGCCCACCACCGCGTCGAGGCTGCTGTGGTAGCCACCACTGAGACGGCTGACATCCTGGCGCTGGAGCTCAATGTCCGCCGCAGAGAGACGTTCGCCCCGACCCAGCGGACGGGCAGCAACCGCCACCGTTTCGAACACTTCCAGCTTGCCTCGCAGATAGACCGACCAGCTGACTGGCCCCAGACAACGCAGCCCCACAGAGACATTACCCACCCGCTGTCCACCCTTGGGCCAGAAGCTCTCCATCTGCCCGTCGCAATTGGCCAGACGCAGCCGGGTATCAACAGGATCAACGCTGACCTCTACCTCACCCTTCATTTCCGCTGCCTGCTGCTGCAGGAACGCCTTAACCG
>JBNLAT010000238.1:0-501 GCA_050302275.1 Thiohalomonadaceae bacterium | reverse complement strand
ACCACCATCTCGATCGAGCGTTCCGCGCAGATCGCCACAAGGGTATCGGGGCCGACGCCCAGCGTTCTGAGATAATGCGCCAGCCGGTTGGCCTGGGCGTTCAGTTCGCCATAGCTCAGCTGTTCCTCGCCATGCACCACTGCCACCGCATCCGGCGTCTTCTCAGCCTGTTGCGCGAACAGCTCGTGAATGCACGTGTCCGAGGGATAGGGCGCCTCCGTCGCATTCCACTCCTCCAGCAACAGATGCCGTTCCGCGGGGGGGAGGATCGCAAGGCTCGTCACCGTCCGATCCGGCGTTTCCTCCAGCGCCGCTGCGAGGTTCGACAACGCCTCATGCATGTAGCCGCAAACACGCGACGCCTCCACCGGCAAGGATGCCTGAACCGTCAGGCCGAAGCCGGCCTCGCCCAGATCGTCCACCGACAGCGTCAGCGGATAGTTGGTCCGCTCCTCGCCGCCCAGCAGCTCGATGCCGGACCAGGCAGACGACAACGCCTCG
>JBNLAT010000237.1:0-503 GCA_050302275.1 Thiohalomonadaceae bacterium | reverse complement strand
TCTGGCTCAGCTGCTCAGGTCCCGCCTAGCGCAACGTACATGAAGTGACGTCAGGCCCGAATGGCACCTAACTTAAGCGGAATGGTATAGGGGTAATCAAAAGATTTCGTGATGACCCAGCATGATCGGCCATGCTGCTGCTAGGTTTGAGAGTTGAGTAATGGTTTGAGAAGTATTTGGTTTTTTAGTGATGAGTTGAGGTGTTCGCTGCGCTCATGCGTTTTATAACCCCCTCTCCCTGGCCCTCTCCCCTCGCGGGAGAGGGCCAGGGAGAGGGGGGAACCGATAATCGGTGAGCGCACCGAAGCATAGCTAAAAAAAGTGAGGTTGCTCTCCGGACCCTAGTGCCCCTCGTAGAGCCGGTCTAACTCCTCCATGTAGCGATCCAGTATCGATTTGCGCTTGAGTTTCATGGTCGGCGTCACCAGGCCGTTCTCGATACTCCACTGATCCCTGGAGACGAACAGTCGCACCACCTTGGCGTAACCCGGAAAGTTGTCGAG
>JBNLAT010000236.1:0-504 GCA_050302275.1 Thiohalomonadaceae bacterium | reverse complement strand
ATCGGACCGAGCACCAGGATCGAGGCGCGCATGGTCTTGACCAGCTCGTAGGGGGCGCTGAAGGTGTGAATGGTGTTGCTGTTGACCTCGATGGCCATTTTTTCGTCGACCACCAGGGTCACGCCCATGCCGCCGAGCAACTCCATGGTGGTGGTGATGTCGTGCAGGTGCGGCACGTTGCCGACCCGCATGGGGCCGTCCGCCAGCAGGGTGGCGGCGAGAATGGGCAGTGCGGCGTTTTTCGCGCCGGCGATCCTGACGTCGCCGGATAGGGGATTGCCGCCGCGGATGATGAGTTTGTCCATGGTCTGCTCGAGTGGTCGCCGGAGAAAAGGGTCGATCGGATGGAAAAAGACGTGGAATCATACCGAATATGGAGAGAAAACGGGAGTTTTCTTAACAATCCAGTTGATCTTGCCGGGCCACCTGACCTATTGTTTCTGGTTTTTTCCACCCTACGCAAGGCAGGTTGAACCATGCAGTCGATCGGTTGGTATCTCAGAC
>JBNLAT010000235.1:258-505 GCA_050302275.1 Thiohalomonadaceae bacterium | reverse complement strand
GCCGGAACAGGCGCACTTTTACCATGCCCACCTTCTCGCCCCCGGCGACCAGGTGCTCCACCGCCTACTGGGCGGCGCCGATGCCGGAGCCCATGAGCAGGATTACCCGCTCGGCCTGTGGGTCGCCGACATATTCGAACAGCCCGTAGCGCCGGCCCGTGAGTTCGGCGAAGCGGTCCATCACCGCTTCCAGCTTGCCGGGCACCTCGTCGTAGAAGGGGTTGACCGTCTCGCGGCCCTGGAAGTA
>JBNLAT010000235.1:0-248 GCA_050302275.1 Thiohalomonadaceae bacterium | reverse complement strand
TCACAGGATGATCCGGCGAGAGGGCGCGATCGCGATGGGCGGTGACCAGCTCGTCGTCGATCATGGCGCGCACGGTGTCGTCGTCGGGCAGGGCGATCTTGTTGACCTCGTGGGAGGTGCGGAAACCGTCGAAGAAGTGCAGGAAGGGGATGCGCGTCTCCAGCGTCGCAGCCTGGGCGATGAGGGCGAAGTCGGCCACCTCCTGCACCCCGGCCGAACAGAGCATGGCGTAGCCGGTGGCGCGGCAG
>JBNLAT010000234.1:0-509 GCA_050302275.1 Thiohalomonadaceae bacterium | reverse complement strand
CAAGGCGCGCGAGATGGGCGTGACGCCGGAGGATCTCACGACGCGAATGACCGAGGAGTTCGTGCATGACTTCGCGGCGTTCGGCGTCGATTTCGACAACTTCCACACGACGCATTCGTCCGAGAACGAGGCGCTGACCGTCGAGATGTTCGAGGCGCTTCGCGATGCCGGCGACATCTACACGAAGACCATCGAGCAGGCCTACGACGAAAAGGAAGGCATGTTCCTGCCGGACCGTTTCGTGAAAGGCGCCTGCCCTTTCTGCAAGGCTCCGGACCAGTACGGCGACGCCTGCGAGAACTGCAGCAAAACGTACACCCCGGCCGAGCTCATCGACCCGGTCTCCGTCATTTCCGGCACGACGCCGGTGAAGCGGAAATCGGAGCACTACTTCTTCCGGCTCAGTGAGTATGAGGACCGCCTGCGCGCCTGGATGAAATCGGCGACGCTCGACAGGAACGCGGTCGCCAAGCTCGACGAGTGGTTCGAAGCCGGCCTGCAAGACTGGG
>JBNLAT010000233.1:0-510 GCA_050302275.1 Thiohalomonadaceae bacterium | reverse complement strand
CCTTTTCCGCGCTGATCCAGCCCACCAGCACCGTCGAACTGTAGACCGCCTCGGCCTCCTGTTTGACCTCCAGCAGAGCACAGCCGCTGACATAGAGACAGGACGCTGCCAGGAAGATCCATCTCAACCAATTGAACATGCCTAAATCCAACACAAATCGAACGACCCCAGCTCCGCCCACCCCAACACCCGGGATTGCCCGACACCGGACTCGGCCGATGTGGCGGCGGGTTGGAGTCGACTTCGCCGGCTCAGACCCCTAAAGATAACGCAAAGCGCGCAATGAAGCGCTAATGACGCAAGGATTAATAATTTTGACGGGTGAATTCGAGTTGGGAATTGCGGGGTTCGCGTTGCTCACGGTCTGTTGCCCCCCTCTCCCTGGCCCTCTCCCGCGAGGGGAGAGGGAATGCACCGATCAGGAGCCGGAGTCGACAGACAGCTTGTTCCGACAACGTGACGGGAAGCCTTCGATCCACTCGAAAAGGGCGTCCCCTCTCCCCTTGCGGG
>JBNLAT010000232.1:0-511 GCA_050302275.1 Thiohalomonadaceae bacterium | reverse complement strand
CGCTGCGCTCACGGGTTATCGATTCCCCCTCTCCCTGGCCCTCTCCCGCGAGGGGAGAGGGCATGCACGGATCAGGAACGGATGCAATCGGGCAGCTCGTCTCTACATCCTGACTGGACGTTTCGATTCACTCGATAAAGAACGTCCCCTCTCCCCTCGCGGGAGAGGGCCAGGGAGAGAGGGGCATGGAACAACCGCGCGGCAAGGCCGCGCAGCCATAACTCTAAACTCATCACTAAAAACTCAAAACTCTCCAGTCACATCCGCCACCCCTTGCTGCGGGCCTTCCGGGTCCAGACCCAGACATAGAGGGCGCCGCTGATCAGGGTGGTCAGTCCGGTCGCCCAGGTCAGCACCTGCATCAACAGAGCGGGCATGGGCAGCGGTCCGGCATCGGTCACCACCACCAGCACCAGCAGGATCTGCAACAGGGTGTTGAGTTTGCTGACGAGGGTCGGCTTGGCATCCACCTCCTCGATGCTGAAGTGATAGTAGAGGGCCCCGCCCATGA
>JBNLAT010000231.1:0-514 GCA_050302275.1 Thiohalomonadaceae bacterium | reverse complement strand
GGAACCGGACAAACTAAGCAACCACTCATACCTGAGCACTCCGGCTACTCCCCCAAGCTTAAATCTTTGTAAGATTTAAGCATCAGGTTCGAGGCCATGGTGACTGGAGAGGTTGTTGACGATGCCAGTCTGTGAGTCAATGGAGGAACGCAACATCGCCTGAGCGCATCCCTATCCCTCCATCATGTGCTCGATCTATCAGATCCCCTCCACCAGTAGTGGACTTCCCAGAAATCTCATCACAAAATTCCAACCAACGGCGTGGAAGAGAGTGGGAAGGTCGACGTTCATCACCCCTTTCTTGAGTAGGTTCACATCATAAACATGAGTGTGAACGAACCCTCAAACTCGGAGAGACTCCAACCTCTCCAACTCCTCCGGTGTATAAATGGAAATGTCATCGTCATCCATGATCTTACGACCTCTAGTTCATGCAGGACTATAGCTCAATTGTGTGGCCCTGTAACAAGAAGGCACAAAGGATGAAGACCGCAACAAGTTGAGCAACATGTTG
>JBNLAT010000230.1:0-520 GCA_050302275.1 Thiohalomonadaceae bacterium | reverse complement strand
ACGATGTCAGCACCGACGAGAAGAAGCAGGATGTGTTCCTGAACGGATTGAATGACGACATTCAATTCCAACTGCTCAACACTGACTACGCCGACTTCCAACACATGATCGACAAGGCCATTATCATTGAAAACAAGATCCGAGAAATGGAGAAGGATGGCAAGAGGAAAGTGCCATTCTCTGGACAATCCTCTGGGAGTAATGTTAGGCCTCACTTCACGCAGCCTAACCAGTTTTACAAGCCACTCCAGATGAACTGGCCGCCGATGCCAGTACAAGTGCCCCGCTCTCAGTTTCCGACACAGCGGCCGAACTTTCAAGCCCAACGTCCGAGCTTCCAGATGCAGAGGCCTCAACAGCAACCACCTCGACCCAATGGGCAGCAACCAGCTCACCGGAGCATGCAGCAAGGCCCCCGCTCCAATGCCCCAACCACGCATGGTGCACCACCTCAAGGCAACCGTACTGGTGGAGCTTGTTTCAAGTGTGGATTGACTGGCCATTTTGTGTGGCAATGTCC
>JBNLAT010000229.1:254-520 GCA_050302275.1 Thiohalomonadaceae bacterium | reverse complement strand
TTGGATGAGCAGCGTGGCCATTACACCGCGTCGTTTGTCCATTTCACCTTCAATAATAACACCTTGAGCAGATCTGTTGGGATTAGCCTTTAAATCAGCTACGTCGGTTACCAGCAAAATGTTTTCCAACAGATCGTCAATGCCAATATCTTCCAGCGCTGATAGCGGCACACAAATAATATCACCACCCCAATCTTCTACAACCAAGCCAATATCGGCCAGTTCTTGTTTTACTCTTTCGGGGTTGGCGTTATCTTTGTCTACTT
>JBNLAT010000229.1:0-244 GCA_050302275.1 Thiohalomonadaceae bacterium | reverse complement strand
CACAATAATAGGTACTTGTGCAGCGCGAGCGTGCTCCACTGCTTCCCGGGTTTGAGGCATTACCCCATCATCGGCAGCCACAACCAAAATAGCAAGGTCAGTTACCTGGGTGCCACGGGCACGCATTGCGGTAAATGCGGCGTGGCCGGGTGTGTCTAAAAAGGTGATTGACTTATCGCCCACAAACACTTTGTATGCCCCGATGTGCTGGGTAATTCCACCGGCTTCACCTTTTACAACCTGT
>JBNLAT010000228.1:0-521 GCA_050302275.1 Thiohalomonadaceae bacterium | reverse complement strand
GTATTCACAACATATATTGGCATCCCTGCCAAAAACGGTCCTGAGAGAGGAGCTTAGAATTTGTAGACCAGACCAACTGCCAGAGCGGAAGCGTCGCCTGCCAGTTTGCCCTTGTTGGCCAGACCGCCATCGGTGCCGTTGGCATAAAGGACGTAGATGCTGGCAGCTTTGTCCATCTTGAAGTCAACACCAAACATGCTCATCACTTCATCATCGGTAGCGGAAATGCCGTCATCACGCATGCCGTAGGCTGCCTTGATGGTGGCTGAACCACCGGTCTTGTACTTCAGGCTGACGTAGGTCTCGGTTTGGTCGTCGATGGTATCCATTGACAGGGTCTCGTAGACCAGACCAACGGTAGCAGGACCAAAGGTGTAACCCGCACCGAACTTGGAAGCGGTTTTTGCGTCGCCAGCAACGGTGTCAGAGTAGCTTTCAACCGCACCAGCAAGGTACAGCGGACCCTGGTCGTAGTTGACCATGACGCTGTTGGCAGCGCCGGTATTTTCACCGGTTACAGA
>JBNLAT010000227.1:0-521 GCA_050302275.1 Thiohalomonadaceae bacterium | reverse complement strand
CGTCGTTGGCGAAAAGTCCCACTGTTGCCTGGCTCAGTACCAGCAGCAACAATGTAATAACCATCCAGCCGCCCAGCGGGTTATGTCCTGCTTCGAAATGTAGTTCTCTTGAAAACAGCGAAGGTAAGTAGTTGAGTACGGTGCGCGGCCCTTTCAGGAACTGGTTGAAGCGAGCGTAGCTGCTCCCGGCAAGGCCCCACATGAGACGAAACAGGACCAGTGCCAATAGCATAAGCCCAAGTTTGGCGTGCAGTTCGATTTTGTCGTCCAGCACTTCGGCTGTGACGAACAGCGACACAAACAGAGCTAGTTGCGCCCAGTGGAACAGGCGTACAGGAATGTCCCAGATCAGGACATGTCTATGGTTGCTATCGTTATGCTGATTGCCCATTGTCTTTCAATTCGCTGGAGTGAATGGCCGGGTCGCACACTCATGCGACACCGGCCGCTTTCTGAAAATTAATCTCTTTTGTAATCCCTATGACAGGACTTGCAGGTCTTGGCGACTTTGCCGAACTGAA
>JBNLAT010000226.1:0-522 GCA_050302275.1 Thiohalomonadaceae bacterium | reverse complement strand
AACGAGCAGGTGTTGAGCAACAGGATCTCGCCCTCGGACTCAATGAGGGTCTTCTCCACCGCATGGGTCTGCTGCAGCAGGTCGCAGATCTTGTCCGAGTCGTACTCGTTCATCTGGCAACCGAAGGTTTTGATAAAAACCTTTTTGGACATGGAGTTATCGGGCTTCGCTATTCACTCAGGGGGCGGCAATGTTACCACCATGATCGCGATTGTCCCAGAGCTGGAATCGGATATTCCCACACCCGGGTGACAGGGCAGGGGAGCAGACGGCGCCAGACCGGTCAGGCCGCTCCCCAGGGATACTTCTGCTCCCACTTCCAGGCGTCTTCCACAATGGTGCCCAGATCCGCGAATCGGGGCCGCCACTGCAGTTCGGTCTGCGCCTTGCGGCTGTCGGTCACCAGCACGGCCGGGTCCCCCTCACGACGCGCCTCCTCGTCCACCCGGAATTCTCGCCCCGTCACCCGGCGCACGGTGTCGATCACCTCGCGCACGGAGAATCCGTTGCCGTTCCCCAGGT
>JBNLAT010000225.1:0-524 GCA_050302275.1 Thiohalomonadaceae bacterium | reverse complement strand
CCAAACGCAACGATAAAATGGTTGCGTTGATTTTTGTCGATCTGGACCGTTTCAAATACATCAACGACACTTTAGGCCATAGCTTTGCCGATCAATTGCTGATCACCGTGGCCAAGCGGCTGTCGGCTTGCGTGCGTGAAAGCGATACGGTGGCGCGTCTGGGTGGTGACGAATTTGTCGTGATTTTGCAAAACATACAGAATGCCGAGGATACCGAGCGAGTTGCTTCTGCCCTTGTCGACGCCATCAGACAACCGTTATTAATTTCCAACCGGGAGATTCAGTTAACCGTAATCATTGGTATCGCCTTATACCCACAACACGACGGAACGCCGGACGGCCTGATTCGTAAAGCGGATGCCGCCATGTATCAGGTTAAGAAGCAGGGACGCAACGATTTCCTTATCTATTCGGAAGATTTGGACCAGGGCATGGCCGAGCAAATATCGTTGGAAGCCCACCTGAGAAAATCATTGGAAGATCGGGAATTGTCTCTGTTTTATCTGCCGCAGATCCACCTGCTA
>JBNLAT010000224.1:0-525 GCA_050302275.1 Thiohalomonadaceae bacterium | reverse complement strand
GAGGCCCTGTACTTTGTCGGATTCATCAGCCCGTGCGGTCAGCATAATGACCGGAGGGGTGCGCTTGTGCGGTTTCTGCTTCAGTTCCTTCACAAAATCGAGGCCTGACCGGCCGGGCAGCATCCAGTCCATCAGGATCAGATCGTAGTCGTTCTGGGCGAGAAGTCGCCGCGCATCCTGTGCGTTGTCTGCCTCGCCGACCTGATAGTCCAGCGGCTCGAGGATGTAGCGAATCATCTCCCTGATTTCCGGTTCATCTTCGACAATTAAAATCCGCTTCATACTTGTACAACACCCATACCGTCCACATATTGCTATAAATATATGACATTTGGTTGACAAAAGGCCAAGCCGGTCATGTCAAATGGAACTCAGTCCGAGGCAATTGAAGGGGGGCTGAGTGAGACTCGGCACTGCAAGAGTCGCTATCGGTCCTGTTTTCGGCAGATGACGCTAACTTACTGTTTTGTTGTGTGTTCGTCGAATATCATTGGCCGGAGTTATAATCGACAGAGTCCATGGATG
>JBNLAT010000223.1:0-530 GCA_050302275.1 Thiohalomonadaceae bacterium | reverse complement strand
CTACCTGCCGCGTCGCAAGACCCGCATCCAGATCCACGAGGACGAACTGGTGCGCGCCGACAACCCGCTCAAGAAAGAGCAGCTGCCGACGCCGGAGGCGGGGGAGACGTTGGACGACGTGGCCTGGTGATTATTTTTTAATTATGAATTTTGAATGTTGAATTTTGAATTGGATGAGTGCGCATTGCGCACGGTTTATCTCCCCCTCTCCCTGGCCCTCTCCCGCGAGGGGAGAGGGAATCTGCCCGGATAGCCGGGTGCTTTCTGAAAGCCCCTCTCCCCTTGCGGGAGAGGGGTTGGGGAGAGGGGGGTTGAATAACCGTGAGCGAAGCGAACACCCCAATTCAAAATCAAGAATTCAAAATTCAAAATTTTTGGAGAAAAAGATGCATCCCGCATTCTCGGTAATCTTCTTAACGACCCTGATCGGCGCCGGCCAGGGCCTGTTCCTGGCGCTGTACACCGGACAGCTCTACTCCCTGGCCAATCTGCTGCCAACGCAGAGCGAGCACTTTTACGCCTTGGGGAGT
>JBNLAT010000222.1:0-532 GCA_050302275.1 Thiohalomonadaceae bacterium | reverse complement strand
AGTTGCTCATGCTACTTCATCGCATTATAGCCTCTACGTCGTCAGGAGCTGTTGGTTCTGTGACTCAGCCCTCTGCACTTACAGGTTCTGCTACTGCTTCTCAGTCTTCCACTTTGGGACCACCTTCCACTCCTTCTCCAGGTACTTATCCTTGGTATCTTGATTCTGGCGCTTCCTTTCATATGACTCCTTATTCTACTCATCTTTCATCTTTACATCTGAAGGACCGGAGAAGGCGACCAGAGGGGGTGAATGGGAGCCAATCAAAATTCTTATGCAAGAACTGGCCTATGTCCCAAGATCAAACTACAAAGCCAAAACCCTAAATGAAAGTCATGAACACACCAACAAACAGCATTCAAATGATCCCCTCAAAGATATGAACGCAACGGAAAAAGAACGGGATCAATTGGACACCCGGTTAGCAAGATATGACCAAAACAGTGAATAAACGTTGCTGCTGAAACTCCTCGGCAGACATGTCCGGCCTTGGACCGGATATGTCCGATTTCGGCGGATATATCCGGGAATC
>JBNLAT010000221.1:0-533 GCA_050302275.1 Thiohalomonadaceae bacterium | reverse complement strand
TATGGCATATCGACGGTCGTGACCGGGGCGATCGGTGACATAGGTGATCAGTGAACGCCTCGGCTCGCCGCTTGTTAGCGCCGGCGCCAGTTCATCGACGATGTCGCAGAGGGTCTGGACGACCTCGATATTCTGCTTCTCGCTGTTGCCGCCGATGTTATAGGTTTCGCCAAGCCGCCCCCCCCTGAGGACAGACAGGATCGCCTCGCAGTGATCGCCGACAAAGAGCCAGTCGCGAACATTTTTACCGTCGCCATACACCGGCAGCGGCTCCCCGGTCAGGGCGTTATTGATCATCAACGGGATCAGTTTTTCCGGGAACTGGTATGGTCCGTAATTGTTGGAGCAATTGCTGGTCGTCACGTTGAGCCCGTAAGTTTCGTGATAGGCCCTCACCAGATGGTCCGACGAGGCCTTCGATGCGGCATAGGGCGAATTCGGCAGGTACTGATTCGTTTCCCGAAACGGCGACGCGTCGGGCGTAAGCGTCCCGTACACCTCGTCGGTGGAAACATGATGGAATAGGTGTTCCT
>JBNLAT010000220.1:0-533 GCA_050302275.1 Thiohalomonadaceae bacterium | reverse complement strand
CATGTTTTCGCAATCCCGCGCCATCAGGTGGTCCAGCGCCGGGAAAATCTCGGTCATCTCCGAGGGCTGCCAGCGCCGGAAGCGCGTCCGCCGCGTGCCGAGGGCCAGGTTGCGACGGCCGGAAAGAGACGGGAAGACGCGCCGGTCGTCGGGCACCCAGCTGATGCCCATCCTGGAGATGCGGTGCGTGGCCATACGGGTGATTTCCTGGCCATCGAACCGGACCCGCCCCGCACGCGGCGGCGTCAGGCCCAGGATCGAGCGGATCGTGGTGGTCTTGCCCGCGCCGTTGGGGCCGAGCAGCGCCACCACCTCGCCTTCCGCTACAGTCAGGGACGGGCCGAACAGGGCCTGGGTTTCCCCGTGGAAGGTTTCGATCTGCTCGACTTCCAGCATCACGCCACCTCCCCCAGAGCGGATCGCGAGACCCATTTGTTCGCGCGAAGCGCCGCTGGTGCGTCCTCGGCGATGACCTGCCCCCAATGGACGACCGAGATGCGGTCGGCCAGATCAAAAAGGAACCGCATGTCGTG
>JBNLAT010000219.1:0-534 GCA_050302275.1 Thiohalomonadaceae bacterium | reverse complement strand
TGCGATGGCAAACCGCTGGGATGTTTGGTGAAGCTGCGATGGCGGAACCGTGGGATGGTGTGGGTAAAGCTGCGATGGCTGGAACCCACAAGGCACAAGAGGGGGCTTCTGGGTGGGTGCGATGCTCAAGCTGGCGGTGAAACCTCAGTGGGTACGTTACAAGCTAGATGAAACCATTGAACAGTCTTGTAGTGATTTCCTGGCACACACCTTGGAAGTGTGTAAGAGTGCTCATCGGTACAACGAGTATTCAGCTATCTGTGGATAATCATGACTCATGGGTAATGTGTACAACCTCTGCAGAGTGTAAAACTGTTATAACAGCCGTGCTCATGGTCATGAGCGGCATGGACCCTCACATGATTAGTGGAAACCTGGGATGGGTTTTTGTTAAGTCTCGGTTGGGTTGTGTCGAAGTGGGTTTTATTAGGTTGTGGGTCGGTCATGGTAAGACTCCGTGATGCGATCGAGGCTAGTCCTTTGAGGAGTCGAGTTCATTACTTGTTTGCTATATTGGTTAAGGCACAGGTCTTA
>JBNLAT010000218.1:0-536 GCA_050302275.1 Thiohalomonadaceae bacterium | reverse complement strand
GAATGTAAAACGCCGCAGTACATCTTTCGGTACTGCGGCGCATGATAACGGTTTATCAGTCAGTCGTCCTGCTGGTTACGTTCTACACCGGTGTTCACGCGTAATGAGCGACCCATGAACTCTTTGCCGTCCAGTGCCTTGATCGCTTTTGATGCCTGGGGTTCACCCATCTCAATAAAGGCAAAACCGCGCGGTCGGCGGGTGGCGCGGTCTTTCATAATACGCACGGAGCGAACTTCGCCATAAGGCGTAAAGAGCTGGCGTAGCTCTTCCGGCGATGCCTTGAAGGAGAGGTTGCCGACAAAGATCGAAACACTCTCGCCGTCTGATGCACCGCGTACTGTCTTACCGCCAATGTCGAGGGCGGCCCCAAGGCCTCCGGCGAAGGCGCCAGCAGCAAGGGTTAAGACAAAAGCCTTTACCGGTACGATGGCGTCGAGACCAAGATGTGGATAGAGCAGGTAGCCGAGCACGGCAATAACGACGGCGGCAACCAGCGCCTTGAGCAGTTGCTGAAATGATAGAAATGTCATGAA
>JBNLAT010000217.1:249-540 GCA_050302275.1 Thiohalomonadaceae bacterium | reverse complement strand
CGTAGTGGAGATGACCCTCCCTCCCTTGCGTGAGCGGGGTTCCGATATCAAGGCGCTGGCGAATTTCTTATTGCAGAAATCGTCCCGTCAACTCAACCGCACCCCCCTCAAGTTGAGCCGCAGCGCACTCGACGCTATCCGGCGCTACCACTGGCCGGGCAACATTCGCGAACTGGCTAACACCATCGAGCGCGCCGTGATCCTGTGCGAGGGAGAGACCATCACACCGGAGCTGCTATCCATCGATCATCAGATCGCGGCACAGCACAAGGCGAATGAAAAACCCAGTGA
>JBNLAT010000217.1:0-239 GCA_050302275.1 Thiohalomonadaceae bacterium | reverse complement strand
GTACTGGAGAATCAGGAGCGGATGAACGAAACCGAGCTCGCCAAGCAGCTCGGCATCAGCCGCAAAGCGCTGTGGGAACGGCGACAAAGGTTCGGGATACCACGGGAGAGAAAGGGGAAAAAAAATCCGCCCTAGCCTAAATTGTAGTAGTCGCGACTTGATCTGACAGTTACCGGTTTCGATGGCGTGTCTGTGAGATCAAGTCTGAACTACTACACATATGACGCCTTAGCCCGAAT
>JBNLAT010000216.1:0-543 GCA_050302275.1 Thiohalomonadaceae bacterium | reverse complement strand
ACCGTGGTTGAGACGGGACTGTTCCTCGCAGGCATGAAGTAAAATCGTCCCACCGCAAAGACGCAAAGAACGCAAAGGAAATGCCAAAGCAATTAACCTGTTCTTTGTGTCAATGCGGTGAGACTTTGCCAAGACCCTATTGCCGACCTTGCTTTTACCGGGTCGGCAATCCTATGCTGATTCGCAACCATTTCTCAAAAGTTGCCGAAGTTCCGTTATGCTAGTGACTTCTCTTTCTTTGCGCCCTTTGCGTCTTTGCGGTGAATCCTATGCCTGATCAACGTTCCGTATTCTTTCTCTCAGACCGTACCGGCATCACCGCCGAGACCCTGGGTCACAGTCTGCTGACTCAGTTTGAGGGCGTCACCTTCAGAAAGACCACCCTCGCCTTTCTCGATACGGTGGAGAAGGGACATGAGGCAGTTGCGAAGATCAACCAGGCCGCTATACAGGACGGGGTCAAACCACTCCTTTTCAGTACGCTGCTTGACGATGAAGTACGCGAAATTATCGACACCAGCGATGGTCTGCTGCTCGACTTCT
>JBNLAT010000215.1:0-544 GCA_050302275.1 Thiohalomonadaceae bacterium | reverse complement strand
TCATAAAATGAGGCTTTGTCCGGGCGGGCGCATGTAAGCAAACGCTAATCCGACTATCCAGCCCATGGTCTTCAAAATGAAAAGGGCGGTAATGCGCTGCTGGTCAGGGCGACTCCAGATATCCGAGAGAAAACGATTTACGCAAATTTCGTGACAGTTTGAGGTAATTGGCGTCATATTGCAGCCTGTTTCGCCGACGTTAGCGACACCCCTTCTCGAACGTCAGCGTGAATGAGCATGCAGCTTTGTGGCCGGTGGCTGCCGGCAAGCGCAAGTGTATCCCTGCGGCGGCGCACGGTTTATGATATGCGGTCCCCGATTCAGCGGAGCCAAGAGCAGATTATGGGTTACATTATCTCGGTGTCCAATCAGAAGGGTGGTGTCGGCAAGACCACCACCACAGTGAATTTGGCGGCATCCCTGGCAGCCATGAAAAAGCGCGTACTGCTGGTGGATATGGACCCCCAGGGCAACGCCAGCATGGGCAGCGGCATCGACAAACACCATCTGGAACGTTCCAGCTGCGAGGTGCTGCTGGGTGACG
>JBNLAT010000214.1:0-546 GCA_050302275.1 Thiohalomonadaceae bacterium | reverse complement strand
CGAGATACTTCACTTCCTGTTCGAATCGGGCGTGGACTATGTGCAGGGGCACTTTCTGTCCCCGCCTATGGACCTCGCTAAAATCGATCCATTGACGGATCCCCAGGCTTCGACAGGCATGAAGATAGACGGCATCGATCAAGCGAACAGCGTATAGCCGGGAGCACATCGGCCATCAGTCATACTTATGTCTGATGAATACACGGCATTGTTGAATCATCACTACCAAAAACATCTCACTCGTGATGAGATCTTGAAACATTCAGGACATCTTTATCCATAGAAATATGTCGGAATTATTTACAAAGCGCCCCGTCATCTCTCTTCGCTCAATAATCAAGCCATTGAATTATTGAGCCATTGAAACTTAGGAATAAAAGTTGCCTTTTATATTTCAACAGGCGGAAGTGCACATTCCACAAAGCGACAATCCGCTTGCCTGTTGCAGATCCCAAGCGAGAGCTTTTCTGTCATCGCAGTAAAAACGAATCGTGTTTTTACACCTTATCTCGAATGGAATGATTAAACAGATGAAACGGAGGTCAG
>JBNLAT010000213.1:0-547 GCA_050302275.1 Thiohalomonadaceae bacterium | reverse complement strand
TTCCACCCACGCCCCAAACCGCAATCCGGAAATCGGATCAGCCATAATTGGATAGCCAATTTGCCGTGACAATTGAGCTACAGCTTGCGGAAATTCTCCTTCCGGCGAGCGCGGACCACAGATGATGAGTCCGTTGCGGTGGGTATTGACAATTTCTGTCAGTTCTGCGATTTGGGAGTCAGCTGGTATGATTAAACCGTGCGTGATACGTGATACGTGATGCGTGATGTTACCTGAGACTTGCCACTTGCCACTTGCCACTTGCTACTTGCTCCTGCACTAACACTGGGAAAACTGCCCCCATCACCGCGCCGGGCAACAGGCGGGCTGCTTCCACCAGGCGGAGGGCGGCGGCCAGCTGGCCGGTTTGCGCCTCACTACCCAGCCAACCCAGCAGCAGGATGCCCAGCCGTTGCAGCAAAACGGCCGTTACCATCAGCAGCGCCAGCAAAATAAGAAGAGCAAGCCCCCCCCCTATCTCTGCCCCCTGGGAAAAAATAAGTCCCAATGTCCCAAAAAAGAGGAAATTCACCAACCCAATCACAAA
>JBNLAT010000212.1:0-547 GCA_050302275.1 Thiohalomonadaceae bacterium | reverse complement strand
GCCAATTGTGGTGGGGACACCGCATTCCCGCCTACTACGTCAACGGCAATCCCGAACAGGTTATTGTTGCGCATAGCGACGAAGAGGCGTTGGCCCTTGCCCGCAAGCAGTATGGTCCAGATGCAACTATCGAGCAGGATGAGGACGTACTGGACACCTGGTTCAGCTCGGGTTTGTGGCCTTTTTCCACGCTGGGCTGGCCGGAACAGACGGCCGATTTGCAGCGATTCTATCCTACCGATGTGATGGAAACCGGCTACGACATCATCTTCTTCTGGGTGGCGCGCATGGTCATGCAAGGCTTGCTCTACACCAACGACATCCCCTTCCACACCGTTTATCTGCATGGCCTTGTCAGAGATGAACACGGACAGAAGATGTCCAAAACCAAAGGCAACGTCACCGATCCGCTCGACGTCATGAACGAGTACGGCACGGACGCGCTACGCTTCACTTTGTTGACGAGCGGCACACCGGGCAACGACCTCAATTTGTCCATTGCCAAGGTAGCCAGCAACCGCAACTTTGCCAACAAAATCTGGAACAC
>JBNLAT010000211.1:304-547 GCA_050302275.1 Thiohalomonadaceae bacterium | reverse complement strand
CGGAACGGACGCACGCGTTCACTCGAGGCGGCGATCGACATGCAACCCGACGGCGTGATTCTGCTCGGCAGTGACGCCGACAGTCTTGAACCCAGTCTGTCACGCTACGCCAAACGCGGAATCCCGCTGGTCGGCTGGCACGTGGGGCCCAAAGCGGGCAAGCTGACGGCGGGAAGCGTGGCCATGAACGTCTCCACCGACCCGATGGAGGTGGCCCGGGTGACGGCGATGGCGGCCAGAGTC
>JBNLAT010000211.1:0-294 GCA_050302275.1 Thiohalomonadaceae bacterium | reverse complement strand
GCTTGCCAGGGGTGCCAGCTGTTGGAGATGCGCACGGTGGCGATCTCGCAGAGCGCCGAGTTGATGCCGTCGGAAACCCGGGAACTGCTGAAGAAATATGGCGATCGATGGACACATGCTTTAGCTATCAACGATATCTATTTTGACTATGCGGCACCGGAACTGACCCAGGCGGGACGGACTGTCCACCTCTACTCCGCGGGAGACGGCAGCCCATCGGCCTTCCTGCGTATCCAGGCCGGAACCTTTCAATACGGTACGGTGGCGGAGCCGTTGAATCTGCAGGGCTGGCAA
>JBNLAT010000210.1:0-547 GCA_050302275.1 Thiohalomonadaceae bacterium | reverse complement strand
AAGGGGAGAGGGGAAGCGCTTTTCGAGCGCATCGCGCGCTTCCTCTCGGATCGTGGAATCAAGCGGTTTGTTCGTTTCGGCTCTCGATCGATGGGTCCCCTCTCCCCTCGCGGGAGAGGGCCAGGGAGAGGGGAATCGTAGCCCGTGAGCGCAGCGAGCACCTCAACAAAAACTTAAAATTTTTAAATCACTGCTCGATTCCCGCACCCACCACCGTATGGCTGATCATGGTGGGTGATCAGGTGACAAAGAGTGTCTCGCCATACCGATTGCCGTACCTCGTGCTGATCAGTCGCTGCTGTGGGTTTGACCCTTCAACGGCCTCGTCCGAGATCACCCCGTACAGATTTTTTCGTTCGCTTGTTCAACCAAGTATAATGAGCCCCTTTTGCTGCCGAACCCTTGTAGAGACCCATGGAAAAGACCTACGACCCCCATGCCATAGAACAAACCTGGTACCGGACTTGGGAGGAGCGCGGCTACTTCGCCCCCAACCCGGCGGGCGAAACGCCCTACTGCATCATGATCCCGCCGCCCAACGTCACCG
>JBNLAT010000209.1:0-549 GCA_050302275.1 Thiohalomonadaceae bacterium | reverse complement strand
GGCTGGACCACGGCCTGGCAGCCCAGCCCAGCGAGGCAACCGGCCTGCGCAGCCTGCTGCGCGCGCGCTAACGCGGTCACCCACGCGCAGACCGTGCGCGGGACGACGCGATGGCGTGCTCACCGGCGGCTCGGCGGTGGCTCGACGGCGGTAAGGTGTTGCCGGAGATCTCGAGGGGGTCACGGGGAAGGTGCCGGGCAAGGAGGAGAGGACAGAGGCGCACTGGAACGGCGGGTCGACGGTGAGGCGGTGCCAACGGTGTCGGGCGGCGGCGTTCATCGGTGGGGAGGGGGCTCCGGTGGTCGCCGGCGTGGTTGAGGAGGTCCTGCAGCTCGGGAGAGGCGAGGGAGTGAGGGATTTACATGAATTTTGGGGAGTGGCAGTTCGGGGAGGAGCTCACCGGGGAGTGGCGGACGGTGACGGTGCTCGGCCGGAATCCGCGAGGGAGAGGAGGCTGCCGGTGGCCGGAGGCGGCGGTCCGGGCGCGGGAAGCGGTGGGGAAGCTCAGGCGCTCGAGAGAAGGAGTCGGAGAGGAGTGGGGATGGGGGA
>JBNLAT010000208.1:0-549 GCA_050302275.1 Thiohalomonadaceae bacterium | reverse complement strand
TGATTTTGTGGTTACACTGTTCACACTGGCGAAAACGGCCGTCTGCCGAAAACACCAGCCGGCCACCACAATTGGGACATTGATTCTGAGAAGTATTGCCATTGTTCATACCCGCATTGTAAAAGCTGCCTCTGGCAAAGTCACTTACACCACGGTCAGGGGTGACAGGTGGCAGGTGGCAGGTGGCAGGTGGCAGGTGGCAGGTGGCAGGTTAATGGTAAACTGAACTTGCAAACCTGCCACTTGCAACCTCTTACTTCTCACTTTTCACTTTTTACTAACAAGTTCCTCTCGCCTCTCACCACGCATATGGTAAAATGACGCCGTAGACCCCAAATAGACAAATAAAGCGACTTCTGCAGCAAATCATGACGCAAAATTCAGGTAAGCAAGACAAAGTATTGGCCGTCGTCAACCGCAAGGGAGGCGTGGCAAAAACCACTACCGCTATCAATCTGGCGCACGGTTTGTCACGCAAGCTGATGCGACGCGTGGCTGCCAAAGATATAAACAAAATCAGCGACCCCAGCAACCTGTATCAATATCAAG
>JBNLAT010000207.1:0-555 GCA_050302275.1 Thiohalomonadaceae bacterium | reverse complement strand
CGCTGCCATTAAAGCCTGTGCCTACGACAAAAGCGCTGTCGATCGTACCATTGCTATTGAGGCGGATGATATGGTTTCTATTCGCCGAACCATTATATGTGTCCAGGTCTCCAGCAACATAGATATCACCGCTGCCATCAGTGGCCAGGGCAAGCGCATTGACCTGATAGTCAAAACCTGTGCCCACATTAAAGCCGGTATCGATGGAACCGTCGCTATTGAGACGAATGATACGGCTGCTGGCGGTGCCATTGTAGTTTTGGAAATATCCGCCCACATAGAGATCACCGCTGGCAGCATCTATGGCCATGCTGTAAACAGATTGGTCGAAGCCTGTACCCACATTAAAGTCTGTATCGACGGAACCATCGCTATTGAGACGGATGATACGGTTACTGGCGGTATCATTGTAATTCTGGAAGTATCCGCCCACATAGATATCACCGCTGTCGTCACGGGCCGCAACCAGGCTGCGCACACCCGCTCCATCAAAGCCGGTGCCCACGTTAAAGTCCGTGTCTACAGTGCCATCGCTATTGAAACGGATGATGCTGT
>JBNLAT010000206.1:0-556 GCA_050302275.1 Thiohalomonadaceae bacterium | reverse complement strand
TGGGTAGTCAGGTCAATGCGCACCTGTTGGTAGAGTTTGTTGCCGTGTCGTTGGCGCTGTGCGGTGTTATCTATTACTACGAGCTGAACCGTGAGGTCACCTACGATCTAATTCATCGAGCCTCGATGGAGGACGCGTTAACTGGCCTCTACAATCGCCGCTGGTTTAACAAACGTTTCGATAGTGAATACCTGCGTGCAAGGCGGGATGGGCGTCCGTTCTATTTCTTCATCATGGATATCGATCGCTTCAAACGTTACAACGATACCAACGGTCACGACATGGGTGATAAAGTGCTGCGGCGAATCGCCGAGGTGTTGGCCGAGAGTATGCGTCGCTCCGGTGACGAAACCTTCCGCCTGGGAGGAGAGGAGTTTGGCGGCATCATCAACAGCGACAGCACGGAAGAGGCGCTGGCGCACGTGGAGAAGATTCGCCGTGATATCGAGGCGCTGGATATCGAAATCGCGCCGGGCAGCGGCCAGGTGGTAACTGCCAGTTTCGGTGTCTCGGCCACCCAGCCCGATGAAAATATCCGTACCACCGAGGTTTACCG
>JBNLAT010000205.1:0-558 GCA_050302275.1 Thiohalomonadaceae bacterium | reverse complement strand
CTTCTGGCTGATACGCTGAACCAAAGCTATGCTAACCCGCATGCAAAGAGAGACGCTGATCGCAGGGGTGATGTCCGGAACTTCAGCAGATGGTTTCGATGTCGCCATCATGCGCTTTCCTGATGGTGAAAAACCGGAGCTGGTCGCATTCGAGCAGTTCCCGATGCCGGACAAACTGCGTGAGCCCATCCTGCGGCTGGCACATCCGGGGCTGGACGAAATCGATGCCATGGGCGGCCTGCACCGCGAGATCGGTCTGGCTATTGCCGACTCCATTACCGCAACGCTCGAAAAATATCGGTTAAAACCTTCCGATGTCGCCGCCATCGGCAGCCACGGCCAGACCATTCGCCATCGCCCCAATGGCGTGGAGGGCTCGCTGCCATTCACCGTGCAGATCGGCGATGCTGCCACCATTGCAGAGCGCACTGGTATTACGGTGGTGTCGGATTTTCGTAGCCGCGATATTGCTGCGGACGGTCAAGGCGCGCCGCGGGTGCCGTTTGCGCATCGCATCCGGTTTTCGAATCCCGATAAAAACATTGCCGCGGTCAATAT
>JBNLAT010000204.1:0-558 GCA_050302275.1 Thiohalomonadaceae bacterium | reverse complement strand
AGAGTTATGGCAAAGCAGAACAGACAAGACCGACCCTCCCGGGAGACCGTGACGGAGGCCATGCGCATTGCCCGGGCCAACCAGCGCCCGGGGCAGACCAAGGAGCAGACCAGGCTGATTGCCCAGGGCATCCAGAAGGGGATCGATCAGTACAAGAAGCAGCAGAAGGCCAAGGCGAGGGAGCAGGACAAACGCCGGAAGCGCGCCGCCCCGGAGACAAAGCCGGAGGGTTCATCCGAGACATCGCCTTCTGAGACCCTCCCCGCCGGTTCACAATCGAAATGGCCCTGGATACTGCTGGCCCTCTCCTGGTTGGGTTTCGGGCTCTATCTGGTCATTTTCAGGTAGCGGAAAAAAGCGCTATCCGGCTCGATGAAGCGATCATCGATATGCATTCGGAACGGAGTTCCTTCCCGTTATACCCCCTCTCCCTGGCCCTCTCCCGCAAGGGGAGAGGGAAAGTGCTTTTCGCGTGCATCGAACACTTCCTGTCGGGTCGTGGAATCAAACCGTTTTTCGCTCCGCCTCTCGATCGATGCGTCCCCTATCCCCTTGCGG
>JBNLAT010000203.1:0-559 GCA_050302275.1 Thiohalomonadaceae bacterium | reverse complement strand
CGGGTGTCACCCAGCAGATGGCCCAGGGTGTGGAGCGCCTGCAGCGCCATGCCGTTGCCGGAGGGTACGGCGTCGTCACTGAAGGGTTTGGGCCGGGTGATCAACGGCTCGTGGTCGTGGGCGGTGAAAAAGAATCCGCCATGAGGGTGGTCCTCGAACAGCGCCAACAGGGTGTCGGCCAGGGCGATGGCGAACGCCAAGTCCCGGCTGCGCCACCGGGCCTGCAGCAGGGCCATGGTGGCGTCCAATGCAAACGCGTGGTCATCCAGGTAACCGTTGAGGTAGGGGCGGCCCTCCCTGCAGGCGGCGAACAGACGCCCGTTGCGCCATTGGGTATCGCGCAGGAAGTCGATGGTGTTGGCCGCCAGGTCGATCCAGTCGGGCTGGTCGAGCAGCATGCCGGCGCGGGCCAGTCCGGCGGCCAGGAGTCCGTTCCACGCGCTGAGCACCTTGTTGTCCAATCCCGGTCGGATACGCTGTTCGCGCACCGGCATCAGCGCCGCGCGCAACCGTGCCAGGAATGCTTGGTCGGTCTCACCTTCGTCGTACCGGTGGAAGT
>JBNLAT010000202.1:0-560 GCA_050302275.1 Thiohalomonadaceae bacterium | reverse complement strand
CGCATCGATAGAGCCATCATTATTTATACGAACTATGCGATTACTGGTAGCACCGTTGTAGCTACCAAACCAGCCACCCACATAGACATCACCGCTACCATCGGCGGCTGGTGTGATGGCGGTAACAACCGAGTTAAACCCACTACCCACGTTAAACGCCGTGTCCACCGTACCGTTACTGTTTAACCGTATGATGTAATTACTGGTGCTTCCGTTGTAGCTGGTAAACCAGCCTCCCACATAGATATCTCCTGATCCATCCGCTGCCAATGCAATGCAATTTACCGTGCTATTAAACCCGGTACCCAATGTAAATCCGCTGTCTATTGAGCCATCGCTGTTGAGACGTATGATGCGGTTGCTGGCGGTACCTTTATAAGTAGTGAAGTACCCACCCACATAGATATCACCGGAACCATCATTGGCCGGTACGATGGCGGTGACAGTCGTATCAAAACCGGTACCCACCGCGAAGGCGGTGTCCACGGTTCCATCACTGTTCAGGCGTATGATGCCATTGCTGGCACTGCCGTCGTAACTGGCGAAGGAACCACCCACGT
>JBNLAT010000201.1:0-562 GCA_050302275.1 Thiohalomonadaceae bacterium | reverse complement strand
TGATGGTGCGCTACGGCTTCTTGCTGATGGTGTTCATTCTGCCGGTGGTGTTGATCCTGCTGGCCTACGGCCTGGAGTCGAGCCGGCTGCCCATCGCCGCCTTCGCGATCCAGTACCTGGGCCTGGTACTGGAGCGCTACCACTTCTTCACCGAGGCGAAGCATCCGCAGAATCTCTATTACCAGAGCATGGCGTGATGCAATGGTGTGTTGAGTATTGAATTTTGGTGGTGGTGTGGTGCTTTGCGCACTTTTTTTGGATCCCCCTCTCCCTGGCCCTCTCCCGCGAGGGGAGAGGGAATTTTTCCGGCGAGCTGGGTGCCTCCGAAAGCCCCTCTCCCCTTGCGGGAGGGGGGTTGGGGAGAGGGGGAGATAAAAACCGTGAGCGCAGCGAACTCATTCATTTCAAACCAGTACCAGGCTCATCGATTTTATTGCGCGAGGAGTTCACCATGAACCGTTATCTGTTCGCCTTGATGCTTTTCTTCTCCACCGCCGTTCGTGCCGATGTGGCGGTGCTCGTCCACGGCTACCTGGGTAGCGCGGCATCCTGGGATGTCAGC
>JBNLAT010000200.1:0-565 GCA_050302275.1 Thiohalomonadaceae bacterium | reverse complement strand
ATGGACTATCCAAATATCTTGGCTCAAAGTGGGGGAAGGACCCTCCAGTAGAAAAACCAGACCTACGCGGGAAATGATCACCATGATGAGGACGTGGGTCGTAACCAAAGCATCTAGGCTCAAAGTGGTTCTCTTGTGTATCAAGACCATATGAGCGATGGTTAGGTCCTTGAAAGAAACAAGGCGAAGAACGATAAGAGGTATGAAGCAGAAAATCAATAGGCTCATCATGATAAGAGTTTCTACCATAATCAAAGCGCCACTTCTCCATTCTTTTGCGGTGAAATCAAAACTCATCCAAGTGACCCACACGGCCACAAAACATGCAAATGTAAACTTCCTCACTTGGATTTGGAGTATTTTTCTTCACACCTCTCTTGGGGTTGAAGGATGGCTTGGGATTGGATGGGTAGTGGGTTTTGGTTTGTTTGAGTGATTCTTCCTCTTTGTGATAATTGGAGCTAGGAATAAACTTGGGAGCACTCTTTCTACCTTTATCCTCACATCTCTCAAAACCAACACCCAATTTGTATGTGGATTTGGTTGCACTCTCCTCAACTCGACT
>JBNLAT010000199.1:0-566 GCA_050302275.1 Thiohalomonadaceae bacterium | reverse complement strand
TCGCGCATCATGGGCTTCACCGGGCTCTCCCGCCTGCTGATCACCTATATCCAGCTGTCGATGGCGATGTTGCCCATCTTCGTGCTCATCACCACCGTGCGCTCGGTGGCCGGCGACCGGGAGGCGGGGGTGTTCGAATACCTGCTGTCGCTGCCCATCTCGCTCAGCGCCTGGTTCTGGGGACGAGTCTTCGGCCGCTTCCTGGTGGTCTTCCTGCCGGTCTTCCTGGCCATGGTCGGGGCCACGTTATGGGGCATGGCCAAGGGTGTCGAGGTGCCCTGGGACCTGCTGGTCTACTATACCGGCCTGCTGATGTCGCTGGCCTGGTGCTTCCTCGGCATCGGCATGCTGATCTCCACCGTCGCCCGCAGCGCCGACGTGGCCCAGGGGGCCGCCTTCGTGGTCTGGCTCACGCTGCTGCTGTTTCTCGACCTGATTCTGCTCGGCGTGCTGATTCAGGAGCATCTGCCGCCGGAGACAGCAGTCGGCATCGCCCTGGCCAACCCGATGCAGGTCTTCCGCACCGCCACCATGATGCTGTTCGACCCCCAGCTGGTGCTGCTGGG
>JBNLAT010000198.1:0-567 GCA_050302275.1 Thiohalomonadaceae bacterium | reverse complement strand
ACGCAGCCTGCGCAACGAGGAGATCGTGCTGCCCGAAGAATTCGATTATGCCGCGGTGCGCGGCCTCTCCGCCGAAGTGTGTGAAAAGCTGGAACGCCAGCGCCCCGCCACCATCGGTCAGGCCTCGCGTATCCCGGGCGTCACCCCGGCGGCTATCTCGTTGTTATTGGTTTACCTGAAAAAGAATCACCGCAAAGGCGCAAAGGACGCAAAGGGTTAATGGGCTTGAATTCTCAGAATATGGACAAGACTGCTTTTTTACTTAAAGACAAACAAACCAAAGCCTCCAGCCATAAAAAAGGTTTTCTTTGCGACCTTTGCGTCTTTGCGGTGAATAAGGGTTTTTCATGTCGCAGCTAAGGGAAAAACTCGATGCTGGCCTGGCGAAGCTGGGCCTGGATCTGCCGGAGAGCATCCGTGAAAAGCTGATTGCTTATGTCGAACTGCTGGCCAAATGGAACAAGACCTACAACCTTACTGCGGTACGCGATCCGGCAGAGATGGTCACCCGCCATCTGCTCGATTCCCTGGCGGTGGTGCCCCACTTCCACTGTCAGCGCTGTATTG
>JBNLAT010000197.1:0-570 GCA_050302275.1 Thiohalomonadaceae bacterium | reverse complement strand
TTTCTCTAGCTATTCTCTAGAATTAGAACCGCATGATAGGAAGGTCTGACCTGTGCACCTATGTTAGGATTGACTAGTATTGATTGATCATTCCTTGAAAACCGTAGAAGTTTTTGGTAGTTGTCATAGGCCTAGAATTGCTTACCCTAGCATGTCCTGGGCTAGGTTTGAGTAGGGGTTATGTACATCAATTATGCTTATGTCACCATGTCATTATTATGGTTATTTTGATCCTACTAGTATGGAGAATAGGATTTGGGGTGACGGGATCGGGAACTTATCGGTGTGATGCCGACGCTTCAAGGCTTTATCCGGTGCGATGCTGGAAGCCTGTGGTTAGTTATCATACCCAAATCTAAGGACCGGTTCATGGAGCGGCCACCCATGAAAATAGTACAACCACGAGACTATATGGGTACGGCCTGGCGTAGTATGTGGTAGAATCTAGTCTTGGCGTCCCAACCGGTGGTGTGGATTTAGTGAGGCTGTTGGGATCCGTCTGGTTGGGAATGAGTTGGTAAAGGAATAGACTCTCTTGAGAACCACACGGTGCAAGAAGGGGGCTTGGTG
>JBNLAT010000196.1:0-571 GCA_050302275.1 Thiohalomonadaceae bacterium | reverse complement strand
ATCGGCCTCTATCTGGCGATCCTCAACATCTTCACCAGCCTGCTCCACCTGCTGGGCGCGCTGGGCGGTGACGATTGAGATCAAACAGCAATGTGACTAGCGACAAACCCCGGTCCAACCGGGGTTTTTTATCTCTGGACTAGACAATGGACTGGTTAAAAATCTTTTCCGCCATCCTGATCGTGGGCTGGATCATCTTCATGTGGCCGCGCGCCAAGTATTGGCTGCAGAACAGCCCCAAGGCGCAGAAAGGGGATTGGCAGGCGGCTATCCTGCCCCTGGCTGCGGTGGTGGGTTTCGTGATCCTGCTGATCATGCTGGTGTGATGCCGAAGCCGAGCGTAGGGTGGGGCCCTGCCCCACCGGATCTCCCCTATTTAAGAACGTGAATGGTGGGGCTGGGCCCCACCCTACCGTTCAATTCAAGCTACGGTGCACCCCAAGGGCACTTCCTTCGGGCGCGGCAAGCCGCCTGCTCAGGCGATCCGCTCCATACCTCCCATGTAGGAACGCAACACCTCGGGCACGAGGATCGAACCGTCGGCCTGCTGGTAGTTCTCCATCACCGCCAC
>JBNLAT010000195.1:0-572 GCA_050302275.1 Thiohalomonadaceae bacterium | reverse complement strand
ATCGGCTGTACCCTCTGCCTGCAGGCCTGTCCGGTCGCTGCGATCCTTGGCGCCGCCAAGCAGTTGCACTTTATTCTTGAGAGTGAGTGTACTGGCTGCAAGCTCTGCATCGAACCCTGTCCGGTGGACTGTATCTATATGCGCCCGGTGAAAAGCGATCTGAATTCGTGGAAGTGGCCCTATCCCGCCAATGTGGAAGGTCAGGTATGAAGCATCTCCTGCATACCATTCCCGGCGGCCTGCACCTGCCTGACAACAAGGCCATGTCGCAGCAGGGCGGGATCCAGGATGGTCCGCTGCCCGGGCGTCTGGTGATTCCGTTGCAACAGCACATCGGCGCCCCGGCCAAGCCGGTGGTCAAGGTCGGTGACAAGGTCCTCAAGGGGCAGATTGTGGGTCGCCCGGAGGGCTACGTCAGCGCCCCGGTGCACGCCAGCAGTTCCGGCACGGTGGTCGCCATCGAAGCACGACCGGTACCCCACCCCTCTGGCATGAATGCGCCCTGTGTGGTGATCGAGACCGACGGCAAGGATACCCAACTCGAACTGGCCTGCTATCCCGATTACGAAAAT
>JBNLAT010000194.1:0-573 GCA_050302275.1 Thiohalomonadaceae bacterium | reverse complement strand
ACACCCGCATGGAGATCGGCAAACAGACCTGCCCATAACCCGCCCCAAACCAGCGTATTGTCATGCCAATCATAGTCGTAGGTGTTGGATTGTTCGGTAATGAAAAATGGAGCCGCCGCCGCTTCAAGTTCTATGGCGGCGTGCCCTTCGAAACCGGCCTGTTCCCGGCAGATACCGATGGCAGCCGCCGCCGCATCAAATAGTCGTCCCGCTGATGAGGCGGTCGGGCTGTTAAGACCCTTGTTGATCATCGTTCGCAGCGTATCGAGCGGTTGTTGTCGCAGGAAGCGGACAATGTCGAGGTCAGCGTAGCGTTCCATGATCTGCTCACCTTCATGTAGCTGCCACAGATGGGCCAGGGTATTGCGCCACGGTTCACGCATCGCCTGGGCACCGCCCAACATGGCGACCGGTTGGAAGCCGCCAAGTTTTTCGAAATTCCTGTATCCACATAGCAGGAACTCACCACCCCACAGCTCTCCTGCTTCACCCATACCAAGGCCATCGAGGGCGACACCAAGTACCCGCTGGTCCTGTGGCAGATGATGTTCCGCCATACAGGCAACGATGTGT
>JBNLAT010000193.1:0-578 GCA_050302275.1 Thiohalomonadaceae bacterium | reverse complement strand
TTCATCATCGACCAACAGACGCAATGCATACCAGCGCTGCTTCTGGCCGATACAGAGCGGCTTGCTCCTGAAACGAATAAAACGCTTGGGCAATCGATAACGCAACCAGCCACGGGTGTAACCGATGATTTCGACCTGCTCCGGTGTCAGCCCGATCTCTTCACGTAGTTCCCTAAACAGGGCCTCTTCGGGTGTTTCGTGTGCCTTGATTCCGCCCTGAGGAAACTGCCAGGAATCCTGGCCCAGACGGCGCGCCCACAAAACACGCCCCTCCCGGTTGCTCAGGATGATACCAACATTTGCCCTATAGCCTTGTGAATCAATCACTTGAACAAGCTCGTTTATCTCAATAGCAGTGATTCTTCCATACATTCCCATGTTTGGGCAAATCGGCAAAAGGCAAACCCGTCACGCTTTTCGCCGTCTCCCGCGGACAGTATGATGGCCCCTTTGACATTGGTAAGGAGAACAATCTTGGCACTTGCAATCTTCGACCTGGACAACACCCTGCTGGGCGGTGACAGTGATTATCTGTGGGGACGTTTTCTGGTCGAACAGGGGATCGTCGACGGCCCAAA
>JBNLAT010000192.1:0-578 GCA_050302275.1 Thiohalomonadaceae bacterium | reverse complement strand
GATGCTTCGGCTCGAGGTGTAGGGTGCGGCTTGCCGCACCACAATGGCCGGTTTCATAACGCAAAGTATGTAGCCCGGATGGAGCGAAGCGGAATCCGGGATAATCTGTGCCTTGCCCCCTGGATTCCGCTTTGCTCCATCCAGGCTACCCTCTCTTTGCACAATGAGTGCCCATGTCGGACACGAGCACGACGCACCCAGGATAAGCGGTGGGGCAGTATCGTCGATTCAGGGTGTAGGGTGGGGCCCTGCCCCACCGTTGCGTTCCATCATGGGGACAGGCGTTCGACCTTGTTCGCCTTCCCGGTCACAACTCCGGTGAACGGATCACCAGCATCTTCTCCACCTGCATGTCGCGCAGGGTGTGAGGGATACCGCCCACCCCGAGCCCGGACTGGCGCAGGCCGGCGAAGGGCATCCAGTCGACGCGGAAGGCGGTGAAGTCGTTGACCATCACCGCCGAGGCGTTGAGTCCCTTGTAGCCGCGCAGGGCCCGCTGCAGGTTGTTGGTGAAGACCGCCGCCTGGAAGGCGTAGGGCAGCGCGTTGGCCTGTTCGATGGCCCGGTCCATATCGTCG
>JBNLAT010000191.1:0-579 GCA_050302275.1 Thiohalomonadaceae bacterium | reverse complement strand
CTGCATAAATTCACAACGGCTATAGGTGTTCGATTGACAAACGTTTTAAGGTAGTGTTTTTACATTTTTTTGTCAATCGGCTCGGTAATGGACAGTCCGGATGGAACAGTACCGGCGATTAAGTCGTCATGACTAGAAAAACCGCAACCGGCCTAAGGCGGATAGCTTTACACGGGAAACGCTTAAACCAGCTTATCGGTTCCGGGCGTGTTCACAGGGTAATAGGCACCATGGACGGCCGGGCGAGTGCTCTTAGCGTGCGGCGAGAATACGCTCGACGCGGACCCGGTCTTCCTCCGTATCGACCCCCGCCTCCGGCGTTTCGGGCACAATTTTGACCAGAATTTCTTCGCCGTGCCATAGCACCCTGAGCTGCTCCAGCGATTCGACGGCTTCCAGCGGCGAAGCTTCCCAACTGCAATAGCGCCGCAAAAAGGAAACCCGATAGGCGTACATGCCGATATGGCGTAAAAAAGGCAACGCGCCGTTGTGCGTATCGGCGCGCCCCGGAAAAGTGGCGCGATCCCATGGAATCGGGGCGCGGCTGAAATACAGCGCATAGCCCGACTTGTCCAATAC
>JBNLAT010000190.1:0-582 GCA_050302275.1 Thiohalomonadaceae bacterium | reverse complement strand
CACCATACCGACCTTCGCCCGAAGCGGCACGACATCCTGGCCGCGATCGTAAATATTTTTTTCGTCGATCAATATTTGACCTTCGACGCGGCAACCTACGATCGTATCGTTCATCCGGTTCAGCGTACGCAAAAAAGTCGATTTACCGCAACCGGACGGACCGATAAAGGAAATAACCTCCTTGTTGCCGATTTCAAGCGTCAGGTCGTTGATCGCCTGCTTTTCGCCGTAAAAGACGTTCACGTTTTTACATGCGATACGGGCATCGTCCGAAGTCAGGCGCCCCACCGTTTCCCGGCTATCCCGGGCTATTTCGATTGTATCCGACGTATCGTTGATCATGGGTTTCTGCATCGATATATTCAATTGGGATTCAAGTTCTTTTACAAGACTCATAGTGTTACCCTCACCAGCGTCGCTCGTAGCGTTTGCGAAGATAAATCGCCAGACCGTTCATAAGTATCAAAAACACCAGCAGCACCAGAATGGCGGCCGAGGTCCTTTCCACGAAGGCGCGTTCCGGACTGTCGGCCCACAAATAAATCTGTACGGGCAGTACCGTGGAAGGCTCGGTGAAACTGT
>JBNLAT010000189.1:0-582 GCA_050302275.1 Thiohalomonadaceae bacterium | reverse complement strand
GGTAATTCATCCTCTTCATGCCCCTCCGCAGAAATCACCACCAGGGTCGATTTGGGAAAGGCTTCGCGGATGCCCCTGAGCTCCACCTCAAGTTTGCCTTCTGCCTCACGTTCATCAAGGAAGATGGCACTGATCATATGTGGCTCGACGTCTGTCCAGGCGCCAAAACTCCGATCATGTGATGCATTCCCAGTGAGGAACTTCAATACAGCAACCAGTTCGGCCGCAGCCTCCCCCCGGTTGCTGACTACTAAGTACGGTGCGTCAGCCATGTTTTATTATCCGATGAGTTTTTCTTAAGACTTCTTCAGGCTAGCACGCGAACAGGATATGTCAAAAAATTGGTACTACATCACAGAAATTTCACCTTAACATCTGTCAAAAACTCGTTATGCCGCACATAAACGCATAATTTATATGGTATTTTAACCTTACTCATGGATGGGGATTGCGAAAAAATGCGGTGCAAAGGGCGCTCCGATGAGCGCCTGAGAAAAAAATCCGGGCAAGTTCATTCAGCGTTGCTGAATTCGTGGATCAGTGTAGGCGCGTGTGGCCAATTGACGTTTATTGAGCATCTCC
>JBNLAT010000188.1:0-583 GCA_050302275.1 Thiohalomonadaceae bacterium | reverse complement strand
CGTGGCGGCCAAAGGCTGGCTCATCACAACTTCCTCTGCGATGACGGCGGGGGAGGAACCGGCCACCAGAATGGTGGCGAACAGGAGCCAGGGGTATTTCATGGTGATCGCTCCATGACAATTTCAAACAGGTTCGGGGACATCGAGTAGCGGCGAGAGAGAGGAATATTCCGATGCAGGTCCGTCGCTCGTGAAACCGGGGCCATCATCAGCCGATGACCCCATCCAACAAGAGCTGCCGCCCCTGCAGTTGGCGGTAGGTCGCGCTGGTCGCGAGCAGCTCCGCGTGACTGCCGCGCTCGCTGATTCCGCCGTCATCCAGCAGCAGAATCTGGTCCATCGTTTCTAGTCCCTGGACTCTGTGGGTGACCAGCAGCAGGCTGCGTCCCTCGGCCCATTGCAGGATGTTGCGCATCATCTGTCGCTCGGTGTGGGGATCGAGTCCTTCGCTGGGCTCATCCAGGATCAGGATCGGTGCATCCTTGAGCAGGGCGCGGGCGACGGCAAGCCGCCTGGTCTGGCCGCCGGAGAGACGCAGGCCGAGTTCGCCGACTCCGGTCTCGTAAGCCTCGGGCTGGGCGAT
>JBNLAT010000187.1:0-586 GCA_050302275.1 Thiohalomonadaceae bacterium | reverse complement strand
AACGGCCTCAAGTTGGTGGTGCAGGAAGACCATCGCGCACCGGTCGTCGTCTCCCAGGTCTGGTACAAGGTGGGCTCCAGCTACGAACACGACGGCATTACGGGCATTTCGCATCTGCTGGAACACATGATGTTCAAGGCAACCGATGACATGGCGGCCGGCGAGTTTTCGCGCATCATTTCGCGCAATGGTGGCCGGGAGAATGCATTTACCAGCAAGGACTACACCGCCTATTTCCAGCAACTGGCCGCCGACCGCCTGGAGATCAGCTTTCGGGGTGAAGCCGACCGCATGCGCGACCTGCAGTTCGACGCTGAGGAACTCGCCAAGGAGGCCCGGGTGGTGATGGAAGAGCGGCGCCTGCGCACGGAGGACAATCCGCAGTCCAAAACCTACGAGCGGTTCATGGCGTCGGCCTTTCTCACCAGCCCGATCCGCATCCCGGTGATCGGCTGGATGGAAGATCTGGAGCAGGTGACCCTGGATGATCTCAAGGACTGGTACCAGGCGTGGTACGCGCCCAACAATGCCACCGTGGTGGTGGTGGGCGATGTGGACCCGCTGGCTGTCTATCGTCTCGCGGTCC
>JBNLAT010000186.1:325-587 GCA_050302275.1 Thiohalomonadaceae bacterium | reverse complement strand
CTCCCATGGCAACAGCTTCATCAGGATTCACTCCCTTGCTCGGTGCCTTGTTGAATATCTGAGAAACAACATCCTGAACCTTTGGCACCCTTGTCATACCACCAACCAGTAGAACCTCATCAATGTCCTTTGCAGAGATGCCAGCATCCTTGAGGCAGTTCACACATGGGATGCGGGTTCTCTCAATGAGGTCGCCCACAAGAGACTCAAACTTTGATCTGGTCACGGTAATGTTGAAGTGCTTTGCTCCAGAGGCATCAGC
>JBNLAT010000186.1:0-315 GCA_050302275.1 Thiohalomonadaceae bacterium | reverse complement strand
TCTCTGCAGCTTCCCTAAGCCTTTGCAGCGCCAGTTTGTCCTTGCTCAGATCAATGTTGTCTGACTTCTTGAACTCACTAACCAGGTAGTTGAGCAACGCACCATCAAAGTCTTCACCACCAAGGAATGTATCACCGTTGGTTGCCTTGACCTAAACAGGATGTGCCAACATTATGAATCAGAACACCCGTAACAACATTTGCATAAGAATCTATGAAGGATGTGTCAAGAAAAATACCTCAAAAACTCCATTCGATATCTCAAGGATTGACACATCAAATGTGCCACCACCCAAGTCAAATACAGCAATCAGAC
>JBNLAT010000185.1:0-590 GCA_050302275.1 Thiohalomonadaceae bacterium | reverse complement strand
CCGGCGGAGATCTATTCACTGCACTTGGAGTCCCCACCGGCACTTTACTGAACACCGTTCATTTTGGCTCTAAAAAAATACGCTGCTGTGCGTTCGGCCTTGATTAATGAACAATGTTCAGTTATGTTTTAGCACATGACTGAACGGCGTTCAATATAAATCGCTCAGTTTGTCGAAGCTCTCAGTGCGGCAAGCCGCACCCCACAGTGCAATTTCAGGTAGGGTGCGGCTTGCCGCGCCCGAAGGAAGTGCCCTTAGGGTGCTCCGAATCACAGGCCAAGTAGCCGACATAATTGCTCCCTTGCTAAAGGCAAGCGCAATTGATCACTCAGGGGAATAGCATGGCAAGACGCAGCGACCACAGCCGGGAAGAGATACGGGAGATGGCCCTCGCCGCCGCGGAGGAGATCGTCGCCACCCAGGGTTTCCAGGCGTTGAGCGCCCGCAAGCTGGCCGGCGCCATCGGCTACACGGTGGGCACCCTCTATCTGGTGTTCGAGAACCTGGACGACCTGATCCTGCAGGTCAACGGCCGTACCCTCGACCGGCTCTATGAGATGATCGTCGAGGATCAGCGTCACTGCGACGGA
>JBNLAT010000184.1:0-598 GCA_050302275.1 Thiohalomonadaceae bacterium | reverse complement strand
GTCAGGGTCTTCGAACAGCAGGGCGCGGTCGAAGCGGCAGAACTCGCCGTCATGGCTGCCCAGCGGGGTGACCTTGACGACCTCGGCCGATGCCAATGTCGTCAGGCTCAGCAAGACAAGGCCGGGCAGGCCGATTAAAGCGCTGTGTTTAGAATCCATGATGCTCATGCCGACATCTCCACTCTCCATTTGTAGGAAGCATATACGCGGGCTCCATGGTGTCCAGCTATCCCCTGTGAAATGACGGTGATTGGTTTCTGCGAGGTCGGCCTCGAAACATTGATGATTCACAGCACACGCACGCTCACCTGCATCATCATATTCCTGGTTCGGACTGGACAGCACCCTCGAAGCGGAGTGCTGGCAACAGCCGCCGTCCCGTTTGACGGAAGGCAACAGCATCTCCTGCAACCTGGGTTATGCTTGTGTGTGAAGACTTCGTCTGTGCATGACATAGAAACACAATCTCATTCAGCGAACACGCTCGAATTCCAAACAGAGGCTGCAGATGGATATACGCAAGCTCTTCCCTCTCATCGTTCTGCTGGGCGGCGCGGCTGCCGGTGTTTGGTATTGGCAGCATTCCCAGGAAGAGCCG
>JBNLAT010000183.1:0-608 GCA_050302275.1 Thiohalomonadaceae bacterium | reverse complement strand
ATCTGGCGCCAGCCCAATTCGCTCAGCGGATCGTCCTTCTGTCCGCGGTACATGCGTCCGCCCTCGGGTTCGCCGTGGCGGATCAAATCGATGGTGGTGGAGTGATCATGCATTGGCTTCCGATACCCCCGCTTCGGTAAATGTGGCCATTTCGCTGTGCAGCGCGCACGCCATGCGCAGGATAGGGACGGCGACCGCGGCGCCGCTGCCCTCGCCGAGACGCATACCGAGATCCAGCAAGGGCCTGGCGCCCAGCGCCTGGAGCATTCGCGCATGGCCGGGCTCCGCCGAGGTGTGGGCGTAGAGCAGCCAGGGCTCGATATCGGCACGCAGGCGCACCGCCGCCAGCGCCGCAGCGGTCGAAATGAAACCGTCCACCAACGCGGCGATACCCTGCTGCGCGCACGCGATGTAGGCACCCGTCAGCGCGGCGATCTCGAATCCGCCCACGCAGCACAATATCCCCCACGGATCATCGGCCGGTTGTTGGTGCAGCGATAGCGCACGGCGAATCACTTCCACCTTGTGCGCGACGCCTTTTCCGTCGAGTCCGGTACCCGACCCCGCCATGGACATCGGATCGACTTCGAGCAGGGCGCAGGCCACCG
>JBNLAT010000182.1:0-612 GCA_050302275.1 Thiohalomonadaceae bacterium | reverse complement strand
AGGCGCCATTGCACTTGCTTGTCGCCGAGGTTCTTTGCCTTGAGGTCGGCGGCGATGGCATCGACAGCTTGCTGGTAATTCATGCCGTCGTATTTGCCGGAGTTGACGCATACGCCCTGTTCCTTGTCGGCGTACCATTCCTGCCAGGAATCGGTGGAGAAAGTCTTGCCCGCGACGTTGATGCTTTGCGTGATTGGCAGGCTATATTTTTTTGCAAATCCGAAATCGCGCTCATCATGCGCCGGAACGGCCATCACCGCGCCTTCGCCGTAACCCATCAGTACATAGTTACCGACCCACACCGGAATTTGTTCGCCGGTGAGCGGATGAGTGACTTTGAGGCCGGTATCCACGCCTTCCTTCTCCATGGTCGCCATGTCGGCTTCCATCACCGACACGTGCTTGCACTTTTCGACGAAGTCCGCGACTTTTTTATTGCTCTTTGCGGCATGTGCGGCCAGAGGATGTTCTGCTGCAACGGCGACAAAGGTGACGCCCATGATGGTGTCGGCGCGCGTGGTGTAGACCCACAGTTTGTTGTTGTCGGATAAACCCTCACCCTCGGTCCCTCTCCCGCCTGCGGGCGAGGGAAGAGTGGCCGCGACTTCGTCG
>JBNLAT010000181.1:0-613 GCA_050302275.1 Thiohalomonadaceae bacterium | reverse complement strand
GCCACAACCACGAGCGATCCGTGGCGGGTTGCGGCCTGCTGCACCGCTCCTCTGCTATCATAGGGAGCCATTTCGGCCACGGAACCGACCAACACAGCCGCCATGTCCCCGCTCGAAGCCCCACAGCGCGACATCTACAGCGTCTCCCGCCTGGTGCGCGAAACCCGCGCCGTGCTCGAAGGCAGCTTCCCCCTGCTCTGGATCAGCGGCGAAATCTCCAACTTGGCGCAGCCCGCCTCCGGCCACATCTATTTCAGCCTCAAGGACGAAGCCGCCCAGGTGCGTTGCGCCATGTTCCGCATGAAACGCCAGCAGCTACGCTTTCAGCCGGCCAACGGCCAGCAGGTGCTGGTGCGCGCCCGTCTGCGCAACCGGCAGGTCATAGCCACCGAGACAGCCCGCTCCGGGCTCCGCGCCGCCGTCGTCGTTTCGGTACGTAAGGCGAAGCGCGCCGTGCGCCGCAGCCTGAAGAAATCGATGCAGAAGCACCGCTGGCGCGTCGATGTACAGCCTGTTCCAGGTCATGACGCTGGAGAGCTGGTCGACGGGCATCGTTCGCCCGTCATGTAACAGCACCGCTACGCGTGGCTGTTCTTCGTGCCCTTCATCATCG
>JBNLAT010000180.1:0-619 GCA_050302275.1 Thiohalomonadaceae bacterium | reverse complement strand
ACGTAGGTCATGCCGTCATTGAACTGGAGCGTGGTATCGCCATAGGGATTGCCTGGGGCGATAGTTGGATCACCAGCCTGGTCTACATACATGCCTCCTGTATGAGGCCAGTCGCTGAGGCCACCCATCATGTTCCACACTGGATCGGTTGGGTCCAGGTCTGCCCGCTGCATCGTGACATTGCCGATGACGCGGTGGCACGTTTCGCACATGATGCCTTCGTCGTCGGTAGAGGCCACAATGCTGTGGAGCATGGTGGTACCTTCTGGGTCGCCAGCCAATGTTGGGTCGAACCGTCCAGAGTACCAGCCGTTGGGGCTGTGGCAGCGGAAACACATATTACCGGCTCCGTTTTCGCCGGTAATGCTTTCTACCAGGTTATTGACGCCAATCTGGTTGGCGCGGAAGATGGGGTCACGGGCGGAACTGGCCATGCTGGAACCTGCCCAGTTGGCGAAGTGGCCCGCGTTTTGGTCAACGGTGCCTCCGTGGCAAGCCCCGCAGGTAACAACAAATTCAAAAACGTTGTACGGGGCGGGGAAGGTAATGTTGGCCAATTCTTGTTGTTGGGTGCCGGGGTTGGGCACCAGGCCGCCGGTCGGGATACGGCCGGGTACAT
>JBNLAT010000179.1:0-621 GCA_050302275.1 Thiohalomonadaceae bacterium | reverse complement strand
ATGCCCGTGACTCGTGTGCGTGAAGTTGTCATAGAAACTCTTCCTTGCTAGATTCGGGCTTTGAAGCCCATTCGACTGTTCGAGTTTGTAAATCGGGTCGGCGACCTGCTCACGCTGGTTAACGATCTTTAAGATCAATGGCTCATCGAGCTAGGCCGCCGGTAACTTGGTGGTGCAAGTTACGGGCTTCACTTTAACACCTCTATAAATAGACAGGGATCGGCTATAGACACTCAAATTCAACCATACAAGACAATCATGCCGCTCACTATCGTTCGCTCGGACGCTGTCGCTATCGCGCCAGCGCCGCATATCTAGTCGTTATGTGACCCACATATAGTAACCGAGAGATTAGGCAGTACTCGCTTTGATTAACTAAACGGAGATATAAAAATGAAAAAATTATTTACAGCAATACTCGTACTCTCTTTTTTTCAAACTGCTTCGGCAGGACCCTCTGGCATAATTTCTTCAGCATCACCAACAAACGGCGAGACAGTTATAAAAAAGCTACTTGAAATTGCTCATGCAAGATCACTTTATAGTTACGCATGGGTCGTACGAGATGGCAGCGGAAGAACTCTACTTAAGTTAATGCACTCCAACGGAACTAGAGGTGAT
>JBNLAT010000178.1:0-624 GCA_050302275.1 Thiohalomonadaceae bacterium | reverse complement strand
AATCATCGGGTAACGACATTGGCCTATAGTGGGCAATTCAAGACATCTATTCCGGCCAGCGCTTTCGTAAATGTCAGAAACAGGCGTTCTCGAACTGCTCAATTCGGCGTTTATCCACCTTCCCAAGCAGCCCCATCAGCGCATCGGCCTTTTTGCCATCACGGAAGCACATCTGGGCGGGTACCGCAATGAGACGGTATTTTTTTCGGATATCGTTCGGGAAGTTGTAATAAGGTTTCCACTCCACCCGCACGAAAGTGGAACGCTGCGCGTTCTTTTCCGCGAATTGGTCAAAGTCCTGGTATGCGGCAAGACACGGCTTGCAGCCTTTATCAGGGCTGGTGAACTGGACTACCGCGCTGTTCTGGGACTCCAGATAGGTCACAATCTTGTCCGGGGAAACATCAACGACTTCCGCCTGTGCGGTCATTGCCACAGACGACACCAGTAATCCAGCCCACCGCATGAATTTACCAAACATTGCATCGCACTCCCTGTTTTGGATTTTTTGGACTCCAAGGTAATTTGACTCCACTTTGCACATACCCATCAATCTATACTTTTTACTACGTCCAGATCGGAGTGCTCCCATGGACAGCAATCCCGTGATCGAGATGTTGGGAA
>JBNLAT010000177.1:0-624 GCA_050302275.1 Thiohalomonadaceae bacterium | reverse complement strand
AGGAAATCCTGAGTCTTGTCGCCACGGTGTACCAGGTTACCGTTGACCTCGGCACCACGCACCATCTCAATCAACTTGTAGTAGACGTTGCCGGTTACCTTGGCGTTCTCCGCCAGTTCAATGTGATCCGCCGCATGGACGTCACCGTTGACGCTGCCGTTAAGAATGATATTGGGCACCCGAACTTCGCCTTCAATAAGACCGCGTTCGCTGACACTGAGAATCGAACCGCTATCGCTCTCGGCATAGACGTTGCCTTTGATGACACCGTCGACATGCAGACCACCGCTGAAAATCACGTCACCGTGCAATTCGGAATTCTGGCCGATCAGGGTATCAATCTTGGTGCTTTTGCTCTTGGGTGCAGGCTTTGGTTTGTTTCCAAACATGGCTATCTGTTCTCCTGGATCATCCAGTTAATGGATTCGGACAATTGCTTGTGCTTCTTGCTTCTCGGCTTGACCACCAAATTGACCTTACTGGGGATAAACCCTTCTGGCAAGATGAGGTCGCCTTCAAATGACTGGAAGTATTTGAAGCGGAAGCGTAGTTCTCGGCTGAGCTCACTGAGCTGTGCCAGGGTGTACTCCTTGGGCTGACCGTCCAGGCTACCTTCAACCGAGA
>JBNLAT010000176.1:0-626 GCA_050302275.1 Thiohalomonadaceae bacterium | reverse complement strand
CAGTTATCTTGTCACTTGCCTTGCCCATTGGTCATATCACTAGCATTGCCATGATTGCTTGTAAGTATTGCTTCCATTAGTTAGGTTTTTATCGAGTCAATAAAAAGATCTCCCACAGGACATGGTTAGGTTATACATACTACTTTGCTTGAGATTAGTTGCAACCACTTGTGCATGGCCCTTGTTTTGATAAGCCAAATTGATTAATGTGGTTATGCCTTGGTAGACACAGAATCCGATGCAAGTAAGAATTCAAAAGTAACCATGTCTAAGTTGTTGGGGGTGTGATATCTGAGTTAGTGTCAATCTTGCTGAACCTTGATTTTGAGATTGATCGGAATTGAATGAATTTAAGAAGGTTCCTCAATGACATCCACATTCCTACCAGAGCCAAATATTCTCCACATAGCGTCTCTTGTTGTGTTGAGCTTTGTTAAGGGATGTGTACATTGTGAGTTTCAAAATTTTTTGAAAACGATTTGCCATCTAAATTTTTTTGCTAGCCCCACCCAATAATATTGGTGTGCATAACTCCATTCCAGAATATGCGTCCACCGCCGATATATCCACAGTTATGACAATACCATTTCATTTGAAAACATATTTTTGAACAAGTGATTTTTCTC
>JBNLAT010000175.1:0-631 GCA_050302275.1 Thiohalomonadaceae bacterium | reverse complement strand
AAAATTACAAGACAACGTATGATTCACCATGTGAGGCCCAATCTTCAGATGATTTTCCTTGGTACAGGGGGACAGGTATTGCGCCATTGAGACATCCAATTAATGGTCACATTCCTTTTCAGTATGCGTCTTGTGGCAATTGTGAGAGTAAAGATGTATTGGTCATTGTTGCCCAATGGAATGTGAGCTATTCTAACGGGGATCGGTATTGGGATTATGAAATCGAGTGCCAAGAATGCGGCAAATTTACGAAGCGCTCTTACTGTGATTAATACATTGTTTCATAAGTAATTGCACTTTCTTTGTCATTCCCGCGTAGGCGGGAATCCAGATTTTGATGAGTGGATTCCCGTATTCACGGGAATGACAGTTAGGCTGTAAAGTTTGAATCATTTATGAAACAGTGTATTTACTTTTAAGAGAACGAAAAAGATTCGAGCTTGTTTTAATTTAAACGACTTTCGTTCTCCACTTAAAAATCTTGTAAGAGGGGCACACCATACAAGCAAAACACCTGCCAACATCACCAAAAACAGTGCCAAATAGTGCCAAATTAAAAATTTGTTTCATACTCCTTCGATTTTCTACATTACATATCCGAAAAAAACAAATCCTGTATAATAGGTTATGT
>JBNLAT010000174.1:0-633 GCA_050302275.1 Thiohalomonadaceae bacterium | reverse complement strand
GCGCCATCGAGGCGGCTGTGTTCCAGGTCATTCCGAGCGCGGTCACGCGCAAGGACTACGTCATCGGCGACCAGGGGCTGGTTGCAGTGACACCCGAGGCCCCCGCCGACGGCATCCCGGTTTATGCCGGCTACGACGCCAACGGCAGGCTGCTGGGCGTCGCCGCCAATGCCGCCGCCCAGGGCTATGCCGACATGGTTCATCTGCTCTATGGCTACGATCCCGACTGTCAGTGCATACGCGGCATCAAGGTGCTGAAGCTGGCGGAGACCCCGGGCCTGGGCGACAAGATCATCAGTGACGCCGGTTTTGTCGCCAACTTCCAACAGCTCGATGCCAGCCTGAACGCAGACGGCAGCGATCTGGCCAACGACATCGTCACCGTCAAACACGGCACCAAACAGCAGCCCTGGCAGATCGACGCCATCTCCGGCGCCACCATCTCCTCCAAAGCGGTGGGCAAAGCGCTGAACCAGTCGGCCAAGCAGGTGCTGCCAAGGCTGGCGCCGCATCTCGAACTGCTGCGAGACGCAGGCAAAGGTTCAGCCCAATGAGACGACGCCTGAATCCTGTGTCGTCTATGCTGGGTGGATTGACCGGGCGCAAGGCGAATCGGCAGGGCAATTGTTAATA
>JBNLAT010000173.1:0-634 GCA_050302275.1 Thiohalomonadaceae bacterium | reverse complement strand
TATCTGCGCGACGGCAATCCGCGTCTCGACCGGGCCAATATCGAGGCCGCGCTGGAGAGCAGTCTGCAGCGCCTCGGCACGGATTACATTGACATCTATCAGCTGCACTGGCCCGACCGGGAGACCAACTATTTCGGCAAATTGGGTTATCGCCATGCCGCCGTCGAGCAGTCGGTACCGATCGAAGAGACGCTGGAGGTTTTGGCGGATCTGGTGGCCCAGGGCAAGATCCGTTACCTGGGCGTCTCCAATGAAACGCCCTGGGGTCTGATGCGCTATCTGCAACTGTCCCAATCCCTCGACCTGCCGCGCGTCGTCTCGATCCAGAATCCCTACAGCCTGCTCAACCGCAGCTTCGAGGTGGGACTGGCCGAAATCGCCCATCGGGAGCAGTGCGGACTGCTGGCCTACTCTCCCATGGCTTTCGGCGTGCTCTCCGGCAAATATCTCGAGCGACGACGGCCCGCCAATGCCCGTATCACCCTCTTCTCGCGCTTCGACCGCTACTCCAATCCGGAATCAGAGAGCGCCACGCAGCGCTATGTGGCATTGGCGCGCGAGCACGGACTCTCCCCGGCTCAGATGGCGCTGGCCTGGGTCACCAGCCGCCCTTTCGTCACCAGCAACATCATCG
>JBNLAT010000172.1:0-636 GCA_050302275.1 Thiohalomonadaceae bacterium | reverse complement strand
CGCTACGGGAGGCCGATCTGCGACGGCAGGTCGATCTGCCGACCATGACCACCGACGGTTACCACATCTATCTCCACGCCAACATCGAGCTGCCGGAAGACATCGAGATCACCCTGAAGAACCGGGCGGACGGCGTCGGCCTGTTCCGCACCGAGTTTCTCTACATGAATCGGACCGAGCCTCCCGACGAAGAGGAGCAACTCGATGTCTATCTCTCGGCCGTGCGCGGACTCAACGGCATGCCGATCACCATCCGCACCCTCGACCTGGGCGTCGACAAGACCACCGGCAACATCACCGAGACCAGCTGCCTGCCTGCGGTCAATCCCGCGCTCGGCCTGCGCGCCATTCGCCTCTGCCTGAAAGAGCCCGATCTCTTCCTGCCCCAACTGCGCGCGATTCTGCGCGCCTCGGCCGAGGGACCTGTGCGGTTGATGATTCCGATGCTTTCGAGCCTGCCGGAACTGCATGAGGTGCTCACCCTGATCGAACACACCAAGTCGGAGTTGAGCCGACAGCATCTGCGCTATGATCCGCTGATCCCGATCGGGGGCATGATCGAGATCCCCTCTGCCGCCATAGCAGCCAAGGCATTCGCCAGCAGACTCGACTTCCTCTCCATCGGCACCAACGACC
>JBNLAT010000171.1:0-639 GCA_050302275.1 Thiohalomonadaceae bacterium | reverse complement strand
CACGCCATGTTCGAAGAGATCGACCGTTACCTGGAGGCGGGTCTGTCGCTGGAGAAGACCCTGCGCGCGGCCACCTCGTCGGCGCGGCGCCATTTCGGTTTCGAGCAAAGCAAGCTGGAACTTGGCGCGCCTTTTGATGCGGTACTGCTCGATACCTCGCCCTTTGATGATATCAACGCCCTGCGCAAACCACGCCAAGTTTGGTCTGGCGTCTGAATGGCGTTAGAAAAAGTCCGCCAATGAACATTAATTGCCGTGCATGACTTTTCTTGATTACCCCTATGATTCGCCACGCTTCTGGTAGGAATGATTCGAAGAGTTTTGAACTATTTGAGTTAATAGTGATGTGCTTTGAGTTGAGCTGTTCGCTGCGCCCAGGCGTATCATACCCCCTCTCCCTGGCCCTCTCCCACGAGGGGAGAGGGGATGCTTAGATCAAGAGCGGGAGCGAAAACGGCTTGTTTCCAAGACCTAACAGGAAGCGTTCGAGACACTCAAAAGCACTTTCCCTCTCCCCTCGCGGGAGAGGGCCAGGGAGAGGGGGATATTAGACCGTGAGCGCAGCGAACACCCTTGGGATTCGTATTAATAGGCCCAAATTGAAGGAGACTGATTTGTGACAGCCCGTATCATAGATGG
>JBNLAT010000170.1:260-641 GCA_050302275.1 Thiohalomonadaceae bacterium | reverse complement strand
CTTGATGCCCTGCCGAATCCAGACCTCCTCCTCCACCAGTTTTTTGTCGAAGCGTTCGTTGGCCAGCGCCTCTGCATTGAGGCGCTCCTCCTTGCGGCGAAGGAAATTGGCGTAGTCCCCGGGCCAATCAGTGAGCCGGCCCCGGTCAAGCTCCAGGATGCGAGTAGCCAGACGGCGCAAAAAGGCACGATCATGGGTAACGAAAAGGATGGCGCCCGAATAGCCGAGCAAAAACTCCTCCATCCAGTCAATCGCCTGGATATCGAGATGGTTGGTGGGTTCGTCGAGCAACAGCAGATCAGGTTCGGTGACCAATGCCTGCGCCAATAGCACCCGTCTTTTGAGACCGCCGGAGAGCTTGCCGAACTCGGCGTCGGCATC
>JBNLAT010000170.1:0-250 GCA_050302275.1 Thiohalomonadaceae bacterium | reverse complement strand
GGCGGGTGATCACTGTTTCCACCCGCTGCTCAAGCTGCCAACCATCTGCGGCTTCCAGTTCGTGTTGGGCGCGCGCAAGTTTGTCCAACAACGACTCGTCTCCACTCTCGGCCAGCCGGTGGCTGATCTCATGATAGGTCTTGATCTTCTCGGCAAGCTGACCAATGCCGTCAGCCACAACATCGAAGACGCTGCCGACCGTGCCAACCGGCACCTCCTGGATCAAGCGGGCCAGTTTAGTATTACCAGC
>JBNLAT010000169.1:0-641 GCA_050302275.1 Thiohalomonadaceae bacterium | reverse complement strand
CGCTTCTCCTTGCGGCCCTTGCGATGACGGCCAGCCTCAGTCTTCGCAGCAGGTTTCTCAGCCGTGGCCTCTTGTGGCTTCTCGGTGGCGGCAGCCGCCTCCTCCACCAGGCGCTTGGCCTCTTCCTCGGCCTTGCGCTTGGCCTCTTCCTCGGCCTTGCGCTTGGCCTCTTCCTCTTCCGCCCGCTTGGCCGCCTCGGCCGCCTTGCGTGCCTCGACCTCGGCCTCGAAAGCCGCCTTCTGCTTGGCTTGCTCCTCCAGCGCCTTACGCGCCTCTTCGGCCTCTTTGGTACGACCCTCGTCGCTCTCGACCGCGGTGCGCTTCACGTAGGTGCGTTTCTTACGGACCTCGACGCTGACCGTTTTCGCTGCAGCGGTCGCCGAGCGGCTGAGTGTGCCGCGCCCGCCAGCGCTGGGCTGGCGCAGCTCGCTGACCGTCTTGCGTCGCAGCGTCACCTTGCTCGGCGCTGAGATGCCGGCGGTCTTCTTCTTGCCGTGACTCTCGCGCAGATGCTGCAGCAGCTTACTCTTCTCTTCGTCGGTGATCTTGTCCTCGGGGTCTTTGGCCTGGATCCCGGCATCAGCCAACTGTTCCATCAACCGATCGGCAGGAATGCCTACGACTTTTGCAAGTTGTGCTAC
>JBNLAT010000168.1:0-642 GCA_050302275.1 Thiohalomonadaceae bacterium | reverse complement strand
ACGCCCTCGGCATTTGGGTGGATGCCGTCCGCCTGGTTCAAGGACGGCTCCATCGCCACGCCATCCAGGAAGAAGGGGTAGAAGGGCGCGTCATACTTCTTGGCCAGGCGCGGATAGACCGCATTGAAGGCCTCGCCGTATTCGCGCCCCAGGTTGGGTGGCGCCAGCATCCCGGCGACGAGCACCGGCAGTCCCTCCGCGGTGAGGCGCGCCATGATGGCGTCCAGGTTGTCGAAGGTGGCCTGCGGGTCGAGGCCGCGCAGGCCGTCGTTGGCGCCCAGTTCCAGGATCACCGCGTCGGGATCGTCGGCCAGCGCCCAGTCGAGCCGGGCGAGGCCGCCGGCGGTGGTATCGCCTGAGTTGCCGGCGTTCATCACCTCCACGTTCAGGCCCTCGGCCTGGAGCGCGGCCTCCAGCTGCTCGGGAAAAGTCTCCCCCGCCGGCAGGCCGTAGCCGTGGGTCAGGCTGTCGCCGTAGGCCATGAGGCGCACCGGCTCCGCCGCCGCGGCCGCGCCGCCCGTGGCCAGGCCCGTTACCAGAACGGCCAGCACCCGGCCCGTCGTTCGCAAGCAAGCGGTCTGTCGGGAAAAACGCATTCCACTCCCTGTCGCGGAGGTCGCCACCCCCCTGTCCCGGAGGTTC
>JBNLAT010000167.1:0-642 GCA_050302275.1 Thiohalomonadaceae bacterium | reverse complement strand
GGTTATTGGGTGAGACACATATGCTGATACGAGTATGACCCGAAGTTATCAAACAAATCCCGGTGTCCGTTATCCGCCTGGCGCGAAACCGGATGCCAATGGCGTCAACTTTTCCGCGTTCAGCCGGCATGCGACACGTGTGCAGCTGTTGTTGTTCGAGGCGGACAACAGCACCACGCCCTTTCAGACTATCGACCTGGATCCCGAGGTCAACCGGACATTCTTCGTCTGGCATGTCTATGTGGAAGGTCTGCGGCCGGGTACCTGGTATGTCTGGAGGATGGACGGACCTGGCGACACCGAACATACCGGCCATCGTTTCGATAGGGACAAGCACCTGCTCGATCCCTGGGCGCGGGCTGTCAGTGACAGATTGTGGGATCGCAAAGCCGCCAGCCGTCCCGGAGACAACGGACATGCCGCCATGCGCTCGCTGGTTGTTGCCGATGACTATGACTGGGAGGGCGATGAACCGCTGACCATACGCACCGAGAATTCGGTGATTTACGAACTCCACGTGGGCGGCTTTACCCGCCATCCGTCAGCGTCCGTTCGGCATCCGGGGACGTTCGCGGCGCTGATCGAGAAAATCCCCTATCTGCAGCAACTCGGCATTACCCATGTCGAACTGATGCCGGTCAT
>JBNLAT010000166.1:0-646 GCA_050302275.1 Thiohalomonadaceae bacterium | reverse complement strand
CACCTGCTATGCTGCCTAATCTGCTTTGCGACCTTGGTATCTAATTAACTGTATCATAGCAAGGAATCTACATAAGGGGATACAACAACCCAGGTTTGGCCGGCTCGCCACGACATCGATGTGGTGGATTACAAAGTCCTAAGAGGACTGTCACTCCTGCGGGTACCACACTTCCATGCAAGGCATGGAGCTTCACTGAAGGATTTAAACCCGGACACCACATCCGCGAGTAAAGCCAAATGCTTCCTCGTCAGCCGATGAAATACAATGAAACACACGAACATCGGTAAAGCACTCGAGCTACGAGGAGCTAGAGTAATCTACCGAGTCGGACAGATAACCCACAGAGCAATAACAACAACACAAGAGGGACCAAGTGATAGTAACTATGCACGCATCTAAGCTCAAGACAAAACAAGAACAGAACATATAAGAACTAGGACTCAAAGTCTATAAAGAAAGGTAAGGATACAAGAGTTCACCGATCTCTGAGACTACTTCCGGAGCTCGAGCAAAGACTCAACTTGACTCCCGACAGGGCTTCGCCTGTGCTTCTACTACTAAACCAGAACCTTTACAAGTGGAGAACTACAAGTAGAGTGTGGTGTGGCAACTTTCACCGTGCGGGGGTATTTATAGAGGGGGT
>JBNLAT010000165.1:0-649 GCA_050302275.1 Thiohalomonadaceae bacterium | reverse complement strand
CAGTTTGATATCAGCACACTTGCCTGGATAAAGGGTGAGATCGACGAGACGCTCAAGCAAGCGCGTAGCGAGCTTGAGGCTTTTGTCGACGATCCGCAGGACGACTCGCATATACAATCCTGTGTCGAACATATCCATCAGGTCTACGGTACCCTGCAGATGGTCGAGCTCTACGGTGCGGCCATGTTCGCGGGCGAAATGGAGATCTTTGCCGAGTCGCTGAAAGGTGGTGATAGCGACGAACAAAGCTACGAAATGTTGATGCGGGCGATTCTGCAATTGCCTGATTACCTGGAGAGCCTGCTTGCTGGCAAGGCAGACAATCCGGCGATTCTTCTGCCGGTTCTTAATGAATTGCGTCAGCACCGTGGTGACACGGAACTGAACAGCGCCGAATTTTTCCACCCCAATCTTTCTATTACCCCACCGCCGCGACTGATGGAACCGCCCACGGGCGTTGACAGTGTCTACGCTGCCAACAGGTTGCACCGTTTCTTCATGAGTTCGCTGGTCAAAATACTGAAAGCGATTGGAGTTCCCGGTGGTTATCTCGGTATCCTGGAAAAGGCCGTCAGCAAGCTGTACGACATTGCTGAAGGTGATGCGTGGCGTCGTCTTACCTGGGTGGCCAGTGCCTTTGTCGAAGCGC
>JBNLAT010000164.1:0-651 GCA_050302275.1 Thiohalomonadaceae bacterium | reverse complement strand
TGGATCGACCTGATGCGCGACAAGTTCGTCGCGGAAGACCGTTCGCGCGGCATCTTCTTCGATCAGGACTGGGGCCAGATGCCCGGCGTCCTGCCGGTTGCTTCGGGCGGCATCCATGTCTGGCACATGCCGGCGCTGGTCAGCATCTTCGGCGACGATGCCTGCCTGCAGTTCGGTGGCGGCACGCTTGGCCATCCCTGGGGCAACGCGGCCGGCGCCGCGGCCAACCGCGTGGCGGTCGAAGCCTGTGTCGAGGACCGCAACCGCAACGGCGTGGAAGGTCTGGAGAAGCGCGGCGGCGACGTGCTGCGTGAGGCAGCCAAGAACAGCCCCGAACTGGCGGCCGCGATGGAGACCTGGAAGGAGATCAAGTTCGAGTTCGACACCGTCGACAAGCTGGATGTTGCCCATAAATAAGGGACCAGGGGACGGCGCAGGGTCAGATGCGGATGGGGAAGCCCCCAGAGACAGAGACCCTGCCCTTCCCTCACAGCTGAACAGACTCGAATCTACTAAATTGAGGAACACACAATGAGCAACATGCAAGACTACAACTCGCGCCTGTCCGATCCGAACAGCCGCAAGTTCGAAACCCTCTCCTACCTGCCGCCGCTGACCGACGCAGGCATCCGCGCCCAGGTGGAGTACATC
>JBNLAT010000163.1:239-652 GCA_050302275.1 Thiohalomonadaceae bacterium | reverse complement strand
CTGCTGGCGATGAACTGAGGCTTGCCCATGGCGCCGGCATAGGAGCCTTTGGCGCTGTGCGGATCGACCGACTCCTCCCGGCTCAGCAGCAGAAACTGCTCCAGTTCGCTGCGGAAGAACTCGGCCCGCTTGGGATAACCGAAGGCGAGGGTGGTGAGGGAATCGAGAATACGGTAGCGACCGGTGAATTTTCCGTAGCGGGTCTCCACGCCGATGATGGCGACGATGATCTCGGGCGGGATGCCGTACTCCCGGCTGATGCGCTCCAGCAGGGCCGCGTTCTGTTGCCAGAACTCGACGCCGCCCTGGATGCGGTCCGGCTTGAGGAAGATCGGCCGGTATTCGTGCCAGGGTTTGGCCTCGGCGGGGCGGGTGATGGCGGCGATGATGTCGTCGCGGAATTCGGTGCCGGC
>JBNLAT010000163.1:0-229 GCA_050302275.1 Thiohalomonadaceae bacterium | reverse complement strand
GCCGGCCAGCAGGGCTTCGATCTCGTCGGCAGGGAGCTGGTGCTTTCTCTCCATCTCGACGGCGAAGGACTTGAACTCGGAGCGGAAGTCCGGCGTGGTGGCACAGGCCGAGGTGGTCAGGATCAGACCCGCCAGGGTCAGGGTCGTTATCAACGGTCTCATGTTGGCAGCAGTTTTCTATGGGTGTGGATGGACATCAGGAGACCGAAGCCGATCAGGATGGTCACCA
>JBNLAT010000162.1:0-654 GCA_050302275.1 Thiohalomonadaceae bacterium | reverse complement strand
CTCGCCACAACCACTGCTAGGGGGAGTCCATAGCTCACAGCCTGCTTAGCTTGGTTTTGAACCCTAAGCATGTGTGTTCCGCTCCCCTGATGCTATCAGATTGGTGGCTGGGGGCCCGGACAGTGGACACCTTTGACCAACGCCTTGTTCACCTCCCCGACTAGTGCTGCACTGAATTGCCCAAGGCCTGTAATTATGAGTGGGGCATGTGGATCATCGCAAATACCGGGAGCTCTCGGCCAGCACCCCTTGGGGTCACTTGTTACTGCCAACACCTTTTATAGAATTCACTATAAATCACCATGGAGGTCAGGGGGCCCACCATCGACGTCTCGAACTTTCAGATCTCTAGCTCTGGCACCTCCCATGGGTCCTTCATCGATGTATTCAGCTTCGGTGGTGGGCGCTCCCGGACCTACCGGCAGCACCCCCCAGGGGGCCTGCCATCGATATCTTCTACAACTTCGGTGGTGGCCGTTGTCGAACCCGCCGGTCGTATCCCTCAGGGGGCCCACCATCGATGTCTTTAACTTTGGTGGTGGCCGCTGCCATACCTGCCGCCAGCACCCCCTAGGGGGGGCACAATCGATGTCTTCAATATCGGTGGTGGCCGCTACCGGACCTACCGCCAGCACCCCCCAGAGGGCCTGCTGT
>JBNLAT010000161.1:0-676 GCA_050302275.1 Thiohalomonadaceae bacterium | reverse complement strand
GGGCCACAGGCCCGGTCTACCCACCCAGTTGAAGCCGCCCCAGAAGGCGGTGAAGCCGCGGACGAAATCTGTGATCACTGGAGTGGGGGCAGGTCCGGGAGATCCACTCGAACCGGTGGCGTCCAATTGGCGTCCCGGTGCTCGGCGACGATGTCGGTATAGATTCCGCCACGGACGTTGAAACGTGCGGTCAGGCGCATGAATCGGGGGCTGGTGGCCGCCACCAGATCTTCGAGGATCCGGTTGGTCACCGCCTCATGGAACGCGCCTTCGTTGCGGAAGGACCAGACATAGAGTTTCAGCGACTTCAACTCCACGCAGCTCTGATCGGCGATGTAAGCCAGGTCCAGGGTCGCGAAGTCGGGCTGTCCCGTCTTGGGGCAGAGGCAGGTGAACTCGGGAATCCGAATATGAATCACGTAGTCGCGGCCCGGATTGGGATTGGGAAAAGTCTCCAGCGTTTTGCTCGGTTGCGTGGTCATTTCTGTGTCGGCGGTCTGGTGTTCGTGAGGGGGCGATATAGTACACTAGCCGACTTTCGCTTACAGCCGTTACAGCCCAAGGAACGACTCCCAACCCATGCGTCTCAAGAAAATCAAACTGGGCGGTTTCAAATCGTTTGTTGACCCAACCACCATCAATCTTCCCAGTAATCTGGTCGGTATTGTCGGCCCCA
>JBNLAT010000160.1:0-684 GCA_050302275.1 Thiohalomonadaceae bacterium | reverse complement strand
CGCTGCGCGACTGGTGCCACAGCTACGACATGCACTGGGGGGAGCATCTCACGGATGCCGAGCGCCATCTGTCGGAACTGCTGGAGCGCCGGATGCATTGAGCGCGGCATGGGCCTTGGCCGTCGGTGGGATCAGAAAGGTTTCACCACCGCCAGCAGTACCATGCCCACCAGAAACAGCACCGGGACCTCGTTGAACCAGCGGTAGAAGACGTGACCGTGCCGGTTGCGGTCCTCGCCAAAGGCGCGCACCAGTTTGCCGCAATAGAGGTGGTAGCCGATGAGGATGACGGCCAGCGTCAGCTTGAGATGCAGCCACCCCATAGTGCGGTAGATGCCCCAGGCGTAGTCGAAGAGCATCCACAGCCCGAGGGCTGCCGTCACCACCATGGCCGGAGTGGTGATGCCGTAGTAGAGCTTGCGCTCCATGACCTTGAAGCGTTCCCGTCCCGGCTGGTCCTCACACATCGCGTGGTAGACGAACAGCCGCGGCAGATAGAACAGTCCCGCGAACCAGGCGACCATGAAGATGATGTGCAAGGCTTTGATCCAGAGATACATCTCGCCCCCCTCTTTCCTGTCCTCAGCTTGCGCGCAACAAGGCGCAGCGCCCGAACTCCGCCGGGCAAAGCCGCGTGTCCGCCCCGCCCGGGCAGACCCCTTCGCCTCGCCGCGCGGCGCTCAG
>JBNLAT010000159.1:0-699 GCA_050302275.1 Thiohalomonadaceae bacterium | reverse complement strand
TACTATTCGTTTTATCCATAGGGCTACTGAAAGATATATCGGTAGCCAACATCGGCTCCCAGCCTTCGTCGGTTGCGAAGGTGCCAAAAAATTTCAACACGACGTCTTTTGTTTGATTCATTGTGGATTCCTGTTTTACATTTGATTGAGCATGCACTGAGGGTACAAGCACAGTTAGAAATAGAATTGTATAAATTGATGCTTTCATCACATACCTTTCTCGATTAGATTTGGTGTTTAAGTTCGCCTTGCTCGGCCGCCTAACGCTGAAGCTCAGCCGGCGCCGAGTGTAACGAGGGTACCAAAAGGCGCCAGCCTTTTGGCGTCGGATGCAGCGATTGGTTATAGCGCATAATTAACCCCAATAAGAGTCAATATGCATCCTGCAATAAATGCTAGGCCTGCGCCATACTGAAGAATTAGATAGCACTTTTTTAGCCTGTTGAATGTTTTATCCCTAACGTTCTTGAAAACAAAATCTGATTCTTCATTTGAGTCAAACTTTGACTTGGCTTCTTGAAACCTATTTCTGTCTCTTGAGCTATTGAGGGTAGAAACATACTTCATGACAACAAGCATTAAGATTCCAGACACGAATGCCCAAGACCCTAATTATTGAATTTGGCAAAAAGTGCCTTTTGCTTGAAGGTAGCCGATAGATATTGTTGCGGCTGCTGCATTTGCGAGCCATAGGTGTTT
>JBNLAT010000158.1:0-699 GCA_050302275.1 Thiohalomonadaceae bacterium | reverse complement strand
ATCACGGATGCCGAAGCAGACCGTATCCTGCAGCGGGTGCAGGAGGGCGTCGACAAGCCTCGGCCCAAAGTGCTGTTTGAACCGGGTGAAGTGGTCCGGGTTATTGAAGGACCGTTTGCCGATTTCAATGGCGTTGTTGAAGAGGTCAACTACGAAAAGAGCAAGCTGCGGGTGGCAGTGCTCATTTTTGGCCGCTCCACGCCAGTCGAGCTGGAATTCGGCCAAGTCGAAAAAGGTTAATTTTTACGGTCTGCGGTTGCCGCCGCAGATGCAGTCGGGGAGCCGCAAGGCGCTTGTACCCATCACTCTCAGGAGCTAGAAATGGCAAAGAAAATTCAGGCTTATATCAAGCTGCAGGTGGCTGCAGGCAAAGCCAATCCGAGTCCGCCCGTTGGTCCCGCGCTGGGCCAGCATGGTGTCAACATCATGGAGTTCTGCAAGGCGTTCAACGCCAGAACGCAGGGCATGGAAGAGGGGTTGCCGACCCCGGTTGTGATCACAGTCTACAGTGATCGCAGCTTCACCTTCATCACCAAAACACCTCCGGCCTCCGTGCTGCTGCGCAAGGCAGCCGGTATTCCCAAGGGTTCGAGTACACCGCACACCGACAAGGTGGGCAAGGTGTCGCGCGCCCAGTTGGAAGAGATTGCCAAGACCAAAGAGCCCGATCTGACGGCTGCTGATTTGGACGCTGCCGTG
>JBNLAT010000157.1:0-700 GCA_050302275.1 Thiohalomonadaceae bacterium | reverse complement strand
TGGCGGTTGTATCGCCGTCTACAGCCAGGCGGTCGGCGCCTCGGCCATCAACCAGCTGAAGGCGAGAGGCATTCAGCCGGTGAAGATCTCCCCCGGCGCTCCCATCAGTGGGTTGCTCTCCTCGCTGCAGGAGGAGCTGAGACAGGGTCCGGGCAGCTGGCTGGCCCGTGCCATCAAGCAGGCTGCGCCGACCGATCCGTCCCGCTTCGACCAGATGGAAGCGGACGGTTGGGAAGAGTGAAATCAAGCGAGCGTTCGGTGGGGAAGGGACCCACCCTACGCATAGACCGATAGGGTGGGGCCCTGCCCCACCAGAGTGGTTGGATGAACGGGTAGGGTGCGGCTTGCCGCGCCCGAAGGAAGTGCCCTTGGGGTGCACCGAATCAAAGCGAACTTTGGCAGCGTTTATGTCCGACACAGTAACCATGCTGGAAGAGACCGCCCGGGTCGTCGAGGTGCATGACGGGGTGCTGGTCGCCGAGACCCTGAGCCGCAGTGGCTGCAGTCACTGCAGCACCAGCAGTTGTACCACTTCAGTGGTGGCCAAGCTGTTCGGCGTGCGCCGAAACCGGCTGCTGCTGGACAACAGCCTCGGCGCCAAGCCGGGCGATCAGGTTGTGATCGGGATACCGGATCAGTTGCTGGTGCGGGCCTCCTTGACGGCTTACCTGCTGCCCCTGGTCGTCATGCTGGTGATCAC
>JBNLAT010000156.1:240-702 GCA_050302275.1 Thiohalomonadaceae bacterium | reverse complement strand
CGGAATGGGTGATGATTCGCCCGGCAAAGCAATCGGCTGCACCCGCGTTGGCAACGGCTCCAGATCGAACTGAAGCTGACAACCGACCAACAAACTCCATACCAATACAGCAAAGCTAAAAACCAACCGAGATCGTCTCATTGGTTGTCCATTGTAAACGATTCTCGTTTTATGTCTAGCAAAAATTAGACTAAGTAGGAAATTTTACCTATTTGGGCAGGTGGCAGGTGGCAGGTGGCAGGTGGCAGGTGGCAGGTAAATGTTAAGCTGAATTCAACAACTTACAAACCTGCACACTTGCCAACTTTTCACTTTTTACTTTTCACTCCCTACGCGGGCGCATCGTATTCCAACGTGGCAATTTTTACGCACAGCGCCACCACCTCCATTGCCTGGGCTACTTCGGCTACTGGCGGGCGGCTGGGGGAAAGGCGAATGTTGCTGTTGTTGGGGTCTTTTTTG
>JBNLAT010000156.1:0-230 GCA_050302275.1 Thiohalomonadaceae bacterium | reverse complement strand
AGTGGCACCGGCGGGCGTTAGCGCCACACCTGCACCCTTGGCTAACTCCACCACGCGGTCGGCTACCGGACAAACCGTATCCAGGCTGACAAAGTAACCACCTTTAGGATTGGTCCAGGTAGCGAAACGGCCGTTGCCCAACTCGCGCGCCAATACCTCTTGCACCGCATCAAACTTGGGACGCAGCAAAGCCGCATGATCCTTCATCAATCCTTCCAACCCGCCAGGGT
>JBNLAT010000155.1:0-703 GCA_050302275.1 Thiohalomonadaceae bacterium | reverse complement strand
GATTTGGCCGAGGCGAGTTACATCACGTTCCATGAAATACCGGCACAGAGTTGGGGCTATGCCGGTTTGACTCAGGAGGCGAGGGCCTCAGAGGGCGGAACGCCCATTAATGACCGAAGCTACCGGGAGTAAGATCATGATGGCCCTGAAACTCTACAATCTGGATCGCTCGGGCAACTGCTACAAGGTGTGCCTGCTGCTCTCCATGCTGGGGCTTGAGTATCAAACCATAACCACCGACAGCACCACCAATGAAACCTTGACACCTGAGTTCAAGCGTCTCAATCCGCGCGGTCAGATACCGGTGCTGCTCGACGGGGAGCTGGTGATCTGGGATTCCATGGCGATCCTGGTCTATCTGGCGCGCCGATATGGCGACGAGCGTTGGTTGCCCAACGATGCGTTGGGCGAGGCGCGCGTCATGCAGTGGCTTGCCGTATCCGAAAACGAGCTGCTCTATGGGTTGGCCCGCGCCCGCGCCACGGTGCTCTTCAACCGCCCGTTCGACCTGGCTCAGTGTCACCGGGATGCGCAGCCGGGACTGGATGCGATGGAACAGCGGCTCGAACAGCACTCGTGGCTGGCGGCGGAGCACCCCACTATCGCGGACTTGGCGTGCTATCCCTATGTCGCTCTCGCCGCTGAGGGCAACTTTTCGCTAGAGCCCTATCCTGCAGTACGGAGATGGCTGAAGCGGGTGGAA
>JBNLAT010000154.1:0-708 GCA_050302275.1 Thiohalomonadaceae bacterium | reverse complement strand
CGTCGACTTCTGCCAGGTTGTCGAACACGAACATCTTGTCCTGGATCTGCTGGCTCAGGTCGGGATCCAGTTCCTTCACGTGTTCGATGAGTACCGTCTCAACGGAGCTGTCCAGCAGGTTGAGAATGTCGGCAGCCGCCTTGACCCCCCCAAATCCGCTGGACTGCTTGACGTTGTCGTTGCTGGAAAAGTGCTTGTCCAGGATCTCGTCCAGTTCACGCAGCGCCGAGGGCTGGATGCCATCCAGTGAGGCGATGCGCATCACCACATCGGTGCGTACCCGCTCCGGCATCAGGGAGATGACGTCAGCCGCATGGTCGGCATCCAGATAGGAGAGAACGATGGCGATGATCTGCGGGTGCTCCAGGCGGATGATTTCGGCCACGGCGCGGGCATCCATCCACTTCAGGGATTCCAGCCCCTTGCTGTTCTGACCCATCAGGATACGGTCAACCAGTGGCCCGGCCTTGTCCATGCCCAGGGCGTCCACCAGTACCTTGCGGATGTATTCGTCGTTACCCACCCCCAGAGCGGTATGCGATTCGACGGTTTCCACAAACTCGCCGACCACTTTCTGGGCCTGATCCTTACTCACGTTGGACAGGGTCGCCATGGCCGTGCCGACGCGCTGCACCTCCTTGGGGCCCATATGTTTCATGACCTGGGCGGCGGCCGTTTCGCCGAGTGTCATCAGCAATACGGCGGCAC
>JBNLAT010000153.1:0-713 GCA_050302275.1 Thiohalomonadaceae bacterium | reverse complement strand
CATAGCTTTTCGTAGCTGACATATGGCGTTCGAATCTCGGCTCGCTCGGGTCGCGATCTACGATTATCCCAGCTGCCCTGTTTGTCGTGCTCAGATCCAGTGCGCCTGCTGACCGTTCACTAAAACCGAAGTGATTCGGTGCGGCAAGCCGCACCGCGAACTTGATTCTCAGGCATCTCCGAACAAGTTTCGCAGAGACGGCATCACTTGCGCTTGACGAATTGCTTGAGCCGCTGGCGTTTCTGGACCTGACGCTTGGTCAGCTTGTTCTTCTTGCCCTCGTAGGGGTTCGTGCCGGAGCGGAACTCGATGCGGATCGGCGTACCCTTGAGGTTCAGCGCCTTGCGGAAGCGGCTCACCAGATAGCGCTTGTAGCTGTCGGGCACCTCGCTGGTCTGATTGCCGTGGATGACGATGATGGGCGGATTCTTTCCGCCCTGGTGGGCATAGCGCAGCTTGATGCGCCGGCCGTGGACCAGCGGCGGCTGATGCTCCTGGGTGATCGCCTCCAGCAGCCGGGTCAGGTCGGGGGTCGAGAGGTCGCGCATGGCGCTGGCGTAGACGCCCTCCACCATCTCGAACAGATCGCCCACGCCGGAGCCGTGCAGGGCGGAGATGAAGTGGTGGCGGGCGAAGCTCAGAAACGGCAGCTTGCGTTCGATCTCGCTCTTGATCCACTCGCGCTGGTCCTGATCCAGCCCGTCCCACTTGTT
>JBNLAT010000152.1:0-717 GCA_050302275.1 Thiohalomonadaceae bacterium | reverse complement strand
GGATAGTGTTTGCAGGGTTCATGCCATGCCCGATTTCAAGCCCTAGAACTCGCGCTTTCCGCTCCCGCCGGCCCTGGATTGTCCACATTGTCGACTATGTCCGACAAAGCGGGTGCGTTTCTCTGCAATTGTCCGTTGTTGATCCCGAACCGGGGGTGTGATGCCCCGCTCCTGAATGGCATCGGCACCGGCATGGGGCTTCTCCGTTTCGATCCAAAAGCCGTCCCTATTTAAGGTGGGGTAGGGTGTGGAGCGGTCGTGTGTTCCAGTCGGCGCGAAAGATTGGCACCGCATTTGCACTGAGACCATCAGGTATTTTCAAACCGGTAAGACACAAAGAGGTAAACGACCGATGAACAAGAGTGAAATGCGTGACGCCATCCTGGAGGCGAAAAAGTCGAAAGGCATGAGCTGGGAGGCGATCGCGGCTGCGGCGGGTCTGGCGCCCGTGTATGTGGTATCCGCCTGCCTCGGCATGAACCACCTGGATAAGGCAAATGCCGATGCGCTGGTCGAGGCGCTCGGTTTGGATGCCGCCGTCTCCACGGCGCTGCAGGAGTTCCCCAACAAGAAGTGGGATCAACTGGTGCCGACCGATCCCGTGCTCTATCGTTTCTACGAGATCGTCGGAGTCTACGGCGAGACCATCAAGGAGATTATCCACGAGAAGTTCGGCGACGGCATCATGTCGGCCATCGACTTCTCCATGAACATCGA
>JBNLAT010000151.1:0-723 GCA_050302275.1 Thiohalomonadaceae bacterium | reverse complement strand
GGAGCTCTACGGCCAGGCCTGCGCCCAGCACCATGGCTGAGGGCTGGGACCTGACCGCCGACCTGGCTGCGCGCCGGGAGGCCGGGCTCTACCGTGAGCGGCGGGTGCTGGAGGGACCGCAGGGGCCGCGGGTGCGCATCGACGGGCGCGATTACCTCAATTTCTGCAGCAACGACTACCTGGGGCTGGCCAACCACCCGCGGATTGCCGAAGCCTTTGCCGCCGGCGTGGCCCGCTACGGCAGTGGCAGCGGGGCGGCGCACCTGGTGACCGGCCACTCCACGGCACACCACGCACTGGAGGAGGAGCTGGCCGAGTTTGTCGGGCGCCCGCGCGCGCTGCTCTTCTCCACCGGTTACATGGCCAATCTCGGGGCCGTGGGGGCGCTGCTGGGGCGCGGTGACCTGGCCCTGGAGGACCGGCTCAATCACGCCTCTCTGCTCGATGCAGGCATGCTGAGCGGGGCCCGCTTCCAGCGCTATCCGCACAATGATGTGGCCGCCGCCGACAACCGGCTGGCCAAATGTCCGGACGGGCGTCGCCTGGTGATCACCGACGGTGTCTTCAGCATGGACGGCGATCTCGCGCCCCTGAGGGCGCTGGCGGCCGTCTGTCGCGCACGGCAGGCGTGGCTGATGGTGGACGATGCCCACGGTTTCGGGGTGCTCGGCGCCACTGGGGCGGGCACCCTGCAGCAGCTGGGCCTGGGCCTGAACGAAGTAC
>JBNLAT010000150.1:0-730 GCA_050302275.1 Thiohalomonadaceae bacterium | reverse complement strand
TTGCAGGAGTTATCGCTGCGTACATTCTCTATTGGGTTCAATTGCAAGGGTATAAACCTAATGGCTTCGCAATCATTGGATGGGCGGCGCCAACTGCTTGGGGGTTAGTTGGGTTACTTGAGGTATTGATGAATAGACCCTTCTCAGAAATGGAAGATTGGTGGGGTTCCCTGATGGGTTGGCAGAGGGGAGTTATCGGCTTATTTGTTGTAATTATTGCGTTTGCCATAATGATTGGAGGTATTGCTGTAGCAGGCTTGTTAGGAATAATTTAACAATTTGTTCAAGTCGTTCGCTTCGCTGCACGCCCCTTAACAACACGTTAGGCAACAACACATAAATAAATATAGGAGATAGTGTATGGCATGTCCTACATGTGGAAATAGTGTTCTATTTGGTGGTATCAAGGATGGAAAAAGGAGGTACTGTAGTAAGAAGTGTTATGAAGTTGATGAAATAAATAGAGTTGCTGAGTCTATACCAGACGATAAGGCTAAAGAATTGGCAATACAGATTTATCTTGGTAATTGTCCAAAGTGCAATGGCTTGGGGCCAGTAGATATACACAACTCTTATAGTGTGTACTCTGTTATCCTGTACACAAGTTGGAAAACAAACGAACACTTAGTGTGCAAAAAATGCGCTACCAAAAAGCAGGCCACCGATCTTGTAGGGTCGTTACTATTAGGCTGGTGGGGATTTCCCTTTGGCTTAATATTTACTCCGGTAC
>JBNLAT010000149.1:0-736 GCA_050302275.1 Thiohalomonadaceae bacterium | reverse complement strand
TCTCCTTCTAAGCCAGGTGAGGACGTTGATGACTTTGCTCTCCGTCTCAACACTCTGTAGCAGAAGATGGTGCAGTTCAACGACGACACCGACAGCGAGGAGAGCCGTCGAGAAGCTCTTCCGTTGCATCCCCGAGAAGTACAAGCAGATCGCTTGCTCGATCGAGTCTTTGCTGGACCTCTCCATGATGTCGATCAAAGAGGCGATAGGTCACCTCAAGGTTATCGATGGCGACGAACCACACCCTCTCTCGGGCCTATCACCGTCGGTAGGAAGTTACATCTCACTCGGGAACAGTGGGAGGCCTGCCAGGGTGACGGGAAGAAGGGGGAGTCCCCTCCCTCGACAGGCGGCCGCAAGCGTAGCCACCGGTAGCCGCAAGGGTAGCGCCCGCGGAGGCGCCCCCGGCGGCGCCACCGGCAACCAGAAGCTGGCACGAGACGACGCCTGCCACAACTGTGGCAAGCTTGGCCATTGGGCCAAGGAGTGTCGACAGCCACGACGCGGCCAGGCCCACGTCGCACAGGTGGAGGAAGAGCCGACTCTGCTCCTGGCACATGCAAGCATCGAGTTATCTCCAGCGGCATCGGCCGCAGCGGCTCTCCACCTTGATGAGCCGAGAGCACACACCCTCCTCGGCGACGGCTCCAGCAGCGACAAGACTGACGGCTCATCCCCTTCCCACGCCTCCCTCAGTCCTCAGCCAGCAGCAGGAACATCGACTGTCCCTGCTCAT
>JBNLAT010000148.1:0-744 GCA_050302275.1 Thiohalomonadaceae bacterium | reverse complement strand
GGAGAAGGCGGTGGAGTTCAAGCGGCAGGGGGCGGAGATTTACAAGGAAATGTGATTGTTGAATTTTGAAATGGCGGAATGCGGCAGACCGAGCGCCTGTCGGTTTCCCCCTCTCCCTGGCCCTCTCCCGCGAGGGGAGAGGGGATGCACGGATCAGGTGCGGGAGTAAGCAGAAAGCTTGCTACTTTGAACTGACAGGAAGCATACGATGTGCTCGAAGAGAACGTTCCCTCTCCCCTCGCGGGAGAGGGCCAGGGAGAGGGGGGTCACAACAGCATGTGAGCAAAGCGAACCCCACAATTCATAATTCAAAATTCACCATTCAAAATTATTAAGCCTTGTGTTCTCTGCGCTTCATTGCGCGCTTTGCGTTATATTTAGGGGCTAGAGCCGGCGAAGTCGACTCCGCCCCATCGCCACACCGGTCGAGGCCGGTACCAGGCACTTTCCGGCTCAGGGGCAAGCGGTGCCGGCATTGCAGGGTTTGTGTTGAATTTAGGCATGTTCAATTGGTTGAGATGGATCTTCCTGACCGCACCCTGTCTGTGTGTCAGCGGTTGTGCCCTGCTGGAGGTCCAGCAGGAGGCCGAGGCGGTCTACAGCTCGACGGTGCTGGTGGGCTGGGTCAGCGCGGAAAAGGATTGGATCGGGCCGGTCGTTGTCGCTGCCTATACCGTTGAAGCGGACAATTTCAAGCCGGTCCACTGTACTCAGCTGCACGAGATCGGCGGTTTCGAGCTGATC
>JBNLAT010000147.1:458-748 GCA_050302275.1 Thiohalomonadaceae bacterium | reverse complement strand
TCTGAGGCCATGGCGATAGGACCTGTCAACACTGTTCCAATTGGCTCTGGTGAATGTGCAGCCGGCGTCGGATCACGAGCGACCAGACCACACCACTCCCGATATTAGAACCCTGAGCGAGAGGATTGTCCCTCAAGAAAGATCATTTTTTATAAAGAAGCCTTGAACACACCGGGACGCGACCAAAGTCGACGCATAGGCGGCATCGGAAAAGGCCGTCGGGAAATGCGCTCAGGCCTGGAGACGCATAGACAACTAAAATGATGCAGGGACTGCCAAAGGGTTCCGGT
>JBNLAT010000147.1:0-448 GCA_050302275.1 Thiohalomonadaceae bacterium | reverse complement strand
CCGCACCCAACGGCATGATCAGGTGTAGGGTGCGGCTTGCCGCACCGAAACATAGCTTAAGTAAGTGCCATTCGATTCAGGCCTGACTAGCGCTTACTGAGCGGCTATTGGTGGGGCAGGGCCCCACCCTACCGCTCCATTCAGGGTCTATGGGGAGGCCTGCCCCACAAAAGCCCCAACCGGCAAGCCGGCTCTGGCATATCAGAACAGCGCCAGCAGATGCTGCTGAAGCGAGTCTGCCTTCTCCTGGGTCAGATCCTTGGCACTCTCGGCCTTGATCGTTGCCGCGAGCTCACGCCCCATGCGTTCGCGCAGGAGCCCCAGAAAGTGAGGCGAGGACACCAGGTAGAGCAGTTCGAACGACTTGCCGCGGCGTCTCTCCTCCAGCATGGCCACCACATCGTCGGCAAAACGCCTGGCCTGCTGCTCCTTGGGATCGGTCTTCGAG
>JBNLAT010000146.1:0-768 GCA_050302275.1 Thiohalomonadaceae bacterium | reverse complement strand
GGATGGTTCTGCCTGGAGACCAACGGGCCTGGGATATCCTCCTCAGTGCATTGCCGGATAGATCCGGATTCTTGATATCGGTGCCGCGAGCTGATGACTCGCACTACATCGATATTCAATGCATGCCCTATACCATAGCGTTACAGTGAGACTTTTAACTGCATGTTTTTATTTAATATTTTTGATTCATTCAAAATATTGTGATGATTCATTCGCGTTGGAGACCGTGTTCCGGTGTTACCGATCAGTAACCCGAGGATTTGCGATATTCGGCTAAGTGGCTGTATTCATGCTCAATTCCGATAAACCTCACTTTTGGTGCGGGATGTTACCGGGCGGTAACGTTTGTGTTCGCTGCGCTCACGGTTTTTTTGAGTCCCCCCTCTCCCTGGCCCTCTCCCGCAAGGGGAGAGGGGACGCACGGATCAGGAACCGATGTAACCGCTCAGCTTGGTTCTCCAACCGGAGCGGGAGATTTCGATGCACTCGAAAAGAACGCCCCCTCTCCCCTCGCGGGAGAGGGCCAGGGAGAGGGGATTAACAATCGTGAGCGCAGCGAGCACATCAACTCAAAACACCAACTCACCACTCAACGCTGCATCCATCGTGCTAGCGCAACCAATGAGAATCCCATGAACACCCAATACAGAAAGTCACTGCCCGGCAGCGACCTAGACTACTTCGACACCCGTGCCGCGGTGGAGGCAATCCGTCCCGGCGCCTACGACACCCTGCCCTACACCTCCCGGGTGCTGGCGGAGCAGCTGG
>JBNLAT010000145.1:0-770 GCA_050302275.1 Thiohalomonadaceae bacterium | reverse complement strand
CACCTTCTCGTTGGCACCACCGTGCAGCGGGCCGGAGAGGGTCCCTACGGCTGAGGCAATCACCCCATAGGGACTGGCCAGGGTTGAACCCGCCACCAGCGCAGCAAAGGTGGAGGCGTTAATGGTGTGCTCGGCGTGCAACACCAGACTGGTGTCCATGATCTCCGCACAGATCGGATCCGGCTCATGGCCGTGCAGCATGTAGAGAAAATTCTCCGCCGTGGTCAGATCTTCCCGTGGCGGGATCGGGTCATAGCCCTTACGGATGTGCTGCCACATGGCGACGATGACTGGCAGGCGTGCCACCAGCTTCACCGTCATCCGGTGGATGTAGTTAAGGTCGTTGCACAGATCGGAACCGGTAAGACATTCGTTACCCGGATAGAACATCCCCAGACTGGCGATGGCGGTCTGTAGCATCTCCATCGGATGACCCGTGGCCGGAAGGTTCTTCATGATCTCTCGGATGTTGTACTTCACCCGACGATTACGGCGCAGTTGCTGGTCGAACTCGGCCAGCTCGGCCGCCGTGGGCAGACGCCCATCCAGCAACAGCATGGTGGTCTCTTCGAAGGTGCTGTGCTCAGCCAACTGCTCGATGGGATAACCACGATAGGCAAGAATGCCCTTCTCGCCATCAATGAAAGAGATGTTGGAGCGGGTGGCCGGTACCCCTTCGAGTCCGGGCAGGTAATCGCTCATAGAAAACCTCGCATAGGGTGGAAGTTTGTCAGGCTGGATATTGTAGGTATATGGGCGGTGCGATGCTA
>JBNLAT010000144.1:0-771 GCA_050302275.1 Thiohalomonadaceae bacterium | reverse complement strand
GACCGCTATCGCGCCCGGCGGCTGACCATGGGCGGGGTTGCCGATCTGCTGGGGGTGAGCGTGGCCTGGCAACTGGCGGCAGCCGCCGCGACCGGAGATGCCGCAGCGTCCATCCCTGGATCGCTGCGGTTGCCGTTTTCGGGGGCTGCCGGTTAGGCCGCCCGCTTCGCGCGTTCGCTCAAATAGGTCTCCAGCGCTTCCGAACCGCCGATCCGTTCACCATTGATGAAGACCTGCGGCACGGTGGCGGCACCGGAGACGGCGCGGATGGTCGACTCGCTGAAATCACGGTTCAGCACCAGCTCTTCGAACTCGATGCCAGCATCGCTCAGCAGCCCCTTGGCGCGGGCGCAGAAGGGGCACCCCTCGCGGCTGAATAGAGTGACGTCCAGCGGCTTGGCCGCATTTGGAGCGAGGTGGCCGAGCATGGTGTCGGCATCGGAGACCTCGAACGGGTCACCGGGCACGTCGGCTTCGATGAACATTTTTTCGACGACCCCATCCTTTACCAGCATGGAGTAGCGCCAGGAGCGTTCGCCGAAGCCGAGATCGTTCTTGGCCACCAGCATGCCCATGCCGCGACTGAAGTCGCCGTTGCCGTCGGGTAGGAAGGTGAGGTTGAACGCCTTCTGCTCGCGGCGCCACTCGTTCATGACAAAAGCGTCGTTGACCGAGATGCAGACGATCTCGTCGACCCCGTGACGCTTGAACACCGGCGCCAGCTTGTTGTAGCGCGGGGCGTGGGTGGAGGAGCAGGTGGGGGTGAAGGCG
>JBNLAT010000143.1:0-789 GCA_050302275.1 Thiohalomonadaceae bacterium | reverse complement strand
GGTCGTAGGGCAGGGTCTCCCAGTCGGGGAAGTTGATCACCGGCACCCCGGCGTCACCGAGAAAAAAGCGCAGCTCCTGCTCCAGGCGGGTAGCCGATTGCACATCCTGCGCCACCACCAGCAGCAAGCCGGAGGTGTTGAGTGCCGCATTGGCGATCGCCAGCGCACCGCCGCAGCCATAGAGCTGGCCCCACTGCAGGCGCTCGTCGGCGGTCCGGGGCAGTGGCGGCTCGAAAGGCGTGGCGATGGCGGCGTCTTGGCTCATTGGGGATGGTGGCTTCTGAAAACCGGCGATTGTCGCACAACTCGGCGGATGGGTCAGGTCGGGAGGGCGATCGGTGGGGCAGGGCCCCACCCTACACATCGGTCAAGCGGTAGGGTGGGGCCCTGCCCCACCGAAAGAACCAAATATCCCCCCCCAGAGCCAGGTTCGGATCGACGAGGAGGATTTCGGTGCACCCCAAGGGCACTTCCTTCGGGCGCGGCAAGCCGCACCCCACCGTTGATTTGAGCGTAGGGTGCTGCTTGCCGCACCATTGATCCTTCCTACAGGCTCCGTATCTCCAGGCTGGTATCCGGAAACGCCGCTTCGAGCGGCATATTCCAGATGGCCCGGGTCATGGCCTGTTTGTAGGCTTCCAGCGCCGCTTTGTCCTCCTCGCTGGCCGGGGCCTTGTCGATCTTGTCCAGCAGCAGAAGAAATTCGGGCGGAACGATGCCATCGGCGAGTTGCAGACTGATTTCGTCAGTGCCGTCGCTCAGGTGCCAGCGATAGTGCATATCGCCAAC
>JBNLAT010000142.1:0-789 GCA_050302275.1 Thiohalomonadaceae bacterium | reverse complement strand
AGTTCCATAACCTGTTCCTCTACTGGTGCTAGGCGACGCGTCGCTGCGAGCTGCGGCGCCGTTGCAGTTCGTGGGTGATGGCGTTGAGTACGCGCCACTTCTCCGCACACCAGAGCGGAGCCAGCAGGATCTCCCGCGAGGCGGTGCCCGTCAGCCGGTGCCAAGTCACCGATTCGGGCGTCGCCTGCACCAGGTCGGCGGCGATCTCGACATAATCCTCCAGCTTCAGCGGTTGGTATTCCCCTCGGCGCCAGGCATTGGCGAGCGCGGTGCCCTTGACCACATGCAAGGGGTGCAGCTTGAGTCCCTCGGTGCCCAGATCGAGGACACGTTTGAGGGTCTCCTGGCAGTGTCTGCCGTTCTCCCCCGGCAGGCCCGCAATCAGATGTGTGCAGAGTTGGATGCCGCGCCGGCGTGCGCGTTTGACGGTGTCGGCATACTCGGCGAAGCCATGTCCCCGGTTGACCCGCTGGAGGGTCTCGTCGAAGGCCGACTGCAGTCCCAGTTCGAGCCAGATCTCATGGCCCCGGTCCTGGTACTCGGCCAGAAGTTCGAGCACGCCGTCTGGAACGCAATCCGGGCGCGTGCCGATGGAGAGACCGATCACGTCGGGTTCGGCCAGGGCCTCTTCATAGAGCTGTGAGAGCCGGTCGATCTCCCCGTAGGTGTTGGTGTAGGCCTGAAAGTAGGCCAGATACTTGTGCGCGCGCGTGCGTTTGCGAATCACCTTCCTACCGGCCTCCAGCTGATCGCGCAGCGGTTTGGGGCGGCGTCCATTGGGGCTGAACG
>JBNLAT010000141.1:0-797 GCA_050302275.1 Thiohalomonadaceae bacterium | reverse complement strand
CTCCTCATCCGTATGCACTCTAAACGACGGATCCTCTTGCGCTAACTTACCCAGCGCAATCGTCATTTTTTCCTGATCCGCCTGTGTTTTTGGTTCGACGGCCACCGATATTACCGGCTCAGGAAACTCCATTTTTTCCAATACGATTGGGCTATTAATCGCGCACAAGGTATCCCCTGTGGTTACATCCTTCAAGCCGATTGCCGCAGCAATATCACCCGCACGGACCTCTTTAACCTCTTCCCGGCTATTGGCATGCATTTGAACAATACGCCCTACACGCTCCTTCTTGCCCTTGACTGCATTTAAAATTGCATCGCCGGAATTCAACACTCCAGAATAAACCCTGAAAAATGTTAGCGAACCGACAAACGGATCGGTTGCAATTTTAAATGCCAGCGCGGAGAACGGAGCATCATCATCAGCTTCTCTATGATCCTCAGATTCATCCTGAAGCACGCCCTTGATTGCCTCTACATCTGTCGGGGCCGGCATATACTCGACTACCGCATCCAACATAGACTGCACGCCTTTATTTTTGAAGGCACTTCCACAGAATGCAGGAACTATCTCATTAGACAGGGTTAACCTGCGTATTCCACTTTTAATCTGTTCCTCAGACAAATCACCTTCATCAAGATACTGATTCATCAATTCTTCACTGGCTTCGGCCGCCGCTTCCAGCATAAACTCACGCCATTGTTCACACTCAGCCAACATTTCAGACGGAATTTCTTTCTCTTCGAAAGCAACACCCATATTGGCTTCTTCCCAATAGATTGCTTTCATTTTTATCA
>JBNLAT010000140.1:0-800 GCA_050302275.1 Thiohalomonadaceae bacterium | reverse complement strand
CTCTGGCCTGTGTTCCGTCTGTGGCGGTGATCAGTTCTCCGAGAACAAAAGTGCCGCTGGCGGTGGGATTGGGTGAGATGGGCAGAGGGACTGAGCAGCCGGAATCACCGTAGTTTTCGATATCGGAATAGAACTCGTTTCCGCTGAATGTGAGTGTGATGATGTCGTAGTGGGTGTCCGGATCCATCGGATCCGCCGGACTGCAGGATTTGCGCCACGAACCTTCCAGTTCGGTGGTTTGTCCGTTATTGGGTGTCTCGACAGAGGGGGAGGTGCTGGATGATGAGCCGCCGCAGCCCTGTAGAAAAAACACGAGGGCAGCGATGAACGCGGGTGTGAGTCCTTTCATAAACTTCTCCTTGCTAGTACAACAGGATCGATACCTGATCCGCGAGGCGGATTGGAGCATACCTCAAGCGTTAGATCAAGTGGACCGGTGACGCCTTCAGGCCAGGTTTGGCCAGCGCTTCAGGTTGGTGCGATGAAGAGGACGCTGGCCGCTGCCATGGGCATCCGGGCGGATTGAGATGGGCTCACTTGCCTCGAGCGCCTGCAGAGGAGGCGTGAACCGTGCAGCGGAGGGCGTCGCAGAGTGGACTCTCTCCCGCCTGTGCCCGGCTGTCCGGCTAAAGCTGATACGGATTGCCGGGCAGGATCCTGTTGAAGGTTCTCTTGTGGTTTCGCTGCTTCATCAGGTTCCTGGGGATTTTATAGGCCTTCCAGACCTCTCCCTCGCGCGCTATCAGCCGACACTCCCCGCCCCAGCCCTCGCGATAGGTGCAAAGCTGGCTGTTGGCGTC
>JBNLAT010000139.1:0-825 GCA_050302275.1 Thiohalomonadaceae bacterium | reverse complement strand
CGCTTGTAGGCCGACAGTTCCGCCAGGGTGGGCAGATGGCCGTGGATGAGCAGAAAGGCGATCTCTTCGAACTCGGCGGTCTCGGCGAAATCGAGAATGTCATAGCCGCGGTAGTGCAGGTCATTGCCGGTGCGGCCGACAGTGCAGATGGCGGTGTTGCCGGCGGCAGTGCCGGAGAGGGCGACCGACTTCTTCGCCTTGGGCAGGATTGGGTTGGGCTCGCTCATGGGGAGATCCTCCTATGGGGCGATGGTGGGTTTGATGTTCAAGCTGTACTCGTTCGTTTGTTTCGAGTTTTCAGTGTTGAGTTTTGAGTTAGTGGCGTGCGCTTTGCGCAGGCTGTTCTGATCCCCCTCTCCCTGGCCCTCTCCCGCGAGGGGAGAGGGGACGTTCTTCGAGTGTCTCGCAAGCCGCCAGCCAGGTAGTGGAAACAAGCTTGCTGTCCACTGCCAATCCTGATCCGTGAATTCCCTCTCCCCTCGCGGGAGAGGGCCAGGGAGAGGGGGATAAAAACCGTGAGCGCAGCGAACACCTCCACTCAAAACTAAAAACTCACAACTCAACACTTCTAAGCGTTTTCCTCCGAAGCAAACAACTGATCCAGCTTCTGTTCGAAATCGTGGTAGCCGAGATAGTCGTAGAGCTCGGCCCGGCTCTGCATGGTGTCGATGACACTCTTCTGCGTGCCTTCGGTGCGCAGGGTCTGGTAGACGTTCAGCGCGGCTGCATTGGCGGCACGGAAGGCGCTCAGGGGGTAGAGCGCGATGCTCACCCCGGCACTCTCCAGTTCATCGACGCTGAACAGCGGGGTCGAGCCGAACTCGG
>JBNLAT010000138.1:0-855 GCA_050302275.1 Thiohalomonadaceae bacterium | reverse complement strand
AGGAGTTACTCGGCAGAGCACAAAGATAAGCGTTGTATCTCTACTCCCTTGGCCCGGCAGGGTTACTTGCCTACAATGAGGTGAGCGAACGACGGTCTCCGTCATAACAAAACGCAACATGGAGAAAACAATGAACCTGGAAAAGGTCATCTTCGGTTTTTTCATCGTCCTGGCACTAACCCTCAACTTCGGTTTCTTCATTGGAGAGTTCGATAACCCTGCGCACCATAATGTCTATGAGCTTTTCTTCGTTATCGTGGTCAACCTGATAGCCACGGTGCTCAAGTTCGGTGATCGTTCGCAGATGGGCGCGGTGCTGCTGGCGACTTCGCTGGTGGCAGACCTGCAATTAATCGCCGCGGCTGTGGTCTGGGGTTATGTGGTGCATGTAAGTCAGAGCGGACTGGATGCGGAAGCGATGGGTAGTATCGTCTCCCTTTCAGGTGGTGCTTTGCTGGCCAACATTACCTCGGTAGTGTTGCTGATCATCGAAACGGTAAACCTGCGTCGTTGAAAGTCCTATGAATCAGGTGATTTTCCTGATCCTGCGCCGTATGCGCGCACCGTTGGTGGTGATCATCATCGCCTATGCGATCTCGATCCTTGGGATGGTGTTAATCCCAGGTGTTGATGCTACGGGTAAGCCATGGCGCATGGATTTCTTCCACGCCTTCTACTTTGTCAGCTACATGGCAACCACCATCGGTTTCGGCGAAATACCTCATGCCTTTACCGATGCGCAAAGAATGTGGGTGGTTGTTACCGTTTATTTCACCGTCATTGCCTGGCTTTACGCTATCGGTAAAATCCTGACTCTGATACAGGATCCTGCTTTCAAACAAGCGGTGGTTGAGG
>JBNLAT010000137.1:0-874 GCA_050302275.1 Thiohalomonadaceae bacterium | reverse complement strand
TGGTTCATGCTGCGCAGCATCACCGTCTGGATCAGGTGCGCATCGTCACGGCCCTGTATCTTATGCATCAGCTCTGCATAGTCCGCCGCCTCGGGGGCATCCCCACCCTTTAGGGAAAGACCCAGCTCACCGAGGAATTCGCGCAGGGCGGTCAGCTTCTCTGCCTTGGGCTTGTCATGCACCCGGTAAAGAATTGGGATATCGTGACGCTTGAGATAATCTGCTGTGGCCACATTGGCCATCAACATGCACTCCTCAATCAGCTTGTGTGCATCGTTGCGCACCACCGGCACGATCTGCTCGATCTTCTTCTCTTCGCCAAAGACGATACGTGTTTCAGTCGTATCGAAATCAATCGCACCGCGCTTCTGTCGCTCACCCTGTAATACCTTGAACAGGCTGTAGAGGTGCTCCAGATGCGGTAGCACTTTGCTGTACTGCTTACGCAATGGTTCGTCACCGTCCACCAGCATCGCCGCTACCTTGTTATAGGTGAGTCGGGCATGGGAACGCATGACCGCCGGGTAAAAGCTGTAATCCTCCAGCTTGCCGCGGGTGCTGATCTGCATATCACAGACCATACAGAGACGATCCACATCGGGATTGATGGAACAGAGACCGTTGGAAAGCTCCTCCGGCAGCATCGGAATCACCCGGCCGGGGAAATAGACCGAGTTACCGCGCAGGTGCGCTTCGACATCAAGGGCAGTCCCTGGGACGACGTAGTGGGAAACATCGGCAATCGCCACCACCAACCGCCAACCGTTGCTCTTAGGCTCACAGAAAACCGCATCATCGAAGTCCATCGAGTCTTCACCGTCGATGGTCACCAGCGGAGTCTGACGCAGATCGGTACGCCCCTGCTTGGCCGACT
>JBNLAT010000136.1:0-879 GCA_050302275.1 Thiohalomonadaceae bacterium | reverse complement strand
CCTCGCTACTGACGACGGCAGTGAACAAGAGCAACAGGGTGATCGCCAAGCAACGCATGGCGCCATGGTACGCGAGGCCCGACAAAGGGTATAGATTCGTGAAGTGAGCCTGATTTCCACAGGGTTATTACCTATCCCCACATTGGTTGTTTGGCACTAAAGTTGGCTTCACATGAATAACTCAGAGGATGGAGAGGAAGCATGAAGAGCGTTGTGTTGAGCATCTGTTTGCTGGGGCTGGCAGTGGCTGCCGAGGCGGCCCTGGTGGGTGAGCCGGTGGAGTATCGCGAGGGCGATACGGTGATGAAGGGCTATCTCGCCTTTGACGACGCTATCGAGGGAAAGCGTCCGGGCATCCTGGTGGTACACGAATGGTGGGGGCATAACGACTATGCCCGCAGCCGCGCCGACCAGCTGGCGGAGATGGGCTATACGGCCCTGGCGGTGGATATGTACGGCGATGGCAAACAGGCGGCGCACCCGGACGACGCCGGCAAGTTCGCCGGTGAGGTGAGAAAGAACATGGCGCAGGCCACCGCGCGCTTTCTGGCCGCACGCGATCTGCTGGCCGCTCACCCGACGGTGGCGGCAGACGACATCTCTGCCATCGGCTACTGCTTCGGCGGCGGCATCGTACTGGAGATGGCGCGTCGTGGCGTCGACCTCGACCTGGTGGCCAGCTTTCACGGCAGCCTGCCGACCGAACACCCGGCCCAGCCTGGGCAGGTGAAGGCCGAGATCATGGTCTTCAACGGCGCCGACGACCCTTTCGTCAAGCCGGAGCAGATCGAGGCCTTCATGGCGGAGATGGAGAAGGCTGGTGCGAAATACAGTTTCACCAACTATGAGGGCGCCAAGCACTCCTTTACCAATCCCGGC
>JBNLAT010000135.1:0-890 GCA_050302275.1 Thiohalomonadaceae bacterium | reverse complement strand
GATGTGGGTATCCGGTATCATGCAAGGCCTGATGTGGCGTGACTACGACGAGTTCGGCACCCTGACCTACACCTTTGCCGAGTCTGTTGCAGCAATGCACCCGTACTACGCAATGCGTGCCATTGGTGGCGTAATCTACTGGGGCGGTGCAGTCGTCATGCTGTACAACACCGTAATGACTATCCGCCAGGCCGTGGGCTCACGTAGCGCTTCCGCAGCTACCGCCAGCGTCTAAGCAGGAGGAAATATAAAAATGGCTGATCAAATCCATTCAACAAAACTGCAGGACAAGACAGAACGTAACGTCTTCGTCATGCTCGTCATGCTGATGGTGCTTCTCTCAGTAGGTGGTCTGGTGGAAATCGTTCCGCTGTTCTATCTGAAAGACACCATGGAGCACAACAACCACCCAGAGATCGTCTGGAACCGCCCTGCCGGTGCAAGCCTGCATGACTGGAAAGCCGGTGACGGCATCCGTCCGCACACTGCGCTGGAACTGGCTGGTCGTGACGTGTTCATCCGTGAAGGTTGCTACACCTGTCACTCCCAGATGATTCGTCCGTTCCGCGACGAGAAAGAGCGCTATGGCCACTACAGCCTGGCCTCCGAGTCCATGTACAACCACCCCTTCCAGTGGGGTTCCAAGCGTACTGGTCCGGACCTGGCCCGTGTTGGCGGCAAATACTCTGATGAGTGGCATCGCCGTCACCTGGAAGCTCCGCGCTCTGTAGTACCCGAGTCCGTAATGCCCAACTACCCCTGGTTGGCAAATAACAGCGTCAGTCCCGGTGCAACCCAAGCAACTATGCGTGTAATGCAGTTCCTTGGCGTTCCCTACAATCAGGATGACATCGCCAATGCTGCCGAAGAAGTTAAAGGCAAGAGCGAAA
>JBNLAT010000134.1:0-942 GCA_050302275.1 Thiohalomonadaceae bacterium | reverse complement strand
ATTTGTTCAGGAAACCGTAGCAAAGCTTGACATACTACTATAGTAGACCTTTGTAATGACATGTAGTGATCTCTGGGCCATACACCAAAGGAAGTGTAAGAATGACAAAAAGGAGGTTTCTCTAGTTGCCCGCGCAGTGATGAAATCACTACTCATGGGTATATGACGCTACCTTTGTAAAGTGTACAACTATCATGATAGCTGAGCTTGCGGTTACAAGCGGTCTGGGATCCTCTTTTGATTAGATGGTTTGGATGGGAATGGAGTGGAATTGGTCAAGCCTTCATGGAATCTCTGTGATTACTTTGTGCCTTTGTCACCGTACTTTGTGATGTACTTAAATACAACTTAATTGGGGTAGTGTTAAGCTATGACTATAACCTTAGAAAGTAGGAGCTACTAAATCTTGAGTCATGTGTAGGTGCATTTCTGCTTACAGCCTTATGCCTTATTTACCTTGTCATTACCTTTACATATCATTTATTTATTGCAATTTTTGAGTACCAACCATAAGTGTACTCAACCTTGCTATTTTCCCCTGCCACTCAAACCTGCTGCTTCGAATGAGAAGATGGGCTGGAATTCTTCGACGAGGAGTTCTAGGCTACGTGTTGCCCCGGTTGCCGTTCCTGTGGTGTTATGGAGTCTTCCGCTGTTCTGTTTCACCAATAGTCACCTTAGTCTTTAAAGACATCAATTATGTAATAATTATACTTTATTTATGACATTTAGTTATTTGTGAATACTTTTGGCCATATGTCTGGAACAATTGATCCTAGGTCATGCATACGATGAGTACTTGGTTTTGGTATAAAAACCGGGTATGACAGAAGTGGTACCAGAGCCATGTCAACCGTAGGAACGCTAGCCTAGATAGAAGAGTCCTTTCTTAATCTTATTTTAAGTATTTGCAAAAAAAATATTTTATTTTGATCTCTCGCC
>JBNLAT010000133.1:0-953 GCA_050302275.1 Thiohalomonadaceae bacterium | reverse complement strand
AGTGACCCAGGTAGCACGGGCAGCCAATTACCCTAGTTTTTCACTGGTTTATTTTCTCTACGCATTCCTATAAATTTGGCCTCGGCCGCAAGGCACCACACTATTTCAGTTACAACAATAAAATAGAGAGACAAAACAATGGATGCCGTAGCAATTCTTTCAATCGCTTCAGTCGCCGGTTCGATCGTGGTGTTTGTCGTTCTGGGGATTTTGATCAACAGACTGATCAATAAAACCAACTCAGTAGACTAAGTCCCAGTACTGCTAGCAGGGGGCACAACGCCCCCGGTTCACTGCAGCAGGTTGAGTGCTGCCTCGTAGTCTTCCTGTGCAGACGGCAGGATGGTCTTCAGCTGTTCGGGTTTAAAGCCGGTTAATTGCCAGAGTGGATGCTCGGCAGGGATGAGAGCATCGACCAACGCCTCATCAAAGCTTCCCTGATGGCTGATGCTGGCGGCGATGTGGATCAGCGTTGACTCCGTACGATACGCCTCTGCTTCCTGCGGGTTGATGTGGCTGGCCAGCACGTTGCAGAGCATTTGCGGCAACTCCCACAGGGTGGCGAGCGCCGAACCCACCTCGGCGTAGTCGAAGCCCATCAACTCCTGTTCTACCTTATGCAACGGTATGCCGCGATGACGGTGTTCCAATAGCGCCTTGCGACCCAGCTCCGGGGTGCGTGTGTAGATCACCAGATGACCGATATCGTGCAGCAGACCGGCCAGGAATATCGATTCATCGCTATACGAGGCGGGTAACAGGTTGGTCATCTGTCGTGCCAGAATGGCGCAGCGCAGACTGCTTCGCCAGTAGCTGTAGATATCGATCAGCTCGCGCGGTATGTCGTGGAAGCGCTGGATCACCTCGGTGGCAAGCACCAGATCCCGGGTAGCCTGTCTTCCGATCAGGGTGATCGCGTCGGCAATGCTGTCGACCTCTACAGGCAGGGCGAA
>JBNLAT010000132.1:0-1016 GCA_050302275.1 Thiohalomonadaceae bacterium | reverse complement strand
CGCCATCATCATCACCCTTATCGCCGTGGGTATCTACATGGCGGATCTGCCCAAAGAGACCGATGCGCAGAAACAATACGCCTTCCAGTTTTACGGCCTGCACAAATCCTTTGGCGTGATCGCCCTGCTACTGATCGTTATTCGTCTGGTATGGGTACGCATCAGTCCCAACCCGCCACTGCCCGCTGTATTTGATGGCAAGGAACGCATGGTGGTCGAAGGGCTGAAAAAGCTGCTCTACCTGATGATGATCCTGCTGCCGGTCAGCGGGTACCTGATGTCCAACGCGGGCGGTCACCCCATCATGTTCTTCGGCCTGTTCGAACTGCCTGCTGTGGTCGGTGAGAGCAAGGCCCTTGGCGGCGTTGCACATGAGATGCACGAGATTGGCGGCTGGGTGATCCTGCTGCTGGTACTGGCTCACATGGCAGGCGCAATCAAACACCGTCTGCAGGAGAAGGGAAGCGAGCGCGATATCCTGAAACGCATGCTTTGGTAATTTCCGCCTTGTTATACAAAAACTAAAGCGGCCCTTGCGGCCGCTTTTTTTATCCGGCAAGCGCTTCAGCGATTGAATTGAGAGAGTAAGTGTTGCAGTTCCCGCGCCATCTCGGCCAGTTCCGAGCCTGCGCTGGCGACATGCCGTGCGTTATCGGTGGAACTCTCCGAAAGATCACTAATGGAAACCACGTTGCGATTCATCTCTTCCGCTACCGCAGTCTGCTCTTCAGCAGCAGCAGCGATCTGAATATTCATATTGCGGATAGTGGCGACAGCGGCGCTGATCGAATCGAGGGCGTGCTCGGTCTCGTCGATATGACTGACAGCGGATGAGGCCTGTTCCTGCCCAAGCGCCATCACCTCGACCACATTGCCAATACCGCTCCGTAAGTGGTCGATCATGTCGCGGATCTCGATGGTGGATGCCTGGGTACGCTGTGCCAGAGTTCGCACCTCATCCGCCACCACGGCAAAGCCACGACCCTGTTCTCCAGCACGTGCGGCCTCAATGGCAG
>JBNLAT010000131.1:0-1065 GCA_050302275.1 Thiohalomonadaceae bacterium | reverse complement strand
GCTTCGGCGACTTGCTGAGCAAGACCCGCACCAGCGGCGACGGCGTCGTCACCATCTTCAGTTACGAGTATGACGAGGCCGGCCGCCTCACGGGCATGACCTACCCCTCCGGTCGCAGCCTCAGCTACGGCTACGACCTGCAGGGCCGCCTCGAAAGCCTCACCCTCCACTACCCGGGCGGTGCCACCCAGGTGCTGGCGCAGCAGATCCAGTACCTGCCCTTTGGACCCGTCAACGCCTTCGAGTACGGCAACGGCCTCACCCTCACCCGCAGCTTCGACCAGAACTACCGCCTGATCGAGCAGAGCATCCCCGGCATCCTGCAGAGCGACTACCAGCACGACCCGGTGGGCAACATCACCCAGTGGCAGGACCTGCTCGACACCGGCCGGGACCAGCTGTTCACCTACGACGAGCTCGGCCGTCTGGTCAGCGCCAGCGGCGCCTACGGCGATCTGGGCTACAGCTACGACGCCGTGGGCAACCGTCTCAGCTTTACCGAGGGAAGCCTGAGCGAGAGCTACAGCTACGTACCCGACAGCCATCGCCTGCAGCAGATCCTCGGCGGCGCCACGGACGATCGCAGCTATGACGCCGCCGGTAACACCCTTCAGAGCCTGATCGGCAGCTACAGCTACGACGATACCAACCGGATGGTTGGATTTACCCGGTCTGGCGTCCAGGCCGACTACTATTACAACGGCGACGGCGAACGGGTAAGCAAAGCGGTGAATGGGACCCTGACACGTTTCCGCTATGGGAGTAACGCACAGCTGCTTGGGGAGTATGACCAGAGCGGCGCCCCTATCCGGGAGTACGTCTACCTGGGAACGGAGCCTCTGGCACTATTGGAAATCGACCCACAGAGCCAGACAGAGGCGGTTTACTATCTGCATGCGGATCACCTGGGAGCGGTAGTCAAGGCAAGCGATGCCGGACAGAACCTGGTTTGGGATGTGGAGAGGCGGCCTTTTGGGGAGAGGAGCCCGAATGTGGCGGCGATTGAGATGCCGTTGGGATTTCCGGGGCAGTATTTTGATGAGGAGACGGGGAATTATTACAACT
>JBNLAT010000130.1:0-1113 GCA_050302275.1 Thiohalomonadaceae bacterium | reverse complement strand
AACATCTTCCTACTTTCCCATAGCACCACACAACTTGTGCTTTAAGGGATTCGAACGCCGGGGCATAGCGACGGCGGCCTGAAAGGCGAGGGCCAGGAATGGCTTGAGTCAGGAGCCTCGGACGCAATCTCAGTGATCCGCACATCCCCCCGTCTCAACTTGTACGGTTGAGTGCTCGATACCAAAGTGCTCCACCAGAATCTGTTTCACCTTCACCAGCACTTCGGCACAACAGTCGGTGTTTTTTACCGTGACATGCATAGAGAGTAGCGGCCTCTCAGGCGTCAGTGACCAGACATGAACATGGTGCACATCGAGCACCTCATCGATGCTCTCTGTAATCGTACGCCGCAACAGCTCCACATCGACGTCTTCCGGCGTTCCTTCGAGCAGGATATGCGCGGACTGCCTGACCACAAACCAGGCGCTACGCAGGATCAGTAACGCCACCAGGATCGACAACAATGGATCGATGGGCATCCAGCCACTTAACAAAATCACCACTGCAGCGATGATGGCGGCGACAGAGCCGAGCAGATCGCCCAGCACGTGAACCATGGCACCACGCAGATTGAGATCGTGCTGATGGCCGCCGTGGAGGATAAAGAAGACGATGATATTAACTGCCAGGCCAACGGCAGCAACACCCAGCATCATGCCGCCCTGAACCGGCACCGGTTCTGACAGGCGCTGAATCGCCTCGTAGCCGATCCAGACCACCAGGGCGATAAAGGCAAGGCCGTTTATCAGGGCCGCGAGGATCTGTAGCCGTTGATAGCCATAGGTACGCAGGGAGTCAGCAGGTCTTTTGCCAACGTGTGATGCACCCCAGGCCAGCGCCAGCGAAGCCGCGTCTGTCAGCATGTGGCCCGCATCGGCAAGCAGAGCAAGGGAGCCAGAGAGAATGCCACCGACAACCTCGACCACCATAAAGATAGCGATCAATAAAAGCGCACGCAGCAAGCGTGGTTCGTTATCCTGTGTATGGGAATGGTGACCGCTCATCCTTCAATAATTCAGCTATTGAACGACGTGCTTTCCAGCGAAGATTCAGCTCCGAGTTGTTCCATTACGACCCGATTACGCCCCTCCTCCTTGGCTCGATAAAGCGCC
>JBNLAT010000129.1:0-1183 GCA_050302275.1 Thiohalomonadaceae bacterium | reverse complement strand
CTCTATTTGTTGTGATTGGAATGGTGTGGTGCCTTGCGGCTCAGGCCAATCTATCGGAATGTGCCAAGAAAATAAACCAGTGAAAAACTAGGGTAATTATCAGAGGACAGAGCGGCGGCCACCTGCCTGCCTATTGGTCCCACATAACATGAGTCTCTGCCTGCACCGCCGCTTCCAGCAATTGGATCAGTGGAAATGCACGCTGTGCCAGGCTGACCGACACTTCCTCTTCATCATCGTTTTTATCATCTTCCTGCCGCCCCAATCTGGTCAACGCATTGCGCAGGCGTTGCAACGCACCAGGAACTTCATCAGCACTCAGCGCGCCCGGCACGCTGCCGCTATGTCCCATCATCTTCAGCAACGATACCGCCACATCACCAAGCATGGTGATATCTGCATAAGCTTTACAGGAAAAAGTTACCAACATCGTTAACGTCGTCTGATATCGATCTGCATCTGTTTGAATAGCGGCTCCAGTAAATCCAGTCCAAGTCGTTCATGGTCCTTGACCGCTTCCTGGAAACAGTACCAGTGACACTGTTCGATATCTACATCATCGCGGAAGGTATAACTGTCAGGAAACAGGGTTAGCAACGCACGCAGACCCGTGTTGGCATCACGCATACCGTGTACTTCGGTATGAATTGCCGCATCGAACCATTCACGCTCGTCAAACGCCCCCAACCATGGCGCCAGTTTCCTGTAAGCGGCATGGCGCTCTTCTGCATACCAGTTATCGCTACCCGTATAGTAACGGCCCATCGCCACATCCAGATCTCGCTGCAATATATCCCAGCCATCGCTGTTATCGCTCCGCCCCTGTTCTTTCAGATAGCGGCAGTAACGACGGTACAACGCCTCCGCCGCGGCCAGAAAACGTAGACGATTGTCGATATCACTCTCCACCAGACGACTATCCTGCCACCGATGCGCCACCCAATCCGGATGGTGCTCGGCATCCGCATGACCGATATTGAATTTCATATCCAGGCCAATCTGGTTGTGGCCATCCTCCCAACCGACGAAATTCTGGTGTGCCCAGGTATCCACATACATGTGTGAAGCGATACCGATTCGATAGAGGCGAAGATGTTCCGGGGCAGCAAACGCCGCATCGAACAGATAGCGTGCATTCTCGCTATCCGGCGTGGTGTTGAGAATATGCATATGCCCGTCGACG
>JBNLAT010000128.1:0-1213 GCA_050302275.1 Thiohalomonadaceae bacterium | reverse complement strand
ATGATGGGACTATTCTACTGATTTCAGTGAGCTTTGCAGGGGTGATTTCGCCACTTAACCGCCACTGATTCACATTCGGGATGGCTGCTCAAGGCAGTTCCCGCAGCCGCTCTTGAAGGGCCTGACGCAGGTCTTCAGGAATCCGCTCCGGGGCATAGGTCCGCCCCTCCAAGTCTGCGACCGGGCAGAGTCCCAGAATCGAATTGGTGACGAAGAGGGCATCGGCCCGCTGCACCTGCTCGAGCGTGATTTCGTCGATCCGCACCGGTATATCGAGATCCCCGGCTGACTCGATCACCAGCTCTCTGATCACGCCCGAGATCCCCGCGCGGCTCAATTCCGGCGTCTGCAGCCCATCGTCGTTGACCAGGAACAGGTTACCCTGAGTGGCCGAGATGACCCGATCCTCCAGGTCCAGCATGATCCCCTCGGCAATCCCGGGATCCCGCCACTCCTGGCGTGCCAGCACCTGCTCCAGTCGATTGAGATGCTTGAGTCCCGCGAGCTGTGGGTTGTGGCCCCAACGGGTCGCGCAGAGTCTCAGCCGCATTCCCTCCCGATACCAGCTCCGGGGGTAGTCGGGCCAGGCATGGAGAGAGAGGATCCGCCGTGGCGCTGCCTGTTCCGGCGGCCGGTAGCCGCGCCCACCGCTGCCTCTGGTGATGATGAGTTTAAGTACGCCCCGTTCGCAGCTGTTGCAAAGCTGCTCGGCCTCCAGCCGGAGTTGGCGCTTGTCGCTGATCGGTAGCCCCAGCACGCCCTCACCCCGGCTCAGCCGCGCCATGTGACGCGCCCAGAGACGAGGTTGTGAATCGATCACGGCCAGGGTTTCGAAAAGACCGTCACCATACTGCAGACCCCGGTCGCTGACAGGGATTTGGTCAGCGGGCTGGCCGTTGATCAGTACCCTGTCAGACACGCGGCTGGTTCAGCGTCTGCTCGGTCGGAGCGTAATCGGGTCTTTCAGCCAGTCTCAGTCGGCTTTGCGGAAGACCAACGTACCGTTGGTACCGCCGAAACCGAAGGAGTTGGAGAGCACCACGTCGAGCCTCATCTCACGGGCCGTCTTCGGCACGTAGTCGAGATCGCAATCCGGATCCGGATTCTCGAGATTGATAGTGGGCGGCACCAGCTGGTTGTACAGGGACAACACGCTGAAGACCGCCTCGGCGCCACCGGCAGCACCCAGCATGTGACCGGTCATCGACTTGGT
>JBNLAT010000127.1:0-1434 GCA_050302275.1 Thiohalomonadaceae bacterium | reverse complement strand
GGACAATTATTTTTGTTATGGCGCCGTGCGGTACCTGCCGAAAAATATCCACTTCCTACGTAGGGTTTTGGCAGGTATGCCGACTATATCAGTACTGCCATGTGCTGAAAAGAGCGATAAAACTGAGCAAATCCCTTTGAAATTGCCACGAGACGCCCGCTGTTAGTAATTTCGCTCCTGTTGCTCCACCTCATCCAGCAGGTGCATGACTTCGCCGCATCAATGTGGGTGACGGTTATTACGAAAGATTGTTGTCAATGAAGTGTCGGATTGCGTCTGCCGATTTCATACCGCCAAATCGATCCACCTCTTCGCCGTTAACGAACATAATGATGGTGGGGAAGCCGCGTAGTTTGTACTTGCCTGCGAGTTTCATGTTTTCATCGGCATCGATCTTGGCCAGTAGTACCCCGCCTTCGTATTCCGGGATGACCTTGGCCAGTTGCGGTGCAATGGCCAGACAGGGGCTGCACCAGTCGGCCCAGAAATCGACCAGCACGGGTTGTTGATGGGAGGCGTCCAGCACGCGTTGCTGAAACTCATCACCATCGATGTCGAAGATATATGGGGTATTTTTGCCCATGAACACGTTATCCTTCGGTTGTGGCCGCGCATTGTGCGTGGCCTATCAGCGGATTTCAAGTTGGTGAAATCGATGCAATTGCAGCACGCACATTCATGGGAACTCAACGCGAAGCAGGCCATTGCTCTGCAGCAGGAGTTACGCGGCTATGTGCGAATAGAGGATGATTTTGCCGCAATCGATTGCGTCGCCGGGGTGGATGTCGGCTTTGAACAGAACAACACCATAACGCGTGCCGCGGTGGCAGTACTCAATTATCCATCGTTGACCTTGCGTGAATATGCCATTGCCCGACAACCGACGCGCTTTCCCTATATTCCTGGTCTGCTCTCCTTTCGTGAGATCCCTGCGGTGTTGGAAGCGATGGAAAAACTTTCGGCATTGCCGGATATGCTGCTTTGTGACGGTCAGGGGATTGCCCATCCCCGAAGATTGGGGATCGCCAGTCATCTAGGTCTATTGTTGGACCTCCCCGCTATTGGTGTCGGTAAAAGTCGTCTGCTCGGTCGTTACACTGAACCGGGTATCGAGAAAGGCGCGTGGTCTCCACTATATGATAAGGATGAAGAGATCGGTTGCGTTCTGCGAAGCCGTACGGGGATAAAGCCATTGTTTATCTCTCCCGGACATCGCGTCAGTCTTGCTTCGGCACTGCAGTGGGTGATGCAGTGTCTGACCCGTTATCGATTACCTGAAACGACTCGTTGGGCACACCGTCTGGCTTCGGAGAAATAGGTATGGCATTGTGAGAGAGGAAGATTTCGCATTTCCTTGGCCCGGCGACTTGCCTACAATGAATCCTGTGAATGGCGATTATTCGCTGCAGCAAACCTCAATCTGGAGAAAACAAT
>JBNLAT010000126.1:0-1583 GCA_050302275.1 Thiohalomonadaceae bacterium | reverse complement strand
CACGAATTGAACCACCCTAAAGCCTGTACCAAAAGTCTTTGCCGAGAGATCATGCTCCCACAGAACTCTTCTCAGTGCTGGCCCGTAGGCATCACGTAGTTTAGGAAATGCTTTTAACTGGACTGATACCAACTTAGCCTTGAAAGTACGGAGAAGGTCTTGGTTCTTTTCGGTAAGTTTTACCTTGCTGGCACTATCTACGATCTCTGACCAAGTGCCGATCAGCGCCACCGCTATCAAGATTCTGTCCTTCGAACTCAAGTAGCTGGAAACATCAAATTTTTCAATTGATTCATACTCACGCTTTAGCGCGGCCACGATATTTTCTTTTTGATCTGCAACTTTTGTTTTGGTGGACCTGGAATTCGATACCTTGTTCGAGTTCAGTTCAATAGCCGTATTCACAAATGAGGCAACTACAACCAAACCTAAAATAACCAGAAAAAAAACAATGACGGTGGCACAACCGCCACCCTTCCCTTTTATCGGCGCACCGCATTTTGGGCACTTTTTCGCCTTGTTGCTGACCTGCTCTCCACATTCCTTGCATTTTATCAAGGCCATATAAAGTCACTCTATTTTTTCGACAATTTATAATGGTCCGTCTATGCCTATCAGGGTTCGTAGACTAATCAGGCAGAGTAGAGACTACCATCGAGGACGCAATACAACCCCCAGAGAGGCTTAGAGTCTCAGCTTCGTCGAGGTTTTTCTTTCTATGCTAACTTTTAATACAAAGTCGATATCGTGTAATTCAATTGGGCCTATGTGGCCAGCCTCAATATATGGCACCACTTGATTCTTCACATTCATGGATCGCTTATTGCACTCATTCCAAGGTATTAGGGAACCGCAAACCTCAGCTAATAGCACAAGGAATATCGGATTGTTGTCAGTATGTGGCGGATTCACAAATCTATACTTATCCAATCCTTCATTTATTTTATCAATGCAAATATTTCTTAGATCTACTAGAGAGACGCACCCAAGTTCATTGAAACATGAGTTATCAGAACCTTGATTATAAGGACGTTGATTCTTTGTATTCGGGAGAATCTGGCCAGATTTAATAATCTTTTCGTAGTTGCTTGCCGAAGTAACATGAAAGACCTTCTCCATTAAAAGTGGCAAGAGAAGGTCTTCGCACTCCCGATAATCAATTTCTAATTTTCTTTCAGATGGCGGCAACATGTTGAAGGACTTTCCTACATGAGTATCAGCTAATACTAGCGCCCCTTTTTGACATCACCATCCATCTTTTATCGTCCAGGTGCATACGTTAGATGACCAGATACAGGTTAGCAAAGCCATTCCTAGAGCAGATGCGATTTTCTACGGGGTTGCGGATAAGGATCAGCCGGGAATGGGCGGATATGCGGGGACGGAACAAAATGAGAACCAGACCCAGAATCGCAGGTCATTGCCTCAATATCGTTTAATGTCATGCTTACATGATGCTTACACGGCCAATTTTCCATTTGGCCGATATTCCGTAAGTCACTGAATTAATGGTGGGCGCAACAGGGATCGAACCTGTGACCTCTGCAATGTGACTGCAGCGCTCTCCCAGCTGAGCTATGCGC
>JBNLAT010000125.1:0-1725 GCA_050302275.1 Thiohalomonadaceae bacterium | reverse complement strand
CAGGATGTTCCCCCGCTAAAATTGACACCGGTTTCTTGTTAGTTTACAGCCTCAAATTCAGCAGGTGGCCGGTAGCCTAGTGAAGAGTGCAATCTCCTGCTGTTGTAGAACGGCATATACCATCTAACGAAGCCGGCCGCGCTTCGTCCATCTTTGAACGTCGCCCCATGGACCCCGTCGGCTTTCATGGAATGGAAGAACGATTCCATGGTGGCATTGTCCGCCATTTTGGCCGCTGGCCGGTTCATGCTTTGGACGAATCCAAGTTCTTCCAGCCGGTCGCGAAAGGCCAGCGCCCCATATTCGGTGCCTCGATCCGTATGGAAGATCAAACCGGGAGCCGGTTGCCGCTCTGCCACGGCCCGGTTGAACGCACCCATGGTCAGTTCCAAATCCTTGCGCGGGCCGTACTTCCAACCCACCACCCGCCGTGAAAATTTATCCAGGACCACCGCCAGATAGCTCCAGCGACGCCCGACCTTCAGATACGAGATGTCTCCAAGCCACACCTGGTTCGGCCGGGTCAACGCTACACCCCGGCTGTGGTTGGGAATGCCGGAGAAGTATTTCCGCAGCCGAGCTTTCTTCTGGTAGATCCGCGCGCTGCGCCCTTTGATCTGTAGCCAGCGCATCAGGCGCTCAACACGTTTGCGCCCAATGCGCGTTCCTTCACGGCGTAGCATCTGATGAATCCGGGGGCTGCCGTAGGTGCCTCGACTGGCCGAGTAAAGAGCTCTGATTCGGCTAGCTAGATGCCAGTCCTGACGGGTTCGGGCACTGTCTGGTCGGGAACGCCAGGCATAGAAACCCTGCCGCGTCAGGCCATAGAGTCGGCACATCAGAGCGACACTGTACTGCTTCCGGTTCTGTTCTATGAAGGCGAAGACTTCCGCTTTCGTTCGGAACAGAACCGGATGGCTTTTTTTAACAGCTCATGCTCCTGTTTCAGGCGGATGTGATCTTTTTCCAACTGCCGTAAGCGTTTCAGCTCTGTCGCGGAGCGGGGCTCGATGATCGTTTCATCGTCAGCGGCCAGAACTCCATCGCGCACCTGCTTGCGCCACTTCGACAGCATGAACGGATGAATGTCCAGGGACTCGGCCACATCCTTGACTTGAACACCTGGCAGTTCGCTGAGCTTGACCGCCTTAACCTTAAATGCGTTGTCGTAGCGCCGGACCTTGCGAGGCCCTTTGGCTCTGGCCATCTCAACACCTCCTCGTTAGGTTGAGGTGTCAACTATATCGGGGGAAGGTCCTCCATCCGCTTGATTGGATTGTTAGAGTGCTTTCGTTTATTCATTTCTCTCGCTTTTAAACTTAGGCGAAATCTCCTGATGGCAAGACGCGAAAAATATATGCCGCCAACGGTTGCACCGAAAGCCCCAAAACTTATTTCACTTAATTCTCTTTGGGTAAAGTATGAAAAAGATATAGCTGCCAGTAAGAGCGCTAGAATTGTGTCAATTAAAAGTGACGTTGATATCTTTTTTAATCGATTGATATTCTTGTCATTTTGAACATTCATTTTCGCACTCTAACGGTTCGCGATAAGCGGTGGCGACGCGAAGGAACGATTTACCACCGCAATTTGATTTTGCTTTTCGGGAAGCACACAGTTATTTCCATCCGCTTGATTTGCTTGTTATGCCTATTTCACAATTTCATGTATTTCCCAAAAATTATTTCAATTTCAGAAATTTGTTTTTCAAACCAGTTTTTAATT
>JBNLAT010000124.1:0-1745 GCA_050302275.1 Thiohalomonadaceae bacterium | reverse complement strand
ACTCCCTCGCCGACGGCGCGGCACTGGAGATCATCAACCTGCCGGGGCGTGCCTGGTGCATGAGCTGCGGCCATGAGATATCGGTAAAACAACGTTTCGATCCCTGCCCCGACTGTGGCGGCTATCAATTACAGGTCACCGGCGGGGACGAACTACGCATCAAAGAACTGGAGGTGGAATAATGTGTACGGTATGCGGTTGCGGTGAAGGCGAAACGACCATCGAGGGGCATGAGCACAGCCACGAACATGGTCACGGCCATCATCACCACGATCATGATCATCACCATGATCACGATCACGGTCATCACCACCATCATCACGATGGACACACCCATGACTACGGTCAGGGTCCGGCCCATGCCCACGCCCCCGGTATGAGTCAGGCACGTATGGTGCAGATCGAACAGGATATCCTCGGCAAGAACAACGAATACGCCAACGCCAACCGTCGCTGGTTTGCCGAGCGCGGCATCCTTGCACTCAATCTGGTTTCGAGTCCCGGTTCTGGCAAGACCACCCTGCTTACTCGCACTCTCACCGATCTGAAAGGCGGCTATCCGCTGGCGGTGATCGAAGGCGATCAACAGACCGCCAACGATGCGGATCGCATTCGTGAGACCGGTGTACCCGCACTGCAGATCAACACCGGCAAGGGCTGTCATCTCGACGCACATCAGATCGGCCATGCACTGGAAACCCTCAAACCGGAAAATGGCGGTGTGCTGTTTATCGAGAACGTCGGCAATCTGGTCTGTCCCGCTGCTTTCGATCTGGGTGAAGCACACAAGGTGGCAATCCTTTCGATCACCGAGGGCGAAGACAAGCCGATCAAGTATCCCGATATGTTCGCCGCTGCCGATCTGTTGTTGCTGAACAAAATCGATCTGTTGCCGCATCTGCAATTCGATGTCGACAAGTGCATCGACTATGCGCGACGGGTCAATCCTTCGATCAAGGTGTTGCAGGTTTCGGCCACCAGCGGTGAAGGCATGGATAGCTGGTATCAATGGCTCGCCGCAACGCGACAGCTTGCAACCATAGGGCAATAACCATGTGTCTGGCGATCCCGGCAAAGGTAGTGGCCATCAGCGATAACGGTGAGATGGCAACCATCAGTCTCGATGGCGTACAGAAGGAGGTCTCCCTGGCACTGGTTAGCGATGTGCAGGTGGATGACTATGTACTGGTGCATGTGGGCTTTGCCCTCAACCGCCTCAGTCCCGAGGAGGCGGAACGCACGCTGCAAATATTCGCCGAAGCGGGGATGCTGCAGGAGGGTTCGTCATGAAATACGTCGATGAATTTCGCGATCAGGCACTGGCAAAAACATTGGCCGGGGCCATCGCCAGCGAAGCCGATACAAGCCGCACCTATCGCCTGATGGAATTCTGTGGCGGCCACACCCACGCCATCTTCCGTTATGGGGTGCAGGATCTGATGCCGGAAAATGTGCAGTTCGTGCACGGTCCAGGTTGCCCGGTTTGTGTGTTGCCCATCGGTCGCATCGATAACGCCATTCAACTGGTACAGGATCACGACGTCATCCTCTGCAGCTACGCCGACCTGCTACGCGTACCTGCGAGCAAACGTATGAGCCTGCTTAAACTGAAGGCGGACGGCGGCGATGTACGCATGGTCTACTCCACCCAGGATGCGCTACGCATTGCGCGGGAAAATCCCGAACGCCAGGTGGTGTTCTTCGCCATCGGTTTTGAAACCACCACACCGCCCACCGCGGTGGCG
>JBNLAT010000123.1:0-1812 GCA_050302275.1 Thiohalomonadaceae bacterium | reverse complement strand
GCATATCCGATCGATCACTCATGGGGAGGGTGGACGTGTCGTCATCACGTTCGATACAAGGGATATTGAGTGGGGTTGGTCGTGGTGGCACGGCCTTCTGGCGATAGACTCCAATGATCTGACGGGTCAAACCGTGGTGCTTGTCCCTTCAATGGTGGAGGGGGCTGTCGTCTGGGACGAGTGCACTGAAGGCACGGTGCCGAAACGCAATCGCCATTTCAAATGTTCGGGTCACAGGTAAGGTTTCAACCCGGCGTCTCTGACCTCAAAACCATCAGCGACCATGCAAAATACGTTCGACTTGATCTATCCGCTTATTGTTCTGGGTCTCTGGATCCTGTGGACTTTTTTCAGTCCGACACGCTACAACCATGGAATCCTGGTCGCTCTCATGCTGCCGATTGTCTCTCTGCTGATGCTGCTCATTTTTATGGTGCTGGGGATCTCCAGGATTGTCGTCTACCCGCTGTTTGTACTGGTGGGACGTCGGGCAAATTACAACCGGGCGGTGGAGCGGATTAAGGCCAAGCTGTGGCAGTGAGAGCAGCTACGGCGCACCAGCCAGTGGAGGTCTGTTGCCTACGGATTGATCTTGTCGGCTGGTAGGGCGCAGACGCAGCCACGTCCTGCACGTTCCGTGGAAGGTGTCGCGAAAAGGCTGTGCGTCATCGACGAGGAATCCACGGCCAGATATAGGTAAGTGAATAGCCTGTTTCAGCAGATTCAGATCAAGGAAAGACATTATGAGAAAAGCGTTCGGTCGGGAGTTAGGTAGCCAATTCACGGCTGCCGTGGAGTGCCTGCTGAGTCGCGGAATACCCTACCTGCAGAAACTGGCCACAGTGAAAGCATCCCGTACCTGAAGCCGGTGAGGGGAAACCCGCCGGTATCCACTCTCCGCTTTCCGTGCATCGGTTACCCGGTGATACTGGGCAGTACTCACCGATCCGGAGATCCAATGCCATGAGCAGCCAAAAGTACGACAGCGGTATGTGCGTGCGCCGCGAAGTCCTGGGCGATGCCTACGTTGATAACGCCCTTAACTCAGCCACCGATTTCACGCGGCCACTCCAGGAGTTGCTGACCGAAAACTGTTGGGGCGAGATCTGGACCCGCGAGGCACTGCCGCGGGAAACCCGCAGCCTGGTCACCATTGCCATGCTGGCAGCCCTTAAAGCGCCAACGGAACTCAAGGCCCATGTGCGCGGGGCTCTGCGCAACGGCTGTACCGTGGAGGAGATCCGCGAAGTGCTGCTGCAGGCTGCGGTCTACTGTGGGGCGCCTGCGGGAATTGATGCCTTTCGCGCGGCGCGGGAAGTGATTGAAGCGTGGCAGGTGGAAGATTAGGTCCGGACGGGCCATTGTGCGGTACTGCCTGCGACCAGACAACAGAGGGTTATCCCGACCCCCCGGATGCTTCTCCAATAAAATTTCTTGATTAGCGTTCCCAGTCCCGTTTGCGCATCGTTGCGGGACTTGGTTCGGCGATCAGGTGACCGCCAATGGTCTGTGCACGGATGGGTGCTGAGCAGGAGTTGGGGTGAAGTATGAGCGGAAGGATATTCTCGGGATTAGTGGCCCTGGTTGCCGTGATTGCGGGCTGTAGCGGCGAGCCACCAGGTACGGCCACGGACGGCGCATCCACAACCGTCACCCAACCTGCCCGCAACGATTCCGCGACCGTACCGAATACAGCCGAAACCGGCTTCGAACGCCTGGATGGTTATACCCTGCGCGGCATCCCGTTCGCCTACTATCAGATTCCTGCCGGCCTTGAAGACCACGCGGTGATTGCCACCGCCACCCGGATCC
>JBNLAT010000122.1:0-1954 GCA_050302275.1 Thiohalomonadaceae bacterium | reverse complement strand
ATCGGATTCCCTGACTGAGGCTATTGCACTGAGATCCATCAGTTGAAGATAGATGCCCATCGTCCGGCTGATTTTTCTGACTGCGCTACCCGTGTAGTGGAGTCCGAGAGGCGCATAGAGCCCATAGGTAAACACGCCCTTCTCTACATCCGAATTCTCTACACCCGCCTGCAATCCCAGGTATCCGGTCAACGTCCAATCGCAGTCTCCCTGGTCCTTGCAGCGATGCCCCCCCGGTCCACCGGTAATCGCCTGCAGTCCCTGTCTGACATCGTCCGCTGTTTTGGCGCGGGCAAGCACGGAGAGTGCCGGAAGCAGGTTGAGCCGCTGCTCCGCGTTGAGGGACTTCGTGATTTTGGCAACCAGCGCGTTGGCTGCGTCTTCCGCGTACTGTCTGACGGCTGACCGCAAAGTCTCCAGTACCAGCGTGCGCACGGAGGAAACGGTTTGCGTGTACTCTTCCTGAATCTGAGTGGTGATAACTTCGACGGCGCCACGGGCCACGGTCTGCAGCTGGGTGTCCTCCACAAAGGAGTTGATCAAGAGGGCTACCGTTTCAACGCGGTAGGCGAGCTGCTTGGCTTTTCTGTCCGCTGCGTCCACCGCTTCCGCGACGCTGATCAGTTCGTATTCAATGGCAATTCTCAGGTTGACCAGTTTCTGCAACTGGGGCAGCAGGTGCGCATATCCTTTGGCCGTCGATGCGGTCAATTCTTCTTGTAATTCGCTTAGGGCGATTTTGGACTTGATTACTTCCTTGTAGAGGCTGCTATTGGAGAATGTGGAGAGCGGCGTTCCCAAGGCGCTGATCATTTGAACTGCGCTGACACCTTTTGCCGATTGGTCACGGATCCAGGACACAAACCGCATGGTCTCCCTGATATTCTCAATCACGTTGTTACAGTCTTGGTGGATGGGTTCACCGCACAGCTGGCGGGCAACCAAATGGTGCGCATACTGTTTGAGATCGGTTTTCGCCGCGTCGCGTAGCAGTGCTTCGTAACCGGCTACCGGAACCTGAAGCTCCACCATGGAGGCGATCACATCGCAAGTCTTGGGAAATGCGTCGGCGGATGGCTGGTTCGAGGCGCACAGACGTTTTTGTATACGCCTGGCAATTTCAATCTGCAGTTCCAGTTCGCCCTGTTCCAGCAGGAAATCGGCCAATCCGGTGATGAGTGTCGACATGGCGGGAAGGCTTTCGCCCAGAGAGGTGGTACCAATGAACTGAACCGATTCCATAGCCGGATCATTGAACAGCAGCGACCAGCCTGCCGGTTGGTCCTGATACGCCGGATCGGGCACAGTGATTTGTCCATTGAGTACGTACTGAAGACAGGCCCGCGCGCGGTTCAATGCGCGTTTGGCGATCGTGAGGTCGGCTGAACCGATTCCAATGGAGAGTTGCGTCACGGTGCATTGCTGCTGCGCCTGGGCGATCGCGGCGCGACGTTCGTCCGGGGTTTTCGCCTCGACCGTTGTGGAAACCAAAACCAGGAAAATGGTCGCCAGCAGGAACTTGTCCATGTCGTAGACTCCGTTTTTGTTGTTGTTGGAGAGGTGTTCGTTTTACGTGGATGCCTTGAACCCGTCAAGCCGCCGGTCGCTTTCTCATCGGCGGAGTCTGGTGAAGCACAATGAGTTGGTTCAGCACGGGTCCTTCACCGTTTTTGCGATCAAATCGCGCAGTCCCGCCAGACTCCCCAGCGGGGCCGAGCAGCTGTGATCGCGGCAGACATAGGCGGTGAATGTGCCCTGGGGCGCCATGGCCTGCAGATTGCCCGGCAGTGCCGCCTCCGTATCGGGAATGACAAAGAGATCACCGGTGAACCCCGTTTCGTCCAGTGCTGTACGCACCTCGCGCGCCGTAACCTCCCCGCTGCGTACCACCACCTGGGGGGGCGGAGCGAGAAACGCGGCATGCGCGAGCAGCACGCTGGCGTGCGCCGAGGGG
>JBNLAT010000121.1:0-2025 GCA_050302275.1 Thiohalomonadaceae bacterium | reverse complement strand
GTTGACGTCACGCCAGCCATTTTTCAAGAACCAATTGCACCCGATCTAAACAACGTCATTGTGCCGTTTGTCCTTTCACCAGATCAGGTGGCTCGGCTGGGGCAAGATGGCTTCGTGGTCAGCCCTGGCGTGGAGAAAGAGTTTTTTACCGTTTACGAGCAGGCGCGCTACGCCAACGTGCCCACCTTCATCACCAGCGATTCGCTGCTGCATGTGTACCATCTGCTGTTTGACAAGGTGCTGCGCACGGCCGAACGTCAGGCGTTTATCCCCGAACTGCAGCAGTTGAACCAGGCAATGCTGGCCCAAACCGATTTGCAATACCAGGCGCTGCGCGGCACGACATGGGAAGATGCCGCCCTGCGCACCGTGGCTTTCATCGGTGTGGGCAGCAAGCTGCTGGACCCCGGCTTGGAAGTGCCTGCTTATGCCCAGGATTTGGTCGAGGCGGAACTGGCCAACATTGAAGCCGCCTCCGGGATTATGCCCTCGCCGCTTTTCCCCGGCCTGGAAAATGGTGAAGATTACACCCAGTACATTCCCCGTGGACACTACACCATCAGCGAAGAGCTGACCGCCTACTTCAAGAGCATGATGTGGTACGGCCGTATGACCTTCCGCCTCAAAACCGATAATCCCGACGTGGGGCGTGCCGAAACCCGGTCTGCGCTGCTGCTGGTGCAGGCGCTGCGCACGGCTGAGGCCAATGGCCAACCGGCCCTGCAAATCTGGCTGGACCTGTACAACCCCACCGTGTTCTTTGTAGGCCGCAGCGACGACCTGACTGCCTTCCAATACCTGGAAGTGATTAACGACGTCTATGGCCCAACGCCCGATCTGGCGACCATTGCCGACGAAGCCAAACTCGACACCTTCATCGAAGCCACCGACAGGCTGCCGCCGCCTCTGATTCTGGGCATAGTGATTAGCACCGATGATGATGTGGAGGAAGCAACCAAGGGGTTCCGCTTCATGGGCCAGCGCTTTGTGCCCGATGCCTACATTTTCCGCCAGCTAATCTACCGCAACGTGGGCACGCAGGATAATCCCCGGATGCTGCCCAAGGGGCTGGACGTGATGGCCGCGATGGGTTCCGATCGCGCCTACGCCATCCTGGACGAGATGGGCGAAACCGAGTACGCCAATTATCCAGAGCAAATGGAAAAGATGCAGATATGGGTCGATGGTTTAACCACCGAAGAGTGGACCGAAACACTGTACACAACCTGGCTCTACACTTTCGAACCGCTGTTGGCTGAACCCGGCGCGGGGTATCCCCAGTTTATGCAGAGCGAGGCATGGCTGGACAAGCAGCTAAATACCTCCTTAGGCAGCTGGGCGGAGCTGAAACACGACACCATCCTCTACGCCAAGCAGGTATATGCCGAACTCGGCGGTGGCGGAGGCGCACCCACGCCCTTGCTGGCCAGAGGTTATGTGGAGCCGGTTCCCGAATTCTACGCCCGCCTGGAGGCGCTCACGACAATGACGTTGGCAGGTCTCCAGGAGCGTGGCCTCTTAAATGACCAGGACTTAAACAGTTTGCAGCGCTTGCAAACTTTAGTTGCCGCTTTACAGGTGATAGCTGAAAAAGAGTTACGCGGCGAGCCGTTGACCGAGGCGGAGTTCAGTCTGATTCGTTTTTACGGCGGTGAATTGGAACACCTGACAATGGCTGCGGCCGACCGCGACGACGAAGACCCGGCCGCCCAGCCCATCATGGAAGAAGAACCACAAGCGGCCGTTGTCGCCGATGTGGCCACAGCGCCTGGCCCCAATCCCACAGTGCTAGAAGAAGCGGTGGGACGTATCAATGAGATTTAGGTGGTCGTGCCGCTCATCAACGAAGATGGTACGATCCAGCTGCAAGTGGCCAAAGGTGGCGTGTTTGCCTATTACGAATTCCCCTGGCCTGCCGAAGATCGCCTCACGGACGAAAAGTGGCGCACTATGCTGGACGAAGGCACGGCCCCGGCACTGCCAGAATGGACAAACAGCTTCTTTACCAGTGAAACGGAGTACGCT
>JBNLAT010000120.1:0-2131 GCA_050302275.1 Thiohalomonadaceae bacterium | reverse complement strand
GAATATAGATAAAAATGACCTTGCGCAGAGAGTTTTCATCAGCCATTGCCTGGCGCGAGAGCAACATACCGGCGCCCAGACTGGAGGCTTTTAGCAGCGGTACAGACAACCCTGCCTTACCAATCAATTTTAGAAAGTTTCGGCGGTGCAGTGATGCGATGTGTTTTGTGTGACTCATAGTGACCTCTGAAAAATGATCTATCCAGTTATTCCGTTAGCGTGTGACATCTTTGCGATAGCGCACACTGTCCATCGTGCCGAGTGCCCTGAGCAGCTCGAACGGGCTGTTGCCACTGGATTTCATCTGTTCGTCTAGCTTCTGAACCTCGCAGGTATAACTCGCAACCTCGCTATCCGATAGTTTGATATCCATCGTCTGGTCCAGAAGTTTGGAGCCGGTACCCATCGCCATGCGGAAGGCGGTATCAACAAAACACTGACGCGTGGCATCCAGGTTGGCGATCTGGTGAGCGAGCTCTTTTGCTCCATTGAAGCTAATTGTGTTGCCATCATGAAGGCTGCTGACACCATACATGACACCCTGTGAGTCGATGGTGAGCCCGTTATAGTCCTGAATCTGGGGCAAGCCTACTGCATCGAAGTCCTCGAAACCACCACCCAGCGGATTGAGCATCTCTGCATGACAGGTTTGACAGACTCCAGCAGAAGTTTGAAACTCATATTTTCGACGTGATGTGGCAAGACCATTATGAGCTGCAAGATAGGCTTCCCATTCATTAACCGCATCCTGGCGCAGCTCATCGAAGTCTACATTCAGGGACACGCCGGTTGGGGGTATAGGAACATCTTGACACAGAAAGCGTCTGCGCAAATAGGTCGCACGAACAATCGGACTGGTATCCTGCTCATGGGCATGAACGGCCAGGAATGCGCCCGAGGTGACCAGGCCTGCACGGCTGGTTACGTCTGAAACCTTCTGCATTTCACTCCCGCTGACATTACCGATACCATAGAAGTCGGCGAGTGCTGAGTTGGCGAAGGTGAAGTCGCCATCATACAACGCGCTGAAAGGTTCGCCTTCGTCCAGTACCACATGGTTGAACACTTCACGGACTTCCTGCGCCATCGCCTGCCGCACTTCTTTGGTGAAGTTGGGATAGAGCATTGGATCTTTCGCCAGATTCAACACCCGGTCAGTACGCAGCCATTGCGCGGCAAAATCACCAAAATGTTCACGCGCTCGCGGCGTGTGCAACAAACGCTCAACCTGGGCTGCGATCTGGGACTTCGACTCCAACTGTTTATCAGCGGCGGCCTGCAGCAGGATATCGTCAGGTGTGGAGCCAGTGAACGTAAATGCAAGATACGAAGCCAGTTGATACGGCGTAAGGACATAGGCATCGGCGTCAAGCTCGACATTCGGCAGGGTTTGCGTCGCCTCTTGAGCACCAGACAGCTCGAGCTTGCTGATGATCAGATTCTGTCCGCCCTTGTATTCATCGGGCGCATTAATCCGCTTGTTGAACACTGTGAAATATACGTAGTCTCCCTTGAACGCCATGGTATGGAACTGATAGGTCTTGCTATACCTGTGGTTAACCAGCACTTTCCCGATCACTTCGTCCTTTGCTTCGATGGTCATAGTTGGCCACAAGCCATTTTCTGGTCCCTGGGTTCCCCTGACGGTAATGGTGATCAGGTCATTCCCGGTAAACTTGGCGTTTCTCCCTTCTTGCCCGAGCCCAAGGGTGTGCGGATCGTTGCTGTCGATGAAAGTCTGTATGGTGCCAGCCTGCTCATACTGAACGCTACCGTTACCGCCAGCATTGATATCGGCGACCGACACACCGGTTTCATCCCGATAGAGGAATTGCGGAGAGGTGAACAGGGTTTTCAGTGCAAGCGCAAGGCCGTCATAAATATCTCCGCCCGTATATTCATCGGTAAACAATGCCTCAAAGGCTATGGATTCATCCTCGCTAAGCGGACGACGAAAAACCCGGGGAACATAGTTTTCGATGAAACTGTAGCTACAGGCATCATCTGTTAATTCAGAACAATCCAAAACACCTGCAAAGCTGTTCGCGGAAAGGAGCTCAACCACCTTATTGACAACCTGGGCATAGGCCTGTAAAGAACCGCTTGAAATGCTGGTCATCACATTATTGGA
>JBNLAT010000119.1:0-2219 GCA_050302275.1 Thiohalomonadaceae bacterium | reverse complement strand
CACGATAGCAACCGAGATCCATCAAACGCTTGATGTTCATGGAGACCTCACGACGCAGGTCACCTTCAACAGTGAACTTGGCGACTTCGCCACGCACTTTCTCGATCTCCGCCTCGGTCAGATCTTTGATTTGTGACGACGGGTTGATCCCTGCCGCTTCACAGATCTGCTTTGAACGGGTACGACCGATGCCGTAGATCGCCGTCAGGGCAATCACTGCATGCTTGTTCACCGGGATGTTAATTCCAGCAATACGGGCCATTTAGCCACTCCCTCAAATCACAAAAGCACTAACGCCTGACGCGCTGTGGAAAAGCGCGCCATAATAATCGCAAACCTACTGTGAATCAAGCCCTGCCAGGTCCTGGACCTTTACAGCAGAGCCGCACACAGACTAGCCCTGACGCTGCTTGTGGCGAGCGTCGGAGGAGCAGATCACACGCACGGTACCATTGCGGCGGATGATCTTGCAGTTGCGGCAAATCTTCTTAACAGAAGCACGAACCTTCATCTTACTTCTCCAGATAAATCCAAACGTGGCAGTCGCAGCCTTACAGCCCCGACTTACCGTAACCCTTCAAGTTGGCCTTCTTCATCAGACCCTCATACTGATGTGACATCAGATGGGCCTGAAGTTGAGCCATGAAATCCATTACCACCACCACGATAATCAGCAGTGAGGTGCCCCCGAAGTAGAACGGCACGTTCCACGACAGAATCAGAAACTCCGGCAGCAGACAGACCAGGGTGATGTACATGGCACCGGCCAGGGTCAGGCGACCAAGGATGCTGTCGATGTACTTCGCGGTCTGCTCACCGGGACGGATTCCGGGAACGAATGCGCCGGAGCGCTTCAGGTTATCCGCTGTCTCCCTGGGGTTGAACATCAACGCCGTATAGAAGAAGCAGAAGAAAATAATCGCTACCGCATAAAACGCCACATAGAGCGGTTGGCCGGGCGACAACATCGCCGAAATATTCTGCAGCCAGCCCATGCCCTCGGCATTGGCGAACCATCCACCCAGCGTCGCCGGGAACAGGATGATCGACGAGGCGAAGATCGGCGGGATAACACCGGCCATATTCACCTTCAACGGCAAGTGGCTGGACTGGGCCGCCATCATCTTGCGCCCCTGCTGCCGTTTGGCGTAGTTAACCGTAATGCGGCGCTGTCCTCGTTCGACGAAGACCACCAGCGCAGTCACCGCCAGTGCTACCGCAAACAACACCAGAATGGTCGCCGGGTTCATCTCACCGGTGCGCGCCAGTTCCAGCGTACCGCCAATAGCGCGCGGCAAACCCGCGACGATACCAGCGAAGATAATCAACGAAATACCGTTACCGATGCCGCGCTCGGTGATCTGCTCACCCAGCCACATCAGGAACAGGGTACCGGTAACCAAAGTCGTTGCAGTGACCAGGCGGAAGGCCAAACCGGGGTCGGTCACGACCGGCATGTTACCCGCCATCTGCGACTCCAGCATCACCGCCACACCGAACGCCTGGAAGGTCGCCAGCACCAGCGTACCCATGCGGGTGTACTGGGTAATCTTGCGTTTGCCGGCTGCGCCCTCTTTGCTCAGCTGCTCCAGCTTCGGTGACACCTTGGTCAGCAGCTGGACGATAATCGACGCCGAGATGTAAGGCATGATACCGAGGGCAAACAGCGAGAAGCGCTGCAGAGCACCACCGGAGAACATGTTAAACATGTCAAGGATGGTACCGCGCTGCTGCTCGAACAGTTTGGCCAGGGCCACCGGGTCGATACCGGGAACCGGGATGTGGGTGCCGATGCGGAAAACCAGCAGTGCACCAAGGACAAACAGCAGACGCTGCTTCAGCTCGGTCAGCTTCCCGCCGGACATGGCATTAGCCATCGCTGAAGCAGAGGCGCCCATATCAGTCCTCTACTTTACCGCCGGCAGCCTCAATGGCGGCCTTGGCACCTTTGGTGACGCCCAGACCACGTACGGTTACGGCCTTCTCCAGCTTGCCGGAGGCGATAACCTTGGCACGCTTGATGTCCTGACGAATGATGTTGGCCGCCTTCAGTGCAACCAGATCAACCACGTCGCCCTCGACCAGCGCCAGTTCGTGCAAACGAATCTCAGCGGTGGTGCGGCCTACACGGGAGGTAAAACCGATTTTCGGCAGACGACGCTGCAGCGGCATTTGACCGCCCTCGAAACCGACCTTGTGGAAACCGCCAGAACGGGAGT
>JBNLAT010000118.1:0-2479 GCA_050302275.1 Thiohalomonadaceae bacterium | reverse complement strand
CATGGCCCCGATTCCGCTGACCCTTGTCGGCATCCTCCCGGGCCACGCGCTGACCGGCATGTTTTTCACGGCGACGTCGATGATCGGCATGATCGCCCTGGCCGGCATCATCGTGCGCAACTCGATCCTGCTGGTCGACTTCGTCAACCAGCAGGTGCGCGAGGGCATGGCCCTGGAAAAGGCGGTGATCAACTCGGCCGCGGTACGCGCCAAGCCCATCGCCCTGACCGCCGTCGCCGCCATGGCCGGCGGTTTCTTCATCCTCGACGATCCGATCTTCAGCGGCTTGGCCGTGTCGCTGATCTTCGGTCTCTTCGTCTCCACCGTGCTCACCCTGGTGGTGATCCCGGTGGTCTACTACGCGGCGATGCGCAATCGTATCGATTTCATCCGCACGAGCGCGTCGTGAAGACGACAGGACAGGGGGTTGTCAGAAGGCGTGTGACTGAATGATGGAAAAGGTGCAGAATAGCCGCCGGCGATCGACGGACCGGGTATCGCCGGCAGCTATGCGGGACGATCCGCGAGACGCACCTCCGATCAGGCCGTTGGCGTAATTGGAACCGACTGATTCCTCACAGGGACAAGGAAAGATTCGTGAGACATTCACCACTCGCCATACTTCTGGCATTCACCTTTTTGGCGCTGCCCGTCCAGGCCGTTGATTTTGGCGCCATGTTCAAGGACGCGATAGAGGACACCAAGGAGCGCGTCGTACAGCAGGGTGTGGAGAGCACCAGCCAGGCCTTGCAGGATGCCTTTCCCTCCTTACCTGACGGCATCGTCAGTATCGACAGCGATCAACTCGGCGTCTCCGATTCCTCCGTGGTGCTCTACGAGACAGACAGCTGTCCCTACTGCATCAAGGCGCGCCGGTTCCTGCAATCCAACCATGTCGACTACACGAGCCGCAATGTGGGCAAAAACAAGTCTGCCCAAAAAGAGTTCAAAAAGCTCGGTGGCCGGGGTGTGCCGATGATTCTGGTGGATGACAAGCGGCTGACGGGTTGGAATCAATCCAAGCTGCGTCGCATGCTCAAAGAGGCCGGATATCTTTAACGGGCTCAGGTCGGCCTTTCCACTTATTGCAGATGATTAGTAGGTAGAGCGAAGAAGTCAGTAGTCTGTCGCCTATTATGTGTAGCTTCCTCTGAAGTTGCATGGTGAAGCATGACTCGCGCAGCTTTGATTTCGAATGAAGTTGCCTTGTTGCTACATCGTGTTTATTCAGGAAGTAAACGATCAGAGATAATTGTGCGCAGTTGTTTCACAACTTTAACCATTTGCCGTCTACGCCCAGGGCCGACGCCCGCTTGCGTTGATGGATATATAAACAGTTCATTCCTGATGTCAGCTGAGTCTGCTTCAATGTCGTGTGTCAATAAAAGTTGGTTAAGGCTTGCGATCAGATCAGGTCGATTTGATTCCTCATCACAAACAAAAACAATTCTTTCCTTTGGGAGATGTTTAAAGGCTTGAGTTATCTCCCATGCTAAATTGTCTGTTAATTCCGAGATATCAATTATTGCAATATCTATTTTGGCAAGTGCGGTAGTTACTAGGTCCTGCCACACATTATCACTGCATTGAATAACATCGACTCCCATGATGTTATTGATTTGACCTGCCTTAATAGACTCTAGAGTATGGGTCAGCTTATCTTTGGTCTGTTTGTCGATGTATGATTTATAGCCGAGTCGTTTATAGGCTTTAAAAGACAGAAAAAGAATAAGGACGAGCAAGATGAGTGTTCCTGCTAACCAGCCTGCTTTAGAAAGGTTGTCTGGTAAGAGCATAAGGCTCAGTAGCATGATAATGATCATGCCGATGATAAAAGCTAGCATGGCTAGGGGAATAATGAACCAGCCTCTCCTCCAAAAGCTTCCCAAAAGATTTGAATCGTATGAACTGTCCTGGATCGTGACAGGGTAGGCAAGTCCCGAACATGCTTCCGATAGGGCTCTGTGGAACCTGAATTTTTGACCATAATCTGGACGAAAACGCCGGAACCATATCAATATCATCTGATTCATTTGCTCTTCCTGGAATAAACGGGTCAGAGAATACTAAACGCTAATATCGATAAGAGTGGGGCCAGAGTAAATTTACTCTGATCCCGCCCATCGTTCACAATCGGGAACCTGGTTACCCAAGATACTCAGCCAGAGAACCAGTAACCAGCAACTGTTTTGAGAGGTGAATTGAGGAGTTCGCTGCGCTCACGGGTTTATAGCCCCCTCTCCCTGGCCCTCTCCCGCGCGGGGAGAGGGGATTCACTGATCAGGAGCATCAGAAACTGCAAGCTTGTTCCCGGGAACTGACAGGAAGCTTCCGATGCACTCGAAATGAGCGTCCCCTCTCCCCGCGCGGGAGAGGGCCAGGGAGAGGGGGCTATAAACCCTGAGCGCAGCGAATACCTCAACTCAAAGCTCATCATCAACAAACTTAAACTTTTCGGGCCGCTATTCAATTCTCGAGC
>JBNLAT010000117.1:0-2509 GCA_050302275.1 Thiohalomonadaceae bacterium | reverse complement strand
CCAGCTACATAATCACCTGTTAGCTGCGAGAAGTCAGATGGGGAAATGCATAACTTTCATGGTGAATTATCAAAATCCGCTATGTATTGATTTAACTGATTTGAATGCATTACATGCGGTTGGAATTGCAGGCGGAGAACTCTGGTCGGCTGGTTCAGAGAGAATAGACGACCTGTCATTTATAAATCATAAGTGGTCAGACAAGTTGTTGAAATATCCAGGTTCATTTTCTATCTCTGTGGGTAAATCTGGAAACGCGACACCTCCCGAGAGCAGTGAAAATGAAACAGCAGAAAGTATGAAGAGTAAGCTCGATAAATGTATCGATGAATTGAAGAAGATTGAACTAAAAGAATGCAATATCGAAACGAATAAGGGAAGTTATCAAGATGCTAAATTCCTCCCTAAAACGGTTAAGGTGCTACTTAATGGAAAGCGTGTATTTGAGGCTGTAGGGGAGCATATACAGTTTCAAGTAGATTTCAATCAGAAAGAAGATTGTATATTCTCTATTTATAATAGGATTTCTAGTTCAGATGAAAAGCCTGAAAGTAAATATCATGCACAAATGTCAGAGGGAACGGATATTCTTATCCGTTTTGGCAGCTAACCAGGCCTTTCAACGGACACAGGCGCTCTCGCACCTGCTCCGCTGAAAGCAACGTTATGTGTCAGGTGCGAGGTCGTAACTAATGATCACCCTCAACGGTGAACGCGGATTCGAAGATGTCGAGTCTTGGGAAGAGATTATGCAACTTCCAGGATTTACTATCGACCTTGATCCTGAGAAAGAGGAATTGAAGGAAATCATCGGCAGGTACATTTTTAAAGACAAGATCGCCTGCGGCCTCACTGCGTGCCACCAGCCTCACGGCCGCGGCTATATCGTCACGACGAAATCCGGAAGGGTCACAAATATTGGAAATATCTGTGGTAAAAATCACTTTGGGGTAAAGTTCGATGAATTTTCCAAGGTATTTGTCCAAGCACTGACTGATCACCAAAACCGACAGGCTATTGCGTCCTTCCTGTTCCAACTCGAAGGCTACCTCGAAGAGGTTTCCAGACTGCGAGGTGGGGAGAAAGGTGCCGATTGGGTGTATCTCACTAGCAGAGCATTGGCGGAGCGGAACCATGGTTGCCCCGACATTCTAGTGAGCGAGGTTGGGAAAATGATCCGGGCGCGAGATGGATTAATCCGTATTCCACGCTTGGCTACGGAAGAAGAAGTTAAGGAAATGGAGGTAATGGCTGGCAAGTCATTGCCTCGGCCACAATACGTCGAGGAGCAAAAGGGCAATCTTGGCGGCATCGAGTGCCTTTACCACGAGTACAATATCCGAGAGATACTTGTTCTGGATGTAGAACCCAATCTTGCAAAACTGACAGATTTTGACGTCGATACAGCGACCTCGAGCGAGCTCCGCTTTTGGGTCAAGTGGTGCCAAGAATTTGAGGAAAAGCTGGAGCGTGTTAGAACCGCAGTGAAGGCTGGCCAAGTGCTGCTAACTCGTGAAAATCTAGTTCAGTTGTATGAAGTTATCCCGGACGCGAAAGAGCTAACATCTTTCAAGAAATGGCTTGCGAAGGTGGTGGGGAAATGACACATAACCAGCAGCGCAACTCGGACTTCGGCGCTGACGCGCCTTCGCCGGTTCGCTGAACGTTAAGCATCATATGGAACGTACAGAATTCGCATTATTGAGTAAAAGGGCTCGTAAGTATGAGATGATAATTTCAGTATCATCTTCCATTCTTGCGGTTGTGGCATTAATGCTCGTATATATACTGAACAAATCTGAAAAATCATCAATATTGATATCTATATTGGCAATTTTTGTTTTTATGATCATAGCGACTATCGGTCAGTATATTGCTTCAAAATTGCTTGTTCACATGGGGCATGTATGCATAGTCTGTAATGCTCCAATTAAAGCTAACGTTGCTAAGCAATTTATTATGTCTGGTATATGTCCGGAGTGTGGTGAAAGGAATTTTCCAAATGCTTAACAAGAAAATCATGCCGCTCACTATCGTTCGCTCGGACGCTGTCGCTATCGCGCCAGCGCCGCATATCTAGTCGTTAGCGGTAAAAAGAAATGGAGCTTGAATACAATATATCAAAGACAATTGCGAAAAGAGCGCGACGATTACTATCTGAAATTTGCATTAATAAAACACCTCTTGGAAGGTTCTATCAATTTACAATAGCTATTAGCAGCGTTTTTATTACTTGGGCTCTACCCCGTTTCCACGGACGGTTTTAAAAGACTGAAAACTTCTGATCTTGCCGTGCCACTCTACGCCGCATTCTCGGATTGTGGAACCGTTCGATGTAGTTAAATACATCTGCCATGGCTTCATTACGCGTGCGATAACGTCGATGGTTTGTCCGCTCTCGCTTGAGCATGCCGAAAAAGCCTTCACATGCTGCATTGTCGCCACAATGCCCGACAGCACTCATCGAACAGATGAGCGTGTTCCGCTTGAGAAAACGCTGGTAGTCACT
>JBNLAT010000116.1:0-2630 GCA_050302275.1 Thiohalomonadaceae bacterium | reverse complement strand
GATGATTGTTACTGAGGCGATTTAAGGGTGTCGCCTCCCCCAGGTGTTCACCGTCCAGGGACTCCACGCCAACGACTTTGCCGGCCTGGGGATCCACCACCAATTGAATCAAGGTTCCGGTCAGTCGGTAAGGGACTTCAAAATAATGTCCTTGAAACGAGACGGTGCCGTCCTTGCGAACTTTGCGCTTCTCGCGATGGTAAAACAGCTCATCGAGCCGCGTCACAAAAGGTCTCAGGGAGCGAACGGTGTCCAAATCCCGTTGCCACCGCGAAAGCGGCGAACAACCCAGCGCCGAATGGATGCGTTGGTGGTAAACACTTTCAATCCACGCCCATAAGGCGCTGTTAAGCGTTTCCAGGCTTTGCAGGTGCCGGCTGGTTAACTCGCTGAGAAACTGATCGCGAACGACCCTGTGCCACCTTTCTAATTTTCCCTTGGCTTCCGGCTCATAGGGACGACAATAAATCAGCGTAATCGATAGCCGAGCACAAATGCACTGCAGGCTCTGCGCGCGATAGGCGGCTCCCTGGTCGACAATCAGTTTACAGGGAAATCAGAAGGAACTTTTAATGCGAAGAAGGTGGCCCGCACCACTGATTCTCCTGGTGGTGTGGGCCATCATAACTTCTCATTATCGGATAACTCCTTCATAGAGAGTCAAGCCAGGCCAGAAGCTCAGCATCCTTCTTCCAGCGAGGAGGCTTACCCGGCCGTGATGATGGATCGACCTGCTCAAGCGCTTTTCGTTTCGTCTCAAGATTAGCTCGCGCATAGAGGTTTGTAGTATCCAGGTGTGCATGGCCTAGCCAGTTTCGGATCACGGTGATATCAACGCCGGCGGCGACCAACATGACGCCCGCCGAGTGCCTAAAAACGTGCGGACTGATCTTCTTCTTTCTCAGTGATGGCATGGTTTGAGCTGCTGCCTGGACATATTGATTGAGCTTGAATCGCACACCTGCGGCCCCAAGCGGTTGCCCGTAGCAGTTGACGAAGATCGGCTCGTCATCCGCCCGTGGTTGCCGTCTCAACAACGCCTTAAGGAGCGTTACAGTTTCGGGCCACAGCGGACAGATGCGCTCCTTCTTCCCTTTGCCAATGAGGTGCACATGGGCGGGAGAGTCGAAGCGGATGCTGCCAGGAGTGATATTGAGAGCTTCCTGTATTCTCGCCCCGGTGTTGTAGAGGAGGGAGAACAGTACATGATCGCGCTGGCCTTCGGTGGTGGAACTATTTGGTTGCTTAAGGATCTCGATGATTTCGTCCTCCTCCAAGTAGCACATCGTCGGTCGATTCGTTCGCTTACTGGGGATGCGGGCAATCTCAGCACACTGAGCAACAAGAGAGGGCTCACGCTCGGCGACGAAGTCAAAAAACGCGTGTACTGCAGCCAGTCGGCAGTTACGTGTGCCGACGCAAACTTTTCGCTCTTCTTCAAGATGTCGCAGGAACGCAAGCACTGTAGCGGCATCCATGTCGTTCAGTGTTATGGCTGCGATGGATTTTCGACTTCGCTCGCAGACAAAACGCAAGAATAGCCGCCAGGTATCGCGATATGACATCACCGTGTAGTGGGAAAGATTGCGCTGGTGGCCCAGCCGATCATAAAAGAAAGCCTGTAGCAGATTCGGGAAGGAGGCGATTTTCATACTTGATTCTCCTGGTCTTGAAGGATGTATGCGGAGCGCTCCCGGAAACGGTTGCTGGCGATCTGCATTATTTCTTGCGTGATGTTCAGATAGACGAGTGTTGAGTCGATACTTTTGTGCCCAAGATAGGTGGCCAGTTGCGGTAGGCGCAATTGCGGATTGATGCCCTGCTGATACCAGCTCAGCATTCGATTACACACCATCGCGTGGCGAAGATCGTGGATTCTGGGGCCCACCTTGCCCTGAGCGGGTTTGATACCCGCCCGGCGCAGCACCTCCACCAAGAGCTGACTGACCCTTCCATAGGAATAGCTACCATTTTTTTCATGCCAGAACAGCCCTGCCGTATAATCCACTGGAGCACCTGCGTTCTGGCGTTTTTTCAGATAATCGCCCACCGCGTTCACAACGCTCGGGGGCAAGGGCAAGCGTCGAGTCTTGAAGAACTTCGTTTCGCGGACCTCGATGGTGGCTTCCTTGAGATTGACATCCCCGACCTTCAGGTTTGCGATCTCGCCCAACCGGAGGCCGACACAATACGCTAATACCAGCATGGTATAGACGCTATGTGGCCGTAATGGGCACAGCGGCGATGGAAGAGACCGTGCGATGTCCAGTAATTTGGCGATCTCCTCCGGTGTATAAATGTAAGGACGGCGATATTCTGCTCGTGCTTCCCGTTCCAGCTGCCGATGTCTTGGGATAATCGCGACGCTCGGGTCATGATGGTGCGCCGCCTTCGAGAGCATCCGCCCACATCTTAGCGCCGCCACAGCGTGATGCGCGCCAGGACGGACCTGCCGGTAAGCATCGATCAGTACCGGAAGTGGCTGCTCGACGAGATCGGCCCTGGTCTGCAAGAACCGGTCAAAGCGATCTAAAATATGTGCTTCCGTATTGTAGCGATGTCCCAGGGAACGCATGAACTCAAGGTGTGCACGCATCTGCGGACCGAGGAAGCTGCTGAATCGTGCACGG
>JBNLAT010000115.1:0-2667 GCA_050302275.1 Thiohalomonadaceae bacterium | reverse complement strand
CGCGCGCTCTACGTGCCCATCGTTACGGCACACCCACTCTTCATGTCCGAGTGCGTCGCTCTGACAGTCCATGATCGCTTGTGCCGCCTTGATCTGATCCATGCTCAGTCCGTGTTCCTTTCTATAGCTTTCAAACTCCGATCGAAATAGACTTTGTAGCGTCGCTTCCATGCGATCCTCCGACTAATAAACTTATCCTTTTCGGCATGACGTTGTGTGGGTAATGTTTAGTCCTTTCCCTTCCTTCTATTTGTGCAACAGGTGATTATGTAGCTGGCGCATGTATTGTGTTATGACGCCAGCACAAATAATTGCAATACGCCGCCATTTGTTTTAATAATGTTCTCATTTGAAACCATATCATTCCACTCTCATCTCACCCAGAGTTTCCATGCATGTAGGAATCAAATGGGGCTGGTATTGTTACGAGTCGCTTGGGTTGATTTGATGCTTCCATTCCGGCAGCTATCCCTATGATTTTAAGCGCATTATCGTTACGTTTTAGTGCATTTGAGCTAGAAACGCAAGTTTTCAAAATATTGTAGCGCCTCGTAGGCTCCCGTATTTTTTTGTGCCATCTGAGCTTCAGTCAGCACATCGCTGTCTGGGAGTTACTCCTACTCAAGTAAGCCTTGAACCGAACTGGCACAATATGCGGTCATCGGTTCTACCTGTCGGCGTTGCGCCAGACAGCCTTGCTGACCTTCCATCGGCTCTATCCGCAGATCACTCCCCTCCCCGGGGGGTACGATCAGATAGTGATGCCGCTCGACCCGCGTGGAGTCGGCGTGTTGAAAGGGTGAAAACCTCAGCTCTGAAGGCAGGCATTGTTGGTACAGCACGGGGATCGATCGGGATTTGAAGATCGCCTCCACCAGCAGACGCGATTGTTCGCAGGACTCCAGGCTGTCGCTGTTGACGAAAGCGGCGTTGATGTCGCCGGCGCCGTTCTGGGTCAGCAGCAGGAGCAGGTAGAGGCTTTTCATATGCCGGTCCGTGTCTAGGCGGTATATAGGGTCGAGGCGTCGATGTAGATCTGGTATTCGCGGATCAGGCCCTTGGCGATGCCGAAGTAGTTCATGAACGGCACCTTGAGCCGGCTGCCGTCGTGGCGGGTGTAGGTCACCTCCCCCCGGCAGACGATGGCGTTGCCGTCGCGCAGGATCTCCTGCAGCTCGTGCTCCAGGTTTTGAATCGAGTCGAAAAAGCCCTGCACCATCTCCGTGACCGGCTGCCTGCCCTCTATGGGTTCGGCGTTGCCGAAACGGAAGCTGACGTCGAGAGAGAGAAAATCGGAAAAGGTCAGGACGTCCTTCTGGTCGATGGCGCTGAACAACGCCTTGATGTCGGAGTCCGAGAGCCGGTTGGAGAGATCGGGGTCGTTCATGGTCAAAGTCACCGGGTGAGTTGCTATGCCTTTTTCAGGGTTATTCAACCCCCTCGGCCTTAACTCGAACTTGACGCATATCAAACCCATATCGGGTCAACATGGTGAAATCCCACTGTCGTTATGACTTATCTGTCGACAGAGACCCATATCACCAGAAATCTGCCGCCGATGCCGCGATTGAAACAGCTCTCCGCCGCCCTGCTGCTGCTCTGCAGCCCGCCCCTGTTCGCCATCGATCTGGAGAACGGCCAGGACATCAATGAGGTCTGCGCCGGTTGTCACGGCGAATACGGCCAGGGCGGTAACGAGGGGGAGTATCCCCGACTCGCGGGCATGCCCGCCCCCTTCCTGGCCCGGCAGTTACATCTGTTTCGCGAGCGCAAGCGGCCGAACATGGCGATGATCGAGTATGTAGACGACCGCCAGATGCCGGATCCGGACATCGAAGATATCGCACACTTCCTGCAGGGCATCGAACTCAAGACCAAACTGCCGCCGGTGGACGAGAACGCACCCGGCTTCAACGCCTATGAGCGGCTGCTGGAGTCGAAGCAGTTGATGCAGATCCCGCGCGCGCCGGGCGACGTGGAGCTGGGCCGCAAGCGCTATCGCAAGGAGTGCGCCAGCTGCCACGGCAGCGAAGGCTGGGGACGCGCCGACAAGGCGGTACCCCTGCTGGCCGGCCAGTACACCAACTATCTGTGGCGACAGGTGAAGAAGTATCGGGAAGGCGTGCGCATCCACGATCCGGAGGCCCCGGAGGACCGGCTGCTGCTCGATTTCAATGACGACGAGCTACGCGATATCTTCGCCTATCTCTCCATCGTCGACGACTGATCGCTGAAGCGCCGCTAGTTATCTTGACCCGGCATCGCCGCTCCCGGCCGCACCGTGATGAAGCGATAGGCCACCGCGGTCAGTCCCCGGCCGGTTGCGATCAACACCTTGGCCTCCCACTCCATGGCGTCCCTGACGCAGACCGGCAGCAGACCCTCTCCGGTGAAGACCCCCTCCCCCGCGGGCTTGAGCGGGAAGCGGTTGAAACCCATGTTCATGTCGACGCCGCTGAATTCGACCGCCACCTGTTGCGCCTGCATGCCCTTGAGCTCGACCCGCAGCTGCAGCGGCTTGACCAGCGGTAGCGTACGCGGCTCGATGGCGAAGCTGACCTCGCCGCCTGCGAACGTCGAGCGGCAGGGACCTGCCCGCAGGTCGCAGGCCGGATCGGCGGGAACGGAGACGGCAATCTCGGGAAAGAGCACGGGCCAGGCCTTGTA
>JBNLAT010000114.1:0-2794 GCA_050302275.1 Thiohalomonadaceae bacterium | reverse complement strand
GGGATTCGAACCCTCGATAGAGTTTCCCCTATACACCCTTAGCAGGGGTGCGCCTTCAGCCACTCGGCCAGCTCTCCAGAATGCGCACGAAAGGATACCTGCGCAGACCACGCAGGTAAAGACCGATATTCAGCTATTGCCGGGATTATCTTCTTTTTCGCGTTGAATCCGCTCGTAAATCTCTTCACGGTGAACTGATACGTCTTTCGGCGCATTCACCCCGATACGGACCTGATTACCCTTAATTCCGAGCACGGTAACGGTTACTTCGTCACCGATAATGAGGGTTTCACCTACTCGCCGAGTCAAAATCAGCATTTTATTACTCCTATAATTCCTTCCGCAGGGTTCCGGTAGGAACCGGGTTTCCCACTTATCGCCATTAAGGCTGGCAGCATTCCCTGCCCTCCTGTGGCTATCTTAGTAGTGATATATGATTTGTAAAACAATCTGCGATTATTTCGCAGACACCGTGGTTCCTGCTTCCAAATTAAATGCACTGTGCAGGGCGCGCACACCCAGCTCCAGGTATTTCTCATCCACGACAACGGATATCTTGATTTCCGACGTGGAGATCATACGAATGTTGATGCCTTCCTTTGCTAAAGTAGCAAACATAGTGCTGGCAATCCCAGCGTGTGAACGCATACCAACACCTACCAGTGAGATTTTGACGATCTTGTCATCGCCGGAAACCTCACGGGCACCAATCTCCTTGGCAGTCTTCTCCAGCACCTTTAACGCCTTTGCGTAGTCATTACGATGAACGGTAAAGGTAAAATCGGTGGTGTCATCAGCACCGATGTTTTGCACAATCATGTCCACTTCGATATTCGCATCACCGATGGGACCAAGAATACGGTGGGCAACACCGGGTTGATCAGGCACGCCCTGCATGGTCAGCTTGGCTTCATCGCGGTTAAAGGCGATGCCGGAAATTAGCGCTTCTTCCATACCGTCTTCCTCATAGGTGATCAGGGTACCGGGGCCATCCTCAAAGGAGGAGAGCACACGCAGCGGCACATTGTACTTACCTGCAAACTCAACCGAGCGAATCTGCAAAACCTTTGAACCGAGACTGGCCATCTCCAGCATCTCTTCAAAGGTGATGCGCTCAAGGCGACTCGCTTCCGGAACAACACGCGGGTCAGTAGTGTAAACACCATCCACATCGGTATAGATCTGACACTCGTCGGCCTTGAGTGCAGCGGCCAGGGCCACTGCTGTGGTATCGGAACCGCCTCTACCCAGAGTGGTGATACTGCCATGCTCATCCACGCCCTGGAAACCGGCAACAACGACAACACGCCCCTTATCCAGATCACGACGCATTTTGCTCTCATCGATATCCAGAATGCGTGCCTTGTTATGCATGCTATCGGTCAGGATATGGACCTGTGCCCCGGTGTATGAGCAGGCATCACAACCCAGTTTTTTCAGCGCCATAGCGAGCAACGCAATGGTAACCTGCTCGCCAGTAGAGAGGAGTACATCGGTTTCACGCGGATCCAGTTCGGGGTTGATCCCCCTGGCCAGATCGAGCAGACGATTGGTCTCGCCGCTCATGGCAGAGACCACCACAACGACGTCATCGCCCCGATCGCGGAACGCCTTTACCTTGTTCGCAACGTGGGTAATGCGTTCAACGCTACCAACCGAGGTACCGCCATATTTTTGTACGATAAGTGCCATAGAAGCTCGGGATTCGAAGGCCGGAGATTAAACACTAAATCTCGACAAAATTAAAGAGGAATGTGACATTTAGCACCCTATTTGCTGCCTGACCCAGCCCTCAACAGAACCGAGCGCGGCAGCAAGCTTGTCAGGTTCGGTGCCTCCACCCTGGGCCATATCAGGGCGACCGCCCCCTTTTCCACCCACCTGTATGGCAACGCTCTGCAACAGGTCACCGGCCTTGATCCGATCAACGGCATCCTTGCTCACACCCGCAACCAGACTAATCTTGCCCTCCTGCACGGTGGCCAGTAGCACCGCGGCGGTACCCAGTTTGTTTTTCAACTGGTCGACGGTATCGCGCAGCCCCTTGGGGTCAGCCCCTTCCAGATTGGCGGCCAATACCTTAATACCGTCGATCTCCACCGCCTGGGAGAGCAGGTCGGAGCCCTGACTACTGGCCAGTTTGGCCTTGAGCTGCTCCAGCTCCTTTTCCAGTTTGCGGCTACGTTCCAGGACTTGCTGTACCTTGTCGGCCACATCATCACGGCCCGATTTCACTAATCCGGCGACGCGGTCCAACCGCTCCTCATTCCCCGCCAACCAGTCCAATGCACCTTGTGCTGTGACCGCCTCAATGCGGCGCACACCGGCGGCCACACCAGCTTCGCTAACGATCTTCAGCAAACCGATATCACCGGTACGACTGACATGGGTACCGCCGCAGAGTTCAATCGAGAACTCCCCCATGGAGAGTACGCGTACCTTGTCGCCATACTTTTCGCCAAACAGCGCCATCGCACCCTTATCAATAGCCTCTTCCTGATCCATGAAGTGAATTTTTACCGGATGATTGGCTAAAATTGCACCGTTGATATCTGCCTCTATTTTTGCCAGGGTCTCTTTATCCACCGCCTGATCATGCGAGAAGTCAAAACGCAGTCGGTCTGGTGCCACCAACGAGCCTTGCTGCGTCACGTGGCTGCCCAAATGCGCCCGCAGTTCACGGTGCAAAATATGGGTTGCCGTATGGTTCCGACGAATATCTGCGCGGCGCACGTCATCAACCAGCAACCGTGCTTCCTCGCCAACTTCAATCTCACCCCTCACCACTTCGCCA
>JBNLAT010000113.1:0-2916 GCA_050302275.1 Thiohalomonadaceae bacterium | reverse complement strand
GTTCAAGTCGACGCTCAGGGCCCGCGCCTCGCTCGCCCCGGCCGCCTTCAGCTCGGGCAGCAGCGCCTCGAGCTTGTCGGCCGAGCGCGCCAGCGCCGTGACCTCGGCCCCGCGCGCCGCCAACGCCAGCGCCGCCGCGCGCCCAGATCGCCTTGATGCCGCCCATGATACCGGCGCTGAGCACTTGGTTTTCGCCGGCGCTGGTGATGCGTGCCAGCGCCATGTCTTTGCGTTCGGTACGTTCGAAATCGCGCTCGATGGCTTCGGTGACATCCAGGTTATTCATGCCCAGGTAAGGCGTGGCGTCCAGGAATTGCACGTCTTCAAAGGATATCTTCAGCAGCGTCCATTGCGGGTGGCGTCCATACAGCACCAGGTGGTCGTAACCGTGGTGGCGCATAAAAGCAGGGAAATAGTCGCCGGCATTGCTGTCGAGGATCGCGTCGCTCTCCGGCGAAAGGCTGGTGACGTTGCCGCGGGTGGCGGAAGCCATGTAGCCGGTAAAGATGCCGCTGCCGAAAATCAGCGGAACTTCCGGATCGAGCGGTTCCGCGTTGTTGCCGGAAAGCAGGTTATAAAGCAGGAACATATTGGCACCCCGGCCACTCAGGAAGGTGGTCGTTACCGCCTTCGGCAAGTACGCCTTGCGGTGGGTGCGTTGCTCCAGATCGACAAACAGCACAGCGCCTTGAGTAGGATACTGTGGCGCATCCAGCATACGACTCAGCAGTGCATCAACGCGATCTCGGATAGTCATAGGGTTTCCTCTTTCATGTTCTCTCTGCCAGTGTCCACAGGCGGGTCGGGCGTGCTCGGGCCTCCTGGCCCGACACGTCCTCACCCTGTATAACTCCCTTTGCCGGAAGCCGCTTCATCGTGTTCCGGGGTCGTGCCCCGTGTGCTACTTCTGCTCGAACAGATTACAGCCGAACTCGCCGCGGGTCTGGATCTCGGCAAATTCATCGTCGGTGCGTATCAGGGCGCGCAACGGATTGGCGCGCATCTGATCGAACAGTTCACAGAGACCGAAGCCCTCTTGTTCGTGCTCGTTGCGCAGGACGACATTTTCCTCGAATCGCCAGTGGCTGCAGTCGTTGCAAAAGCCCACGATAACCTCCTCGGTTTAGTTCTTTCCATAATGTTTTATACTCTCGCCAAGACGCAAAGAACGCCAAGGAAAACGGAGTTATCTACTTAAATTCGGTTTCCTACCGTCTTTGTACTCTTTGCGTTCTTTGCGAGAAAAATGCCTTCTCTCCATCATCACCAGCTCTGCAGACGAACTGCTTATTTCTTGCGCAGGTCGCGTACCCGAACGGCCTTGCCCTGGGAGCGCGGCACCTCGCCGGTACCCAGTACGTTGACCGTGCAGGTCACACCGATCAGCGACTTGATGTGGTGTTTCACTTCCGCTCCCAGGGCTTGCTTGTCACCGTTGAAATCGGCTTCCGCCTCGATGTCCACGGTCAGGGTGTCCAATACCCCTTCGCGTTGGATAACCAGTTGGTAATGCGGAGCGACACCGGCGATGCCGACCAGGACCGATTCGATCTGCGACGGATAGACGTTGACACCACGGATAATCATCATGTCGTCGTTGCGGCCGGCGACGCGCAGGATACGCACATGAGAGCGGCCGCAGGCGCAGGGTTCATCGGTCAGGCGGGTGATGTCGTGCGTGCGATAACGGATGATCGGTAGCGCCTCTTTGGTCAGGGTGGTGATCACCAGTTCGCCCACCTCGCCGTAAGACAGCGGTTGCAGTGTGTCGGGATCGATAATCTCGAACAAGAAGTGATCTTCCCAGCCGTGCAGGCCATTCTGTTCAGGGCATTCGCAAGCCACGCCCGGCCCCATGATCTCGGATAGGCCGTAGATATCCATCGCTTTCAGGCCGAGCTGTTTTTCCAGCTCGCCGCGCATCTCATCGCTCCAGGGCTCGGCGCCGAACAGGCCGATACGTAGCGGACCGGATGCCAGATCGACCCCTTCGCTCTTGGCTACTTCGGCGATGTTCAGCGCGTAAGAGGGGGTGGAGAAGAGTACGTGAGAGCCGAAGTCCTTCATGACGGCGATCTGCTTTTCGGTGTTGCCGCCGGACATGGGGGTGACGGTACATTTCAACCTTTCGGCGCCGTAATGGGCACCCAGTCCGCCGGTGAACAGGCCGTAGCCAAAGGCGTTGTGCACGATATCGCCGGGACGGGCGCCGGCGCAGGAGATACTGCGCGCCATCAGATCGGCCCAGTTGTTGATGTCGCCTTCGGTGTAGCCGACCACGGTCGGCTTGCCGGTGGTACCGGACGAGGCGTGCAGGCGAGTGATCTGTTCGCGGGGAACGGCGAACATGTTGAACGGATAGGCGTCACGCAGATCGTTCTTCACGGTAAAGGGGAATTTGGCCAGATCTTCCAGCGTTTCCAGATCGTGCGGCTTCACCCCTTGGGCATCGAACGCTTCGCGATAGTGCGGCACATTGTCATAGGCGTGCTGCAGGCGTTTTTTAAGCCGTTGCAGCTGCAGTGACAATAGCTGCTCGCGCGGCATGCACTCGGCTTCGGCATCAAAGTAATATTTATCGGCACCAATATTCGACATGGTGTCACACTCCTCAAGTCTATTTTTTAGTTTAATCCGGCAAAGCGTTTCAGTGTTTTTACCCGCTCATTCACCTGTTCCTGGATATACGCCAACTGCTCCTTGTCGACGTGGCGGTATTTGCCGCTCAGATTCAGATAGGCCTCGACCGGTAGAGGGTTATCGATGGGATGGGTAAAGTGCAATTCACCACCCCGTTCATATTCCCAGAGCGGCGCGAAATTGGTCTCTACGCCCTTGCGACATACCTCGATGGTCTGGGACGAGGGGAAACGCCAACCGGTGGGGCAGGGGGAGTAGATGTGCAGATAGGCGAAT
>JBNLAT010000112.1:0-3062 GCA_050302275.1 Thiohalomonadaceae bacterium | reverse complement strand
CCGAGCCGAAGATGCTCACCGAGGGGCGGATCTCCGCCAGCCGTTCAAAGCCTTCGACGAACTCGGCCATGATCTGGAAGATCTTCCACGACTCGCGGGTCAGCATGCTGTCGTCGGGGATCACGCCGTGGTGCGGGGTCTTTTCATTATCGCTCATAAGGGAAACCGGAATCTGGTTCGGAAAGCCGCATTATAGGTGGCTGGTGTGGCCTGTGCGAATAGGGATGAACAGGGGGCAGAAAAAATAAAGCCGGCATATGCCGGCAGAAAGCTCATTTTGTTTTTTTTATAACTCCCCCATTGCTCCTACGCTGTTAGTGCCTTCGACTCTCCGGCGCCTCTTTGTTTTTGTCACCGGTATGTCAACCAATAAGCTGTGGTCGGCAGGCGTGTGGTGCAGGGTGAAACGGATTTAACCTTTTTATGAGCCAATAGTCAATACTTCTAACGAATGTTAGTGATTGATAATAAAGTGATTTATTTTTCCGATTTTGGACGCACAGCAATCCGGCAAGAGATGGTTTATCCTGCTTGCCCAATCTCCTGAACTCGTTAAAGCAAAGCGATGCCGAACAAGGACAACAAATTACTGGTGCTGGTGGACGGCTCTTCCTACCTCTACCGCGCTTTCCACGCCATGCCCTCGCTGACCAATTCCAAAGGTGAGCCGACCGGGGCGATCTACGGTGTGACCAATATGCTGCGTCGCCTGCTCAAGGATTACGACCCGGCCCATGTGGCGGTGGTGTTTGATGCCAAGGGCAAGACCTTCCGTGACGATATGTATCCCGAGTACAAGGCCAACCGTCCGCCGATGCCCGCTGATCTGCGTAGCCAGATCGAACCGATCCACGCCATCGTGCAGGCGATGGGTTTGCCGATGCTGAGCATTGAAGGTGTCGAGGCGGACGATGTGATCGGCACCCTGGCGAAACAGGCCGAGGAACAGGGAATGAAGGTGCTGGTTTCCACCGGCGACAAGGACATGGCGCAACTGGTGAATGAGCATGTCACCCTGGTTAACACCATGACCGATACCGTCATGGACCCGGACGGCGTGACCGAGAAGTTTGGTATTCCGCCGGAGCGGATCATCGATTACCTGGCGTTGATCGGCGATACCGTCGACAACGTACCCGGCGTGCCCAAGGTCGGACCGAAGACCGCGGTGAAGTGGCTGGAGCAGTACGGTTCGCTGGATCAGATCATCGCCAACGCCGACGAATTCAAGGGCAAGGTGGGGGAGTATCTGCGCGACAGCTTGCAGCAACTGCCGTTGTCGAAAGATCTGGTAACGATCAAATGCGATGTGGAGATGGAACTGAAGCCGCTGCAACTGGAGCGGCAGACACCGGACAACGAAACCCTGCGCGATCTCTACAGCGAGTTGGAATTCAAAAGCTGGTTAAGCGAATTATTGAGCAGCAGCGATGCGCCGGTAGAAGAGGCACAACCTGCCAACGTTGAAAGTGAATACGAAGTGATTCTCGACGAGGAAACCTTCGATGTTTGGCTAAAGAAACTGGAACAGGCGGAGCTGTTTGCCTTTGATACCGAGACCACTAGTCTCGATTATATGGACGCGATGATCGTCGGTGTCTCTTTTGCTATTGAAGCCAACAAGGCTGCATATGTACCGGTGGCACACAACTATCCCGGCGCGCCGCAACAACTGCCGCGCAACGAGGTGCTGGAAAAACTTAAACCGTTACTGGAGAGCGATAAACATCTCAAGGTCGGACAGAACCTCAAATACGACATGAGCGTGTTGGCCAATCACGGTATCGAACTGCGCGGCATTGCTCACGACACCATGCTCGAATCTTACGTGCTCGACTCCACCGCTACCCGTCACGACATGGATTCACTGGCGCTGAAATATCTGGGCCATAAAAACATCAGTTACGAAGAGGTGGCGGGCAAGGGCGCAAAACAGATCGGTTTCAATGAAGTCGCGTTGGAGCAGGCCGGTCCTTACGCGGCGGAAGATGCGGATATTACTTTGCGTCTGCATCAAACACTGTGGCCAAAACTGAAAGCGATTCCTGCACTGGCAAATCTTTATCGCGAACTGGAAGTGCCACTGCTTTCGATCCTCTCACGGATGGAGCGTAACGGCGTGCTGGTGGACAAGGCGATGCTGGAAAAGCAGAGCGGTGAACTGGCGCAGAAGATGGAGGCGCTGGAGAAGGCGGCTTACGAGGAGGCGGGTGACACCTTTAACCTCAGTTCGCCGAAACAGATCCAGGCGATCCTGTTCGACAAGCTGGAATTGCCGGTATTGAAGAAGACTCCCAAGGGGCAGCCCTCCACCGCCGAAGAGGTGTTAGCGGAGCTGGCACTGGACTACCCGTTGCCACGGCTGATCCTGGACTACCGTTCCATGTCCAAGCTCAAGTCGACCTATACCGACAAGCTGCCGCAGATGATTAACCTCAACAGCGGGCGGGTGCACACCTCCTATCATCAGGCGGTGGCGGCGACCGGGCGACTCTCATCCTCCGATCCGAACCTGCAGAATATTCCGGTGCGTACCGAAGAGGGGCGCAGGATTCGTCAGGCCTTTATCGCCGAGAAAGGTTATCGCATCGTCGCCGCGGACTACTCACAGATCGAGCTGCGCATCATGGCCCATCTCTCCGGAGACGAGGGCCTGCTCAAGGCTTTCACCGATGGTGAGGATATCCACCGCGCCACCGCCGCCGAGGTCTTCGGCGAACCGCTGGACAAGGTGACTTCCGAGCAGCGCCGTAGCGCCAAGGCGATCAACTTTGGTCTGATCTACGGCATGTCCGCCTTCGGTCTGGCCAAGCAACTGGGCATCGAGCGTGCCGCGGCACAGAATTACGTCGATCTCTACTTTGCCCGCTATCCGGGGGTGAAGGCCTATATGGATTCCACCCGCGAACTGGCGAAAGAGCAGGGTTACGTCGAGACCGTTTTCGGCCGTCGTCTCTACATCCCCGATATCAAATCGAGTAATGGCCAGCGTCGTCAGTACGCTGAACGCACAGCGATCAATGCGCCGATGCAGGGTACTGCTGCGGACATCATCAAGCGCG
>JBNLAT010000111.1:0-3146 GCA_050302275.1 Thiohalomonadaceae bacterium | reverse complement strand
CGGCACCAAGCGTGACGAAATCGAGCGTGGTCAAGTCCTGGCCAAGCCGGGTTCCATCACCCCGCACACCAAATTCGAAGCGGAAGTGTATGTCCTGTCGAAGGAAGAGGGTGGTCGTCACACCCCGTTCTTCAACGGCTACCGTCCGCAGTTCTACTTCCGTACCACCGACGTGACCGGTGCCTGTGACCTGCCGGAAGGCGTGGAAATGGTCATGCCGGGCGACAACGTGCAGATGACCGTGTCTCTGATCGCACCGATTGCGATGGACGAAGGTCTGCGCTTCGCGATTCGCGAAGGTGGCCGCACCGTCGGTGCCGGTGTCGTTGCCAAAATCATCGAATAAGCAATCGGCAAAGTAGAAAAATTGGCGCGTGAGGCAGGGAATCCCTGTCTCACGCCATTGTGTTTATTAGGCCAGTAGCTCAATTGGCAGAGCAGCGGTCTCCAAAACCGCAGGTTGGGGGTTCGATTCCCTCCTGGCCTGCCATTTAATTGCTGCATAACGGACTTAAAGACTTAGGCGGAATGGCAGACAAGATCAAGTTGCTGGTAGCTGTGCTGGTATTAATCGGTGCGCTGGCTGCCTTCTATATATTCAGTGAGCAGGCGTTGGTTTGGCGCGTGCTGGGGCTCCTGCTCGGCGTTGCCGTGGCAGGCTTCATTGCGTCGCGCAGTACTGTAGGCGCCGGTGCCATTGCCTTCACTCGCGGTTCCATCGTCGAGGTTCGTAAGGTGGTATGGCCCACCCGCAAGGAAACTGTACAGACCACCATGATGGTGATGGCGATGGTAGTTCTCGTCGGCATTATCCTCTGGGTCTTCGACTGGTTCCTCGCCTGGGGTGTTGAACTGCTGACTGGTCAAGGAGGCTGAGAACGATGGCACTTCGCTGGTACGTAGTACATGCCTATTCCGGTTTCGAGAACCAGGTGAAACGTTCCCTTGAGGAGCGGGTTAAACGCGGCGGCATGGAAGACAAATTTGGTGAGATCCTGGTGCCGACCGAAGAAGTGGTCGAGATGCGCGAGGGTCAGAAACGCAAGAGTGATCGTAAATTCTTCCCCGGCTATGTGCTGGTGCAGATGGAGATGGATGACGAGACCTGGCACCTGGTTAAAGATGTACCGCGGGTAATGGGTTTCATCGGCGGGACTTCAGACCGTCCGGCGCCGATCTCCGAGAAGGAAGCGATGCAGATCCTGGACCGTGTGCAGGAAGGTGCGGAGAAGCCGCGGCCGAAAGTCCTGTTCGAGCCGGGCGAAGTGGTTCGCATCACCGACGGTCCGTTCAACGATTTCAATGGTGTGGTCGAAGAGGTCGATTACGAGAAGAGCCGCCTGCGTGTTGCGGTACTGATCTTCGGTCGCTCCACCCCGGTCGATCTGGAATTCGGTCAGGTCGAAAAAGGGTAATTAATATCGGCACTGCGGGCGTATTCCGGGCCCGTGGTGTCTTTGTCGTCTCCGGAAAATACGGGGAGCCGCAAGGCGTTTGCACCCACACGAGGTAGTTTAAAATGGCCAAGAAGATAGATTCTTATATCAAGCTGCAGGTCGCAGCTGGCCAGGCTAACCCAAGTCCGCCGGTCGGTCCGGCGCTGGGTCAGCATGGCGTTAACATCATGGAATTCTGCAAGGCGTTCAATGCCCAGACTCAGGGTCTGGAGCAGGGCATGCCGATTCCGGTTGTTATCACTGTATATAGTGACCGTAGCTTTACTTTTATTACTAAAACCCCGCCCGCAGCAGTACTGCTGAAGAAAGCGGCAGGCATCAAATCCGGTTCCGGCGTGCCCAACCAGAACAAGGTTGGCAAGGTAAACCGCGCCCAACTGGAAGAGATCGCCACAACCAAAATGCCCGACCTGACCGCTGCCGACATGGACGCCGCTGTGCGTACCATCGCTGGTACCGCGCGCAGCATGGGTATCGACGTGGAGGGGGTGTAAGTCATGGCTAAATTGTCAAAACGCGCCAAGGCGATCAGCGAAAAGCTGGAACACGGCAAACTCTATCCGATCGAAGAGGCTCTGGGCCTGCTCAAGGATATACCGACCGCAAAGTTTGTTGAGTCTGTTGACGTTAGCGTCAACCTCGGCGTCGACCCGCGTAAATCCGATCAGGTAGTTCGCGGTGCGACTGTACTGCCTAACGGTACCGGTAAGACCGTACGTGTTGCGGTATTCACCCAGGGTGCCAACGCCGATGCCGCCAAAGAAGCCGGTGCCGACATCGTCGGTATGGACGATCTGGCAGACGAAGTGAAAAAGGGCAACATGAATTTCGACGTGGTGATCGCCAGCCCCGACGCAATGCGCGTGGTCGGTACCCTCGGTCAGATTCTCGGTCCTCGCGGCCTGATGCCGAACCCCAAGGTTGGCACTGTAACCCCTGATGTGGCTGGCGCGGTGAAAAACGCCAAGGCCGGTCAGGTGCGCTACCGTACCGACAAGGCAGGCATCATCCACTGCTCCATCGGTAAGGTCGACTTTGAAGTCAACAAGCTGCAGGAAAACCTGCAGGCGCTGTTGGCGGATCTGCAGAAGGCCAAGCCGAGCAGTGCCAAAGGCGTTTATATGAAGAAGGTAACGGTCTCCACCACCATGGGTCCGGGTGTGATTGTCGATCAGGCAACCCTCTCCTTCTAAGTTGTAAAGAATTGTCCACTCGGGGTTCTGCCCCGAGTGGATTCGGCCAACCGGCCTTGTGCCGGTGACGTCGAAGACCGCAGGCGCCCCTCGGGGCTTAATGGTTGCAAAACCGCCGGCGCAGACGGTGTTCACCCAACGGAATTCTCCTGCGGGCCACCGTAAAGGTGGGGACAGCTGTTTTGTCCCTTAATCGAGAAGGTGGTGTGACAGTTCTATCGTCACACTCTACGCAGGAGGTGATTTCGCGTGGCTCTCAATCTTGAACAGAAGAAGTCCATCGTAGCCGAAGTCGCCGAAGTTGCAGCAAGTGCTTACTCCGCCATTGGTGCGGAGTACAACGGCCTGACTGCTGCGCAGATGACCGAATTGCGTGCCAAGGCACGTGATGGCGGTGTTTATCTGCGAGTGGTTAAGAACACGCTGGCCCGTCGTGCAGTCGAAGGTACTGAATTCGCCTGCATGCAGGATGGCATGGTCGGTCCGTTGGTACTGG
>JBNLAT010000110.1:0-3181 GCA_050302275.1 Thiohalomonadaceae bacterium | reverse complement strand
TGATTTTTTGAATTGCACAGCTGCCAACGATCACATCATGGGCGGCGGCGGTAACGACTATATCGGCGCTCCTGTCACGGATGCCGGGTGGATATTTGGCCAGCAAAGGCCTGGTTTTCCGGCAGACGGTGGAAACGACATTCTCGATGGCGGCGCCGGCAGCGACGTGATCGAGGCGGGGAGCGGCAACGATATCCTGATCGGCGGCACCGGCAGCGATGTGCTGCATGCGGGTGCCGGGCACGACCGCATCTATGGCGAATCCAGAATGTCGGTGGCGGAGGCCATTCTAAGGGGTAATACCGATGCAGATATCGCCGCCCGAGGCGGAAGCAGGGCTGGTGTTCGCCGAGTTGCAGTTGCATGCCAGCGTGGGAGCGCTGGATGAAAGCCCATTGCCGGGGAAATTTGGGGAAAGCCTATCTTTGCGATAATTTCGTAAGCCTTTGCGAGGCAATTGGTTAGCTGCTTTTTTCGCCTCTATCCATTCCCAAAGGAATGGGAAAATCGCTTGACTGTGATGAGGCAGTCGTCTGAAATGGCTTCTGCTTGAGGGGGGCGGGAGACCCAATCGCGAGTGTTTGATTGTAGAAAAGCCTGATTCATTGGGAGAGATACATGGCGGTATCATTATCTTTTAGTGCTGTTGCGACCATTCGGTTGGCTGTACTGCTGTTGCTCCTTCTTCCCGGCACGGCCTGCTCGGCGAGCTTCGATTGTTCCAAGGCTTCCACCAAAGTCGAGAAGATGATCTGCGCCGATCCCGAACTCTCCAAGCTGGATGAAAAGCTTGGCAAAACCTATTCGGCAGCACTAAATAAGACTCCCGACCTTCTGGCGCTCAAACAACAGCAGCGAGACTGGCTAAATGATCGAAACGGATGTGTAGATGCAGCGTGCTTACAGGCGCAATACCAGCAGCGGATAGGCGAGCTGGACCGGGTTGTAGCTCTGATACCAACGACAAAGGGGCAGGAGTCCCACTATTTTGAGAAAGAGGCTGATAAATTGCTGGTAATGCGGGATGTCGTACGGCAGCAGCAACAGCAGCTCTCTTTTTCTCGCTCTGATATAAAAGAGCCCGGGTTTTGTGCTGAATTCCTCAATGATTTTGCTGTGGGAAAAAACATCAAGGCAATAGAGCCGGATCTCAGGACCAATGACGCAGAAGATCCTCGTCTCAACAAATGGCATCATTGTAATAAAGACCCAGAAGAAGGAACTAAGCTAGACAGTTTTTATACAATCAGAGATTTGGGTGGCCCGCCCTACCGCTATTATCAGATTGAACTTGATCGCAATCCTGGGAATGGGAAAGAAGACCTGATCTACCATGAAGACGATGACCGTGGAGGGTCCACTGGGTATGCATGGGTTGATCTCAAGGCATGTGTGAGCAAGGTTGGTGGCGCTGGAGTGACCTCGTGGCAAGCCATGCGTAAAGTTCCACGAAATCTGTATCGGTTGAATACGGTGATTATGTATCGGGATCTCCCACTTTCTGTGGAGATACGTCCACAATATCAAAACAACTGGGGTGTGCATCCCACTCTATATTGGTTTGGCATTAGAAAACTTGGTCACCCTCAACCTCCATATAGTTGCGCCTGGTACTCACCACCGCAGAACGGTGAACTTTCCAACACTCAAAAGTCCAAATCTGGTAAAGGTAGATAATCATGCCCATCAACTACACCAGCATTAGCAATTTCAGTGATCAGCTCTATTCAATCATCTCTCTTGCGGAAGGGCTGGATTCGCAGCCAAGAGATGTGGGTGATCACACCATTACACTGGGTCACGGCTACACATTCATTCGTAAGAGTGGAAATGACTGGGTGAGATACGACCATCTGGATGCCGATCTTGCTACGATCGGTATCACTTTGTCAGATTCGCAAAACGTTGCCTTGAATGGCATAATAGGTTCACTCAACGATCTTGAAATTTCGCAGAATAGTGTGGCAGACGCGAAGAGCGCAGTGGATGCTTCCAGTCAGGCTCTGGCAGTATCACAAAACAATCTCGCTTTAGGCCTCACTACACCTGAAGCACATGCGATATTGGTTGCGGAGCATCAGGTGCTGGTCGACACGTATCAGACACGTCTTGCGGGTTATCAGACCGAGGTTACTACTCATCAGGCGCTAATTACCGCTTTTTCAAACAGCCTTGGCATGAACGATCTTACCCCCGACCAGGCAAAAACATTGTTTGAAGCGGACTTGGTGCATCAGTTGGTCTATTTGGAAGAGCGACTACAAAACCGTATTGGAATAGTAGACGGAACCACTGTTGGAACAGCAGAAGGAACTCGTGTTTTTAACGAATTGCAAAACACGCGTGAAATGGTGGCGATAACATCCCTGTTTTATAATAGCCAAGCCTTGGTGGGTACAAATTTGGCAACGGCGCTGCAACATGGTAATCGCGCCGAGGCTTGGTATCAGATTCGTTATGGCTGGGCAAATAGTGACCCAGGAGCCAACAACGGCTGGGCCAAACGGCGCTACCTGGAGTCGGCAGTCTTCGGCTTATACAACGATCATAATGATCCACCACATGTGGAAGTTCCGGAAGCCAAAGATATATATCATATGATAGAGGCTCATCGCACACGGATCATGGCCCGAGAAAATGCCTATGGACAGAACTATGATGGCACGGGCGCAGGCCGCATGATTGATACGGGAAATACAAATTATCAGAGCGTGTTAGAAGTTACTGGCCTGACTACTATTCCTACGATTATTGAAGCATTGAATCCTGCCAAAGAAGCCCTGGTAGCCGACCTGAATGCGAACAACCCAGATTTGGTTCTGGATGCATCGGATTATCTTTCGACTGATGTGAGGCTTGATACCGACCAAGCTGGCACACTCACCGGCAGCGACCGTAATGACATTCTTCTCGGCGAGGGCGGCAATGACACCCTCAATGGCGGGGCTGGCAACGATGTTCTGGTGGGTGGCCCCGATACCTGGCCGACGCCATCTTTACCGCCCTCCGATGATGACACGCTTATTGGCGGTATCGGCAACGACATCCTGATCGGCGGTATCGGCAACGATACTTACGTTTACAACGCTGGCGACGGTTTCGACACCGTGATCGATTCGGATGGCCTGGGTAAGCTGATGATCGATGGCCAGCAGGCAACGGGCGGTGCGAAGCTTGGCGA
>JBNLAT010000109.1:0-3181 GCA_050302275.1 Thiohalomonadaceae bacterium | reverse complement strand
CGGAGAAGTCGGTTCCAGTTGGCTGAACCAGCTCGGCAGCTACATCGCCGGTGAAGTCAATTCCCCCTTCGTCGCGCCCGGCCAGGTTGAACTGACAGAAGAACAGCGGCAGGCCATCAAGCAGCGGCTGGCGCAGCAGCAGGAAGAGTTGAAGAAGCTCGACGAAGAGATAGCGCGCGAGCAGGAGGAAGCTGAAAAAGCGGCCAAGGCGGGCAGCAAGCTGGAACACGCCAAGGATCTTGCGTTGGAGATGCGGGAGAAGGTGGCGGAAAAGATGAAACAGAAATTCAAGCTCAAGAATTCATAATCGGTAATAGGAGTACCGCAGATTCCCGCCTTTTAAAGCCACTTGGCTAAATCAGAAACGGCACAATCATTGCCGTCACCAGAATCATGAACGGCAGCGCGTACCAGACGATCCGGGTAAATGATCCCGTTGTCGATTCGGTGGGCCAGTCCGGTGCCATAAATCCAAAAATCACACCACGGCCGGGGAGATATTCAAGACTCCACAGCAGTCCTGCAGACACATACAAAACCGACGATGCAAAAAGGTTCGGCAGCCAGGTGAACGGGTAGTATCCATCGCGAATGAGCAGATAGAGGTCATAGGACCAACTGGCGGAAAACAGCCAGAGACAGAACGCAATATACCCGTAGCGCAGAGATCGCTTCCCCCGAAGTGTGAGATAGACCGTTCCCACCACCCAGGGGGCGGTCGTGTAGGCGAGGAGAGACATGAAGGCGGCGTCCACATAGTCCCAGGTCGGGTCGCCGGTATAGGGTGCAATCACCACCATTGCCGTGGCCGAGATCAGAAAGGTAACCAGCTTCCACCCCTGAAACAGCCACCGCCAGTACCGCGTGTGGAACAGCTCGATGGCGGTCCTCAAGGGCACGGCCAAGCCAACGGCCACCACGCACGCGGCACTCCAGACCGTCAGATAGCTGATAAAGAATGTATCGATTCGCGGCACCCTTTTGAGTATTTTATGTTACTCGAATTCGCGTGGATACCTTCCGCTCCACTCTACAAGACTACCTCTTTTGTTTCAGCAAGAATGCGCCAACCACCACGCGCCACCAATAACGAGATCAAGAGACCAGCGATCAGATCAGGAGCAGCCGATCCCAGCATCATCACCAACAGGCCCGCAACCACCACGCCCAGGTTCGCGAGCACATCGTTTGCTGAAAAGATGAGCGAAGCACGCATATGAATACCCGCATCACGATGCCGGTAGATCAATGCCAGGCAATGGATGTTGGCCATCACGGCGAGGCAACCGACACCGATCATCCACAGGCTTTCGGGTTCACTGCCGAACATCAAACGCCGGATAACATCCAGCAGCACGCCGACACCCAAAGAGATCTGTAACCATCCACTGACCGTCGCTGCTTTAGACTGAGTACGCACTCCCTTTCCCACGGCGTATAGGGAAATTCCGTACACAAAAGCGTCGGCCAACATGTCGAGCGAGTCGGCAATCAGGCCTGTTGATTCTCCCAGCCAACCAAGCGTGAGTTCCACGGCAAACATCACTGCATTGATCGCAAGCAGAATCGTGAGTGTCCGTGCTTCCAAACGCTTCGTCTGGTCCGAACCGCAACCGCATCCTGACATTTGGATTGTCCGTATTTGTGAAATTGTCTGGGACCAATCGTCCGATGATCTGACTATAGATGAAGACTGGAATGCGTGAAGGGGAAAGCAGAAGTGATCAATATCTAAAGTCTAAATGAGTTTGACAGTACGGAATCCGCCATGGTGCATGAGCTCCCGCAACCAAACCAGGCGAACCGCAAACCCGCGATCTTCGGGAACTCCTTCGTGTTTGGCAGGGGCTCCATTGGCGACCCTGGCCAAGCGATTGAAGAGTCGCTCCACAGTATCGATGTCGAGTTCATTTGGAATTGGTTGCTTGGTGTCCGTCGAGCTGATGATGGAATTGACTTCAAACCGATAGGCCGCAAGTTTGCGGGGTTCTGGAAGACTTCCCAGGATGGGCATCAGTTCGTTCTCAACTAAATCGATGAGTGCTTCCAACTCGATGGCAGTCGGGGGTTCGGATTGAATGATCTTTAGGCTATCGGCCAATGACCCTTTGTACAGCAAAGAAGTTTTTCCTGCGTCCAGGCTATTGGAAAATTCAATTGCAATTAAATTTGTTGAAAATCGAACGTTGGTCAACGGCATTATTTTGGGTGTCCGCCTTAGATCGCTGGGGCCTTGTCCCTGTTGGGCGCCATTAGAGCGATGGGTTGCGCTACGCTTCACCCATCCTACTGGGGAGAGATTAATTCAGTCACCCAGAGCAAGGTAAAAAGGAAAAACATTTTTAATGGAAAATAGGAAAATGCCTACACGCCGTGTAGGCAATATCCTACAGACGAAAGCCGCTATTTAGGCGACAGTCGAACATCCACGTTGATATCCAGGAACCCGATATCGTGACCGAGCCAAGGAACAATCAGGCTCTCTCAACCGCCTTCAATGGCGGCCTCTTTGCGCCGATCCGTTCCCAGAATTTGAAGAATTCCCTGACATGGCCACCCGCATCATGCGGCGTGGCCAGGCCAGCGAATACCCCAAGGAGAAGTGAACCCACGAAACCCAGGGGTTAATGAAGCGCCCGCCCGACGAGTTGCACCTCGCCGAACGGGCTAACCACAACCGACTTACAAGGAGTCGATCATGGCTAACGCGCATTGTAGCGATTTTGCTCGCTTTGTCTTTTCCCCTCTCATTCTTCGGGAGGGCCCTGCCCATGAGTAGTTCCATCAAAGGCATCAGCCGCAAACAGCTGCGCCGGTACGTGGCAATGCGGGAGAAGTTCGACCGCAACGCCCAGGTGGTGGCGAGTCTGTCCAGTCTGCTTGCCTGCCTCCGGCACTCGGGGGATGACCGGATCGAAGTCGATCCGGTCGCCCTTGGGAACGTCCATCAACCTGCAGACCGCGCTGGCGGTGCTGAAGGAACCCGGGGAGAAGCAATAACCGGGGAGTGGCAGGGGATGGGTATCCGGGATGCCCATCCCTTTTTTTGCGACCAAGCGAGACCTTCGGAACCCTCTCTGAGACTCTCCGGTGACTCGGCAGGACTCACCTTTGAGTCGGTAGCGACTGTCCGCTGACTCGGGAAGACTCTCCTTTGAATCGATGGGGATTGTCCGTTGCG
>JBNLAT010000108.1:0-3234 GCA_050302275.1 Thiohalomonadaceae bacterium | reverse complement strand
CGATTGATGCCGTTTTCGATGATATTGATGCGCTTGCGGCACATTGTAAGTTCACTGACTGTAACCACGAAGCGGAGCCAGGTTGCGCGGTACTTCGAGCGATTGAAGAAGGCGAGCTTGATAGTCGCCGACTGTCCAACTATAAAAAGTTACTGCGTGAAAATGCTCACGCTACAGCAAGCTTGGCTGAGAAGCGCGCCCAAGGGCGAGACTTCGCAAAAATGGTCAAAGAAGTTAAAGCCATAAAACAAAAAAAGGGCGGAACTTGAGTGATCATAACAAGGCAAATCAGGACGCGACCGGCGCCGCCGGACTCGCTAACACTCGCAGCTGTTTGCTGCGCTGGGCAACATAAAGAAGAACCATGTCAATACTCGGAAAACAAGCCATTCTGCAGGCGATCGAACAAGGCGCCATATCCATCACGCCATTTACACCTGAACTGGTGGGGCCGGCATCGGTTGATCTTACGTTGGCCAGTACCTTTCGCGTATTCCGAAAGGTACATCAAGTAATCGAGGTACGAGAGAACACCGATTATCGCGAGCTCACTGATAAGATGGAGGTGCCTAGCGGTAAGCACATCCTCATCATGCCGGGCGAAACGATACTTGGAATTACAAGGGAGCGTTTACGATTGGGGCCAGGTCTATGCGGCTGGCTGGAGGGTCGCAGCCGTTTCGCCCGTCTTGGACTGATGGTTCATATAAGTGCTCCGTTCATGGGGCCCGGAATAGACAGCCAGCAGGTTTTGGAAATGAGCAACTTCGGCCCAGCACCGTTAGAGGTCTATCCGGGCATCCCAATTTGTCAGTTTGTTTTCCAGAAACTGGATGGCAATGAACAATATGAAGGACGCTTCTCCGGTCAGACGGAAGAGTCCTTCTAGGACTTCCCAACAAGTAAATTAAGCTGACGTCATCTGTGCAACCGCAGCTTACAAATGCGTTAGCTGAGTAAAAGGAAACAACATGGGGTGGATTAGAGATACTTTTCAGGAATATCACATTGGTCGCGCTAAATCCGTTGCAAATCAAACACAGTTGAGATCTCACGCCAACGCCACTGATATTGGTTATATTGATAAAAAGATAGACAATCTGGTTCTTATTACACAAGCAATCTGGGAGCTGCTTGAAGAAAGTGGAATAAGTGAAAGTCAGCTGGAGAAAAAAATTCAGGAAATTGACTTGAGAGATGGTATGGCAGATGGAAAGGTAGGTAATACTCTGGAAGCATGTCCCGAATGCGGAAACAAACCAAAAATCAGAAGAGCTAATTGTTTTTGGTGTGGCGCCAAGCTTCCCGCAGGCAATATTCTTTCAAAGACTGATACGCCGTAGTTTTTGAGTAATTAGAACCAAAAAGCAGCCGCCAAGTGCATTATGTCGCTCACTTTGTTCGCTGGGACGCTCCGCCTTCGGCAGCACCAATCATCTGCCAGTCGATGATACCTGCATTACGGAAATGGCATACATTACTTACAGTCTCCTTAGATCGCTTTGTGGTCCATCGGCTAGACTTATGGCTTACTCTTTGCATCACCCATTGGCACTGTGGACAGTGACGACGGAAGATTACACCATCACTATATCACCCGCTGAACTTCACCAGCCGCGTGACCTGGATATCGGAGATAAAGACCACCCCGGAATGCTCGTTATAGAAAGGCGCAAACCCCTGCAGGATCGGATTGACCAGTTCCTCGGGCACGGCTGCGATGATCATGATCAGCACGTCGTCCTCGTTGAACATCAGGTGCCCCTCGTGGAAGCCGTGGCTGCCCTTGCCGGAGAGGTTGTTGACGATGGTGTATCCCTTCACCCCGGCGCGGTCGAGCAGGTCGGTGGCAAAATTGCAGTGCTCTCCGCCGAGTATGATCTCGAGTTTCTTCAATGGGCTGAAATTCAGGTTCTTCATGCGCTCAAGGCCTCCTGAGAAATGGGTTCTTCGGCCGCATCGGCCTCGACGAAATCACGCGTGGTCCACTGGCCGTCTTCGTAATGGGCGATCACCGCCGCCTCCGGGTCGACGATCAGCAGGCGGATCCAGCCGTTGTGCACCAGGCGCTTGACCGCGACGACGCTGTCGATGGCCTTGCGCGCGTGCGCCAGCGGCGCCTCGATCACGGTGATCAGGCGCATCGGCTGGTGGTAGGGATGGCCCTGGTCGAGCACGGTCTGGGCCGGCAGGCCGGTGCGCAGGTCGCTGAGGTTGCCGCTGAGCACGCCGAAGCGGCCTGCCACGTTGTGGTAGACCTTGCTGCCGCTGCCGAACTTCTCGTTGTCGACGGTGGAAAAGTAGTGCTCCATGTTGATCCACTGGCCGACCACCAGCGGGCCGGTGAGGATGTTCTCCAGCAGCCGGCGCTTGGGATCGACGCGATAGTCATAGGAGTGCAGGAAGGCGCGGCCGTCGAGCATCTTCGATTGCGTCAGCGAGCGCCGCCCGATCACGAAGTAGGCGTTGCGCGACAGGCCCCACTCCGGACGCACCTGCGACCAGTCCATGGCGTTGCGCTGGGCGTTGCGGAATGCCGCCGCCGGCTTCAACGCTCTGTCGTCGTCGAGCAGGCTCGGCACACGCTCCTGCGCGCACAGGCGGGAGGCTGAGATCAGTCCGTCACGCAGCCGGTCGAGGTAGATCAGGTGCGAGGGCGGCAGCAGCTCCAGGTCATGCAGCATGATCTCGTCGGTGGTGGTGTTGTGCAGCGCCGGCAGGAACCAGGCGTCTTGCGGGATATCGATACCGCCTTCGCGCAGGCGCCGCCGCACTTCAGGTTTGTTCGCCATCTGCGCCAGCACCCGGGCACTGACCAGCCCATGCGCGCCACCGCAGGCGCCGCAGTCCAGCGCCGACTCGTAGGGATTGTTCTCGGACACACTGCCATGACCCACCAGCAGTATGAAGCGCGAAAAGTCACGGGTCAGGCCGATCGAGTTGAGTGCCTGAGCGACGAAGCGCGTCTGCTCGTCCAGGGTGAAGCCGATGCGCCCGAGCCGTTCCCTCTGCAGTTGTGCGAACGCCGGGTTGATCCGGTAGGCACTGCGCAGGCGGGCGATGAATTTTTCCTGGCGCGCGTCGTCGAGATCCACCGACCCGGCAAATGACGGGCAGTCGCCGCGTTGACCCAACGCCGTCTCGCGCAACTCCGTGACCATGTCGTCGGTGATGGCCTCAGGCTCCAACTGGAACTCCTGCTCCACCGCCTTGACGATCACCGCGCGCTGCACC
>JBNLAT010000107.1:0-3258 GCA_050302275.1 Thiohalomonadaceae bacterium | reverse complement strand
CCAGCCCACCCGGTCGCTTGCCCTTGATGCTGTCGTCGTAGGCGAGATAGCCCTTAAGGAGAGTATCGCCCGCCCGGTAACTGACCTCTTTGCCGATAACCGCCGCCTGCGTGGTTGTTACGGTAGCAACGGCAAGCAGCGCCCATAGTAGACGTTTCATATCGACTCCTCCTCGTTGACCGGATAGTTCTTTCCGGTTTGTCCGACAAGTTTAGTCGATTAATCTTTCGGTTTTGATTGCCAGGTCAGTACGGCGAAGGCAACGAACAACAGGGCAATCCCGGCCCGATCATGACTAAAGAGGTAATAGGCCATGCCGAACAGACCCGGCAGTTCAGCCAGGGCAAGGCCCAGGATCACCTCTTTAAGCTGCTCCACTGCACGGGCGTTAACACTCAGCGCTCCCGGCGCACGCTCCCGCAGCTTGCGCGCCAGACTTCGCTGATAGAGCAGTGCCGGCGCCATGGAGGCCAGACCGGCGAGGAACAGCCAGACGCCCGCCTCTGGCATGAAGATGGCCGCGGTCGCGTAGTGGGCCACCATGAGCAGTACCACCAGCGTGGTCAGATTACCGGCAACCAGCATGCGCCAGAAGAGTTGCGGCGGAATGGCGGGACGGGGATCGTTGCCCTCGCTCATAGAAATGTCTCCAGTTGATGAGTTTGAGCGAGGATACACCGGATATGTCCCGTGGCGCCAAATTCCACCCGAATCGAGACATAAAAAAAGACAGGCTGAACGCCTGTCTTTGGTTTGGGGTATGAAAGAATAGGCCATCCATGGCCCCGATAGTCCGTTATCTTGCCCCTTGGGGTACTCCTTCGTGCCACTCCCTGTGACACTGGAGAAATCATAGTCCTGTGGCGGATTACATGATGTAGGAAAAACCCTATACATTATGTAGTCATTTGTGGCTTTGTGTGCGCGAAATCACATATACCTTTCCATCATTTTTTTGAATCTTTACCACACTATTTTATTGATTTACTTGCTCTGGCCCTGATGCAAACTCATCTCGCGGCAATCGCCGTCAGCGATGAATGTTCCATCTGGAGGAGTCAATGCATAACAAATATCTGATCACCATTGCCATGCTGGGTCTGTCCGGTAGTCTACACGCCGCCTCTCCCCAGTGGCCCGCCGATGCCCTGGACGAAAGCGATCCGCGGGTACAGACCTTCTATGCGCAACAGTGTGATCAATGGACCGAACAGAGCAAACTGCAGGGCGAGGCACGCGGCAAATTTCTCGCCAACTGCATGGGCAGCGCGGCCAGGATCTGGCCTGTTGGGAGCGACAATTCTAGCGGTGGCGGCGAAGGCTGAAGCCCTGTAACTGAAAAAGCCGGGGCAACCCGGCTTTTTTGTTTTAACCCCCCCGGGCATCCCCGGTCCAGATAGCGTGCTCCTTATTAAGGAACTCCTGCCAGGGGATATAGTGGGAGCCGTCACAGGAGAAGGTCAGGCTGACCATGCCGTTAAATATGTTCAGTGCTCCTGCGCGCAGGTAGAACATCTCATCCATAAAGCGCAGGTCACGTAAACCATCCAGCACCTCTCGAACCCGCTCCGCCGGGATCACGGCGCCTTCTGGCCAGGGACGACGCGGATAGGCCAGGCAGATATCGGGATCGATCAACATATCGATATCGAGCAGGCGATAGCGATAGGGATCATCGGTCAACCACACCGTGGCGCGACTGCTGGAGAAGTGCAGTTTGGCGTGAAAGATCCCGTGTTCCAGAAACAGCTCCTCCATCAGACCCAGCACCACATCGATGTTCTGATCCATACGACTTTCACTGCGTGTCTGCTGGAATACCGCACCGCGGATCGCCGGGTCACCTTTGATCTGCCGCCAGGCGGTGGGTTCATCGTAAAGCTCACGGGTCAACGGCAGATCGCGCAGGTCGAAGTCGGCACCCACGTAACCCAGCAGGTTGTCATCCGCGTCAAACACGGTGGTCAGCGCGGTCAGTGAGGGGCGGCGAGCCCGCAGACTGATGTAGGCCTCGGAGAGCATGAAATTGGTACCCACCTTGACCTGTTGCATGTAGGGACGGTGTGAACGATCACGGCCAAAATCCTTTTCGATTATCCCTTCGGCACTGATGTTGCTGCTGATCTGCACTCCGTGCGAATCGAGCGCGTAGAGGTATTTGCAAAAGGGAATATTACCCAGCGAAGCGACCAGCAGCGCATCCAGTTGCTCCCGTTCATACCAGGTCGCCACACTCAGTTGCGCCAACGCGAGCAGGGGTTGTTTCATCATCGCCGTCAGCGATTGACGCTGTTCGGCAATACTTCTGTGCAGGGGATCTTTTACCGCAGACATGGGGGGAGATTCGGTTACTTCAGTCAAAACCAAAGATAGGTACTAATTGTGGCAATCACAAGCGCATCGCTCACACTTTAAGTTTGCGGATCGCGTAGTTGAGTCGACAGCTCTGCCTCGCCGCATTCAGCTCTGGCCAGTTGGCCAGCTGATTGCGCAATTCACCGCTCTCCGCCTCGAAGCGCAGAAAGGCACCGATGGCGTTCTCGTAAAGAGGTGTGGTCAGTTTGAAGGCGGCGGGGAATTTGTCCCGCAGTGTGGCATCGCTGAACCAGGCACTTGCTTTCAACTCCTGGGACGAACCGAAATTGATCACCAGCGCCCCCTGCGGTGTCAGGTGCTTGAGTAGGCGCCGCATCCATGCAGCGTCTGCAGCAATGACCCGCTCCGGTTCCCCGTCATTGTCACTATAGAGATCCTCGATGATCAGATCGAAACGCTCACCGCGATATTGTCGCAACCACCAGATAGCATCCGCCTCGTGCAGTTCGACGTTCGCCGCCGCCACACCGAAATGGTCTCGCGCCACCTCCAGATGTACCGGATTGAGTTCTACGCCGACGATCTGCTCCGGTTTGAGAAAGTGATTGAGCTGGCGGATCACCGCACCACCACCGACACCCAGCACCAGTACCCGCCGGATCTGTTGCGGACGAAAGAAGGCGGGCAGCATCAGCAGATCCCAGACATTGCCGGTGACCGGCTGTTTTGGATTGTACTGACTGTGAAACACGCCATTGGTATAGAGCCGCAGGCTATTCCCCGCCTGGCGTACCTCATAACGGCTCTCACCCTTAATCTTTTGCCAGATTATTGCCACGACCACTCCATACACTTTGCTGAGGGGCGCACCCTCGCCCGCACGGCTCGTATTGTCAAGCGCCCGGCGGGCGCGATTCTGATACGCTTTGCCCATGAGCCGCA
>JBNLAT010000106.1:0-3457 GCA_050302275.1 Thiohalomonadaceae bacterium | reverse complement strand
TAGTTCAATCACCTCAACGAATGGTGCGGTAACTGTAGCGGCGGCTAATGGCCGTATTACATCTAATGCCAGTGGTAGCAATGTTACTGCAAATAACATCACGCTATCGGCCACATCTGGTATTGGTGAATTAGGTAACGCGCTTGAGACGAGTACTGGTGGTACAACGAGCAATCTAAGTCATCTGAATGTACAAACTGATAGTGGGCTTGTTGAAGTGACCAATATCGGTAATGTTCAAGTGGATATGATGAGGACAGGTTCAGGTGATATAACCTTCAATAATACGGGCAGAATGGTGATTGACCGTATCGAAACCGATATTGTTAGTAGCACGATTAGTTTAAACAATGATGATGGTGACATTCTCGGTATAGGTAATACTCCAAACGAAACTTATGCGGACGCAGATATTGCGGGCTACTCGGTTTCTATTTATGTCAATAACGGCAATCTTGGGGCGGCGAGCCGACCTCTTGTGATATATGCGCCGGGTGCCAGTACGGCATTCAGCACGATTAGTTTTGACCCTGTCTTTCTACCGGAAACAGGAAGGGATGGCCCATTTGTTGATACATCTTTAGTGAGCTTCTCAGCGACCGATACGCTTGCCGCTCTTTCCGGCGAGCAGGTGAGAGATGTTGAAGATCTCGACGATGTCGACCCGGCTATCTTTACCGAGGTGCACAACTACAATCTGGCCGAAATTTCTATCAAGCTGCCAAGAGACCAGCGGTATGAAAACGAACTACAGTAATGAACGCTGTGTTCAATTGATATAATGTGCTTGAAAAAGAAATTGTTATTTTAATTAGTGTTTTTTCGTGTGTAGTAATTCCAGTGCCAGTTCGGCAACATTTTTCGAGCCGCCGCTGCCACCCAATTTCTCTCTGACGATTAATTGCCGTTGACGCATCGCGTTGGCTTTGTCGTTATCATTTAGCAGTTCAAGCGCGGCACGGCTGATCTTTTCTGGTGTCGCGTCGTGCTGAATCAATTCCGGTGCAACGCGTTCACCCGCGACGATGTTGCACAGCGCGATGTGATCGACCTTGATCATGCGCGACATGATGCGATAACTGAGTGAGGCGATTTTATAGATAACCACCAGCGGTACCTGCATCAGGGCAATTTCCAGTGTCGCAGTGCCCGAGGCGCTGACAATCGCATCGCAAGCGCGTGTGACATCATAGGAACGGCCGCGAACAACTCGAATGTCCAGCTCCGTCGTTGCCAGATAGGGTGCCAGGAAATCTTCGCTCAGTGTTGAGGCTCGCGGCAGAATGAATTGCACATCGGGACGCTGCTTGTGGATCAGCGCAGCACTCTCCAGCACGATGGGTAACAGACGTTTAATCTCACTCCGACGACTGCCGGGAAAGAGTCCCAGAACCGGTCTTGCGGGATCGAGATCGAATTCTCTTTCCGCCTGTTCGTGGCTTAGTGGGCTATGTACTTCATCCACTAGTGGATGGCCGACAAATCGTACCGGCACGTTGGCGTGCTCATAGAACGGGACTTCGAAGGGAAAGACTACCGCCATCATGTCGACCAGTTTCTTGATCTTGTAGACCCGCTTCTGTCGCCATGCCCAGATCTGCGGGCTGATGTAGTAGAGCACCTTAATACCCAGTTCTTTAGCGGTCTTCGCCAGACGCAGATTGAAATCGGGATAGTCGACCAGAATGAGCATGTCGGGACGGCGCTCACGCAGTTCGTTGCGCATCCGGTCCAGTACCCCTTTGAGAAAGCGGTAGTTGGCCAGTACTTCTACCAGTCCCACCACCGCCATATCGGCGGAGTCGACCAAAATCTCGACACCGGCTCTTTTCATTCGTTCGCCACCGATCCCGGCAAAGTGAACCGACGGGTCGATTTGATGCAGCTCTTCTACCAGACGTGCCGCATGATGATCGCCGGAGGCTTCTCCGGCGACGATCAGAACCTGTTTAGGTGTGCTGGACACAGCTTGGCAGGCAGGGAATTAAAGTGCAGAGCGAATGACATCCAGGATCATGTCGACCTTCTCATCTTCCAGTTCAGGGTAGACGGGTAGTGACATGCAGAGGCTGGCGATCTTTTCAGTGACCGGCAGTGTGACGCCCTTGCACATATCGGCAAAGACCTCCTGCTGGTGCAGCGGGATCGGATAGTAGACCGCGCAGGCGATCTGCTTTTCCTGCAGCGCAGCCATGATCTGGTCACGTTTTTCACTCAGCAGGGTGTACTGGTGGTAGACGTGACGACCGATACCATCTTCGTACGGCGGGGTAGTGCCGTCCATTTGCGCCAGTGCAGCGGAGTAGCGATGTGCGACGCGACGACGGCCGTCGTTGTATTGATCGATACGCTTTAGCTTGGCGCGCAGGATCACCGCCTGCAGCTCGTCGAGACGGGAGTTAAAGCCCAGTTCGGAGTGGTGGTAACGCTGCCAGCTACCGTGGTTGCGCAGTACGCGTAGATGTTCCGCGGCCTTGTCGTCGTTGGTGGTGACCAGACCACCATCGCCGAAGCAGCCCAGGTTCTTGCTGGGGAAGAAGCTGAAGCAGCCCGCGGCGCTCAGGCTGCCAGTCTGCTTGCCAGCGATGTCAGCGCCGAAGGATTGGGCACAGTCTTCAACGACTACCAGACCGTGTTTATCGGCGATGGCCTGAATCGCAGGCATATCGGCGGGTTGACCGAACAGGTGTACCGGCAGGATCGCTTTAGTCTTTTTAGTGATCGCCGCTTCGATCTGGTTAACGTCGATGTTCATGGTCTTCTCATCGATATCGATGAAGACAGGAACTGCACCGACATAGAGAATCGCTTCGGCAGTAGCAATAAAGGTAAACGGAGTAGTGATGACTTCGTCGCCCTCACCAATGCCCGCGGCGATTAATGCCAGGTGCAGTGCGTCGGTACCGGAGGCACAACCGACTGCATGCTTCACGCCAAGGTACGCTGCAGCCTCTTCCTCGAAACCTTTGACGTTGGGGCCGAGGATGAACTGGGTCGCTTCCAGCGCCTGCAACAGGCCCTGGTCGATTTCATCTTTAATGTCGTGATACTGACCTTTGAGGTCCACCATTGGGATCATGTGTTCTTTACCTTTGGATGAATTGTTGAATTCGGTTTAGCCGAGAATCTCGCTGATGCGGATCGCGGTATCCAGTGCGCGACGTCCGTCCTCACCAGTAACAGGGGGGGCGCTCTTGTTGTTAATTGCATCGATAAAGGCGGTGGCTTCGGCCAGGATCGCATCGGAGTTGTCAAAGATACTCTCCTCGGAGGTGATCTCAGGAATACCAGGGAACATCTCTTTCTCCCCCTTGCGATGCACGCTCAATACCTTGTCCTGAAAATCGATAGAGATGTAGGCATCGGGCTGGAAGATGCGCATCTTACGCTGCGGCTTCATGGTGACCCGGCTGGCGGTAACGTTGGCGACACAGCCGCTCTCGAAGGTAATGCGGGC
>JBNLAT010000105.1:0-3547 GCA_050302275.1 Thiohalomonadaceae bacterium | reverse complement strand
CAAGCCGCACCCTACGCACTGGCGTAAATTCGTAGGGTGCGGCTTGCCGCGCCCGAAGGAAGTGCCCTTAGGGTGCACCGAACAATCGCACACCACATCAGCCGGCGTTGGCCTCGCGCTGACGGATATACTCCAGGGCCCGATCGATGCGACGCAGGGTGGCGCTCTTGCCCACCAGGCGCAGGGTCACGTCTATACCCGGCGAGGCGGCGCGGCCGACGATGGCCACGCGCAGGGGCTGGGCGACTTTGCCCATGTTGAGTTCGAGCTCTTCGGAGACCTGCTGCACGGCCGCATGCAGAGACTCGTCACTCCATTCGCCCAGACTCTCCAGCACCGACCGCATACGTTCCAGCGGCACCCGCGCGACGGGACGCAGATGCTTCTTCGCCGCAGCCTCGTCGAAATCCTCGTAATCCTTGTAGCAGAAGGCCACCATCTCGGCCATCTCCACCAGCGAGCGAGCACGCTCCTGATGGGCCTCGGCCACCTCGGCCAGATCCGGACCCTCGGCCGGATCGATGCCCAGCTCCCCCATGTGGGGGCTGAGCAGGTGGGCTATGCGCTTGGGATCGTCGCTCTTGATGTAGTGCTGGTTGAGCCACAGCAGCTTCTCGGTGTTGAAGCTGGAGGCCGCCTTGTTCACCGCGTCGATATCGAACAGCTCGATCATCTCGTCAATGGAGAAGATCTCCTGATCGCCGTGGGACCAGCCGAGACGCACCAGATAGTTGAGCAGGGCCTCGGGCAGGAAGCCGTCGTCCCGGTACTGCATGACGCTGACCGCGCCGTGGCGTTTCGACAGACGGGCGCCGTCATCGCCGAGGATCATGGGCACATGGCCGTACTTGGGCAGCTCCGCGCCGATAGCCTGCAGAATATTGATCTGCTTGGGGGTGTTGTTCAGATGGTCGTCGCCACGGATGACATGGGTGATCCGCATGTCCATATCGTCGACCACAACCGTCAGGTTGTAGGTGGGAGAGCCGTCGGTGCGGCGGAGGATCAGGTCGTCGAGCTCCTCGTTGTTGAAGCTGACCCGGCCTCGGATCAGGTCCTCCACGGTCACCACCCCGCTGTCGGGATTGCGAAAACGGATCACATGCGGCTCGTCGGGACTGACATGCCGGTCCCGGCAGTGGCCGTCGTAGCGCGGCTTCTCCTTGCGCTGCATGGCGGTCTCACGCAGCGCATCGAGGCGCTCGCGGGAGCAGTTGCAGCGGTAGGCGAGCCCTTTCTCCATCAATTCGTCGATCACTTGATTGTAGCGATCGAAGCGCTGGGTCTGGTAGAAGGGTCCCTCGTCATACTCCAGTCCGAGCCAGGTCATGCCCTCCAGGATGGCGTTTACCGACTCCGCCGTGGAGCGTTCCAGGTCGGTATCCTCGATGCGCAGCACGAATTTGCCGCCGTGCTTGCGGGCGTAGAGCCAGGAGAAGAGCGCGGTGCGGGCACCCCCCACATGGAGGTAACCGGTGGGACTTGGGGCGAAGCGGGTACGGACAGTCATCGATCTCACAATAGGGGAAACGGGAAAGGGGGGATTCTATCAGACCCTGGCCTATTCGGTAGAGACGTTTGACGCCCCAGGTGAAAGCCCATTAGAATGCGCACCTCACCGCACGAGGGCGCATAGCTCAGCTGGGAGAGCGCTGCAGTCACATTGCAGAGGTCACAGGTTCGATCCCTGTTGCGCCCACCATTATCCCCTTGAAACCCTGGCGGTTTTCCTCATCGCCGCGAGAACACCCCAGGCATCCGACGCCGGGTGATCCGCGGCCCCCATCTTTTACGCCGATCCCATTCATGCGTTGCCTCTACTCGGCTGCAGACTCGACGTGGCCTGTCGCCCCCAGCAAACAGCGCCAGAAAATACCTCGCATATTCCCACGTGAAGGGCTAGGGTTCTGCCAGTAGCCTAGACATAATGGTTCATGTCAGTAGTGCCGACCTCCGTCCCATTTTCGTGGATTAGCCGAAGCCAGAGCCATAATTGTGAGTACGTAAAACGTCACACTCGAGATCGGAGGTCGACATGTCCAAATCTAGCACACTCTTCGTTGGAATGGATGTTCACAAGGAAACCATCGATGTGGCCATTGCAACAAACCGACTCAACGGCAAGGTCCGCCACTATGGCCAGATCATGAACCGCATTGATGCCATCGATAAGCTGGTCACCAAACTCAAGCGGGAGGCTACCACGTTGAAGTTCGTCTACGAGGCCGGCCCCTGCGGCTTTGGCCTCTATAGGCACCTCACCCGCAAGAAGCATTCGTGCGATGTGGTTGCCCCCTCTTTGATCCCTAAAAAACCCGGCGACCGGATCAAGACCGACCGGCGCGATGCCATGCGGCTGGCCCAGCTCTACCGGGCCGGGGATCTCTCCCCTGTCTACGTGCCCAATGTCGATGACGAGGCGATCCGTGATCTCTCCCGCGCCCGGGAGGATGCGGTGCTCGATCAAAAGGCCGCCCGGCAGCGGCTCAAGTCCTTTCTCCTGCGCCATGGCATCCGCTATGAGGGCCAGGCCAACTGGAACGAGGCCCATCTGCGTTGGCTCGCCGAGCTGATTTTGCCCAACCCTGTCCAGCAAATCGTCTTCCAGGAGTATGTCAATACGGTCACTGAGCGCACTCACCGGGTCGAACAGCTGGAGCGAATGCTCAGGGAGCAAGCCCGCGACTGGTACTTTGCGCCGGTAGTCAACGCCCTGCAGGCGATGCGGGGCGTGCGCTTCGTCAATGCGGTGACCCTGGTCGCCGAACTCGGCGACATGTCCCGCTTCGACAGTCCCAGGCAGCTCATGTGTTTTCTCGGTTTGGTACCTTCCCAGCACTCCTCCGGTGAGCATACCCGGCTAGGGCCCATCACCAAAAGCGGTAATCGTCACGCCCGACGCAATTTGATTGAGGCGGCCTGGGCCTATCGCTACCCAGCCAAGGTGAGTCGGGAAATCCAGATCCGACAGGAGCACGTGCCGCTGAAAATCCGCGAGATCGCCTGGAAGGCGCAAGTGCGTCTTTGCGCCCGTTACCGCAAGCTCATCGCTCGAGGTAAGAACAAAAACGTTGCTGTCGTCGCCATTGCCCGAGAGTTGGTGGCGTTCATGTGGGACATTGCCCATCGCGTGCATCTGAAAGCGGTACATTGATCAACATCCATACTTTTAAAGAGCGAGGCGCTGCCTATTGGTCCACCAAACAGCCGGACAATCCATCAGTGGAGGCATTGCCACGATCCCGGAGAATCCTCGACGGCGTTAAGAGACTGAAACAAATTCTCGTTCCTAGACTGAGGCAGCTCCACGACGTAACCAAGTAATGCGGTACTCAATCCGCGGATATCAGCATGATCAACCGTCGCGATTACTGGTAGTGTCTCCGCTGATGTATTGTCCTATAGAGTTAATTCACGTCCTTAATCGGTCGATGGGTCACTTTGTGCTACTTGACAGAATGAACCATATCAACGCTTGAGGTATGCTCCAATCCGCCTCGCGGATCAGGTATCGATCCTGTTGTACTAGCAAGGAGAAGTTTATGAA
>JBNLAT010000104.1:0-3566 GCA_050302275.1 Thiohalomonadaceae bacterium | reverse complement strand
ACGCTTCTATTCAACCCAGTGCAGCAAAGACCGCATCGCGGTTCTCTTCAACCGTACGGCCAGTACCGGTCACCTTGACGTACTTCGGTGCGTCGTCGGCGCCACTGTTGGCCCAGCTGGAGTAGAAATCGACCAACGGTTTGGTCTGTGAGTGATAAACATCCAGACGCTTGCGTACGGTCTCTTCGTTGTCGTCATCACGTTGGATGAGATCTTCGCCAGTCTCGTCATCCTTACCTTCCACCTTGGGCGGATTGAAGATGACGTGATAGGTACGACCTGAGCCGGGATGCACACGGCGACCGCTCATACGCTTGATGATCTCATCGTCGTTAACGTCGATCTCGACCACGAAATCGAGCGCCACACCGTCGTCCTTCAGCGCCTGAGCCTGAGGAATGGTGCGCGGGAAACCGTCGAAGAGGAAACCGTTTTTGCAGTCATCTTCGGTGATCCGCTCTTTGACCAGGCCGAGGATAATGTCGTCAGACACCAGACCGCCCTCGTCCATGATTTTCTTCGCCGCTACACCCAGCGGTGTGCCGGCTTTAACCGCCGCACGCAGCATGTCGCCAGTGGAGATTTGTGGAATACCATACTTCTCGCAGATAAATTGTGCCTGCGTACCCTTGCCCGCACCCGGGGCACCCAAAAGAATGAGGCGCATCATCGGCTCCTTCGGTTGTCGTTATAACGGAAAATTCAGCGGAAAATTATGCCGGGAGAGGCCAATGATGAACAAAAGAGCCTTTCAATGGGGCAATCTGCTGGGTTTATCACAAAGAGTGAGCCATTACTGGCTCAACTGATGCGCGCCATTCGCCTGAAAACGGGAAAACGGCTCCCGGCCCCACTGGGTGAGCCGGTTGAGGACCAGAGTTTCCACACCCTCCTGACTCTCGTCGCGTAACATCCTTAACAGCAACTCCACCTTGAGGGTGTCTGGACTGTAGTGCAGCGCCAGTGCTTCCGGGGCACCACTACGATTCGGTCGCACCCTGGGCATGGTATAGGCCGTGCACTGGATCTGTTCGATCTGGATCGAGGTAAACGCGCCCGCGAGACGGTGGCGCAGCTCGCGCCGTGCATACTCGGCGCAGAAGATGGCAATTTCGTCGATCAGGGTCAGCAGCGCCGTATCGACCACTTCGGGCTGATCGCGAAAGAAATCGAGTGCCGGGTAGTAACCCAGGTGTTGCTCCATCACATAAGCATCGACCTGCCCGGCCAGGTTGTCGCCCAACACCCAGGGCAGGTAGCCGGTGTTCAACTCCACCACTTCCTGGGGAATAGTGGCGGTCAGTGCTGCGGCAACGGTAACCGCCTCAACGGTTGATGCCTTGTTTCGTTCCATAGTGACCTCATCTCGCCCGACGACCGCGACCGCGGGGCTTTACAGCTATTTCCAGATCTCGCCCACGTAACAGGCAAATTGCTTGGCGCAGCGGCGTGGTAACCGGCTCCATCCGCTCCTGCATCACTGTACCTACCGCATCGGTCTGGGAAAAAACCGGGTTGAGCAGGTACTCACTGACATGCATTAGCACAAGCATAGCGCGAATCTCCGCCTCCAGGGCCGGCACTACCTCTTTTAGCTGATGCACTTTTTCATCTTCATTGAGCAGTTTTTCGACCTGTGTCTCAATCAAATCTATTTCGCGCAGCCGCTCCTGTGGGGGCAAGGTGTTGAAGTACCCACCCAGGGTGTTAAACAGAGCAATAGCCACATCCTGATCCGCCGGATGCAGCAGCACATCTTCCGCCACGGCAAGATAAGACTGTCCTGCGGCACCGAGCAGGCGTAGCAGTTGCCGGGCGTAGGGATTGCCAGCAGTGCTGAGTTGCTCAAGTTTTTCAGCGTGCTGCGCCAACTCGGCCCGTGCCGGCTGCTGCTCGGGAAGATCGTCAGGCAACGCTTTTAGAAAGCCGATACGGTAACTGCGATTGCGTGCGCCACTCTGCCACAGTAGCCGCTTCTGTTCTTCGTCGATCAGGCCTGGTTGCAGTACCAGGCGCACGGTGTCGAGCATATCCCGCGGTTCGGTTTCAAACGGCAGGTGTTCAATCAGATGGGCCGCCAGTACCTTGCCCATCTCGCCCTCCACCACCTGACGACTCTCCAGCATACGCCGCGCATGTTCCGACCAGGGGGCGCACCACCAGGCACGCCGCGCCAGTTCATCGGAGAGGTTGCGTGAACAGACCACCGCCATCACCGCCTCAGGCTCGCCCAGCCTGAGCAGGCGATCCATCTGCTCATGATCGATCTGGCCCATACGGGTCCAGCGCCGCAGATAGACGGGATAGCCGCCAGGAGAATCGAGTACCATGGTAGAGAGGGTGGAGCGCACCGCCTTGAGATATTGATCGCTGCGACCGGTCGGGTTGAGCGGAAACTTCATCTCCTGCCCGGCGCTCAGACCGTAGACCGTCATGCTGTTTTCGTCGATGCGCACCGCCTCGGCGTTAGCCAATAGCACGTTCAAACGCAGCGCATCTTCAGAACTCAATTCCACCACACAACCTCAATTCAATTGGATTCGCTGACCCCATGGTATGGGTGCCTTACCTTTAATCAACCACACCGTCGGATAGTTTGGCTCACGTTCAGGGAATCGTCCCTGGGCATCGGTAAAGTAGACCAGCACATCGGGACGCCGCTGTTCACTCTCCACCCAGTCGAACACCGGGCGGAAATCGGTACTGCCGCCGCCGGTAAACGCCTGCGGTAAATCGAATTCTTCCCACGGTTCGTAGGTCCAGCCTGCGCCGAGCAGGTCCGAGTCGCAGGCCAACAAAGTCACTCGTGCACGAATCTGCCCTTTTAATGCATTCACCTCGGAGACAAATTCCACCATCTCCTTGTCGCTCACCGAGCCGCTGGTATCGAGGGCCACTACCACATCCAGTTCATGACTCTTCAGGCTGGGCATGATGAACTCACCCTCGCGTCTTGAAGGACGAGCGTAATTGAAATCGTCACGTGCGGTGACACTAAGATAACGAGCCAGCAACATCCGCCAGGGAAGTTGCGGCTGTAACAGATGATCGATAATGCGGCGTAACGGCCCACTCAACTTGCCCGCCTGCATCGCCTGCTGCGCGGCACCGGCGAGACGCTGCTGCCACTGCACCGAGAGGTTTTCCATCTCATCCCGGTTCAAAGGTGGCGGTTGCTTCGCCCCATCACCATTTCCCTGCTGCGGCTCCGGGCCGTCGCCGTTTTCCTGTTTAGGTTGTTCCGGTCGCTGTGCGTCACCGCGCCCGCCCTTGTTATCTTCGCTGCGTCGCTGTTGCTGGTTACCGCCAGTGGAGCCCTTCTCTTTGCTCTCGTGCTGACCACCGCCGCCCTGTTTGCCACCACCGCTCTGATTCTCCTCGTCGTAGACGTGATCGTCATGGGGGGTGAGGTTCTCGTGTTCATCGAGACAGGGGTAGATCTCCTCCGCAGTCATCTCCTCAAACTCCTGGAGATAGAGCGCATCGGGACACGGAGTTAAACCGTCTGCTATCAGCAACGGGTTGATCGCCAGGTCGCAGGCGAGATCCCAACGGTGTTTCTGACG
>JBNLAT010000103.1:0-3607 GCA_050302275.1 Thiohalomonadaceae bacterium | reverse complement strand
GGCGCGTGTCGCAGCATTGGACGGTTACCGGCGAGCTCGATGCCTCCAGCGCCTACTTCGTCGACGAGATCAACCGGGTGGAGGTCGATGGTCACGAGACCTTCAATCTGCTGATCAGCTACGATCACAAACTGGGGCGTTCAGAATGGTCCTGGTTCCTGCGTGTCGACAACCTGTTCGATCAGGACTACTACAATACCGCCCGCGGCGGTACCGGTGACGCCAAGACCGTCGATAGCGATGGCGACGGCATCTACGACACCTACGACGGTGTCTACGATGCGAATGATGTCTCTATCGTCGTCAACCCGGGGCGCAGCTACACGGCGGGCTTGAGTGTCAGTTTCTGACGGAACTGTGATATTGGAGTCTATTCAGTATCCTGCCAAGTCTCGCCTCCCACCGGAAAGGGGGCTTGGCAGGTTACCTCTGAATCAGTCCAGGTGAATTAGTCCTTCACTCCGTAATCGTGATGGTGTAAGGGCGCCTATCGGACTGAGTGTCGCGAATAATCAACGATGCGCTAATCTTTTGTAAACCGTCAGTGCAGGATTGAAATGTATGACCTAAAGGCACTTCGTAACGAAATGAGCTTCCTTTTCTTACGCAAAAGTGGACATTTTCATCCCCGTATCCAGAATATCCTGAGTAATCGCCCTGAACTCTGAATTCAGAGTTCAAGTTATACGCTCTTCCTTTGCCATCGTAAGCTATGTAAAGAATACCTAGCGATCCTAACCCTAGCTGATTTCTTAAATTTATGCATTCATCAGGATCCATGTTAAACCATCCTCGTACAACTATTATTCTCTCTGGATCGAACTCATCTTCATTTCTCCAGTGCTCTGTAAATGATGCGAAGGACACGAGTTTGGTTGTCCCGTTACAAATAAATGTGCCTGATGATTTGTTTGGTGAATGAAAAGGCGAAGAATGCGTGCCAGCAACACCTTCTTCTTCTCGATTTATGGGAAAAAAGCTGTGCGGACCGCAAAAATGCTTTTTGCCTCGAACATTAATGTAATCCCCGACATTCCCAGCTTGCTGTGCAATGATAAGCAGATCTATAAACGATTTAGGTAATGATAATAACGAGACAAATGCAGCAGGATCGGTTTGAAAAGGCATCGGCACCAAGCGTTCCCGGCGAATTTCTCTACCAAATGAAACCACGCTCGAATTCAAGCCGTTCCAGTAAACCGTGAATGACTCTTTAACCGCGTCTAAATCTTCTTCGGGCGGAGTCAAAGAAAATGTCATGCAGCGGCCAGCGGGTTTGCATTTTGCCGCATCAGTGGGTAACTGGGTGTCGACATAACTGAAGTACGGACCGCATTTGGTTGCATTTGCTAACACAACTGAATCAGCAGCGGTTGGAAATATAAAGCAATACAGTATAAATATTGAGTATAAGTCGATATAGATGAATTTTAATTTCATCGATATGCCTCCAAAATGATACCAATATCCTTCGCAATCAAGTTCCTTTCCGGTGGTTTCGAATGCTTTCTATCCTGCCTGATCGGTCATGAACTTAATCTCACGGCTTTCGATGATCTGAAGTCGTTACGACGACAAAAAGCTGGGTCAGATTGAAAATTTCCTTTCTGTCATCGGAATCACAATCTGACCCTGTTATCAGATCCGCTCAATCCGGTTTTGCATGCCTAAGCCAGTAGAGACCGGCAAGGCTCGTGATGAGCAGAAGCAGAGGAGCGGGTTCGGGCACCTCTGTGCTTGCGGTAATGTTGATTTCGGCGCCGTTGACTTCCGCCGTCAGGGGCGCGCCGATGCTGTCGCCCAAAGCGTTGACACTCAAGGCAAGCGTACTCATCCCTTCGATCAAGGTGTCGAAGGTCAAGGTGGCCAGGCTGAAGTCGGCTAGCTGGAGGTTGTCCAGATCATCGGCGAGATCCAGCGACAGCTCGAACAGGTTTACGACACCGGGGGTGCTGTCATCGATCCCACGTATACTCCCCAGGTCGAAAAGATCCAGTTGGTCGCCGAAGCTCACGCCAGCGGGTCCCGCAAAGGAGAGCATCGTGGCGTCATATATGAGATTCAAATCAAAGACGCCCAGGGATGGGGCGGCGCCGCCGGTAAGCTCCGAGATGGCGATTTCGACAGTGAGCGGCGTGCCGGCCTCGACCTCCTGGTAGGTGGGAATCAGGTCGATGGTGATGGCGTGTACCGGGCCTGCAGAGGCCAGCATCAGCCAGCCGCAGAGGCAGAATGAACGAATGATCCATTGCATTTCTCTCTCCTTCACTGATGGTTGAAAAAAAATTACTCCGTTGCGCATCGTGGCCGGCTGCATAGCAGGACGAGCGCTCTTGCATCCAGCGCTGTGATCAGCCCATCTTGATCGAGATCGCATTCCGGGCCGCAACTGGATGCTTCCACTGTCTTGTTGCGATCGAGCAGAAGGATGCTCAGGTCGTCGCGGTCCACATCGCCATCGCCGTCGTAGTCGCCGGGTATGGTCTCGGCTTTTGGCACGAAGGCGGCAAAACGGGTGAAGTGGCTGGCATCGAAAGTGACCGTGCTGTTCAGCCAGTTGATATGGATATTGTCGATCCCCGAGTCAGGGTCGGTTTGATAGACCCATTGCTGGTCGCTCACCCGAAAGAAGCCGATCTTGAGCTCGGCCTCGAACGCCTCCTGGCTCATCTCAACAGGTTTCTCGAACTGGAGGGTGATGGTCACCCGGTGGTTGGTGTCGATGCGGACCGCGTCATCCTCGAAGAAAAAGTCATAGACGGCGCTCACTGTCTGGTCGCTGCTGTTGGATGCGGTGTCACCGGGATCTCCGTAGCGTTTGACCGTCAACTTCACCGCCTGGGTGTCGCTGCCGACGAGGGCGAACGGCGGAACATAGACCTGGGTGTTATCCTGGGTGCCCATGATGGTGGTGTCGCCGCCGATGGCATTGAAGAAGTTGGTGCTGGAGGTGCTGAGCAGATTGTCCGCCACCTCGAAGCTGAAACTGGCGCTGGCCGGATTGCCTGGAATGACCGGCTGGCTGCCCTCGACGATGTCGATGCGGACCAGACTCTCGCCCGTCGCCACTTCGCAGCTGGCCAGATATTTGTCGGCAGTGATGGTCTGCCAGTCGAAGCTGCTGCAGCCGTTGGCGGTGTCCTCTCCGTGTGCAGTGATGGTCGGTGCCGAAAGCAGGGCGATATCGGTGGTGAAGGTGACCTGCAGGGTTTTCACGCCGGCGCTCTCGCTCACCGTCGACCGGCTGTCGAACAGGGGCGGCGTGGCACTGAGCATGATCGGATTGGCAAGAACCAGTGCCTGGTTCGGATTCAGGGTCAAGCTGCCGCTGGCCGGATACTGAAGCGTCGAGTAACCCGTGGCATGGATGCCCAGTACGTAGTCGCCGGCCGGGAGATCGGCAATGGCGAAATGGCCGGCCACGGTATTGATGGTCTTATAGCTGTCGAGGGCCGGGTTGTACGCCACCACTTGGGCGTCATTGACGGCTGCGGCGTTTATGTCGACCACCTGCCCGCTGATCGAACCGGCTTGTGGGTCGAGGGCGATGTCGTAGCTCGTACCGGGTAGGCTCACGCTTACTATCGCGCTGAAATCGGCATAACCC
>JBNLAT010000102.1:3337-3657 GCA_050302275.1 Thiohalomonadaceae bacterium | reverse complement strand
AGGTGGCGATCTACGAAACCTTCGTCGATGGGGCGAAAGAGGGCTTTCAGGTCGCGATACGCATTATTCCCTATCTGGTCGCCATCCTCGTCGCAGTAGGCATGTTCCGCGCCAGCGGTGCGCTGGATATCCTGGTCCACGCCATCGGTGCTGTCACCGCACCGCTCGGTATGCCCGCCGAGGCGTTACCTATGGCATTGTTGCGGCCGCTGTCAGGCTCCGGTGCCTACGGTGTGGCGGCATCCATTATTAATGATCCGAACATCGGTCCTGATAGCTATACGGGCTATCTTGTCTCAACCCTGCAGGGTTCTACCGAA
>JBNLAT010000102.1:2759-3327 GCA_050302275.1 Thiohalomonadaceae bacterium | reverse complement strand
CTATGTCATCGCGGTCTACTTCGGCGCAGTACAGATCAAACGTCTACGCCATGCCCTGTGGGCTGCACTCACCGCAGACCTGGTGGCCATCATCGCTGCGGTGATCGCAGTCAGTCTGCTGTTCCAGCTCCAGGCATGAGCGAGAACGTTGCCGTCATAGCCCTCGATCCACAACGGGGGGAGGAGGCAAAGGCACTCGCCGAACGCTGGGGCCTCTCCTTTGGCGAATCCCGTTTCCAACTTCAACTCACCAGCGAACACCTGCAACTGATCAATAAAGAAGAACCGAAAGCCGGCGCCGTGTTTGTCGACTTTGTCGGCGGCGCAGTCGGACACCGCAGACGTTTTGGTGGTGGAAGGGGGCAGCCCATTGCCAAGGCAGTCGGATTAAAGGGCGGTGCCAATCCCGATGTAGTCGATGCCACCGGCGGACTGGGGCGTGATGCCTTCGTTCTTGCCTCACTTGGTTGTAAGGTAACTATCATTGAACGTTCGCCGATCGTCGCCGCACTGCTGGAAGATGGCCTGAAACGGGCAAAGGAAGATGAAGAGATCGGGCCGTGGATAA
>JBNLAT010000102.1:0-2749 GCA_050302275.1 Thiohalomonadaceae bacterium | reverse complement strand
AACAGAGCGTCTGCACCTGATCCATGCCGATGCGTTTGAATGGATGAACGCGTTGAGCGAGAGTGATTTCCCGGAAGTAATTTATCTCGATCCGATGTTTCCCCATCGCACAAAAAGTGCCCTGGTAAAGAAAGAGATGCGTTTGTTGCAACAACTCCTGGGTGTCGATCCGGATGCCGACAGGCTATTACCTGCCGCGTTGCGTATCGCCAGGAAGCGAGTGGTGGTCAAACGTCCAGATGCAGCACCACATTTGGCCGATACGAAGCCGAACGTGAGCATTAGCAGCAAGAAGCATCGGTTTGATATGTATGTAAGCGCAGCGCCGTAAGAAATTTGTTTAAACCTCCGGCGGGAATACCGGAGGTATTATATATTTTGATACCGCTAGCCGTTAAATCGGAAGCGAAACCCGAATGAGATTATCATGGATTTCCTCGACCTTGCCAGTCATAGCCAGTTTGTCACGGGTGTAGAATTCAACGGCATCACCAACGTCAGATACCTGCTGTAGCTCAGCATCAGCAATAATATCCAGCGAATTACCGGGCAGCGTAACCGTCTCGACACGTTTGGTAACCGAGTCAATCAATACTGTCCACCAACCCTCTGTGCTTCGCACTACACCATTTTCGCGGCGCTCATAAAATTTAGTACCGATACGAGAGGTGTAATTAATCGCTATACCTATTGTGAATACAATCACGTTATACACAATAAGTTGCCCTAATTTGTCATGTGCAAGTGAGAGCGGATTGAATTTACTGCCATTAAATATGAGGAAGACAAAGCTGAGTAGAGAAACATTAACCAACCCCTGAAATATTGCAGGTGCCAAATTTTTCAGATAATAGCGCCAGTTAGTTCCCCACTCCGGATCGGGGGGGTCGATTAAATAGCTGATAAATAGCGAGGTTACGAAAACAAGACTGGAATACAGGGCTAGAGCCAAGGTGTGACCCGATGCATCAGGATTCCCGAAAATGACATACAGAGTATAGAGCACTAACAATGAGGCAAATGTTATTGCATAACTTACAATACCAACAGGAAAGTAGATTTCCCATGGGCGCCTGAAAAACGATAGTGCAGGTTGCTCTGGACGTTGGACTGCCCAGGTCCCATCCATGCTCAACATCCGCTTTGCGAACATGGTTGTCACCAGCGGTACGGTAAACATCGGGATACCAAAGAGAATCCATATAAAGAATTTCTTTGGGTCGATTTCGTACCCTTGTGCGATTTCTGTGCGGGAAATTCCAAGTAGAAATAACCCTCCCACTACCGCACCAATTACAATAGCAAAAAAGGTCACCGCGCCTGTGAAAATTACCTGCTTATTGGAAAATCTGAAGTACTTGTCAGGGTCGACAATCCAGCCAATTCTTTTTAGATGAATGCAGGGGTCTTCTTCTGCCTTGTTGGCCATGAATAGTAATAGCGTAACTAACCAGTAGATCTTTATCGCCATTTTGTCGATATTATTTTTTGTGGCTTCAACCTCGTTTTCATTTAACTCGCCCTGCTTGTAGCGCCTCATCTCCGGAACAAGTTTATCCATATAATAAGCACGCAGCGCTAGCCATTTGAGACTTTCGGATTTAAGGTGACGCTCGAATTGAGAGTTCTTGCTCCATTGTTCAATAGCATGCATTAGATAAGTAAGTCTTGCCCACTTGCGCTCAATGCGCGATTTATCGAAATAGAAGTAATCTTTCTCTATATCGCTGCGTATCTCACCAGCGATTTTGCTGTTGAGGATCGCATCAAGATTCTTCAGAAATTGATCGGAGGATTTGTTGATTTCGCTGTAACGCATGCTGTCAAATACGTACATTGCCTTATCAGGTATTTTTGCCCGCCTATGCAGGTCATTCTTCCATTTGGTTAATATTTCCTTGATAAAAGGGAGTTTCGGTGACGCAGCTATAAATGCAAGCGTACCAAGTGCAAATGCAGGGGCGTACTCGACTACAACTTCCTTCCCTCCTGGATACATGACTGTGAACAAAAGCGGGAATATTAGTGACGCAAGGCAGTAAAGTATGACTGTGATAAAGATAAACGATATGAGATGGATGCGGTATCGTGTTTTTTCGGCGACATATTTTGGCAGAACAGGGGACATTTTCGGTTCCTGTTCTAGTACCACATCCCGGATATACTGGTCACTCGGTTCGTATTCAGGATTGTTGAAGTAGCTTGCTGCAAATAGGACTACAAGAAACGTTCCGGCCAGGTAGATAATATATGGTGCTATAGTAATACCATCCATCACATCCCCTCCATGGTTGTAGTTGTGTAGTATGAACTCCGTTGATGCTATTACACATGATATCAACTCTGGCCTGAAACGTGGAGCGGGTATGTGTATCCTTGATCCAGGCTTGCTATATCATTTTCTACCTATCGGTATCGGAGGGCGATTGTTAATTTTGTAAACTTAATATTGCTTTAAGTTGAACTGCGTCACATTATGTACCTGTAAAATATTGGTTACGGCATTAGACGATTCGCGGATCGGATGCCATCTTTAAGTACATACAGAAGAAAAAAAAGGGAGTAAGGCAATGGAAAGGATACACGCTTATCACGGCACCCGGGCTGAACTGCTACGCGAGATTGAAGAGGTCAAGGCAGTCGTCCATTCCCCAGAACCGCTGCATGAAGATCCCGTAGAGGATATCGCTATTCGCGGGATCTGGAGCGCACTGCTCGACCCCCTGCTGGTGCAGCTTGAGCAGATGGA
>JBNLAT010000101.1:0-3838 GCA_050302275.1 Thiohalomonadaceae bacterium | reverse complement strand
TAATGGTGGAAGGTTTTTCCTCATCTACGCTGGACCCGGTTTTTTATTAGAGTATAGCTTAGCTTTGGTTACCAAAGCGTCCTGTAGATCTCGATAATCTCTTCAGCCGTAGGGACACGGGGGTTATTTCCCGGGGAACCAGACTGCAGTGCCTGTTCGGCCATGGTTGGCATCAGTTCAAAAAACTCGTTCTGGTCGATACCGAACATTTCTGGGGTCGGTACTTCCAGTTCATCATTTAAAGTACGCAGCTCATTGAGCAGCTTTTGGTTGGCCAGCTCGGTACTGTCGGTCTGCCCGGCGACGCCGATGGCGCGAGCACAGTCGGCATAGCGCTCCGCCGCTGCAGGAATGGAAAATTCGGTGACACTCGGTAGCAGCATGGCGTTGGACAGGCCATGGGGCACATGGAAGGCGGCGCCAATGGGGCGGCTCATGCCATGCACCAAGGCAACCGAGGCGTTAGAGAAAGCCACACCTGCGAGGGTGGACCCCAGCATCATCGCTTCCCGGGCCTGCTTGTCGGAACCGTCGCGATAAACCCGACGCAGGTTGGGGCCAATCAGTCGCATGGCGGCAAGCGCCTGGCTGTCACTGTAGAGATTGGCCTTCTTGCTGACATAGGCTTCCATGGCATGGGTCAGGGCATCGATACCGGTATCGGCAGTAGTACGTTTAGGCAGACTCAGGGTGAGGTTAAAGTCCACCAGGGCCGCTACCGGCATGAATCCGATACCCACACAGAGCATTTTTTCGTCGTTGCTTTCATCGGTGATGATGGTGAAGCGAGTCACCTCAGAGCCGGTACCGGCGGTGGTTGGGACCGCGATGATCGGCAGGCCGACCTTATCAACCACACATGGAAATTTATAGTCCCGCATCTCGCCGCCGAACTTGCCAAGGATGCTGATAGCCTTGGCGCTGTCGATAGGGCTGCCTCCGCCCAGTGCGATGATGCTGTCATAATCGCCGTTGCTGACTTTTTCCACACCGGCCTGGATAGAGCTGACGGTTGGTTCCGGGACGGTGTCGTCGAACACGTCCGCCGTCAGGTTCTGCCTTGCCAGGCACTGTTGAATGTTGTCGGCGTATCCCAACTTCACCATCATTTTGTCGGTAATGATCAGCGGACGGGTACAGCCCTGGCTTGCGAGCACGGCCGGGATTTGTTCTGAAGCCCCTGCTCCAAGCTGCATGATGCGTGGAAGAATTATTTGAGTAGACATAGTCACTCCTCTCCATTTGCGGCGAACTCTGCAATCACAGGCGTTCGCCTTGCCGAATTTCAGGCAACCAGGCCCTCGGGCCTGGTTGCCCACTCATGAATCAAGGGCTCAGGAAGGCTTGGCGCCATTGAGGATCAGTCCCGGCCATTGCTATAGACTGCTGGGTGCCGTCGTTGGTAGTGGCTCATTTGCTCCTGCCTGGCCACCCATGTCCGCGATTCGGGAAAGTGCCGATGCAGGCCGCGGCTCTTCACGCAGAGCTTTGAAAAGTCCGTAGATTCCCAGAATCAGGATGAAGGAAAACGGTAAGGCGGCAACGATTGAAGCGGTTTGCAGTGCTTTGAGCCCACCGGCCAGAAGCAGCACAGCCGCCGCAGCGCCGATGGCTCCCCCCCAGAAAACCCTGTAGCGCGTTCGCGGATGTTCATCGCCCATGGAGATCAGGGTACAGATTACCAGGGTAGCTGAATCTGCAGAAGTCACAAAGTAGGTCACCAGCATGAAGGTGCAGAGGCTGGCCATGATGAGGACCATGATATGGCTGCTGGCCATCAGTTCGATTGTAGAGAACAGGGCCATGGTGGTGTCCTTGTTCACGGCTTCGACCACCCCGCCTTGACCAAAAAGCTCCAGGTACATGGCGGTGTTACCGAAAATGGTGATCCAGATTGTAGCCAACAGCGTTGGGGGAATCAGAACACCGAGAACGAATTCACGAATGGTGCGACCCTTAGATATGCGGGCGATGAAAATGCCGCAGAACGGAGCCCAGGCAATCCACCAGCCCCAATAGAAGATGGTCCACCAGCCCTGCCACTGGTCTGTAGGGTCTGGATTTACCCAGAAACCCAGTTCAACGGCATGGACCAGATAGTCACCCAGGTTGGTGACCATGGAGCCCAGGAGATAGGCGGTTGGTCCGATCACGATAAACAGGCCCAGCATCACCATGGTCAACTTCATGTTTATTTCACTGAGCAGGCGGATACCCTTGTTGACGCCACTCATTACCGATATCGTGGAAAACACTGAAATGACAGCGATCAGGACTATCTGGGTGCCGATGGAGACTTCCACTCCAAGCAGATAGTTCAGGCCGGCATTTATTTGCTGGGCGCCCAGGCCGAGGGAAGTGGCAATACCGAAGACCGTGCCGAATACCGCCAGGAGATCCGCCACGTGGCCAATGGGTCCGTAGATACGGTCACCTAAAATGGGATAGAGGCTGGAACGAATCGACAAAGGCAGACCCTTGCGATAGGAAAAATAACTCAGGATCAGACCTGTCAGTCCGAATAGCGCCCAGCCGTGCAGTCCCCAGTGGAAAATGGCAATCCGCATGGCAACCTGGGCTGCCTCAGGAGTCATTTTCTGACTTTCGCTGATCAGCGGATTGCCTTGGAAATGGTAGATCGGCTCGGCAATGCTCCAAAACAAAATACCGATGCCGATGCCGGCACCGAACAACATGGAAAACCAGGCAAAATTGCTAAATTCCGGCCGGTCGCTGTCCTTGCCGAGGCGCAGGTCGCCGAAACGGCTGAACACCAGCCAGACTGCCAACAAGAGGATAAAACTCATAAAGCCGATGTAGTACCAGGCCAGGTCCCGGGCGATAAAGTCCTTCATGTCGGTGTACAAAGAATTGGCGTAATCCGGGTTAACAACGGTAAACAGCACGAAGGCGAGCACCAGTAGGCCGGAGCCTACAGACATCACAGGATGGGTTCCGGCCAGCAGGCCAGACTCATGTCGCATCAGTTTGTTATTCACTTGTTTGTCCCCCTTTCGTCCCTTTCGCCCCTTTCATTGTCGCGGACCACCATCACCGAACATTTAGCGTGTCGAGTAACGTATGCGGCATTTGCGCTGATCAGATAGTCGACGGCTTTGGGGCGGTGGGAGGCCATGACGATCAGATCGGCGTTTACCTCTTCGGCGATGTGCAAAATCTGCTTGTCGATCCGCCCCTGGCTAACGGCAACTTTGACCGTGACGGTTTCAGGTATCAGGTCTTTCGCCAGGGATTCCAGAATGTCGCGTCCCTTGTTCAAGAGTTGTCGGTCGATATCCTTGGGCAAGTGAACGGCAATCGCGGGGATATCGGCATAGGGGACCACAGTGACCAGATGCAGGGTGGCCTGATGTTGCAAAGCCATATCAACGGCCAGAGGAAGTGCCGTGCGCCACGTACTTTCGTACTGAGGGGCTATTGGCACAACGATATTGTTGTACTTGTTACTCATACTTCGTCCTCATCATCATCTTGTTTTTATAGGCTCTATCGCAAGAGCTGTTCAGTCAGCCGGGCTGTCTGGCTCGAAGTGGCCCCTATTTTCAACAGAACCGACCGGAAAATTAAAACAATAAAATCTACCCCTGAGACCCCGTTTTTTTTATAGGTGCACCTAGGGGCTGTAGCCGTAAACACATCAACCGACAGCCATAAAAAAAACGGGGTCTCAGGGCAATTTTTTATTGCTGGTTTACCACCCTTGTCTGTTCCTAACATGGCTCCATCAAAAAAACAGTATTCAGCCCAGTTCCGAACCGATGCCTTCTGATGCAAGACGTAGGTACAGGTAAGTTGGCAAAGGTTGGATACAGGTAGA
>JBNLAT010000100.1:0-4034 GCA_050302275.1 Thiohalomonadaceae bacterium | reverse complement strand
GTCGTAGGGTTCCATGTACTCCGCCAGGCCGCTCAGGAAGTCGTCGATTGCTGGAGGCTCGCCCTCTCTCAGGCAGACGAAGATAAAGCCGCCGGCAGTTTTGCAGTGCACTGGTTTCATGGCGTATTTGCCCCGGTCGAAGTGCTCGCCCATCTCGGAACTGGCGAAGATGAGGTTGCCCTTCAGGTCGTAGGTCCACTGGTGGTAGGGGCAGGTCATGTTGGCCACCTTCCCTTGGGCCTGAGTACACAGGCGCGAGCCCCGGTGGCGACAAACGTTGTGGAAGGCCTGAATTCCGCCATCCTGGTCGCGCACAAGAATCACCGGGTTCTGACCGATCTCCACTGTTATATAGTTGCCTTTGGTTGGCAACTCACAGGTCATGCCGACGAACAACCACTCCTTCTCGAATACCTCTTCCATGTCGATGCGAAACAGCAGTGGGTCGTTGTACAGTGGCCGGGGCAGCGAGTGAGTGCGCGATCGTTCCTTCAACAGCTGCACCATCTGCCGGCGGGCTTCTTCCATATTGTTGTAGGTCAGGTTCAACAGGTCGTATTCGTTCATCTGCGTCTTCTCTTTAGGTAAAACCATGCAAATTTAGCCGCTATTTTCGGCAAAGGCTGGGCTGGGTGTTTGTCCATTAGCGACACCCCTCGTTTACTTTTTGACTCGCCGGAATTTTCAGCACCGTTGGCGCATAGCGCTGGAGCATACGAACAAGACCGTGTCGCAAACGGTTAACTGCCACTGGTTTTTTTTCACCAGAATGACCGCTACGGCCCGACGGCCAAATCACCTCCCACGGAGACATAACAATGACCAGCGTTACCGATAGTCCCCAGTCTTCTGACGCCTTCAACCCTCTTAACACCCGGGTCTGGGCCAATGGCCGTCATCAGGTGCGCTGTGTGCGGGTGATCCGCGAGACCTGGGATGTGAAGACCTTTTGCTTCAACGCCGAGCAGTCGGTGATGTTCTTCTTCAAACCGGGCCAGTTCGTGACCCTGGAAATGGAGATCGAAGGCGAGCAGACCATGCGCTCCTACACCATTTCAAGCTCGCCTTCCGTGCCCTACAGTTTTTCCATCTCTGTGAAGCGGGTGCCGGGCGGGCTGGTTTCCAATTGGTTGCACGACAACCTCAAGGAACACGACGAACTGGTGGTACACGGCCCGGTAGGGGATTTCAATTGCATCGATCATCCGGCGGATAAGGTGCTCCTGCTCTCGGGCGGGGTAGGTATTACGCCGCTGATGTCGATGGCGCGCTGGTACTTCGACACCAACGCCAATGTGGATATGTCCTTCATCCACAGCGCGCGCACCCCCAATGACATCATCTTTCATCGCGAACTGGAGCACATATGCTCGAGAATCGCCAACTTCAATCTGGCGGTGATCTGCGAACGCATTGAGATCGGTCAGGCCTGGAACGGTTACCGGGGGTTTTTGGACCAGGCCAAGCTGGAAATGGTGGCACCGGATTACCTGTCGCGGCAAATCTTCTGCTGTGGTCCCACACCCTACATGAGAGCGGTGCGCCGCATATTGGTTGACAACGGCTTCGACATGGACTTTTACCACGAAGAGTCCTTCGGAGCGACACCGGAGGAGGTGACTCAGGATGTCTTGGAGCAGGCGGAGATCGCTGTGCGCGAGGCCGAGGAGGTCAAGGATGTAGACCTGTTCACGGTGGAGTTTGCGCAATCGGGCATGAGCGTGCAGGCGGCGCGCGGCGAAACCGTGCACGCGGCGGCCGGTCGTTTGGGGCTGAACATTCCTAAAGCGTGCGGGGTTGGAATCTGCGGCACTTGCAAGGTTCGCAAAACCGCCGGTGAGGTGGACATTCAGCACAACGGTGGGATCACTGAGGAGGATCTGGCCGACGGATTTATTCTATCGTGCTGCAGTACCCCGTTATCCGATGTGGTCATCGAAGGCTGAGCGTAGATCCAAACGTCTCCCCAACCCTCTTTTCAAGAACCGCTACGGTCGTATAAAGTAGCGGCAAAGCCCGTCATAAATCCATAAAACGGGCATTATGAATTTCATTTTGATACCAGAAAATGCCGGGGCACAACCCCGAATGTCGCAATTAGATATATTTGCAAATTTACGTGCCGTTTTTGGACGGCTGCATTCCCAAAACCGAACCTAGTATGAATACAGACTCCTGCCTAACGGCAAGAGTAGTAAGGTGAAGCGATGGCATAGCGGGGGTATTCCCGCCCGGGCAACCGGCGCCCCTATAACAATAATACAGTCGCTGCCGTGGCGACTGGGCTTACATGATAAGTGAGTGGAGATTAAGTGTCCGTGTATAAAAAAACTGTGTGGCAAACCACGAGCACCGAAGTTCAACCCTACCGGGTCGGCTTTCTGCTGATCCAGAATTTCACCATGGTTGCCCTGGCAACGGCTATTGAGCCGATGCGTATGGCGAACCAGTTGAGCGGCAGGGAACTTTACACCTGGCAGCTGTTCTCGGATGGTGGCGAAACCGTGAAGGCGAGCGACGGCATCGCCATCTCGCCGGATGCAGCCATTGGCAACGAGCAGCCCTTCGATATTATCATCGTGGTTGGCGGTGTGGACATCACCCGCAGCTTCACCAAAAGGGAAGTGACCTGGCTGCAGCAGGTGGCCCAGACACAGAAGCGTGTGACCCTGGGCGCTGTGTGCACGGGGGCCTATGTGCTGGCCAGTGCCGGCTTGCTGGACGGCTACAACTGCAGCGCGCACTGGGAATGCCTGGCGGCTTTGCAGGAGCGCTTTCCAAAGGTGAACTGCACTAACTGCCTCTACACTCTGGACCGGGATCGCATCACCTGCACCGGTGGCGGCGTGCCCATGGATATGATGCTCAATATGGTCTCTCGCCAGCATGGTAAGGTGCTGACCAGCGCCATTTGCGACATGTTCCTCTGCGATCGGATACGGCCCGACAGTGAACAGCAGCAGACCCCACTGCGCCGCCTGCTGACCTCGGCGCAACCCAAGTTGGCCGATGTGACTGAGCTGATGGGGGCGAACATCGAGGAACCGATCGAGTTGGAAGACTTGGCCAGTTACGTCGGTATTTCCCGACGACAGCTGGAGCGACTGTTCCTGAAGCACTTAAATTGCACACCGTCGCGGTATTATCTGAAGCTGCGGCTGGAGCGCGCCCGGCAGTTATTGAAGCAGACCACCTGTTCCATCATCGAGGTGTCTTCCATGTGCGGTTTCGTATCGGCCCCGCATTTCAGTCGTTGTTATCGCAAGTACATCGGCATCTCCCCCAAGGAGGAACGGGCGGCGGTGTGGTCGATGAACCATGTGGATTCAACGTCTGACGTAACCGAATTCCTGCCGTCGTCCCACAAAGCGCTACGGGTAGCCAGAGCAGAGCCCACCTACGGCGCAGTCAAGTTCATGGCGACCCCCCTGGTGGTTTGAAAAAGGGGACGGAGGGATAGAAAAAGGGAAGAAAAAGGGGACGGAGGGATTATTTTCTGATCAACCTTCTTCTGCCCCAGCTTGATGTCATAGTCATACCGTTCTTCAATCATCCGACAAAAACGATCATTTCCCACCGGATGGCAGTATTGTGTTCCCTCCCGAATTTTGTGCTCATCTTCATTATTCAATGAAATTCGACACAGCTCGCGATAGGTGGTCTGCCTTGCCTCAGGCTCCGTTCCTAAAGCAAGGCTTTCGGTTGTTACCCCGCTTCACTAGATGGTGGGGCATCCCTACCAGATAGTTTTCTGTCATTCTTGGCATGTTATCTCCTTAAAATTTTTTACCTGATATTTGTTTTCTCTACAAAATGAATTTGGATATTCGCCTTGTTGATCAATTTTTAATCCCTCCGTCCCCTTTCCCTTTCCCTCTCTGGCACAGCTGCCACTACCTCGAACATAACCAGCGCGTGCGCCGGCAATGCCGCTACCTGAAATGCGGTGCGTACCGGTTTCGGCGGCGTCACTCCGTGGCCGGGGAGCCAGGCGGCGTAAACCTGATCCACAGTCTTGAAGTTTTTTATATCTG
>JBNLAT010000099.1:0-4075 GCA_050302275.1 Thiohalomonadaceae bacterium | reverse complement strand
CTTACACTCAATCCAGCGCGCAGTCTGGAACTCGGTGGCGACGTAGTCGGCGTCAACGTTGTACTCCGCTTTCAGGCGCGCCACCGTCACATCGAACTGCAGTACACCGACTGCACCCAGAATATAGTCGCCGCCCAATACGGTGCGGAATACCTGCACGGCACCCTCTTCGGAGAGTTGCACCAGCCCCTTGTGCAGCTGTTTGCGCTTCATCGGGTCTTTCAGGCGCACGCGGCGGAACATTTCCGGCGCGAAGTTAGGGATGCCGGTGAACTTCAGTGGCTCCTTGATGGAAAATGTATCCCCGATTTTGATGGTGCCGTGGTTGTGAATGCCGATGATGTCGCCGGCATAGGCCTCCTCGACGTGCGAGCGGTCCTGCGCCATGAAGATGGTGGCATTGGCAATGCGCACATCCTTGCCGATGCGGTGGTGGCGTACGGTCATGCCTTTTTCAAATTTACCCGAACAGATGCGGAAGAAGGCGATACGATCGCGGTGCGCCGGGTCCATGTTGGCCTGAATTTTAAAGCAGAATCCCGAGAAATCTTTCTCATCCGGTTGCACAATGCGTTCCATAGCCGGGCGCGGGCCGGGCGCGGGGGCGAATTCCACGAAGGCGTTGAGCAATTCGCGTACGCCGAAATTGTTGACTGCGCTGCCAAAGAATACTGGCGTCTGGTTGCCATTCAGGAACTCTTTCAGCTCGAACGGGTTGGCAGCGCCTTCCAGCAGTTCGATATCGTTACGCAGTTCTGCGGCCTGTGATCCAAGTAGTTCATCGAGCTTGGGGTCTTCAAGTCCCTTGATGCTCACTACCTCGAAATCGAGCGTTTCCGCACCGGCCACGAACAGGTTAATCTCCTTCTTATAGAGATCGTAGACGCCCTTGAACGATTTACCCATGCCGATGGGCCAGGTCATCGGCGTACACTCAATCTGCAGCTTTTCTTCGATGTCGTGCAACAGATCAAGCGGCTCCAGCCCTTCGCGGTCGAGCTTGTTGATGAAGGTGACGATGGGGGTGTTGCGTATGCGGCAGACCTCCATCAATTTCTCGGTTTGCGGCTCTACGCCCTTGCCTGAATCAATCACCATCATGGCCGAGTCCACCGCTGTCAGCACGCGGTAGGTATCTTCGGAGAAGTCCTGATGGCCCGGCGTATCGAGCAGGTTGATCTCATAGTCGCACTCTTGGTGCTTGTAGTTAAATTTCATCACCGAGGAAGCCACTGAGATACCGCGATCCTGCTCAATCTTCATCCAGTCGGAGGTGGCGTGGCGGGATGCCTTGCGTGCCTTCACCGCGCCCGCCATCTGGATGGCGCCGCCAAATAACAACAGCTTTTCCGTCAGCGTGGTCTTGCCCGCATCCGGGTGACTGATAATGCCGAAGGTGCGGCGGCGGGCGATCTCTTTTTGCAAGTGTGTGGTCAAAATATCAGTCCTGTCGGTGTTTTCGAAGCCGCGCAGTGTAGCGATGTTGTCCGCTTTGGCATAGTGCAAGGCTTGACCAGCGACGGATAGGGGGATGAAATCCGGAAAGCTTTGACCCGGCGGGAGGGTTGCCGGTTCTTCGATTGGGGAGGACGATATGCGGTTTCCAGTTATTTTATTTGTTTCATTTCTTTTCGCGATTTCGCCATCAAGTGCAGCCAGTTTCGATTGCGCTAAAGCTTCCACGAAAGTCGAGAAGATGATCTGTGCAAATCAAAAACTTTCAAAGGCTGATGAAAGTTTGGGGCGTGTTTATACGAAACTACTATCTAAGGTGCCAAATGTGGCTTGGACAAAGAAGCATCAGAAGGAGTGGTTAAACAATTATCGAGATCGCTGCAAAGACAGTGCATGCCTTGAGTCTGAGTATCACAACCGAATCGAATCTCTTTCCTCTGATTTAAAAGCACTTGAATCAGAAAAAAACAGTTCTGCCAATGTTTGCGGAAGGTTGGTTGGTTTTATCAATCGAGGAACATTGGAGGAGCTGTCAGTGCCTTCAATGGAGATTCCATCATTTGAAATTCTGAGAACGAAATTTGGCTACTTGGACGGAACACCTTCAAGGTACTGGAAGATGGATTTAAATGGAGATGGCCTACCAGAACACTTCTTGCTGACAGATAACGATCCGTATCCTTCGGGTGCATATTTGATGTCAGAGCGCGGCCCTAACAAGGCGGCTGATCTTAGTGCTGCCTCTCAAGATGATAGTTATGGGGATTTGATCGCAATAGGCGAAAAGCACTTTATTTATTCATGGCCGCCGAAGTTCTGGGAGGTTAACGATAAAGGTAATAATTTGCAGTTAGTCTGCAAGATGAGTTACAGCGGGAGTGAAATTCGAATAGTTACAGGGAAGGAGGCCCCAGTCTGTGCAGCGTTAAAGCAAGCTATGGTCAGTACCAGTCCGGGCATGTACATGCTGTCTGGAGATGCGAAAGAGGTGTTCAAAGAGCCGTCTTTTGAATTTACCCACCATGTTAAGGATTTGCCCGAAGAAGAGTTAACCGCTCATAATGGCCTTGCCAGAGTTGACATTGATAATGACGGAAAGCTCGATAATGTCATCAGGATAGAGAGTCAATATAAGGGTAGATTACCTTGTTCTGCGACAATGCTGGCAGTAACCAATGAAGACGCAACGAACATTGATGACAACAAAATAAATACAATCTTGATGGAAGAGTTGAGCGGGTACTGTAAGCCAAGTATTGAGGCTCGGACATATAAAGGAATTGTTTACATTCATACCTTAGAATCAGGTGGTGACTCCCTGTATAAAATTGTCAAAGGGAAGGCCGACAAAGTATGTGAACTTCAGGAGGTTCGGAAATATGAAGCGACTCATTCATTACCATGAACTTTCAAATATCTGGGGCGTTCTCAAGCACTAGAGCACGGGAGATTCCTGCGCTGGGATTGAAGTAAAAGCTGGCATAGTCTTCACCCATGCAAAAGGAACTTCAAACTTACTACCAGTGGCTGCGGCAGTACGGCTACAACGACTCGCACAGCGGCAATATCTCGGCGCGCGACGGCGATACCGTCTGGATCACTCCCACGGGGGCCTGCGCCGACACCATCACACCGGCGGATTTCATCCGCTGCGAACTGCCGGATACGATCGGTGCGGGGGCATCGGGTGACGCAAATCTGCATCTCGCCGTTTACCGTAATAACCCGAAAGCCGGGGCGGTGATCCACAGCCATTGTCCGCATGCGGTGGCGCTTACCCTGAATGGCGAGGATTTCACACCATCCGATTTCGAGGGAAAGCTCTATTTCCCGAAGGTGCCAGTCATTACCGTGTCGTACGAAACCTATTTTCAGGATGCTGCACCGATGGTGGGTGAGGCTTTGGCGAAGCATCCTATCTGCATCGTGCGCGGTCACGGCGTTTATGCCTGGGGCGAGACGCTGAACCTCGCCTACAAGTGGACCTGCTCGCTCGAATTATCTGCAACGACCACCTTCATCGCCAGACAAGCCGGGGTGATCTGATTGCCGTCGCTCGAGACGGTGTTTCTGATTCACGTGGCCTGCGTGGCGCTGACTTTCGTGTCGTTCACTACCCGTTCCTGGCTGAAGTGGTATTCCAATATCGATATCTTCTCACTGAAGGCACGATTGTTGCCGGATACTATCGACACTGCGCTGTTGATCTCAGGGGTGTCGCTGGTGGTGATGGAGGGGCGAACAGTTACCGAAGAGTTGTGGTTAATGGCAAAGCTCTTCCTCCTGCTGGTCTACATCGTCTGTGGTTCATTGGCGCTCAAACGCGGCAAAACTGTTCAGATCCGGCTGGCGGCACTGGCCGGCGCCTATGCATGTTTCGGAGCGATCGTTCTATTGGCTTTCGGCAAGTGGGGTTGACTTTCAGCTCCGATATTCGACGATAACCCTATTCCATTTTCAGGAGATCACCATGGCACTTGTTGGTTCGATTCACGTAGCACAGGGAACAAAACTCCCTGAATTTACCCTCAAGGATGCCGATGGTGTCTCTCACTCGAGTGGTAGCCTGATGGGTGAGAAGGGACTGCTGCTGGTAGTCACCTGTAATCACTGCCCCTAT
>JBNLAT010000098.1:0-4118 GCA_050302275.1 Thiohalomonadaceae bacterium | reverse complement strand
AGGGGCGAGAATTTCGGGAGCGTTTCTTTGGGTACTTTCTTATCGCCATAAGAAAGTACCTCGCCCGCGGGGGCGAGACCCCGCTTTCAAATGCCTTTATTCGCCGCGAAGCGACACCGCTGGATTAGATAAAGCGCCTATTGGCGCACCAACGCCTGCTCATATTCATGCCGAAAATGATAAAGCGAACTCTCCATAACCTTCAACGCCCCATCCAGCAAATGACACTTCCCTGCATTGGGAAGGATCTTCACCATATTGACCAACGCCTCCAGGTCGGCGCGATTACCCTGCCCGGTGTCGATTTTGTTCAGCAGCATCGCAGCGTAGAAGGTGCCGGTTTTGCACGGCGGACACTGCCCGCAGGAGGAGTGGGCGAAGAAGTTGACGTATTCGGTGACCCGCTTAACGATGCCGGTACCTTCGGAGATCACGATCATCGCGCCGGTGCCGAGACTGGAGTGGCGTTGGCTGACCGATTCGTAGTCGAGCGGGACGTCTAAGTCTTTCGGCGTGAGGATGGTGTTGGAGGGGCCGCCGGTGAAAACCGCTTTGAGGTTTTTATCCAGCAACATACCGCCGCCGTATTCATTGATCAGTGTCGACAGCGGTGTGCCCATCGGTAGTTCGTAGGCGCCGGGGTAGAGCACGTCGCCGGTGAGGCAGTAGATCTTGGTGCCGGTGGCGTCGCCCAGGCCCAGATTGCGGAACCACTCCACGCCGTTACGCAGCAGGTGCGAAACGTTGGAGAGGGTTTCCATGTTGTTGATCAGCGTGGGGCAGCCGTGTACGCCGTATTCGGACGGGTAGGGCGGTTTGCCGCGCGGGAAGGGGAAGGCTTTACCTTCTACCGTTTCAATCGCTGCGGTCTCTTCACCACCGATGTAGTGACCGGAGCTGGGCAACACACGGTATTCAAACTCCTTACCGAGCGCCTGTTCGACGCGGCTGAACCATTCCGACTCTTTCCACTGATCGACTGCACGGTACATGGCCTCGATGGCCAGTTCCTTGTCCGGATTGATGTAGAAGATGATGCGGTTGATGCCGCAGGCGAGGGCGGTGATGGTGGCGCCTTCGATCACCTGATGCGGGGTTTCGCGCAGCAGGATCTCGTCTTTGAAGGTGCCCGGCTCGTCTTCGTTACCGTTGCAGATAAGGTATTTGTCGCCACGGGTCTCCTGGGCTGCCAGCAATTCCCACTTTTTATAAGTCGGGAAACCGCTGCCGCCGAGACCACGCAGGTCGGCATCTTTGGCAATACCGATGATCGCCTGCGGATCGGCCAGTGCTTGTTCCAGCGCCTGACCGCCGACACCGGCGAGCCACGCTTCCAGATCGGCGCCGACCCGATGGGCCTGATGGAGCAGTACCTGATTCAACTGTCCCATGGCTTACTCCTTGATCCGTTTGCGGCGATGGTGACGCAGGCCGTCATAGTCGGCGTCGTCATCAAACTTGGCCACGTTGGGGAAGAGCATGGGGCTTTTCATTTCCATCGGCATTCCGGCGATCATCAGGTCGCGACGCAGGCGACTCAGGTGTTCCAGACCGACCTGTTTGTGGCCGCGGCCATGAGATTTTTCTGCGGCGTGCGCACCGGCGCGACGACCGAAGCAGATGATCTCCAGCAGGGCGTTACCCATGATGCGATTGGTACCGTGAATACCGCCGCTGACTTCGCCGACGCAGTAGAGTCCCGGCACGCTGCTGCGGCCGTGCTCGTCGATCACCACGCCACCGTTCTGGTAGTGCAGGGTGGGGTAGATCAGCATTGGCGATCTGGATGGGTCGATGCCTGCCTTTTTACCCAGTTGCAGCAGCTTGGGAAAACGCTGTTGCAGGGTGCCGGGATAACGCATCTCCAGTCCCGGGGTATCGAGCCAGACGCCGCCTTCATTTTCACCAGTGGTGATACCGCGGCCCTCGGCACACTCGCGCATGATTGCGGCGGCAACCACGTCACGGGCTTTGAGTTCGTCGACGAAACGTTCGCCGCGGGCGTTGAGCAGCCAGGTCCCGGCGGAACGCACACCCTCGGTGATCAGGCTGCCCGCCAGGTGTTGCGGCCAGGCGATACCGGTGGGGTGATACTGGAAGGAATCGAGGTCGCGCAGTTTGGCGCCGAGACGGTAGGCGAGTACCAGACCATCGCCGGTGGCGCCGAAATGATTCGAGGTGGGGAATTCGTTGAGGTGCATGCGACCGATGCCGCCGGTGGCGATGATCACGGTCTTCGCCACCACCTGCACGAAGCTGACGTTTTTCAGGTTGGAGAGTACCGCACCGGCGCAGTGGCCCGATTCGTTCTCCAGCAGCTCCACCGCCGGGCTGTATTCCCAGACGTCGATGTCGCTGTTCTGCACCGCTTCACGCAGCACCCGCATCATCTCCAGGCCGGTGTAGTCGCGATAGTAGCAGACGCGGTTGGCGGAGGTGCCGCCAGCGCGACGGGTCATCAGGTCACCGAACTCATCCAGATCGAACTGCATGCCCTGCTGGATCAGCCAGCGAATTACTTCCGGGCCTTCCGAAACCAGTGTCCCGACCAGCTCACGGTCGGCGCTGAAGTGCCCGGCCTTGAGGGTGTCGTCGAAGTGCATCTGCGGCGTGTCGTTCTTTTCTATAGATGCCTGGATGCCGCCCTCGGCCATCACGGTGTTGCTGTCACCGAGACGTAGCTTGGTGGCGAGGATTACCTCGGCGCCAGACTGGGCGGCAGTCAGGGCCGCGGCGCAACCGGCACCTCCGCCGCCGATGACCAGCACGTCGGTTTTGACGATGGGCGCACCGGCCAGATCGGCCTCGTCGATGCGGGCATCGGCCTGCAGAACCGCGGCAAGCTGACGGTGGCACTGGTCGCCGCTGTTGGCGCCGACCTTGATGGTGGTCTGGGTGTCGGCACGGTAGTCCGGGTGGAAGGCGCGTAGCAGGGCGCGGTGGTCGTCGACCTTCTCTTCCAGCGGGCGCTCCGACAGCGGTTTGTACGCGGCCAGCGCCTCTTCGTACGGGGTGCCCTTGCAGTTCATTCCGCCACCTGCTGCGGCTGACTGCCGGGACTATGGATATCGATCTCCAGTCCACCTTTACGCTGTTCTTCCAGACGGTGGATCAGATTGGAGGGGCGGATATGGAAATAGGCGGTGACCCGGCGGGCGAAGAGGCCAACGTGGTTGGGGGCGATCTCTTCCGGGCAGCCGGTCATGCATAGGTTACACATAATGCAATCGACGAACAGCTCGCCTGCCTCACGGAAGCGGCCGTCCACAGCCAGCTGTACGCCGAGCTCGACGTTGATGCCCTTGGGGCAGGCGTTGAAACAGCCGCCGCAGTGACGGCAGCTACCCGCCTCGGGGAAGACCCGATGGAATTTCGCCTGCACGTCCCAGGAGTTCTGAATATCGGTGAGTTCGTAGTGGTGGTGGGTCGGGCTGGGGAAGACCATGAACAGCACCTGCATCCCTTCTTCCACCAGGGTCTGGCAGGCCAGCTCCATGCGCACTTTATCTTCACCGGCGCGGCGCACCATGACACGACAGGAACCGCAAACTCCCTCCAGGCAGCCGACACCTTTTACCCGCGGATATCCGGCATTCCATAATGCCTGGATCACCGACAGGGAGGGGGAGGCCTGGATCGATTTGCCGTCGATAACGACGTTTACCCGTTCCTGTGTCTGTGTGTTCATCTGTTTATTGTTCACCTTGAGTTCGGCCCAAGTGCATGAAAACCATTACATTTATAAGGTCACGCAGCGGGCGCAGAGCCGACGCATTGTACCCAAAACCCTTGTGGAATACCGCATCCCTACGGAAAAAATCTTTGTCGCGCATTGCCACATACATCAAACAGGGGTGTCGTTCGCTGGTTTTTGACTTGGCTAAAAACGCTGTGATAGCATTCAAAATCAACGATATAGAGGGCTGTTCGTCAGCCGCATATCTGGACAGTTAAAGCACCGCGCACGTCGGCTCGGTGCTTTTTTATTTAATCACGTGGTCTCTCGTATGGATCACCACTGAAGCGGAAGGAAAGCAATGCCCGGTATTACCCTCCCCGACGGCTCCAAACGTCAATTTGATCACCCCGTAACCGTTCACGAAGTTGCTGCCGATATC
>JBNLAT010000097.1:0-4189 GCA_050302275.1 Thiohalomonadaceae bacterium | reverse complement strand
GATCGGCGCTTAACGGGGAGTGAGTGAGATAAATGTCTGCTGAGTTGCCTTTGCTAAGTCTCATCATCTGGGTGCCGATTATCGGCGGCCTGCTGGTCATGTTGGTTGGAAGCGGCCGTACCGGGCTTGAGGCCAAGGTACTGTCATTGCTGGTTTCCATAGTGACCTTTGCCATCTCCATTCCGCTCTACACCAGTTTCGATACTGCAACTTACCAGATGCAGTTCACTGAACTTGCGCCATGGATTGAAAGCTTCGGTATTAACTATTCACTCGGTGTCGACGGCATCTCCATGCCGCTGATCCTGTTGACCACCTTTATGACCGTGATCGTGGTGATCGCCGGTTGGGAAGTGATTAAAAGTAAACCTGCCCAGTACATGGCCGCCTTCCTGATCATGGAAGGTTTGATGATCGGCGTCTTCGCGGCACTCGACGCCATGCTGTTCTATGTCTTCTGGGAAGCGATGCTGGTGCCGATGTTTATCGTCATCGGTATCTGGGGTGGTGATAACCGCGTCTACGCGACGATCAAGTTCTTCCTCTATACCTTCTTCGGTTCGGTGTTCATGCTGATCGCGCTGCTGTGGCTCTACTTCCACACCGACAGCTTCTCCATCCTCGATTACCACACTGCGAAGATCGGTGCCACGGCACAGATCTGGATCTTCCTCGCCTTCCTCATTGCCTTTGCGGTGAAGGTGCCGATGTGGCCGGTACATACCTGGTTGCCGGACGCCCACGTTCAGGCGCCTACCGGTGGCTCGGTGATCCTGGCGGCGATCATGCTGAAGCTGGGTGCCTACGGTTTCCTCCGTTTCTCCCTGCCCATCGTGCCCGATGCCAGCCATAGCCTGGACTGGTTGATGATCCTGCTATCGTTGATTGCTGTGGTCTACATCGGTTTCGTTGCGCTGGTGCAGCAGGACATGAAAAAGCTCATCGCCTATTCATCCATTTCGCACATGGGTTTCGTTACCCTCGGCTTCTTCATCGCCTGGCGTATCGCTGAGTCACATGACGGCAGCTTTGCCGGTGCCGCGATGGGTATGGAAGGCGGTATGGTGCAGATGATCTCTCACGGGTTCGTCTCCGGCGCGATGTTCCTCTGTGTCGGTGTCATGTACGACCGTCTGCACTCACGTCAGATCAACGACTACGGCGGTGTGGTGCACACCATGCCGAAATTCGCCGGCTTCATGGTGCTGTTCGCCATGGCCAACGCGGGCCTGCCGGGTACCGCCGGATTCGTCGGCGAATTCATGGTTATCCTGAGCGCCTTTAAGGCCAACTTCTGGCTCGCCTTTATTGCTGCGACCACTTTGATCCTCGGCGCTGCCTACACCCTGTGGATGGTGAAGCGCGTTGTCTACGGTGAAGTCGGTAGCGAGAAGGTTGCTGCGCTGAAAGATATCAATTCCCGTGAATTCCTGTTCCTCGGCATTCTCGCCGTGATGGTGTTGGTGGTGGGTCTCTATCCCGCTCCGCTGCTCGAGGTGATGGAGGCGACGGTACAGCATTTACTGGCCCATATCGGGGTTTCCAAACTGCCGATCAGCGGCGCCATTTAACGGAGTTTCGCAAGAATGTATTTCGACATGCCCAACTTCACGCCTGCCATTCCCGAGATGTTCGTGCTCGGCATGGCCTCGCTGATCATGATTCTCGATCTCTATCTGAGCGAGAAGAACCGAGTCGTGACCTACCTGCTGAGTCAGGCCACCCTGGTGATCGCCTTTATCATCAGTTTCTCGCTCTACAGCGCAACCCGTGAGCTGACCTTCAGCGATACCTTCGTCCTCGACCCGATGGCCGGGGTACTGAAGATGAGCGTTTACGTCGCCGCCTTCATGGTCTTCCTCTACTGCAACAGCTACCTGCGCGACCGTGGCATGTACCGCGGCGAATTCTTCGTTCTGGCGCTGTTCGGTGTGCTCGGCATGATGGTGCTGATCTCAGCACATAGTCTGCTGACCATCTACCTCGGTCTGGAGCTGATGTCCCTGACCCTTTACGCCATGGTGGCGATGCAGCGTGACAACCGCATCGCTTCTGAGGCAGCGATGAAGTATTTCGTTCTCGGCGCGATGGCCTCGGCGATGCTGCTCTACGGGATGTCGATGCTCTACGGTGTCACCGGCACCCTGGATCTGGCCGACATGAGCCGTGCTGTCGCCAGCGACGGCAACAATCAAACTCTACTGGTCTTCGGCCTGGTGTTCCTGCTGGTCGGTGTGGCCTTCAAGCTGGGTGCGGTGCCGTTCCATATGTGGGTGCCCGATGTTTATCACGGTGCGCCGACCGTGGTGACCCAGTATCTGAGTACTGCACCGAAGCTGGCTGCCTTTGCCATGCTGATGCGCCTGATGGTCGATGGCCTTTCCGGTCTGCAGGGGCAGTGGCAGGACATCCTGATCCTGCTGGCCGCGCTCTCTATCGGTATCGGTAACGTGGTCGCTATCGCCCAGACCAACATCAAACGGATGCTGGCCTATTCCGGTATCTCCCACGCCGGCTTCCTGTTACTCGGCGTGATTGCCGGCACCTCGGAAGGTTATGCCGCCGGTATGTTCTACGCCATCGTCTACGTGCTGATGGGCCTGGCCGGTTTCGGTATGGTGATCCTGATGAGCCGCGCCGGTTTCGAGGCCGACTCGCTGGACGATTACAAGGGCCTTAATCAACGCAACCCCTGGTTTGCCCTGATGATGATGTTCATCATGCTCTCCATGGCCGGTGTGCCGCCGTTCATCGGCTTCTGGGCCAAGCTGACTGTGCTGCAGGCGGTGATCGAGGCGAACCTGATGTGGCTTGCCATTCTGGCGGTGGTCTTCTCGGTGATTGGCGCCTTCTTCTACCTGCGCGTGATCAAGCTGATGTATTTCGATGCCCCGCAGGACGAGAGCTCTTTCCGACCGTTACCCAATGTGGCTGCGGTACTCAGTGCCAATGCGGTTGCCATTCTCTGGCTCGGTGCCTTCCCCGGTCCGTTGATGGCCATTTGCCGTCAGGCACTAGGTGTCTAAGCCCGACTGAATATGGTTTAATGTGGCGCCCCGGCCAACCCGGGGCGTTTTTGTTTTCAGGAGTCATCGCATGACCGCAGTACAGACCGGTTGGCTGATCATTGCCATTGCCTTTATTAGCGCTAATCTGCCCTGGCTGAGCGAGCGTATCTTCTTTGTTGCCCGTCCCGCCGACGGCCACAAGCGTGCCTGGTGGCGCTGGCTGGAGTGGCTGGTGCTCTATTTTGTCGCCGGGGCGATCACCCTGGGGATGGAGAAGAAGCTTAACGGCGAAATCTACTCCCAGGACTGGGAGTTCTATGCGGTGACCCTCTGCCTGTTCCTGGTCTTTGCTTTGCCCGGTTTTATCTATCGTCACGACCTGCTGCACCATCTGCAAAAACGCTAAATAACTGGCTGTGCGGGCGATCTACGGCGTTGCGCGGTGCTCGCTTCCTCGCCTATCTACTTGATATGTCTCGGTCGCTGCGCGCCTTGCGCCTTGTATCTCATCCCGCTCGCGCAGCTATTAAACACCCTTTTTTATTCGTGAGCTTGCGCCACCGGGATCGGTTCTGTACTATACGCGCCATCGATTGCGGGGTGGAGCAGCTCGGTAGCTCGTCGGGCTCATAACCCGAAGGTCGTAGGTTCAAATCCTACCCCCGCTACCAATTTTGAAGGTTCGCAAGAAGCCCCGTTTTCGGGGCTTTTTGTTAGGTGCAACGGGTGACTGGCGCGGTCAAAAGCGCTATAATCCCGCGCCAGAAGTTGATGTGTGTGATGGGCCTTGGGCCCATTTTTTGTTTCCGGAGAAAAGATGGCTCAGGCAAGCGCGCAATTGCAGGCGATCATCGAGCCCGCGGTGACGGCGCTGGGTTTTGAGTTGGTCGGTATCGAGCACCTGTCTCAGGGCAGGCATTCGCTGTTGCGGATCTATATCGATCACGAGGATGGCATCACACTGGATGACTGTGTGGAAGTGAGTCATCAGGTGAGTGGCGTGCTCGATGTCGAGGATCCCATCAAGGAGAACTACCGACTCGAGGTCTCCTCCCCGGGATTGGACCGGCCACTGTTCGAACTGGCGCACTTCGAGCGCTTCAAGGGCAGCCGGGTCTGGATCAAGACCCGGAACAAGATCGATAACCGTCATCGCTTCACTGGAATGCTGGACGGTGTGG
>JBNLAT010000096.1:0-4314 GCA_050302275.1 Thiohalomonadaceae bacterium | reverse complement strand
TACCCTGCTCTGGGTGACTGAAATAGTCTCAGGTTGCACAGCAAAAGGTGGAGGCGGTATTGGACTGCTGTTCAAGCGCCGTTGCGGAGTCGAGACCAAATAGCCAACCCAATGAATCGGCCACTTCAGGTGATAACAAGTATCGATACGGAATCCGGATAGCATCGATACACTGCCGAATTTTTCGGTCTGAAAGCCGATTCAAGCGGCCTATCACATCTAGATAGGCGTCAATAAACGAGCCCGACAGGCTCTTGAACTTGTACCCGTTTTGCGCGTTAATGAATCCTTCGAGACGACGGACATCCCATCGTTTCTGCATCTGAGGGTCGACCGCTTTTTCAAGGCAGTCCAGACAGTTATCAAAGAACCGCGAAGCGGCATCAGGGACGAGACCATATGAGAGAGACACTTCAACGCTCCATGTATCCAAACCGGACATCCTGTCCGAAAAGCATCTTTGCACAACATGTGATAGGCCGCGCGGGCCATTCGCACAATATCCTGCCGCTGCACTATTACCAATACTGCAGTCGCCGTCTATTACACTGTTGAACTAAACCGCTACGCGGTAGCCGCGCATTTCTGAGCGCTGTTGCCAAAATACTTGTCGACACTCCTCGAAGACCCGTGTGGGTCTGTGACCGAAGGAGTGAAGACGATGACCCCCTTACGCCAACAGATGATCGATGCCATGCGCCAGCGTGGCTATTCCGAACGCACACACGAGAGTTACGTGGCAGCGGTGCGAGATCTGGCCCGCTACTACCACCGCTCACCGGCGCAGCTCAGCATCGAAGAGCTGCAGGGCTACTTCAAGTATCTGGCGCTGGAGCGAGAGCTGAGCGCAGCGAGCTGCCGGCTGTACTTCAATGCGGTGCGGTTTCTATATTTGCGGGTACTGCAGCGTCCGGCGTTCAACGTGCCGTTGGTATTGCCCAAGCAGGTCGAGCGCATTCCCGAACTGCTGACGCGTGCGGAGGTGGCGCGGATCTTTGCCGCCTGTGCCAATCCCAAGCATCGGATGGTGCTGGAGACCTGCTACGGCTGTGGGCTGCGGGTGAGCGAGGTGGTGGCGCTGCGGGTGCGCCATATTGACGGCGAGCGCGCGTTGCTGCGCGTCGAACAGGGCAAGGGGGCGAAAGATCGGGCGGTGATGCTCTCGCCCGGGCTGCTCGATCGGCTGCGCCGCTACTGGCAGCTGTGTCGTCCGCGCGAGTGGCTGTTTCCCAACACCCAGCAGCCGCAGCGCCCGATCGGGATCAGCACCGCGCAGCGGGTGTTCACCCAGGCCAAGCGGCGCAGCGGCGTGGAGAAGGTGGGCGGCATCCACAGCCTGCGTCACGCCTACGCGACACACCAGCTGGAGAACGGCCTGGCGGTACACCAGCTCCAGCGCCTGCTCGGGCACAGCAACCTGCGCTCGACGCTGCGCTACCTGCACTGGGTCCCGGGGGCGCAGGGTGGCGGCCAGGGGCCGGCGGATCTGATCGGGCAACTGGAGCGGCACCATGGCTGAGCCAGCCACCCTGCAGCGGGTGCTGGCGCGCTTTGCGCCGAGCGATCGGCTCGATGCCCAGCGGCGTGCGGTCTGCACCCACCTGCAGGCCTGCCGTACCGCGGCGCTGGGCGGGATGGAGCTGCAGTGCACGCGCTGTGGCGTGCACCAGCGCTGGTACCACGGCTGCCGCGACCGGCACTGCCCCCAGTGCCAGGGCCGGGCGACGCAGCGCTGGGCGGCGCGCCAGCGCGAGGCGCTGTTGGCGGTGCGCTACTACCACCTGGTGTTCACCCTGCCACACCCCCTCAACGGCTGGGTGCAACTGCATCCCGAGGTGATCTACCGGCTGCTGTTCCAAGCGGCCTGGAGCACCCTCAAGGCCTTTGGCCAGGATCCGCGGCGCCTGGGCGGTGAGCTGGGCATGAGCGCGGTGCTGCACACCTGGGGGCAGAACCTCAGCCAGCACGTGCACCTGCACTGTCTGGTACCCGGCGGTGCGCTGGCCACCGACGGAAGCTGGCGCGCCACGCGTGGCGCCTACCTCTTTCCGGTGCGCGCCCTGTCGCGGGGTTTTCGCGGGCGCATGGTGGCGTTGCTGCGCGGTGCGGCCGATGCCGGAGAGCTGCACCGCGTGCATCGGCCAGGCGAGATTGATCGGCTGCTCAGCGAGCTAATGGCCATCGATTGGGTGGTCTACGCCAAGGACTGCCTGGAGCACCGCGCCACGGTGATCGATTATCTGGCCCGCTACACCCACCGCATCGCGCTTACCAACGCCCGGATCCTGGCGCTCGATGAGTCCCACGTCACCCTCGACTACAAGGACTACCGCGATGGCAACCGCCACAAGCGCCTGCGCCTGGCAGGTGAGGAGTTCGTGCGCCGTTTCCTGCTTCACGTCCTGCCGCGGGGGCTGATGCGTGTGCGTCACTTCGGCTTTCTCGCCAATCGCGGCAAGCGCGAGAAACTCACGCGCATCCGCCAGGCTCTGGAGGAGTATGCACCGGATCATTCACCGGACTACCCGCAACCGCCAGCGCCGGACTATCCCTGTCCGCAGTGTCGCGAAGGGCGATTGCTGGTGATTGCCCAGATTGCGCCCTGCCGCACCCCCTTACCGGAACACCGACGATGAGCAAACGCTGAGTCTCTGAAACGATGCCCCGTGCCCTACGGCCTCACCGCAGGTCGGGTCGGTGTGCGTTCGGGTGGATGGATTTTGCGGGAAAATGGCGATAGATTGGGGCTCACGGGACACCACAGGAGCAGCCGGCATGGTCACCAGGGAGCGCAAGGAGCGACAAATAACGACACACGGTACCCAAGCCGGCACCGCGCAACCGAGCGGCGAAATACAATCCCCTTTATCAATTCACGTGCCAGTCTGATGGGCGGCTTAGTCCAACAGGCATTTATTCGCCATGCTGCGCACGGTGATTAAATGCTATTAAGTTAGGTGTTTTTTAGAATGGAATCAGTAATAAGAAAATGTGCTGTCGTCTGCTTCGTAACATCGATCATTATTTCGGTAGTAGGGCTCATATACAGGTCTACTCTTTACTGGAAAATACCCGTAGCTCCTGGAGAACCCTACGGCTATGGTGATGTGCTAGATTTCGGCTTCGCAGTTCTTCTTATATTCGCGGTAGGAGCGTCGCTACTTGCCTCGATTTGCTTGGCTCTCATGTGGCGTAAAACAAATGCAACACTCGCGGAGAAGGCAATAGGCGCATCTTTAGTGTCATTGGCTGCATATTACTTTCTTCATCCGGTCATGCCGAGGCTAATGTAGTTGATATCAACACCTAACCATACGCTACATCCGACGCCAAAAGGCTGGCGCCTTTTGGTGCCCTCGTTACACTCGGCGCCGGCTGAGCTTGTGCGTTATAACTTTAAACATCAGAGCAATACTTTATGAAGTACAGCATCTCCATTATGAGATCATATTATTTGGCATTTCCACTTATTGTTTATGCAGGGGCACTAATTCTTCTTGATGGGGACTGGGAAACGCTGCGAGTCCTTCCTGAGTGGTCCTTTATATCAATTATATTATTCTCAGAGTATGTAAAAGACGCTGCTGAATTGAGAAGTATTGAATCATCTGAAGATAAAGAAAAAGCAGAGTCTTCTTTGGAATCAAGTCGAATCTTTGGTGTAATGCTTATTGTGCTTTCTACTATGTGTATGTTCGCAGCTTTTGCTAATCAAATGAATAAAATCAAACTAAATATCGATTCTTTATGGATATCTCAGGTTTCATTGCTTGCTATTGGTATGTTAATGGTGATTGCAATGAAGGTTAAGGTAGAGTCTGCTCGTTATAACAATCGCAAGCACGCGAACTATGCACTTCCCCCGCTTTAGTGGACAGAAATGTCTAACCGAAGCGGAGAGAAAGAATGCCGAGATATACACAGCAAAAGAAGACTAGACAATACAGCAATGAGTTTAAGAGCAAGGCGGTACGACTCAGCAAAATGAAGGGAGTCTGAAGATGACTAAGCAACCAGTCATTCCGCATGCATGTGTATGCTACGCGCCAGAACGTCCTGGCACCTCAACTTGGTGTTATGTGTACCAATGATTAAGCTATTTATTACAATATGGATCATCGGACTTTTTACATTAGTTCCCTACGGAGCGTACTATTTGTTCTTTGAGGCGACTCGCAACCAATACGCCTTGGTTGGAGTTGGTGTACTTTTTTGGGTATTCGGCTATTGGGGTGTAGTAGGCCCAATAATTTCAGTTTTCAAGGTTCGTAGCTTTATGAAGGCTCTGGAGAATATTAAATCAAAAGAGGAATT
>JBNLAT010000095.1:3237-4443 GCA_050302275.1 Thiohalomonadaceae bacterium | reverse complement strand
CCTGTTGATCTCCAGTTTCGCCTCGACCCAACAACAGGCGATGTTGACGGCCTTCTTCTTTTTGATGCCGATGGTCATTCTCTCCGGCTTCGCCTTCCCCATTCGCAACATGCCCGACTGGATTCAGATGGTGACCTATCTCGATCCGTTGCGTTACTACCTGGTGGTGATCCGCGATCTCTTCCTCAAGGGGGGCGGCATTACGGCGCATCCCTTCGAATACAAGATGATGGCCCTGTTGGGTAGCGGTGCGTTGGGCCTTAGTATGCTTCGCGCACGTTAGTTATCCCTGCGGCGGATAAAAAAAGGCCGGGCAATATGCCCGGCCTTTTCTGTTTCAGCTTTCGTTTTGCTTAGTGGATAAGCACCTTGGCCTCTGACCAGGGGTGCCCTGCACCATGAATCTTCGAACGAATCCCGGCCTCCTTGAAGCGATCAAAGCCGCGTGACTTGTCGCCCCAGATCTCCAGCAGATTTTCACTCTTCACCATGCGGAAGTGGCCGCTGCCGGTAATACCGACCTGGCTCGGATCCACATAGAGGGTTTTCTCATCGACCCAGCGGTGCGGTACACCGTGATCGGCCAGGAAGTAGGCCAGCATCTGGTTATGGACGCGGTGCAGCGCCTTGGCAGAAAAGAGCAGGTACTCCTTGCCCTGCCAGAATAGCTGAACGAACTTGCCCTGGATTTCGTCCTGGTTATCCAGTTGTTTGACTGGAGGGTAACTCTCGATGATGCATGCGCACATGACTGACTCCTCTTACTCCATACACTCTGCTGTGGGGGTGGTCGTTTATTGACTCGACCTTGAGTATGAAGATAGAGGCTGAAGAGATTATTAAACGGGCACTGGTTAGCAAAAAACCCTGTACTACACTGGGGAAAGTGGGTACTGGTTGGCAAAACTGCCAGATGGGTGCGTCAGGACGTCGTTTTGCCGCAATGGGGTGACCCCGTGAAGCGCGCCAATAGTCAGGCACACTCCACGGTCAGGAGGGGAAATCTTTACAGGGCTTTAGCGAGGCGCTGGCCAAACAGCAGGGCGATCAGTTCACGCCCCGATTTGCCGTTGTCGCTGGCGATGGTACGCAGAGTGGCACTGCTCTCCGAGACCTCAATACCCTGCGCTTCAAGCAACCTGTGCAACTCTTCTGCATCGCGGGATTGCAGTTGGGCCACCAGGCTGAGCGGGGCATTTTCGATGG
>JBNLAT010000095.1:0-3227 GCA_050302275.1 Thiohalomonadaceae bacterium | reverse complement strand
TCTCTTCATGACCGGAGACGAGCATAAAGGCGAGGCTACCGGCCAGTACCAAGGCCATTACGGCGCGGGGCAGTGCGAGGGAGAAGTAGCGCTTGAAGGGCTTCCAGTGGTTGCTGACATGGAGCAGGGCGCCAACGATAAAGGCGATGCCGATCCACTCATGGGACTCTTTGACCAGTCCCTCACCGAAGTGAAGGAAAAGCATCACGCCGGAGATACCGGTAAAGAGGAAGGTGCCGATGGTCAGGGGTGTTGACCAGTTTCGAGTGCTTGCAGGGATTTGAGTTGCCATGTTGTTACTCCAGGGGGGTGGATGATATGGCTTAGTGTGGCGGAAGGGCGCGCAAACTTGGTTATGGCGCGGGTTAAGAAGTGCAAAGATGTACCTGTTTGGACGTCTGTACGTAACGTTGCATTTACATGCTTAATAGTCTTTTCTTATTAAGGCCGCTTGTTAGATAGGCGGTTATAGCTGAAGGGCCAGGGATACATGGAGTAACGGCCTCACACACCTTAAAGATCTACCTCAGGTGACAGGGCAGTCGCGCCTCCCAATGTACTTCCCTGGTTTGTTAGCGCCACAGTTGAGATGGCGACATAGTCACTTCAGTACCAAGGGAACAGGCGATGATGAACAACTATGACCAGCCCATCCTGATCGTCAGTGATAATGAAAGCGAACTGGAAGAGATCAGACTCCACCTGAGCAACGGTTACACGCAGGTTCATGCCATCCTGAACGAGGATGCGGCAATTCGTTTTTTCGAGGCAAAAAAACCGGCACTACTGCTACTGGCCTTTAACAGTCTCCACAGGGCAGAAACGTTCTATCTGACACTCTTCCATGCCTGTGAAAATATCTATGACATCCCTCATCAGGTAATTGTCTTTGTTACACGTAGTGAGCTGGAGCGTGCCTACGAACTCTGTCTGCGAGAGATCTTTCATAGCTTTGTTATTGTTCGTCCACTATTGAGTCAGCACTTCTTGCGCCTTGCGGTTACACATGCGCTGGAGAAGCGCGAAGCCCGCCTCACAATCCAGCGTGGACACAAATTAATGCACCGTCTTGCAGGGCATGTCGAAGGCATGCGAGAGGAGTTTGATCAGTTAGTGCGAGAGAATAAGGTGTTCCGTGAAAAACAGCATGGTGCACAAAAGGGTCTGGTTACTTCAATCAATGCCCGGCTGGGAATCTTTCGTGACAGCCTGATGGGTCCTGATATGAAAGAGATTGTTACAGTGCATGATTTCGAAGCACTGCACAGAGAATTTGAGCGGGTACGTGAAGGGGGCATTGTTGATCAGCTTGAACATCATCACGCAAAGATGGAAAAGGCGTTGGATAGTTGGACCGGTAATCTGGAGAAGCACCTTATGTTGCTGGAGAAGGCTTCCGTTGAAGTGAAGCAGGTGAAGGATTCTCGGGTGGTAAAAATACTGGTAATTGATGACGATGATATTCAGCGGCATATGCTTTGTACCGTTCTTGAAGGGCGCGGCTACTGTGTACTACAGGCGGCGAACGGCAATGAAGGGATGGGTATGTTGCTGTCCACGGAGCCCGATCTGGTCTTGCTCGACTACGAAATGCCAGATCTGGATGGTGTTAGTTTGCTGCGAAAGGTACGAACGAGCCCGCAATTGAAGGACCTGCCGATAATTATGCTAACCGGTCATCATGAAAAAGAGGTGGTGAAACTCTGCCTGGCGAGTGGTGCCAATGACTATCTGGTAAAACCGGTACACGTAGAGCGTTTACATGAACATCTGAATATCTTTCTTCCCAGGTAGTAGCCTGTGCAGGCAGATTCCACTATTCAACGTTGTTCTTCAATCAGTGCTGCCCCGATGGCGTTGTTGGCGGCGCGTGCCGTTATGAACGAGGTTCTCCCCGCGTTCTTGATTAAATGGCGTTAGTCCCTTCTGCCCGCTCAGGGCAAAATCACTCTCCAATACCATCGCGGCATCCGTGGCGGCAATACCAAACAATTCGATCATCGCCTGATGTAACAGAGCAAACATTCGCTGTAGGTGAATACGATGAGTCTGGCCGGTTTGTGTGTAAAGCCAGTCGCTCAATTGCATAAAACGGGCAAAAGGCGCGTCAGCCAGAATCAGCGGCAAGGTATTGGGGAAGCGACCTGCGTTGGCGATGAGATCCCAATAGCGGGCGAAGCGGCTGAGTCGCTGCATCTCGTGGAAAGAAATGCGATCCGTTTGCAGGATGTTATAGGGCGGTGTCGGTTGAAAACGCAGGCCGAAGCTATCGATGTGGCGGCTGATGGGGACGCCGCGCAGGCGTTTTAGGATCCCGACCTGTATTTCATGCGGCGCTAACCGCACCAGTCGATCAAAGCCTTTGGCAAAGCCCGTCATATCCTCGCCGGGTAGTCCGATGATCAGATCCGCGTGCAGGTGGGCGTGACTCTCTTCGCGTAGCCAGCGCAGATTACGTTCGCTTTTGGCATTGTCCTGTTTGCGGCTGATCAGGGCCTGGACTTCCGGGTCGAAGGTCTGCACGCCGATCTCGAATTGCAGGGTGCCGGGTGGAAAGCGCTGGATCGTGCTCTTGAGGGATTCGGGTAGATGGTCCGGGATCAGCTCAAAGTGGAGGAAGAGATCATCATCCAGTCGCTCGAGGAAGAACTCGAGAATTCGCTGACTCTGTGCCGGTTTCAGGTTGAAGCTGCGGTCAACAAACTTGAAGCGGCGCAGGCCGCGTTGGTAGAGCGCGTCCATCTCCTGCAGAAAGCGATCCTGATCAAAGGGTACGGCGGTTTTGTCCAGCGCCGAGAGGCAGAACTCACATTTGAACGGGCAACCACGGGAGGCCTCAACGTAGACCGTGCGCTGGCGTAAATCGTCACTGCTGAAATAGCGGTAGGGGAGTTGTAGCTCTTCCAGTTTGAACGGCGCAGGTGAGATGATCTTATCCTGTGGACGCTCACCGTTTAACAGTTGCTCACACAGGGCGGCAAAGGCGAGATCGCCCTGGCCGGTGATCACATAGTCGGCCAGTTCGACAATGCGCTGCTCCTCCTGCTCGTAACTCACCTCAGGTCCACCAAGGATGAGGATGAGCTCCGGACGCAGCGTCTTGAGGATGGCCACCAGCTCCTCGCTCTCACTGGCATTCCAGATGTAGACCCCGAGGCCGATGATGCTCGGCTCCTCCGCCAGCAACTGCTCGGCGATCTCGATGGGGCGCTGTTTGATGGTGAATT
>JBNLAT010000094.1:0-4446 GCA_050302275.1 Thiohalomonadaceae bacterium | reverse complement strand
TGTTCGGTCACGAGGAAGGGGCGTTCACGGGCGCCACCCGGGCTCGGCGTGGTTGGTTCGAGCTCGCCCACCGGGGAACCATTTTCCTGGACGAGATCGGTGAGATGGACCTGAGCCTTCAGGTCAAGATTCTCCGTGCTCTGCAGGAAAAAGAGATCGAGCGCGTTGGCGGCACGGTTATCAAGAAGGTCGACGTCCGCGTGGTGGCCGCCACCAACGTCAATCTGAGAGAAGAGGTGGCGGCGGGACGCTTTCGCGAGGATCTCTACTACCGCCTCAACGTCTACCCGATTCACCTGCCGCCGCTGCGCGAGCGCCGCGACGACATCCCGCTGCTGCTGAGCTATTTCCTCTATCAGTACAGCCAGCGCCACGGCCGCCGCGTCAGGGGCTTCACGCCGCGGGCGGTGCGGGTGCTGCTCAGCTATCCCTACCCGGGCAACATCCGGGAGCTGCAGAACCTGGTGGAGCGGGGCGTGATCGCAGTGGAGGATGACGGCCTGGTCGACCTCATCCACATCTTCCGCAACGAGGAGGTCTCTCTCGACGAGATCTACGCCCTGGGCAACGACGGCGAATTGACCAGCCAGGCCATGCAGGGTGAGGCTCCGTCGGAGCGGAGCGGTTACCTCGATCTGCTGATCGGCGACGACGAGGAGCGTCCCGCCTTTACCCTGGAGTCACTGGAACGCCGGGTGATCGAAGAAGCGGTCGAGCATGCCAATGGCAATCTTGCGAAGGCGGCCAGGTTGCTCGGATTGACCCGGGCACAGCTCGCCTATCGGCTGCAGAAGACGGAACGGTCCGAGAGCTAGATCAGTACATTCGGGAGTCGGCCTTGGCTGGTTAGCCATTACTTGCCTCAGACATTTTGAGTACAAGTTCCAATACTTGATCTGCATTTAGACCGAATTCCACTAATTACTATTCGAAATATTCTGAACTTGGACATGTTGGCTTGGTGTAGAAATCGTTGATGCTATCGTGAGCGGAAGACTCGAAGTAATTGAATACCCAATTTCCATTTTCTTTTATATAGTAGAGTGAAAGTGAACTCGGGCTGTCTTGTGTATCAAGACCATTCAGTGTCAAACAACCGGTCTCTCCGTTTATTGCCTCATAATGAGAGTATTCAGTCGCAATATCGCTTGCCAGGGACTTCCATAAAGGAGCATTAAATCCAATTTCTGGCGGCATTTTTCTATCTATCTCCTTTAACATCTCCATATACTCTCGTGATACTCCTTTACCTGCGGCCACTTCATCGTTCAAATAGGCTGCGGCCTTATATTCTTGATATTTTTCATAAAGAATACCGTTTGATTGGTACACGGATGTCGCGCATGATGTTAACGTAAGAGCTAAAATAATATATAAAATTTTCATCTTTGCTCCTTAATGAAAGTACGGTGCAAGTTTTTGCTCTATTTCTGCATCACGGCCATCCAATAGGCGCGCAGCTTTGCACAACAAACCGCTGCAACTTTTGATTGCCTCAAACACATCAAAATTCCCACTTATGGATATACTTGTCCCGGCTACAAATCTGTATGTGCCTGTGTAATTAACGCTCCTACCATCACCTGAAGGAGTAAAATCTATAGAAACGCGTTTTAATTTAAAGCCTAGTCCTTTAAGGGCAGGATCGCCGTTGAATCTTACCCTGCCAGCCATTCCAATCAGTTTCGCCTCTCCACTTTGATCAACGACAAGCGTAAAGTTCTTCCCTGATAAAACAATACTTGCAGTTTTTTGTCCATGTTCGGAATATGCTAGTTGGATTAATTTGCCAATGGTGATTTTGGCTTGAAAATGTGTTGGTGCCATATCGATATCCCTATTAACTTTATCGTAAAGGGCCAAGTAATTGGCCCTCGTTAATATGAACTTATCTTCCTTCATTCCATGAATCGGAATGACTGACATTTCCATCTAGAAAGCTATGAGTAATCTTCTCGTATCGTAGTGATACAGTTTCAATGTGTGGGATTTTTTCTAGAGCTACATCTTTCGTATTCGCCATTCTTGGGGAAAACGAATTAATTTTGACACCCTCTAATACATGTTGGTAATACTCGGTCTCCTGGCCGTTGTCATTAATCTTGTACCAACGGATAACGGCATTGCGCAAGCGCTGCCCATTACAACAAGCCTTGAACAGATAGGGAGATGAAGCGTCAAACTCTTTTACAAGAGTGACCGCGCTATGCTTTCTTGTACCGGTTAGATCACCGGTGTCATTATCAGTGGGGATATAGATAGAGTGATCGAACTCGAGGACTTCAATCGAACCCTGTCGGCCAGAAACACTTACAGAACCTTGAATCGCATTCCCTTGATCGTCTGTCAGCCATAAATACGCGGGTATAGCCATAACAACTTCTCCTTCACAATTTGATTACATAACGCAAAATGCAGCAATTTCATTTCATGGCCAGCTAAAGCGATTGATGAAAGCAAAAAAATTCACTGACCGTGATTCTATGAAATCACGTAGAGAGGAGACGGAGGGGTGTGAATGAAATAGATCCTTCTCGTCTGGCTTCCTTTCCGGTTCCTGCATCAGATATGTTCAGTCAGCACTTCCTTAGTGCAGCCGAAAATCTAATCAAATATTTGTGGAAATGCAAATAATATCCAGCTATTGGTCGAGATTTCGATAACCACATAGCAAAAAGTATTCATTGTGTAGATATGGCTGAATAATCATGCGCATGCTCGGGATTATAACGCTTAGCGACTAGGCTCAGTGGCATGCATGTGGTCAGAGTAAATTTACTCTGCCCATATGTAATTCCCGTCGGAGCGGAGTGGCTACCTCGACCTGCTGATCGGCGATGACGAGGAGCGTCCCGCCTTCACCCTGGAGTCACTGGAACGCCGGGTGATCGAAGAGGCGGTCGAGCATGCCAACGGCAATCTTGCGAAGGCGGCCAGGTTGCTCGGATTGAGCCGGGCCCAGCTCGCCTATCGGCTGCAAAAGACGGAACGGTCCGAGAGCTAGGCCAGCACATCCGGGAGTCGCCTGTCCCCTATTGTCGTCCCCAGTTATTCTTGACACCCCAACGCATGCCTTTCTAGACTGCTGCGCTTCAAATGCACAAAAGGAACTGTGCTCATGGACGACTTCCACAGGGATGGATTCCCTCCCCGTCGCGGGATACTGGGTGATTTCCACGACCGCCCAGATACACGGGCCAACACAAACCCTACACCCAAAAAACAACGCCAGGGCCGCAGCGCCGCCGATTTGCGCCTGCCCCACGATATCCTCTCTAGGCTGAGCCACCGTGGCTCACACCCCAGCGAATGGGAACTCATCACCCGCGAGGAAGCCCTCTACAATCTGCGCGCCAGCGACCATATCGCCATATTTCGCCGTACCCGCAAGGGCTGGGAACCCCTGAAGGCAATCAACGGTGTCCCCACCGGTGAGGAAATCATCGCCCTGCGCCGGCGCTCCATCCCGAAGCGATCAATAAACCACGGCAGCGCACTGAGCGCAGCCGAACAGTTCGCCTACGACGACACCGTGAGTCAGGTCTTTTTCCACCGCCGCTTGAGCGCCAATGCCAGCCTCCCGCCCGGCTACCAACCCCGTCACATCTCCCTGCGGGAGTGGGACTCGATCATGGAGACCGCCGTCCCAACGAAACCGGTCAACCACTGGGTCGGGCTGGTCCTGCGCGATGCCGACGGCCAACCCGTCGCCGGCTACCCCTACCGCCTGCGCGACAGCAGCGGCGCCATCCGGCAGGGACAACTCAATGCCCAGGGCGAAAGCCAGGTCAACGGCCTGGCGGACGGTCCAGTCGATATCACCTTCGGCCAACCGGTGGAAGACCCGGCAATCCAGACCCAACGACAACAGGTCAAACAAGAACTCAAACGCATCCTCCAAGCCGAACGGGAAGAGGCCGCCCGCATCGAGTCCGAGCAACGGCAACGCAGCCTCCTGGGCAAGGCCATGGCTTATCAAGGCGCCTTATCCAAAGGCACGGGTGAGGCCCTCTGGGGCATACTCAGCGGCGTCAAGGAGCTGACCGACCTCGGCACCCAGCATCTCAACAACGCCCTCGGCGCCGCCTGGGAAACCTGGCGCCACGCCGACGAAGAGCGTTACCTCCAAACCTTCCTGGAACAGTTCGAAGAGGCAGAGTTCCAGGAGCTGATCGATGTCCTCGGCATCGATCCGCGCAGCATCACCCGGGAACAGTGGGCCGAGGCCCAGAGCCTACTCAACTTTCTATGGCACGACGACGAGACCCAGGCGCAGCTGATCGATTTCGCCAAAGACTATGTCGACGCACAACACGGCCTTGAGATCGCCGAAACCGGTGCCGGGATGGTCACGGAAATCGCCATGGACATCCTGATCACCGCTCTCACCCTGGGCATGGGCGCCACACTGGCAGTGACCGCCAAGGTGCGCCATGCAAACAAACT
>JBNLAT010000093.1:0-4466 GCA_050302275.1 Thiohalomonadaceae bacterium | reverse complement strand
GTTCAGCTGCGCCACCACCTGCTGCGGCGTGTGCTTCTCACTGAAGGAGGTAAAGCCGCGGATGTCGGTAAAGGCGACGGTGATCTCCTTGTTGTCGCCGCCGATACGCGCCGACTCCGGTTCGCGCTCCAGTCGCGCCACCAGCTTGGGCGAGAGATAGCTGGAGAACATCGAACGCATCTCCCGCGCCAGCCGCTCCAGCACCAGATAGCGATAACCACCGCCGGTCATCAGGGCGAAGACTGCAGCCATCAACGGATAGATCATGCTCAGCCAGTGGCCCGCGGCAAAGGCCATGTAGGTGACCCAGAGATAGCTGGCGAGCAACAGAGAAAATGCAGGAATCACTGCGTAGTAGGGCAGACGCAGCGTCAGGTAGTAGGTGGAAAATCCGAGTATCAGGATAAACAGAATATCGAACAGCGATTCGATTCCCGACTGGCGAATAAAACGACCAGTGATGATGTTGTCGGCCACATTGGCATGCACCTCCACCCCGGGCGAATTTTTGTCGAAAGGCGTTACCCGTAAATCGTAAATACCGAGGGCAGTAGCACCGACAAACAACACCTTGTTCTGCAACAGTTCCGGCGCAACGCGGCCATGCAGCACATCGGTAAAGGAGTAATAGGTGAAGGTGTGTGAAGGACCGACGAAATTTATCCACATGGCGTTATCCCAATCCACAGGGATTTGTCGCTGACCCAACCTGATCTTGAAACTGCCGGGCTCGACTTTTGACACACCCAGTGCCGCCATCGCCCCCGCCAGTCCCAATGAAGGCACCAGAGTATCGCCATCCTGTAGCAACAGCAGATTACGCCGCACGGTACCGTCATCTTCTGGTAGATGAATGATATGTGCGGTGGCGGCGGCGCTTTGATCGATAATCGGGATATTACGCGTTGCGCCAGTGACCAGAAGCGCATTGTCCAGATCGAAATACTCCGCCAGGGTCACGTTTCCCGCCTTTTTCAGTGCCGCGGCAAAAGCGCGATCACTCTGTGCGCTCTCCTCCTCGGAGAAGAAGATATCGAACATCACGGCTTTGGCCCCTGCCGCATTCAGGCGATCCAGCAACTGCACATAGATGTCGCGACGCCAGGGAAAACGCCCCAATTCGGCGATGCTCTTTTCGTCGATGGCGATGATGGCGATTTGATCGCTCGGCTTGATCGGACCGCGCCATTGGGTGAAACGGAGGTCGTAGCTTTTGGCCTCGAAGGCTTCAAAAAACGGGTTGGCGGAGTAATAGAAAACAACCACCATGAAGACGGACGCGATAGCGACGAGATGCGCGGCCAGAGCCAGGCCTCGTCTGCCGCGGGTGAAGAAATTGAATAGCGCCGAGATCATGAAGTTATTATGCCTGCACAGTCGACCTTTATTTAGCAGCGGGAGCAATCTTGAGCCTACTCCAGACTACCATAGCAAGGGCAGGACAATTGGTCATTATGCAGGCCATTCTTAGGCCCAACTGAAACAGCGCTAGATCTGGCCGAATACGATCAAATGACGATCGCTGATCTCCTCCACCTGTAGCGAATGCAGGCCTGCCTCATCCAGTTGGCTACGCACCTCATCGGCAGTAAATGCCGCGAGCAATGAATTGTAGAAATCGCGCTGCAGTACTTCCGGTTCGCTGGTGGCATATTGTTCTACCAGCTGCGCCGCATGTTCACGCGATTCACTGCGCTTCAGGTCCATAATGAAGACTCGACTACCCGGACGGGTAAACTGACGGACCGCCTGCCACAACACCTGTGGTTCGGCCAGATGGTGTAGCAGACTGTTACTGATAATCACGTCGTATTTTTCCAGCGGCAGGCTATCCGCGGGCAGCATGCGGCAGAACAGTCGCACCTGCTCGTGCAGCATGGCGAAATCGATGCGCTGTCGGGCGAACATCAGCATCTGTTCGGCACCGTCGAAAGCGTGAATGCGGCAGGCCGGAAAGGCCTCGGCAAAACGCTGGGTGATATCGCAGGTGCCGCAACCCGGTTCCAGTACTACGCCGTCTATCGCTTCGGGAAACTTCTCGCGGAACAGTTCGATGAAATGATTATGCGGCTCAGCGAAATCGGCCAGGGCGTAAGCCCTGGCCTGTTCAACATCATCCATCAGTTCCGTTTCGGGGATACGCTCGATCATCCTTCCGGCAACACCTTTTCACCCTGCCAAAGTTGCGTCAGGGTTTCCCGCTCGCGCACCACGTGCGCCCTGTCACCATCTACCATCAACTCCACCGCACGCGGACGGGTGTTGTAGTTGGAACTCATGGTAAAACCGTAAGCCCCTGCGGAACGCACTGCCAGCAGATCACCTTCCTGAATCGCCAGTTCGCGCTCCTTGCCGAGATAATCGCCGGTTTCGCAGATAGGGCCGACCACATCGTAGCTCTGCGCCGCGAGATCCTCGCGGGGCAGTACCGGGATGATCGCCATCCACGCCTGATAGAGGGTCGGCCGAATCAGGTCATTCATCGCCGCATCGACGATGGCGAAGTTCTTCTCTTCGTGGTGCTTGAGATATTCGACCCGGGTTAGCAACACCCCGGCATTACCGACGATTGCTCGCCCGGGTTCGATCAACACCTTCAGGTCACGGCCCGCCAGCCGATCCAGTAGCGGCGCAACATAGTCACCGGGGAGCGGCGGCTCCTCGTCTTTGTAATTAATACCGAGACCGCCGCCGAGATCGATATGCGACAGGGCGATCCCTTTTTCGTAGAGATCGTCCACCAGCTTCAGTACCCGCTCCAGGGCATCGACGAATGGCGCGATACGGGTCAGCTGCGAACCGATGTGACAATCGACACCCATCACCCGCAGTCCTTCCATCTCCGCGGCGCGCATGTAGACCTCGGCAGCACGTTCGATGGCGATACCGAATTTGTTCTCTTTCAGGCCGGTGGAGATATAGGGATGAGTCTTGGCATCGACATCGGGATTGACCCGCAGCGAGACCGGCGCACGCACACCCATCTCACGGGCTATTTCGTCAATGCGTTCCAGCTCCGCTTCCGACTCGACATTGAAACAGTAGATACCCAGCTCCAGGGCACGACGGATCTCACTACTGCGCTTGCCCACACCGGAGAAGACCACCTTGCCCGGTTCGCCGCCCGCGGCGATCACCCGCTCCAGTTCACCGACAGAGACGATGTCGAAACCGGAACCGAGACGCGCCATCAGATTCAGCACCGCCAGATTGGAGTTGGCCTTGACCGCATAGCAGACCAGATGGTCCACCCCGGCCATGGCGGCATCGAAGGCCTGCCAGTGGCGCTCGATGGTCGCACGGGAATAGACATAGGCGGGCGTGCCGTACTGTTGCGCCAGTTCGGCCAGATCCACCTGTTCGGCGCAGAGGCGCCCCTGTTGATAGCTGAAGTAGTCCATAAACTCCGTTACTTGTCTGAATCTTGCGGTTGTTCTTTCTGTGGTGGCGGCAAATAGAGCTCACCCTTGGCGCCGCAGGCGGAGAGCATGCTCATCACCCCCAGCGCGATAATCACGGCCAGCAACAAATAGTGCGCACGGCAAAAACACATATAGCACCTCACTTACCCAGGCCCAAGTATTTGATTATACGGCGATGGGGATCAATAAGACAAAGCAGGTTGCACTGGCCCGCACGCCTCTCTATCTTGGACCAAACCCTCAATGAGTCTTTAGCCATGAGTGAAGAACTGCTACCCGCCCTCGCCATCGAACCAACCCGCCCGGCCACCGCCAGCGTAATCTGGATGCACGGCCTCGGTGCCGACGGTCACGACTTCGAGCCTATCGTGCCGCAACTGGGACTGGAAGATATGGCGATACGTTTCATCTTCCCCCACGCACCGATGCGCCCGGTCACCATCAACATGGGCTACGTGATGCGCGCCTGGTACGACATCAGCGCCCCCGACCTGAGTCAGGGACAGGATGAAGAGGGCACACGGGAATCGGAACGGCAGATCCAGGCATGGATACAACAACAGATCGATAGTGGCATCCCTGCTGAACGTATCCTGCTCGCCGGCTTCTCCCAGGGCGGCGCCATCGCCCTGCACACCGGCCTGCGTTATCCGCAAACCCTCGGCGGCATCATCGCCCTCTCCACCTATCTGCCACTCGCCGACACCGTCGCCGACGAAAAACATGCGGCCAACAAAGACATCCCGATCTTCATGGCCCACGGCCACGAAGACCCGATCATCCCCGTCAGCCATGCTCGGCAATCACGCGACAAACTGATGGAACTGGGGCACGAGGTGGAGTGGCATGAATACACCATGCCGCATAGTGTGAGTCCGTCGGAAATTGAGGCAATAGCGAGGTGGGTGAGGAGGAGGTTGGGGTAGTTTGGTCTTTTTAGGTTAGTGTCGCTTCGCGACGGATAAAAGCATTTGAAAGCGGGGGCTGCCCCGCGAGCAGGTCACTTTCTCTTGCGCGGCCAAGAGAAAGTAACCAAAGAGAAGG
>JBNLAT010000092.1:0-4467 GCA_050302275.1 Thiohalomonadaceae bacterium | reverse complement strand
CGAGTACCAACCACGCTTTATCCACGCCAAGATGATCCTCTGTGATGAATGGGCCACTATCGGCTCCAGCAATGTCGACCGCTGGAACCTGCGCTGGAACCTCGAGGCCAACCAGGAGTTGCTGGATGAACAACTGGTCACCCAGTTGGTGCAACTATTTGAGAAGGATTTCGGCGCCAGTCGTGAAATCCTGGCGGAGAAGTGGCACCACCGTCCCTGGTATCGGCGTCTACAGGAGTGGTTCTGGGGTAACATCGACCGCTGGGTGATCAAGATCCTGCGGCGTGGTGGAGATTGATCGCAACGAATACGTTAAAGAAGAACGCGCTCGATCCCGCCCTGTTTCAATTTTTCGATATAACGTTGTTGCCAGTTATCACCGAAAAGGCGCTGAGCCAGCTCGACAACGATGTAGTCACTCTCCAAACCGGTGGTATCGTGGTAACGGGAAAGTCCCTGCTGACACGCCGGGCAGGAGGTTAGCAGTTTAACCTCACCAGCGCCGACCTCATCGATCCCTTTGCGCAACTCCTCTTCCTTGCGATAACGCACCTGGGTGGCAATGTCAGGGCGTGAGATGGCGAAGGTACCCGCCTCACCGCAGCAACGATCAGACAGTGTCACGTCCTGCTTTAACAGGCCACTGGCGACCTTCAACGGATTGTGGGTTTTCATCGGCGAATGACAGGGGTCATGATAGAGGTATTGGCGACCACCGCTACTGCCACAGAAAACATTTTTCTCCAACAGATACTCGTGAATATCGAGCAGGCGGCAGCCGGGAAAGATCGCCTCGAACTGATATTTGAGCAGTTGATCCATGCAGGTACCGCAGGAGACGATCACCGTCTTGATGTCCATGTAGTTCAGGGTATTCGCGATACGATGGAACAGCACCTGATTGTCCACCGAGATACGCTTGCCCATGGCATCGTTACCCGCTGAGCTTTGCGGATAACCACAACAGAGATAACCCGGCGGTAGCACCGTCTGTGCACCAGTCTCATAGAGCATCGCCAACGTCGCCAAACCGATTTGACTGAACAGTCTTTCCGAGCCGCAACCGGGGAAATAGAACACCGCCTCGGAGCTTTCCGAACTACGCGCAGGATCGCGCAGGATCGGAACGACCTTGTCGTCTTCCAGACCCAGCATCGCGCGGGTAGTCTGCGTCGGCAGTCCCGCAGGCATCGGTCGCTTGACGAAATTGATCACCTGCTCCTGCAGGCCCATCTTACCGGTAGTACCCTCAGGTCGTTTTTTATCGCTTAGCAGACCGATACCTTTGGCAACACGATGCGCCAGACGCTGTCCCGCATAACCCCATTCGATCATGCTCTTGCGCATCAACTTCACTGTGGAGGGATCGGTGATATTCAGGAAGGCCATGGAGAGACGGGTACCAATACTGCTGCGTTTCTTACCCTGGCTACAGAGAATGTTGCGCATGCGCACCGAGACGTCACCGAAGTCGATATTCACTGGACACGGCTTAACGCAACGGTGGCAAACCGTACAGTGATCAGCCACATCGTTCATCTCGGCAAAGTGACGCACGGAAATACCGCGTCGGGTCTGTTCTTCGTAGAGAAAGGCCTCGATGATCAAACCGGTGGCGAGGATCTTGTTACGCGGCGAATAAAGCAGATTGGCCCGCGGTACATGAGTGGTACAGACCGGTTTGCACTTACCGCAGCGCAGACAGTCCTTGACCATGTCGTTTAACTCACCCAGCTCACTCGCTTCCAGGATCAGCGCTTCCTGTTGCAGCAGTCGCAGTGAAGGAGTGTAAGCGTTATCAAGACCGGAACCGGCAAGTAGCTTGCCGCGATTGAAGTGCTGTTGTGGATCGACTTTTTCCTTGTAGCCGGTAAAGGCCTCCACCGCATCGCTGGCAAGGAACTGCATCTTGGTCAGGCCGATACCATGTTCGCCGGAGATCACGCCACCGAGGGATTCGGCTAGCGCCATAATGCGTTCGACCACTCGCTCCGCTTCGTGAAGCATGGCGTAGTCGTTGGAGTGAACGGGGATATTGGTATGCACGTTGCCGTCGCCCGCGTGCATGTGGGTCGCGACAAACAGGCGGCGATTACGCTCAGCGGCATGGATGGTATCGAGTCGGTTACGCACCGTTTCCAGTTCACGACCGCTATAAATTTCTTTAAGTGGCTTCTCCACTTCCTGACGATAGGAGATACGCAGGTCCTGGCGCTGCATCAGGGAGAAGAGAGTTTCACCCGAAGCGATCTTATCCTTCAGCTCATCGGACCACTCTTCGGCAAATGCTGTCGCCGGACTGTCGAGATTATCGAGCCACGACTGCCAACGGGCGCGGGTGGTCTGCAGGTGATTAGTTGCCGCTTCGCGCTTGGCCTCAAAGATCGCGGTATTCTCTTCACTATCCTCATAATCGACATCGCTGCGCCGCTCCGGTAGCGCGCTGGAGAGATACTCGGTTACCGCATCGATAATCGCCAGCTTGTTGCTGATCGACTGTTCGATATTAATCCGCTCGATGCCTTCGCTGTAATCGGCCAACCGCTCCAGCGGGATCACCACGTCCTCGTTGATCTTGAAGGCGTTGGTGTGCGCTGCAATCGCAGCGGTGCGAGCACGATCAGACCAGAAACGGTGACGCGCCTCGGGACTCACCGCAATGAAGCCTTCCGCATCACGGGCATTGGCCATACGCACGACGGTCGAAGCCGCCTCGGCGACCTGCGCTTCATCATCACCAGCAATGTCAGCCAGCAACACCATCTTCGGCAGATCGGGGCGGGGCGCTTTGGTGCTGTAATTGACCGCCTTGATATAACGGTCGTCCAGATGCTCAAGGCCTGCCAACACGACGCCAGGCAGGCTATCCAGATAATCCTTAGTCTCGATAATCGCCGGTACCGAACGGCGCAAATCGGTACCGAAAAACTCCATGCAGACGGTGCGGGTAAAACCGGGCATACGGTGCAGGATGAAAACCGCCGAGGTAATGATGCCGTCGCAGCCCTCTTTTTGTACGCCGGGTAGTCCGCCAAGGAATTTATTGGTGACATCCTTGCCCAGACCGCGCTTACGCAGATGCTCGCCGGGGATCTTCAAAATCTCAGGCTCACCCTTAAGACTGTTGTCACTGGCATCAAAACGACTAACCCGAAACTCAGCAAAATCGACCTCATGGATCTTGCCCAGGTTGTGATTGAGTCGCTCCACCTTGAGCCAGTCACCACCAGGCGTAACCATATTCCAGCAGGCCAGGTTGTCCAGAGTGGTTCCCCACATCACTGCCTTCTTGCCACCGGCATTCATTGCAATGTTCCCGCCGATACAGGAGGCGTCCTGGGAGGTCGGATCGACGGCGAAGACATGGCCTGCCGCTGCGGCGTGCTCCGAAACGCGACGGGTCACCACACCGGCGCCGACACTAATGGTCGTCACCTCGTGTGCTACACCGGGCAGGGTCTGCGGTTGCACCTTGCCGATTGCATCAAGCTTTTCGGTATTAATCACCACACTGTCGGGATGGAGCGGCACTGCACCACCGGTATAACCGGTACCACCACCGCGGGGAATAATCGTCAGACCGAGAGCAATACATTCGCGTACCACCGCGGCGACCTCTTCCTCCGTGTCAGGGGTAATCACCACAAAGGGGTATTCGACACGCCAGTCCGACGCATCGGTAACATGAGAAACCCGTGCCAGTCCGTCGAACTGAATATTATCCCTGCGGGTGACCTTGGTAAGCCTGCGCTCCGCCTGTTGGCGTTTCAGCTTTACTGCAGGCAGCCACTGCTCAAATTCATTGACTGCCCTGCGCGCAGCAGCAGCCAGTGCCACAGCCTCATCATTACCTTCGGCACGGGCGACAATCTGATCCAGGCGATGATGCAGTGCGTGCACCAGTGAGCCCCAGCGCTTCTGGTTCTCAATCAGGTCGTCCTGAATGAAGGGATTGCGCACGATGACCCACATATCCCCCAGCACCTCAAACAACATCCGAGCCGAACGACCTGTGACCCGCTCTTCACGCAGGCGATTGAGACGAAGCCACTCCTCCTCACCGAGGAAGCGAATGACTATCTCCCGGTCAGAAAAGGAGGTGTAGTTATAGGGGATTTCGCGGATGCGGGCGGTAGTGGAGCTGGTCATTACGCGGCGGCAAACCCGGCTGGAAAAAGAGTGCGCTAGTTTAACACGGCAAAAAGCGCTATTGGAGACGTTAAAGAGGGGAGAAACGAAAACGGGGCCCGAAGGCCCCGTTTCCTATCCAAGATTAATCTTGCGATTAACTTAGAAGCCTACACGCAGGCCAGCAGCGATACCGTTGGCAGTTTCACCGTCGGCATCAATTGAGGTGTAAGCCAGGTGGCCGGTAGTGGACTTGCTGAACGCATGAACCACACCGATGCTCAGGTGGTTGTTGGTGATGTCACCACCAGCAGCTTTGTCGGTGTTGGTGCCGTAAGA
>JBNLAT010000091.1:0-4544 GCA_050302275.1 Thiohalomonadaceae bacterium | reverse complement strand
TCGCCATTTAAAGTGGTACGCGAGCTGGGTTTAGAACGTCGTGAGACAGTTCGGTCCCTATCTGCCGTGGGCGTTTGAGATTTGAGAGGAGCTGCTCCTAGTACGAGAGGACCGGAGTGGACGTATCTCTGGTGTTCCGGTTGTCACGCCAGTGGCATTGCCGGGTAGCTATATACGGACGGGATAACCGCTGAAAGCATCTAAGCGGGAAGCCCCCCTCGAGATAAGATCTCACTGGGACCTTGAGTCCCCTAAAGGGTCGTTGAAGACTACAACGTTGATAGGCTGGGTGTGGAAGTGCAGCAATGTATGAAGCTAACCAGTACTAATTGCCCGTGAGGCTTGACCATATAACACCCAAGTAGTTTGAGGTGTAATGTGCAGCTGTGCTGCAAGACATAAGTGCCAATACAACTTTCCGAATACATAGTCAGAGTCCTTAACAGGTCTTTGACGACAGTTTTCCTGGCGGCAATAGCGAGTGGGTACCACCTGATCCCATCCCGAACTCAGAAGTGAAACTGCTCAGCGCCGATGGTAGTGTGGGGCTTCCCCATGTGAGAGTAGGTCACCGCCAGGGTTTAATCCCTAAAAACCCCTGCAAGATAACTTGCAGGGGTTTTTTTTTACCTCCATCATGGATGATCTGGAGTCGGGCAATACTACATCGGGAGGTTGTCATGTCGATCTACAACAGAATACTGCTTGCGCTAGATCTATCCTCAAATACCGAGTTGTTGTGTCAGAAGGCGACTAAGCTGGCCGAGTTATATCAGGCCGAGCTGTTGTTGGCGCATGTTAACGAGCCCATCATTACCGATGCCGCTTTCGATACCTTGCCCGCATTACCGCCAGATTTTGAAGATACCTTGCTGCGAAATGCCCGCGAAAGACTGGAAAACATTGCCCAGCAATACGCTATCGATACACAGCGAATTTTTCTTGAGGTTGGTGACACTCGACGCGAAATTATCCGTGTTGCCGAAGAGCAGAAAGTGGATCTGATCGTGGTGGGTAGCCATGGTCGTCATGGCGTTGCCTTACTGCTAGGGTCTACCGCCAATGCGGTGCTGCATCACGCAAGCTGCGATGTATTAGCGGTGAGAGTTCACGACTAAACCATTACGATGTCCACGCGTTTCTATTCCCTGATCGATCAACTAGCGGATGGTCGTTTTCACTCTGGTGAAGCGCTCGGCCAGGCATTGGGCGTGAGTCGTGCGGCAGTATGGAAAATGATCCCCAAGCTGCAGCAGCTGGGACTCGAGATCTATGCGGTGAGTGGTAAAGGGTATCGGCTCGCTACACCTTTCGAGCCACTGCATGAGCAGGAACTGCTAAAGCATCTCTCCGCCGAAAGCCGTAAGCTGTTTTCCAGAATCGCGCTGCAGCGTGCAATCGATTCGACCAACCGGTATTTGCTGCAGGCGGCGCTTGGCGGTGAAAATTCTGGTTCTGTCTGTCTGGCCGAGTATCAGTCCAGCGGTCGCGGTCGGCGTGGACGCCAATGGGCTTCCCCTTACGGCGGTAATATTTATCTCTCCCTGTTATGGCGATTTAACGATGGCACTGCACGTCTGGGTGGTTTGAGCCTTGCGGTTGCAGTGGCGCTGATGCGTTTATTGCAGGAGCTGGGCGTTGAGCATGCCGGGATCAAATGGCCGAACGATATTCTTGTTGGCGGAAAAAAACTGGCCGGGATACTGCTCGATGTGGCCGGGGAGAGTAATGGACCGTGTCATGTCGTGATCGGCATCGGTATGAATTATCGTATGGCGACGGCACAGGCCGCGGCCATCGATCAGCCCTGGACCGATCTTTCACAACTGGAGTTGGAGGCAGGGCGTAACGAAATTGCCGGACGTTTGCTCCATCATCTGCTGCTGGCGCTCGATACCTATCAAGCCAAAGGCTTGCCAGCTTTTATCGATGAGTGGCGACGCTGGGATCTGGCCCGCGATAGCTCTATCGCTATTCACCATGGTAATGAGGCTCGTCACGGTATCGCCCGCGGTATCGATGAACAGGGCTTATTACTGGTGGAGCATGAGGATGGCCTCCGTCATTATGCCTCGGGCGAGGTCAGTTTGAGGCTGGAGGCACAATGAAATTACTGATCGATATTGGCAACACACGCCTGAAGTGGGCGGTGCTCATCGACGCAGCACTGAGTCGCTATGGCAGCTGTCTGTATCGGCAGGGTGATGCCGAGTTGGCCGTATCGTGGGGTGAATTGCCGAGGCCGGATGCGGTATATTGCGCCAGTGTTGCCGCAGCAGAGTTCAATGACTGGCTTGCGCAGGAGGTGTCACAACGATGGGGCCTTGGGGTGGAAATGTTAGAAACCACCGCAGAGTGCGCCGGGGTGACAAACGGCTATCAGCAGCCATCGAAGTTGGGTGTGGATCGCTGGGCAGCCCTGATCGGCGCGCATCATCTGTTACCGGGGCCGGTCTGTGTGGTTGATTGCGGTAGTGCCGTCACCGTCGATGCACTGGATGGTAGTGGTCAGCATTTGGGTGGATGGATTGTTCCTGGTTTATGGATGCAGCGTGAATCACTGCTGAGTCAAACCGCCGGTATCAATGAACGTGATACGCTGGCGTCGGCAAATGAGTGGGGACGCGATACCGCGGAAGGGATGCAGCGTGGCACGCTCGAATCGATTGCCGGATTGATTGAACGGAGTCGGCAAAAATTGCAGGCACAACTGGGCACAGCGATGACGGTCATGATGACGGGTGGGGATGCGACTCAGGTTATCCCGCTACTCGACTTCAGCCCGCGGTACGAAGAGCGCCTCGTACTACTGGGGATGGCCAGGATGGTAAGCGAACAAGGGGAATAGCAGTCAATGCGCGGTCTTTTTATTCTACTGTTGCTGAGTAATCTGGTTTATCTCGCACTGCAGTACATTAACGGTACGCCGGATACTGAACTGGACCCCTATCGCGGGGTGCGAATGGAGAAAAAGGGCCTGACGCTTTTAAGCGAATTACCACCGGACAAGCGCCCACCGCTGCGTGACGGGGTGGAGCCCGATCCCGATCTGGCACCCTGGGCAGAGCAGGATCAGACGGATGTGGCAACAGCAGCCGTGACTGAGGAGAGCGGCGACAGCAAAATGACCGTTCAGTGTCTGCGTGTCAGCGGTATCCGCAGCGAAGAACAGCTGCAGAATCTGCGTAAAAATCTGCAGGAGCAGGGCGCCGATGCGTTTCAGACCGGCAGCGAGAGTGCCAGCGTCAAGGCCAACGTCAAATACTGGGTCATGCTCCCGCCCTATCCGAGTTTAACCAAGGCAACCGAAACGGCCGCCGCGCTGCAGGCGGTCAAAATTAAGGATTTCTTCGTCGTGCGTAATGGTGAGTATGAGAATGCCGTTTCCCTCGGTGTTTTCTCCACCCGTGAGCGCGCCGAACGGCGCAAGGCGCAGATCGCTGAGCTGAAGGGCGGTCAGTGGCAGGCAAAAATCGAGGAGATGGGTTCTGCCACCGAGGGCAACTATTTCTGGCTCAGCTTCCGCCAGGGCGAGGAGGTCAATTCGACCAGAATCCGCGCCGCGCTGCGTAAGCAGGGACTTTCGCAACTCAAGGAAATTGACTGTAAATAGCGCGGGCAAATTGCTATCGCGATCCAGATTACTTAGAATACGCCGCTGCTCGCGGGGCACCATTGCCCGGCTGGCGGTGTAGTTAGCGCCGACATAGCACAATTGGCAGTGCAACTGATTTGTAATCAGTAGGTTGGGGGTTCGACTCCCTCTGTCGGCACCATACAGGGACGGGCGGCGTATAGCCGCCCGTTTTTTTCCGGCCTGAGATACTGCCGCGGGGACGACAATCGCCCTGTAAGGCCCGGAATAGTGCGAATCAGTGGTTGACACAGGTTTTCCGCTGAATCAGAATACGCGGCTTACATTCGCGGAGGGGTTCCCGAGTGGCTAAAGGGATCAGACTGTAAATCTGACGGCTCCGCCTTCGGTGGTTCGAATCCACCCCCCTCCACCATATTGCAGTAAGGGGCACTAGCTAGGGTGAATCTCTGGCAGCTTTCGCGGGTGTAGTTCAATGGTAGAACTTCAGCCTTCCAAGCTGACTATGTGGGTTCGATTCCCATCACCCGCTCCAAGTTTAAAGGTTAGAAGGCCCAGGTAGCTCAGTTGGTAGAGCACACCCTTGGTAAGGGTGAGGTCGGCAGTTCAAATCTGCTCCTGGGCTCCATATTTTTGGTAGCTGTATATATTGTTGATACGTTCCGGTCCGGAGGAGTAGACCCGATGTCCAAGGAAAAATTTGAGCGTACGAAACCGCACGTAAACGTAGGCACCATCGGTCACGTCGACCATGGTAAAACCACCCTGACCGCTGCGCTGACCAAGTGCATGGCCGAGAAGCACGGTGGCGAGTTCAAAGCCTACGACCAGATCGACGGTGCGCCGGAAGAGCGCGCGCGTGGTATCACCATCGCGACCGCCCACGTTGAATACGAGTCCGACACCCGTCACTACGCGCACGTTGACTGTCCCGGACACGCGGACTACG
>JBNLAT010000090.1:0-4577 GCA_050302275.1 Thiohalomonadaceae bacterium | reverse complement strand
CCTGGTCGTAGGTGTAGATCACGTCCAAGCTGCTATCGGGGTAGCTGACCTGGGTGAGGCGGTTCAGCGCATCGTAGAAAATAAATCTGTCCCCTTTTCTCTTTTCTCTTACACACGCATTCACCTCATGTATGGTCAGTCTCATCAAGTGTATCAAATACACTCAAACCACAATGATTACATCGCATTGGCAAGCCAAATAAAATCCCGGATCGAAAGAATGAGAGCTTACACCTGGGGCAACGGATACCCCAGCTTTGATAACCTCGATACAAAAAATAAGCAATATACGGAACACACAGAATTATAATTAATGGACCATTCTCCTCCCCTACAGTCAAAACTATTGCTATACCGTATAGTGGGAATAAAAGAAACAAACCCAAGTTAACGAGAACAAATTTTCTGATCTTGTGGATTTCCATTTACTCCATCCTAGAAGGATACATTAGGCCCATAAGGGTTCACCGTAAAACCTGGTGTTCCAGGGCCAAACGTTAGACCTATCGAGAAGTTGCTCCAAGAGGTCGCATTTACTTGGACACCCCATGCGCCAGTGTCAATATCGAATCCCCAATAGTCATCGCCTGCTTGTGGCGCATCGCATCCTGTATAGAAACCAAATTCAGCTTCTCCACCTACTTCAAAGCCAATATTTGCTGATGCACCATTATAAGAACCAGATCCGTCAGGCCCACCATAATCGCCACCACTCGTAGAAAAACCGTAGCCAGGCACAATATCCACTGTCCCCGCACCATATGCACCCCAAAGACCAAGTGGATCGATCATGGTTAATGGATTGCCATTGACGTAAGCATAGGTATTGATACTCCCATCTAACCCTATAGGATCGGACTGCAGATATCTCCCAGTTGTTGGATCATAATCCCTAAAGTAGTTGTATTCTAAGGATCTCTACTGAGTCCGCTCCAATCACGACACATGTTTCAATACAATCAAGAGGATAGAAAATTACACTTCCAGCGCGTGGCAATAGTAGTAAAAAAAACGCCTAATGCATCAAAATAGATCTTGCTGTAATTTTATTGGCGGCGCGAATACGCCAATTATCAGAAAAGGGTTGTGCGCCCAACCATCATATTTCAGTGTCGTACCAAGAAAAAAATAAACATCTCTATTCTGCGCAAATTCTACAAGATATTTGTTACGAACATCCTCTACTGCCTTGCCCTCATCACCACCATGCTTCTTCAAACACCTCCAATAAAGAGCACCTATCTCCCAATCTTCTATCATCATCGTACTCAACTTCCCTTTTTCATCACTGAATTTGTATGAAAATTTGAAGGGTAGCTTGTCGGCAACTCGAAAATATTCAGGCGTATCACTAAATAGGTCACCTTGTTTTGACTTTTCCTTTAAAACCTTAAGTTTTTCACAATCCCACTCTCGATCCACTTCCTGAATGCACAAGTCAACTATTCTTGTCGGCTTGAATGTTGCCAAAGAAAGCTTGCCATCCTTGTTTAATTGGATGAGCTCATCAAGATCAGTGTAAACCGTTCCTTTTTCAAGTACGTACTGCTTTCGCTCTAACCACTCATTAGCTGTTCCAATCGTATCAAGTAAGGATATTGAGTCAGGACTGAGCGGCTTATAACTCTCCACTCTTCTATCGGAAGGATTTTCTATAAGATCGATTTCTATCCACTGGAACTTTTTGTATTGAGAATCCCATTGGCGAAACTGCACGGGATAGATACGAATCCATGACCCATCACTGCGCAGCCCTGCTGTACAAACGAGTTCATCGTATCTTCTTGATATTGTCGGATAGGTTTTAACAGTAATAAGCACATGTTCCTTCATGTTCAAGAAAATTCCCTTGCATAATCCTATAAATGCTTCACCACAAAGCCTTCATTAGCTAAAGGGACAACGGCCTCTGCTACTTTATGTCTATGACACATGGTATGGCACTCTTCAAAGCATGTAATCGCTACGCGTTTCCTATCCACATATGTTTCATATAAACGAGTCAATGCAGGCTGCTGGTCTACCAGAACTGTTCTTTCATATTCATCAAATAATTTTTTATAATCTGCTCTCGTTGCTAGACTACTGCGTTTTTCTGAAACAATGCCAAGTTCAGGAATATGAAGATATTCTATCCCCACCCTTGATAAAAGCTCAGATAGCTTGTTCTTAGAAAAGCCGTATTTTCTGCTTAACGGGTTTTTTCGAACATCGACCAACATACGCACATCGTTTTCAATTAGTTTATTGATGTATTCCTCAATGGTTAACCCTTCATAGCCAATCGTCGCAAAAAGATTTCCGCGTTTCCTCTTTTTCAGCCTTCTTACACTAGAATATTCATCCTCACCAAGAATGTCTTTTGCTATAAGGCTATTAATTGCGTAATAAGGGTATCCTTTGTATACATGTTCAATTAGCTTTCTACCCTTCAGCTTCTTATATTTTGTTACGAACAAATCAATTTTCTTTCTATCATCACTCTTCAAGAGGTAAGGACGATTGCGATCCTTATTGGATATCTTCCAGTCATTTTGATCTTCCAAAAAGCCTTGTTCGATCAGCTTTGCTTTATCGCCATAGGATTGGAATGAAAAGCAGCCAAATTTGTATGGAACAAATTCATAACTGCGATCCTTTTCGCATAGGCGCGTAAACAGAAAAAGGTACTTTTGAAAATCTGTACTAGGCAATTCGCCACCAAAGGCATCAAGCAAACTCAATAGTACTTTTTGTCTATAAAACATTAGCCTAGGTCCCACTGGAAAACGGTCGTTTCTATTCCCTAAAGTGTAGCATAAAATATTCAATATAAACAAAGCATTAGGAACTTTCCTGCGTCCAAATCGAATGCTTTCAGTATTCTCTTTTCACACAACGACATATGATCAAATATTGACAAACATTCCATATCGGTTATATTCCTCTTATGGAATGGGAAGTTGAGTACACAGAAGAATTTGGCGACTGGTGGGACAGCCTCAGTGAGGCTGAACAAGAGGATGTCGCTGCTGTGGTCGAAATGCTTGAGGCAAAAGGTCCTCACCTCCCACATCCCCATAGTTCCGGGATCAATGGATCGAAGCACACCCACATGCGTGAGCTACGCATACAGCATGCAGGGAGACCCTATCGAACCTTGTATGCCTTTGATCCACGTCGTATGGCCATTCTGTTGCTTGGCGGCGACAAGACCGGGAACAAGCGCTGGTACGAGGAAAACGTGCCTTTAGCGGACAGGCTCTATGATGAGCATCTTGAGTCTCTAAAGGAGGAAGAGAAAGGTAAGTAGAAAGATAAAGAATGTGTGATTATGAAGAAGGTGAAGGTGAAAAAGTAATGGCAAAGAAATTCAAAGACTTGCGTAAGGCCATGAGCCCCGAGGCTCAAGTTCGCTCGCATGCAAAGGCGCTGGCGATGATGGCAGACCTACCGCTCGCGGAACTACGCCAGGCACGCAGTCTCTCCCAGGAGGAACTGGCCGCCATTCTTGAGGTCAAGCAGCCTGCTGTGGCCAAGATGGAAAAGAAGGTGGATATGTACATCTCTACCTTACGGCGCTTTGTCGAAGCAATGGGAGGTCAGCTGGAGATTCGCGCCCATTTTCCCGAGGGTGACGTACGGATCAATCAGTTTGAGGACTTGGAGGACAAGCAGCAGCCTGCTGCTTAAGCCTCCAAGGCCGTTTCTTAAACACCCGTGAACATGGGTGGATTACGTGGCTTGGAGCTATCCACCCTATCCAACTTAGCTGGGTGGGTTATTGCATGCACCTGTTTTAGCTTCTTGATGGAAACCTGGGTGTAAATCTGGGTAGAGGTGAGATTCACATGTCCCAGAATCATCTGGATGTAGCGAATATCCGCCCCGTTCTCGAGCATATGGGTCGCCATACTCCGCCGAAATAGCTGACAGGCGCCAGGCTTGTCCACGCCGGCGGCATTCAGGTACTTCTTGATCAGGTCCGTGATGCGGTTACGGATGAAGGGCTCGCCATAGTCAGTCAGAAAGAGGTGCCCACAATCTTCTGCCTGGACCAGTTTCGGCCTGACCTCGGCCAGGTACTTACGTACCCAAGCGCAAGCCCGATCTCCGATAGGCACCACCCGGTCCTTCTTCCACTTGCCCTCGAAGATCACCAGGGTGCCCCGTTCCAGGTCCAGATCCTGCAGCTTGAGGTTCACCAGTTCCATCCGCCGGATACCGGAGGAGTAGAAGGTCTCCATGATCGCCCGGTCCCGGATCCCGACTTCGCCATAGATAGCGGTGTGGACCAGCATGGCTTCGATCTCCTCAAAGGAGAGAAAGTCCTTGGGCAGGTGTTTGGCCACCTTCGGCAGCTGAAAGTCGGAGGCCGGGTTGTAGAGGATGTGGTTCTGCTTGCTCAGCCACTTAAAGAACGCCCGCAGCGGCGCCAACTGGCTGTGCTGGGTGCTGAAGCTCAGGGGCTTGCCGTTGGGTTTGCGGTAGTGGAACAGATGGCGCCGATAGCGCTCCAGTATCGCCTCGGTCACGTCCTGTGGCTGGTTGATGCCTCGCTCATCGCACCAGACGATAAACCGACGGATACAAGTATC
>JBNLAT010000089.1:0-5249 GCA_050302275.1 Thiohalomonadaceae bacterium | reverse complement strand
ACTGGCATTGCACGAATCGGTTATCACCCGCGACGGTGTCTGGCTCGGCAAGGGCTGGCTGCGCGTTGCACGCGACGCCGACGAACACGCCGGTGTGCTGCATCGCGAACAGGAGTTGAAGGAACTGGGCGAAACTATCGCCATGCTGGAGCAGCAGAGCGAAGCGCTAAAACAGCAGATGGAGCAGGGCCAGCAGCAACTGCGCGAGCGCGAGCAGGAGCGGGAAAACCTGCAAACCGAACTCAACGAACTCAATCGCCGTCACTCGGAGAAGCAATCCCAACTTAGCGCCAAGCAGGCACGCCAGGAGCAGATCGCCGCTCGCCGCGAGCGGCTGCAGACTGAATCTGCCGAAATTCGTCAGCAACTGGACGAGACCGCGCAGCAGATGGAGAGTGCGCGAAAGACCCTGCACGCGGCACTGGATCAGATGGAAACCCTGGCGCAGCAGCGTGAGGTGTTGAACGCCCGTCGCGAAGAGTTGCGTGGTTCCCTGGAGCAGGCACGCCAGCAGGCCCGTGAAGGTTCCGGTGCGGCGCAGGAACTGACGGTCAAACTGCAAACCCTCAAGACCGAACTGGACAGCACCCGCCAGGGGCTGGAACGGATGAACCAGCAGCTGTCGCAACTGGCCGAGCGCCGTGAAGAGCTGTTGCAGGTTCAGGCCGAGGGTGATGATCCGATCAAGCTCAAGGAAGCCGAACTGGAAGAGATGCTGGAAAAGCGCATGGGTGTGGAGAAACGCCTCGCCGAGGCACGCCAGCAGGTGGGCGATATCGAGCACGCTATGCGCGAACTGGAAAACGAGCGTCACAAGGCCGAACAGGAAGCACAAAACATTCGCAGCGGTCTGGAGCAGCAGCGCATGACCTGGCAGGAGCACAAGGTGCGTCGCCAGACTTTGCAGGAGCAGGTTACTGAAGCAGGCTTCGAGATCCAGAATCTGCTGGAAGAGATGCCGGAGCAGGCCGACCTGTCACAGTGGGAGAGCCAGCTGGAAACTATCGGCCAGCGCATCCAGCGCCTCGGTCCGATCAACCTGGCGGCGATCGACGAATTCGAGCAGCAGTCCGAGCGCAAGAAATACCTTGATGCGCAGAATGCCGATCTGACCGAGTCGCTGGAGACCCTGGAAAACGCGATCCGTAAGATTGATCGCGAGACCCGTACCCGTTTCAAGGAAACCTTCGATCTGGTCAACAAGGGCCTACAGGAGAAATTCCCGCTGCTCTTCGGTGGCGGTCACGCCTATCTGGAACTGACCGGCGACGATCTGCTCGATACCGGCGTTACCGTTATGGCCCGTCCGCCCGGCAAGCGTAACTCCACCATCCACCTGCTCTCCGGCGGGGAGAAGGCGCTTACAGCGGTGGCGCTGGTCTTCTCCATCTTCGAGCTCAACCCGTCGCCGTTCTGTATGCTCGACGAGGTGGACGCACCGCTCGACGAGGCCAACGTCGGCCGCTTCTGCAAGCTGGTGCAGGAGATGTCCAAGCAGGTGCAATTCATCTTCATTACCCACAACAAGACCACCATGGAGCTGGCTACCACCCTGACCGGCGTTACCATGCATGAGGCCGGCGTTTCCCGTATCGTCGCGGTGGATGTAGACGAGGCGGTGGAACTGGCTGCGGTCTGAGCCTAATATCGGGCGGTATGGATACGCTGCGCATTATTCTCATCGTTCTCGGCATCCTGCTGGTCGGCGGGATCTACCTGTTCGATGTGTGGCGTCAACGCAAGGCGCGCGAAGCACGGCGTCCCATCGAGCCCGAGCCGCCACTGGCGGACGAGCTGGGTAACTTCCAGGTCGACGAAAACGATATTCCTCCCGAGGCGTGGCTGGGCATGACTTTCAGCGCCCGTCGCCAGGAACGTCTCGACGACGATCACCTGCGTGGTCTAAAAGGCATCGGTGACGAACCCGATCCTGTCCCGGTCGAACAACCCGCACAACAGCATGAGGTGCAGCCGGAACCTGAAGCGGAAGCAACGGCAGCGACAGAACCGGCATCGGTCATCGTTCTTACGTTGATAGCGCAAAAAGGTAAACCGATCCGTGGCCCGTTACTGCTACGTGCGGTGAAAGACGCCGGTCTGTTCTTCGGTGATATGGATATCTTTCACTACGTCGACAGGGAAGGGGATGAACCGTTGTTCAGCGTGGCCAATATTCTTGAGCCCGGCCGCTTCGTTCTCAGCGAAATGGCCGAGTTCAATACCCCAGGCATCGCTCTATTTATGAGTCTGCCAACAACACTTCCTGGTGGCGAAGCGCTACGCGTTATGCTGAGCAAGGCGCGTGAAATCGGCGCGCAGGTCAATGCCACTCTCTGCGATGGGCAACGCCAACCGCTCAGCGATGAGATGCTGGCTTGGCTGGAAAAGAAAGCGAAAGAAGTCGGCTAGAACCATTCTCAAAATGGTCTTCGCCTCAAGCCTGCACGACAAAATGAGTAAGTTATGAAAGCAATACTGCAAAAAATATTTTCACCGGTTCTCAATCTGTTTGAGTCGGGTACTCAGGAGTACATTTACAAACCGTCGCATCGGATCGCGCTGATTGTAATGGGGCTGCTGTTCCTTGCTCTCGCCGGTGGTTCACTCTACGCATCGATCGCTGCATCTCAATGGGGCGGTATTCTCCCCATTGTTGTCTTTCTGCTGGTCGGGCTCGTTTGCGAAATTGTCGGATGGCTGGGAAGCGATCGCGCCGTGGCAACGATATGGAAAAGTAAACGATGATGAACACCGATGGTTCAAGAATCACTGAACGATCATCGACAACTTTCAAAGAATAAACGGTTTTAGCATGCCATCAAACGCGCCTAAACGCATTGAAGAACTGCGCAAGCAGCTCGCGCACCACAACTATCAATACTATGTTCTCGACAATCCTGAGATCCCGGATATTGAGTACGACCGTCTGTTTCGTGAACTGCAACAACTGGAAGCGGAACATCCCGAATTAATTACTCCCGATTCTCCGACCCAACGAGTCGGTGGTGCACCGCTTAAAGGTTTCTCAGAGGTTAAGCACGAGATACCGATGCTATCTCTGGGCAATGTCTTTTCTGAAGAGGAGTTAACCGACTTCGATCGCAGGGTGCGTGATGGGCTGGGTATCGATGAAGTAATCTATGCCGCCGAGCCGAAGCTGGATGGTCTGGCGATCTCTATTCGTTATGAATACGGTGTGCTGGTGCGTGCCGCGACCCGAGGTGACGGCGCCACCGGCGAAGACGTGACGCAGAACGTACGCACTATTGATGCGGTGCCGCTGAAACTCTACGGCGATGATTACCCGAAGGTGCTGGAAGTGCGCGGCGAAATTTATATGTCCCGTGATGGCTTTGCTGAGCTCAACGAGCGTCAGCGGGAGAAGGGCGACAAGACCTTTGCCAATCCACGTAACGCCGCCGCCGGTTCGCTGCGCCAGCTCGATTCGCGGATTACCGCCGAACGTCCGTTGACCATGTATTGCTACAGCATCGGTGTGGTGGAGGGGGCGACGCTGCCGGATACACACAGTGCCATCCTGCACAAGCTGAAGGATTGGGGCCTGCGAGTCAGTCCCGAGATCAAGGTGGTGAAGGGGATGCAGGGTTGCCTCAATTACTATAACGCCATCGGTGCGCGTCGCGACGATCTGCCCTATGACATTGATGGTGTGGTCTACAAGGTCGATAGTCTGGCGCAGCAGCAGGAGCTGGGTTTTGTCTCCCGTGCGCCGCGTTGGGCCACTGCACATAAATTTCCTGCCCAGGAGGAGATGACCCTCCTCAATGACGTGGAGTGGCAGGTGGGCCGTACCGGCGCGCTCACTCCGGTGGCGCGGTTGGAGCCGGTGCACGTGGCAGGGGTGACGGTCAGCAATGCCACTTTGCACAACCCGGATGAGATTAAACGTAAGGATGTACACATTGGCGATACGGTGATCGTACGTCGCGCCGGGGATGTGATCCCTGAGGTGGTAGGTGTGGTGCTGGCGAAACGTCCCGCCAATGCAGCGGCGGTCACGACACCGACACACTGTCCTGTCTGCGGCTCCGATGTGTTGCAGGATGAGGGCGAAGCGGTACCGCGTTGTACCGGCGGGCTTTACTGCTCGGCTCAGCGTAAGAATGCGATCAAACATTTCGCCTCGCGCCGTGCTCTGGATATCGACGGGTTGGGCGACAAACTGGTGGAGCAGTTGGTCGATCTGGAGCTGATTAAGGATCCCGCGGATCTTTTTGCCCTGACTGCTGAGCAACTGGCCGGGATGGAGCGGATGGGTGATAAGTCGGCCGCCAATCTGGTGGAGGCGCTGGAGAAGAGCAAGACAACCACCCTGGAACGTTTCCTTTACGCCCTCGGCATCCGCGAGGTGGGGGAGAGTACCGCTCGCACGCTGGCCAACCATTTTGGTTCACTCGCGAAGGTGGAACAGGCCGACGAAGCGCAGCTGCTGGAGGTGGAGGATGTCGGCCCGATCGTGGCGCACCATATCCACACCTTCTTCCGCCAGCCACACAACATCGAAGTGGTGGAGAAGTTGCAGCGGGCCGGCGTCCACTGGCCCGATGTCGAGGTAGTGGAGAAGGGCGAGCAACCACTGGCAGGGCAGACCTTTGTCCTCACCGGTACGCTTACAGAGATGAACCGCGACGAGGCCAAGGCGAAGTTAATGGCCCTCGGTGCCAAGGTGGCGGGGAGTGTGTCGAAGAAGACCAGCGTGGTAGTCGCTGGCGAGGCGGCAGGCTCAAAACTGACCAAGGCAGAGGAGTTGGGGGTGGAAATTTGGGATGAAGCCCGGTTGCTGGCATTTCTGGCCGAGAACTGACACCCTTACTTCTGCGAACTACACCACAATTTGCCGGGAAATGGCCTTATTTGGCCTTGAATTAGCCTCTATGAGGCACAGATTGCATGGGAAGTGTGCCGAAATCGAAGGTTTCGGGTATGGAAATATGGTCTGATGAGGCCAAAGTGAGTAAGTGCAAGGTCTTTACTATGTCACGTGTGCTGTATGGCTTGTTAATCATTGCACTTCAGTTGTCCGGCCCTGCGGGGGCGGCGGAAGTGTCCAGAGAGCAGATTAAGGGTATCGATGAGCAGGTTCAGGAGATTAAGAAAGATGTTCTTTCTATCTCCAGTGAGCTGAAGCTCCTCGAGGAGAAGCTGCTCTATCCCTCCAATACTCAGGTTTCCCTGTTTGTCTCCCTGGGCGACAAAAAAGGCTTCCGTCTCGATTCGGTCGAGGTGAT
>JBNLAT010000088.1:0-5650 GCA_050302275.1 Thiohalomonadaceae bacterium | reverse complement strand
TACTATAAGGATGGCAAGCTGGTGAAGACGGTCTATATCGACTGGCAATCGCTCGATCAGCCCGATCCTCGCGTCGCCTATCCGCGCTACATCTATGCCGTCACCCATGAAGATGGCAAGGACAGCCTGGTCTACGTGCCGCGCAGCACCATAGCGCTGAACGTGGACCTGCCAGATGCCTTCTGGTCGGAAGAGACGCTGCAGAACTACGACCATATCGAAAAGCCCTGAAGGCCCGGGAAGGTGTTCTGCGTTACGGGGTCTGATTGAGAGGGTCCTTTCTTGAGTGCGAAGGCACCTGTCTGAAGGTCTCATCTAAGGGTTTGGTGGGGCGGGCCCCACCCTACCGCTCTATTCAGGGTGTAGGGTGGGGCCCTGCCCCACCAATAGCCGCTTGTGTAAGTATCGTTCAGGTCTGAGTTCAAAAAGTAGCAGGGTGGTGAATCGCGCCGATGGTCGGCCCAGATGTGGCCTCGATAGAGCGTCAGGGTAGCGGACAAATCGGATCAGGCGGCGGTGACCACCCGGTTGCGTCCCTGTTCTTTGGCTTGATAGAGGGCGGCATCGGCACGTGCGAACAACTGATCGGCGCTCTCGTTCCCGCCCATGACGGCGATGCCCAGGCTGATGGTGACCGTGATCCCCTTGAGGGAATCGAACTCCAGCTGCTCCATGTTGCGTCGGATACGCTCCGCTAACAGTCGGGCACCCGACTGGTCGGTGCCGTTGAGGACGATGGCGAACTCCTCGCCGCCGTACCGATACAGTGCGTCACTGCTGCGGATGGTCTGCTCGACCGTTTGTGCCACCTGGCGCAGTACATCGTCGCCGACGATGTGGCCAAAGTTGTCGTTGATGCGTTTGAAGAGGTCGATGTCCAACACGATCAACGACAGCTCGCTCTGCTTGCGATGGCTGTATTCGATATCGCGGCTGAAATTACTGTCGAAGGCGGTGCGGTTCTTGACCCCGGTCAGCGAGTCGATGAAGGCGGAGTGGAGCGCCGTGCGATAGAGCAGGGCGTTGCGCAGTGGATAGAGCAGGGCAGACAGCAGATTTTCGAGCTGCTCGATCTCCGCCTGTTTGAACTTGCGGGCGCGGGTCAACTGAATCTTGCCCAGATCCGATTCCAACACCTTGAGTTTATAATTGAGCTTGTTCCTGCCTGTTCGGCGGCCGAATTTCAGCGTCAGCTCCTCTTCGGGATCGAGATAGGTGAGGCTGTCGAAGTCGAATTGGGCCTCGATCACCTGGGCAAACAGCTCGATCAGGCCCTCCAGCTCCAGCGTGGTCTGGAGCTTGCCGCTGAGTTCCATGATGAGTCCCAGCGCGCCGTCGTCGTTCAGAACACTGGCATGCGGATCAGATAGCACGCCGGTGGCTTTGTGGCTGCCTGCTTGCTGTATGCTGTGGATACTCATGCTGTCGACTCGCTCATAGGGATCTCTGTGGAGAAACGAGCGAAATGCATGCCAAAAAAATAATAATGAGTAAATACAATAGGATAAGATCGTGCTTTTCTGTTGGCGACAAATTCCTGACGGTATTTGGCCGCATATTGCCCAGGAATTTCATTCGTTTAGCGACAAAACCTCGACGGCGGATCCTCTCTCTGCAGTGAACCAATTCGCCCGTGCGACGCTCTATCAGTGAACATGTCGCCGTCAGGCGACGGCTTAATAAGGAGGCACTCCATGATGCGACTGAGCGGTCTGCTCATACTTTTGATCGGTTTCAATCCACTGTGGGCGGAACAGACTGAAGAGAGACTGGGCGGCGGACTGGTCAATCCCGGGTTTCACGAAAAGCCCGACTGGTTCAAACACTCCTTTCTCGATCTGCAGGAGGATGTCCGGGAGGCCGCGGCGGAAGGCAAGCGGGTAATGCTCTTTTTCCATCAGGATGGATGTCCCTACTGCGCCAAGCTGCTGAACGAGAACTTCGCCATCAAGGAGATCGTGGACAAAACAGTGGCTGGATTCCAGGTCATCGCCATCAACATGTGGGGCGACAACGAAGTCACCGACCTCGATGGCCAGGTCACCACCGAGAAGCAATTGGCTGAAAAGCTCAAGGTGATGTACACCCCGACCCTGCTGTTTCTCGATGAGCACGGCAGGACGGTGTTGCGACTCAACGGTTACTATCCCCCCCATAAATTCAGCGCGGCCCTCGACTATGTGGCGGAGAAGCAGGAGACGAAACAGCGCTTTCGCGACTTCCTCGCCGCGCGGCAGCCGGTGCCCGCCAGCGGAAAACTGCATCGGGAGGACAGCAATCTGCAACCTCCCCTCGATTTGCGTCGGGCGGCAGCCTCCGGCAGGCCGCTGCTGGTGCTGATGGAGATGAAACAGTGTCCGCCCTGCGACGAGCTGCATGGCGATATCCTCAAGCGGAAGGAGGTCCGGCGCACCCTCGAGCAGTTCGATGTGGCGCTGATCGATGTCTGGTCCCCGGAGCCCGTCATCACGCCTGACGGGGAGAGCCTGACCTCCACCGAGTGGGCCTCGGCCCTCAAGATCAACTACGCCCCCAGCCTGCTCTTCTTCGACACCCAGGGGAGGGAGGTCTTCCGCACCGAGGCCTACCTGAGGGGCTTTCACACCCAGGCCGCCATGGAATACGTGCTCTCGGGAAGCTATCGAGAGCAGCCCAGTTTTCAACGTTTCGTCCAGGCCCGCGCGGATGAGCTGGAAGCGCAGGGGGTTCATATCGACCTGATGGAATAGGGGTGTAAAAAAGGGCAAAAACTGGCCCTTGGGGTTCACTCAGGGAGTAATCTGGGGTAGTATTCGCCTTCCGATTTTCGGGTCGTTAGCTCAGTCGGTAGAGCATCTGACTTTTAATCAGGTGGTCGTAGGTTCGATTCCTACACGACCCACCATATAAAACAAGGCCTTACGAGAAATCGTGGGCCTTTTTTTGTGCCTGAAATTCGTTATAGGTAGCATTTTAGGTAGCAAAAAACAGAGGGACTTCTATGGGTATAAGGATGTATCGATACTCCGCATCACGATACACACAGTCCTTATTGAAATTGGGATGTATTCGTGTTGGCACTCTTCATGACTTCAGAAGACTCGAGCACAGTCGAGGCATTGCTGATCCCCAAGAAGGTAAGAAACTTGTTACTCACTGGATTGAAGACTTCAGTGCAGGTAGACGGTTAGAAATCGACTCTAAGGCTATTACAGAGTTCGGCGTCGCAAGTGGAGACCTCAGTAAATTTACAATGACCGGCTGTCATATTGCGCGGAGTTTCGATGAAAGTGATGTGTATATTCTTTGCTTCTCCAGTCGGTGCTCATCTGAAACCATGGCACAGTTTGAGGGAACTGACTCATGCCTTGAGATCCTTGATACTAGTAAATTTCTAAATCGACTAACTGAGACGATCAGTCTCATTTCTCCAGTAGTTTTCCAAGGGTGCTATGAGGTTGTCTATGGTGAAAGGCGGCATCCTTGGAATGGCGAAGATTGGGGCCAACATCCTTCGTTACTGAAAGAGACTGAGTTTTCCAAACAATATGAATTTAGAGCTATTTGGAAATCCGAAGCGAATGGTCCTATAGAGCCGTTAATATTATGTGACTATCAATCAACTCAATATTGCAGTGAAGTGGCTCTATGACTTTTCAGGGCGTGCTCTGATTGGGGATCTCCTTCGCCCGGTTCAATTCCATCGAGTAATCGATCAACAGATCAATGAACCCCGCTTTTATCTGCCAGCGCTTCGCTAAATAAAGCCCCTCCTTAGGGGCTTTTTCAGTGGGGCAATAGGGGAGGAAGGAGGACAAAGGTAATCCCTAATCTCCTCGAGATGGATCGCTTATACCGCATAGAAAGGACAACACTGATTCCCAATAGTCGAGATAGTTTACAGACCAATTCGCTCAAGAAAGCCTAACTTGTTGTTTTGTACGGGAAGGCATATTTTATGCACATTTTTTCAGGGAGTTGGGAATTAACCATAATGATGTAAAAAAATACGGAAAGTCAGGAGCGGTTACATGAAAAAAATAGCTGGTTTAGTACTGGTCGGTTTTTTGGGATTCTTTAGTAGCGCGAACGCCGCGATTATCACAATCCTCGATGACAATCTCTCAATGCTCGTTGCTACTCATAGTGACTACGGGGAGGATGACTCGGAATATTACAGTGGTACATCATTTAATAAAGATAGTATTGATATATCAGCATCTACGCTTGTTGATGAACCAGACATAAGTTTGCTAGGTGGCCATTATGCAGCTTCTAGGTTTAACTCGTATCAGGATGGTAACCAATATCACATGTATTTTCTTCATCGTATGGACCATCCAAGCTACGGACCATTGCAGGGTTATAATTTGATACAAGTGAATCTTGGTATGTTATTTCATGTCGATGGTAATGATGGCTCTGTCGGCATTGATGGTTTCGTTAACGATGGCTTTTGGAAAGGTGAATATACATTATTCTCACTGTATGATTTGACAACAAGTGAGTTAAGAACTGGCTCCCACACTGCTTTTGATTTGTTGGATGATCATACATATCTGTTAAGTTATTTGTTTGTTACTCAAAAGACATCTGATATCGATAGAATTCATCAAATAACTATTAGAGGAACTGTGGTTCCCGAACCTTCTTCACTCATCATTCTAGGTGCAGGCTTAGTAGGTTTAGGTCTTACCAGGAAATTTCAAATACCTAACTGATCCTCTATCAAAGAGTAGTATTTTGGGCGGCCTCGGTCGCCCTCTTTATATGGGTGGCTGCTTAGCGAAACGACAACTGACTGCATGCCCAGCTATCGCCTCTAGGAAGCTCACCTCAACCGGTACATGCTGGTCTGCAATGATCCAAGCGATCAGCGGGCTCAGGCCGTTCTCAGCGGCATAGTCCAGGATCAACCAGGCATAGTGTCGGCCCTTCTCATAGTCTTGCTCGCCTGACGGCTCCACACACCAGAATCGGCGCCCCTCGGGGGCACCCTTCACGAATGGAAGCTGGAGCACTACAGTTGGCTTGTTTAACCATGAAAGATAGCGCACTGAGGCTTTTCATTGATTCGATTCAGGTGTCGGTATTCTTTACATACTAGTGCTGCCGCAAAAGTGTGACAGTTGTAATGCACTGAAATAAATTCTGATTTTTGAGATGGCATGGTGTATGCGACTTTTTTTCTGTCGTAATATCGCAAGGAGGAATAGAAATGAAAAAAGGAAAGCTAGCAGCCCTGGCGCTACTTTCATACCTTGTCGCGGGTACCGCATCCGCAAGCCTGATTGGGACAGAAATCGGTGTCGACTACATCAATGATGGCAATCCTGCGGGCAATGCCTCGACCACGGTAACCGTGCAGGCTGGCTCTGGCGATGCCTTTCAGTTCGGCTTTAGTGGAATCTATGGTTTCACTATCGACATCGAAGAGTCGTACATCTCTATGCTGTGTACGGGCGGATTCTGCAACACGACGCCTGATCTCGGACCGGTGCATTACATCTTTTCCGGCCTTGACTGGGGCGGTAGCGCATACTTGGGCGGTGTCTCGCTCGATGGTTCGAGCAATTGCCCGCTATGCAGTGCGTCTGTCAGTCTCCTGAGTCCCACGAGCTTCGAGCTCTTGATGCCCAACCTGGCCAATCCGGCTCCCAACGACACTTTG
>JBNLAT010000087.1:0-5877 GCA_050302275.1 Thiohalomonadaceae bacterium | reverse complement strand
TCAGACCCAGGTCTTCACGAATCATACCGGCAACCACCGGGGCGACGCCACCTAATTGAGCGTGGCCGAAGGCGTCTTTCAGGCCCTGATCGGCAAGGAATTTACCGTCTGCGGTGTGTACACCTTCGGATACGACCACGGAAACATAGCCGTACTTCTCGACCTTGGCCTTAATCGCGGCCATGAACTTCTTGCGGTCGAAGGCGACTTCCGGGAAGAGGATGACGATCGGCAGGTCGGTGTCGGCATCGGAGGCAAGACCACCGGCAGCGGCGATCCAGCCTGCGTGACGACCCATCACCTCGATCACGAAGACCTTGGTGGAGGTTTTGGCCATGGAGGCGACGTCGAAGCTGGCTTCACGCACGGAGGTGGCGATGTATTTGGCGACTGAGCCGAAACCGGGGCAGTTGTCGGTGATCGGCAGGTCGTTGTCGACGGTCTTGGGTACGTGGATCGCCTGGATCGGATAACCCATTTTTTTCGCCAGTTGTGAGACCTTGAGGCAGGTGTCGGCAGAGTCGCCGCCACCGTTATAGAAGAAGTAGCCGATGTTGTGTGCTTCGAACACTTCGATCAGGCGCTCATACTCGCGGCGGTTCTGCTCCAGGCTCTTGAGCTTGTAACGGCAGGAGCCGAAGGCACCGGAAGGGGTATGGCGCAGGGCAGCGATAGCGGACTTGGTTTCCTTGGAGGTATCGATCAGGTCTTCGGTCAGGGCGCCGATAATGCCGTTACGTCCTGCGTAAACCTTGCCAATCTTGTCCTTGTGCTTGCGGGCGGTTTCGATGACACCGCAGGCCGAGGCGTTGATGACGGCGGTAACACCACCGGATTGGGCATAAAAAGCGTTCTTTTTCCTGGACATTCTCTTCTTCCCCCTGATGTTGATTACATCGGTCTATTGATAATTCTTTCCCCGCTCACGCCAGCTGGAGCGATATACGGGCCAAGCCATGACACTCCGCTACACAGGACCTGAGCGGTTGTTTTACCTTGCAGCTGAATTGGTGGCGTTGCTTCAGGAGCTCCCCGATGATCCACAATTCATTATTGCTGTAGTCTGGTATACCGATCATGTCGCTGGGTGAGATATGGAGTGTATATATAAGGTTAAGCCTACAGGCGTTTGAAATAAGCGGTTATTGTTTGACTTGACAATAAAAGAGAGAGTAGCTTAAACCCTTGCGTTGTGTAACGGTAATGCAATTTCTATATACCAGTATGGAAAATTCTTAATTCGCCGATTACGGCGACAGGTCTGGCAGGCGAGCAACATTTACTTACGTTCATGGGAGTGTGAGAGGGCAATGAGAATCGTACTGTTAGGAGCGCCAGGCTCCGGTAAAGGGACACAGGCCAAACTGCTCATCGATAAATACAATATTCCTCAGATTTCCACAGGTGATCTACTGCGTGCAGCAGTGGAGGGGAATACACCGCTGGGTCAACAGGCCCGTGCGGCGATGGATGCAGGACAACTTGTGAGTGATGACATCGTTCTGGGGATTATTCGCGAGCGACTGGCGCAGGCTGATGCCCGCGACGGATTCATTCTCGATGGTTTTCCACGCAATATCCCTCAGGCAGAGGCATTGGATGCGATGCTTGGCCGTATGGGCATGCCGATCGATGCGGCCATTCTTATTGATGTCGATCTGGATAGCCTGATGCAACGTCTTACGGGTCGCCGTACCTGTGCATCATGCGGGCAGATGTATAACATCTTCAGTTCTCCGCCGCGTCTGGATGATCGTTGTGATAAATGTGGTGGTGAACTTCGTCATCGTGCCGATGATAATGAAGAGACCATTGGTAACCGTTTACGGATTTACGAAGCACAAACGGCTCCACTTGTTGAATATTTCCGTGGACAGGGTAAGCTTTATAGCGTATCAGGGCAGGGTGAGATCGAAGACATCTTCCATTCGATCGTGAGAGTGCTCGAAGAGGTGCGCAGTAAACCGCCAGTGATGCCTCCGGTACACCTCGAAGAAGAGGCGATCCGGGAAGCGGCGGAGAAGATTGCGGCCATGATAAATGCCGATGATAGTGCTACTGCGAAGCCCGCCGTAGCAAAGACGGAACCAGCCAAAAAGGCTGCTCCGACTAAACCGGCAGAGGCTGCTGCTGAAGAAGCAACCGCCAGAAAGCCTGCGGCGAAGAACAAGGCGAAAGCCAAAACCGCAGCAAAGAAGACAACTGCCAAGAAGGCTGCGACAGAGAAGAAGGCGCCTGCCAAGAAGGCCGCAGCAAAGAAGGCGAGTGTAAAAAAGTCTGCGGCGAAGAAGAAGCCAGCAGTCAAAAAAGCAGCTAGCAAGAAGGCAGCAGCTAAGAAAAAAGCAGTGAAAAAGACCGCCGCCAAGAAGAAGGCGGTCAAAAAGTCGGCTAGCAAGCCGAAGGCGGTTAAGAAAGCAGTAGCAAAGTCCAAGGCCAGTAAGGAGGCAAAGATGAAAAAGGCGGTTAAGAAGAAGGCAGTAAAGAAAAAGGCGGTTAAAAAGGCTGCAGTGAAGAAGAAAGCAGTCAAGAAGCCAGCAGTTAAGAAGAAGGCAGTCAAGAAGGCCGTTAAGAAGAAGGCGGTCAAGAAGGCTGTAAAGAAAAAGGCCGTTAAGAAGAAGGCGGTCAAAAAGGCTGTAAAGAAGAAAGCAGTCAAAAAGGCCGTTAAGAAGAAGGCGGTCAAGAAGGCTGTAAAGAAGAAAGCAGTCAAGAAGGCCGTTAAGAAGAAGGCGGTCAAGAAGGCTGTGAAGAAAAAAGCGGTTAAGAAGGCTGTGAAGAAGAAAGCAGTCAAGAAAGCCGCGCCTAAACGGAAAGCAGCCAAGAAAAAGGCAGCGAAGAAGTAAAAGGCGTAGTAACGCCGGACTTCTCCGTCCTGGCCACTGGAAAAAGGCGGCCGCCGGTCTGACCGGCGCTCGCCTTTTTTTGTCCTGATTTCGCATAACCCCCGCTGTACAAGCAGGGATTCTGTGCTATTTCTCTATACTTCAGAAGTGAAGTTCAAGCCGCAGGGAGGCAGACCATGTTCGAGGATGAACAGCGGGTAACCGGCGCTAACCGTTTGATCCCGATAATCTTGTTGGTCGTGGTGATTATTTTGCTGCTGGTCGATCCGGCGCCTGCCGCCACCTTAATCCTTTCCCATTAATCCCCGGTGTTTTCTGCCGCACATTGGCAGATGCGTCTTTACACCAGATGCAGGATGTCGTGGGCCAGGAAGATCACGATCTCGACCGCAATCAACCAGATAATGATCCATTCCAGGGTGGAGGAGTGCTTATGGTTCTGTTCCTCAGCCAGCATGCTCAGTAACTGCTGAATGATATTCAGCTTGTCGTTAAGCAGGCGGGTGCGCTGTTCCATCTCCAGATAGTTGGTGACAGTGTGATAGGTATCCTGCAATTCCGGGTATTCCCAGAAAAATTCCGGTGTATCGAGCAGATCGAAGTGCAGGTGAATGTCGCTGCGCACGATATAGAGCATGCCGCGCAGCTTGGCGATGGCCTTACGCCGTAGATTGGCGCGGCCATACCTGGCGATATTTTCCGGGATGTAGCTGGTTTCTTCGATGGTGCGACGCGCCTGATCCTCGAACTCCATCAATTTGACCGATTGGGCAAGACCGTGGGAAACGGCCAGCTTGTCCAGGGTGGCATCCTTGTCGAGTGCAATGTGGTCGTTGCGGATGCGCGTGGCGGCGGCATGGTCGTCGAAGGTGAAGTGATCGATAAAGGGCGTTGTGTGCAGCCCAGATGAGTGATTACGCAGCTCTTCCTGCAGGTACTGTTCCTCGTCGTAACCCATGTCCCAGCCGACCACAACGCCATAAGGAAAAACAAAGGCTTCCCAGTTTGCATGAGTGATGTGCAGGGCATCAAGATAGGTGGTGACCCGGTAGCGCTGCTCCAGTATTTGCCGCAGTTCATCAAAATTAAACAGGTTGGCGATGCATTGAGCCGTGCACTGGCGGGCCTGCGGTTCTGTCTCACTATTCATGACGTAGCGAATACCTTGCTTATGGAGCTGGATTGGGCTGGCGGGTATGAATGGCTTCGATGCCTTCCAGGACCTCGGTGCTTAACTGCAGATCGATGCTGGCGATATTCGCCTTAAGCTGTTCCATCGTCGTGGCACCGATAATCGTGCTGGTGAGGAAGGGGCGAGTGTTGACGTAGGCCAGGGCCATTTGTGCCGGGTCGAGGCCGTGATTCCTGGCCAGTTTGACGTAGGCTGCGGTAGCCGAGACCGCCTGCGGACTACTGTAACGCTCGTAATGAGGCCAAAGTTGTATCCGCGAACCTTCGGGTAGACCTCCATCCAGGTATTTTCCTGAAAGGGTGCCGAAACCGAGGGGAGAATAGGCGAGCAGGCCCGCATCCTCGCGAATGGCGATCTCCGCCAGGCCGATCTCGAAGGTGCGATTGAGCAGGCTATAGGGATTCTGGATCGAAGCCACTCGGGGCATTTCATTCCAGTCCGCCAGTTGCAGGAAGCGCATCATCCCCCAGGGCGTTTCGTTGCTCAGACCGATATGGCGGACCTTGCCCTCCTTTACCAGATCGTTGAGCCGTTGCAGGGTTTCAATGATCGGTACCGGGTGGTCATCGGGATCGTGGGCATAGCCCAGGCGTCCGAAGTAGTTGGTATTGCGATCCGGCCAGTGCAGTTGGTAGAGATCGAGGTAATCGGTCTTGAGTCGCTTGAGGCTGCCATCGATGGCCTTGGTGATATTGTGCCGATCCAGGCGGGTTTTGCCTTCGCGAATATGGCTGATCCACTCACCGCCGCGTCCGCAGACCTTGCTGGCAAGGATGACCTCATCGCGTTTACCCCGTTTCGCCAGCCAGCTGCCGATGAACTCTTCGGTCTTGCCGTGGGTCTCGGCACGCGGGGGGATGGCATAGAGTTCAGCGGTATCGATGAAATTAACGCCCTGATCCAGCGCATAGTCGAGCTGGGCGTGCGCCTCTTTCTCGCTGTTCTGCTCGCCAAAGGTCATGGTGCCGAGGCAGATATTGCTGACCTCGAGCCCGGTACGTCCAAGTTTGCGGTATTGCATATTGCCTCCTGCCCGCATGACACAGCCTCTAGTATATCCAGCTTACCTGCGCTGTCGCCCTTTTTTCCGCGTCATGTCTGGGATACGGAAGGTCTACTCCCATTGGCTTATGTCCCCGCGGTGACATTTTTGCCACATTTATCCTATAGCTAATCTTATATATGTCACAGCGCCAGGACTGTATTGCTGTGCTATTTATCCAACCGAGCGGGAGAGCACCATGGATTCCTCACTGATCTCCGAAGATACCGATAAACTGCTGGCCTTGCAGGAGAAGTGTGATGTCTGCAAAGAGGCCATCGTGCGTGAAGACGCGGCGGGGACAAAGATGGAGTTGCACGCCCTGTGTGACAAGTGCAAGGTGCTGCGCGTACGGGTTCCCGAACTGATGGCGGTCAAGCGCAAGCTGATGGAGTTAAACGCCAAGTAACTCCCGGACAATGCTTCGCCAGTTACGTGTAAAATAGTCCTGGCGCAAGGAATATCACCGGCCCTGTCGGACCTTCCGGCGGGGCCGTTTGTTTATCTCGCAGCAATTCACTACATAACAGGTTATCGCTATGTCGCAGTCTATCCCCAAGGTGGGTTTTGTCAGTCTGGGTTGTCCCAAGGCTACCGTCGATTCGGAGCGGATCCTTACCCGACTACGTGCCGAGGGTTACCTGATCGCGCCTGACTATGACGAAGCGGATCTGGTGGTGGTGAATACCTGCGGTTTTATCGACGCGGCGGTGGATGAGTCACTGGAGACCATCGGCGAGGCGCTGACGGAAAACGGCAAGGTGATCGTCACCGGCTGTCTCGGCGCCAAACAGGGTGTGGTA
>JBNLAT010000086.1:0-5992 GCA_050302275.1 Thiohalomonadaceae bacterium | reverse complement strand
TTGACATCGAACTGTTGATTCAGTCCTCCGGTTTTACTGTACTGGATGACATTTGCACCGTCGCTAGAACTCTTGCCATAGACATCCAGATACATGCCGCTCAATGAAGAGACGATGTTGTATCTCCCGTCATTCAGCGCCCCACCCTGCGCAGAATCATTGCCTCCAGCAGATTCCGCTCGGGTGAACTGGTACCAGTTGAGATTGTGCCAGCCCGAGGACCGTAGATAGACGTCGTGCACACCAGTGATGTTGTCGAACACTGCGGACTGTGTCTGCCAGTTTTGCCAGCCACCTGTATTGCTGACTTGCAGCGTCGAAACAGGCGCTTTGTTGATATCATCAAGAATGATGTCCAGAGCCGAGCCGTTGCTGGAGGCAACCCGGGCTTTGAAGCCTTGCGAACCTCCTGCACCAAAATTGACCTGAGAGATTTTGACCCAGCTACCATTTTTCATCATCAGGTTCATTGTTCCTTCGCTACAGCGCTCTGTTTCGATGCCGCTTTCGGCATCGAACATTTCGGCTTCGTTGACAGCAAAGGCGTCTACATGCTTGATTTGCGGCGCACCGGCTGGCCCGGCAGATACTTGCTTTATACTGCCATCGCTGTTGTAAAAAAGCCTGTCCACGTTGACCGAGCGCTGATAAGTCGATGCGCCGCGTTTATTGGCAACAACTCGGTTATGGTAAAAGATGTAGGGTTGATTGTCGTATTCGACGATCGACGCGTGGTTGTTGTTGTAATTGTTTTCCCATGGATTGGGTAAGATCGTCCCTCGAAAGGTGAATCCGGATGTAGGATTGTTGCTGGTCATATAGTTGATTTTCATCCCCGCTTCCGGATTGGATGAATAGGAGAGATAGTACGTGCCATTGTGTTTGTGCATGTACAATGCTTCGAAGAAGTTGGGCACATCGATAGTTATCGCACTGCCGCTGGTGCTGATCATATCGCTGTTTAGGCGGATGACCCTGGCATTTCCCGGACCACCTCCGCCGAAATAGAGATAAGCCTGACCATCGTCATCGATAAAAACACCGGGATCGAAAAGCCAAGCCACGTTGGCATTCGGCGTTCCTCTGTCCACCAGCGGATGCCCAAGAGGGTCTTTATATGGCCCTTCCGGTTTATCGGCCACCGCAACACCTATGGATCCAGCGCCATCAGGGAAATAGAGATAGTACTTACCGTTGCGCTCGATGAAATCAGGCGCATAGGCAAGGTTGGCCCAGGAAGTATTGGTCTTTGAATTCCAGATAATCCCGTGATCCTGCCAATTCACCATATCATCCGATGAAAAAAGATAATAATCGACCAGTTTGCCATAGTCGCGCTGGTCATCCTGGTCATGGGTCATGACGACATAAACACGTCCATTGAAAACGCGGGCCGCCGGATCTGCCGTGTAGACATGGGAGACGATTGGGTTTTCGGCAAAACTCGGCAGCGGTAGACCTGCGCCACTCAATAGCATCACAACCGCCATCGCTGCAGTTGCTTTGATACGCACCGAATACGAGTGAAATTTCGTGTAAATATTCATGGCCTTCCTTTACTAAATAATTCGTAGTCGTTCAGCCGGTAGATACATTGACGTTATCGATGGTTCTGGTGATTGTTAAACGTCAATTGCCAATGCCTGAAGACCGATTCAATAGCTGGATACATTGTTGGCTGGACAGGTACCACACATACAGCCCTTGATGTTTGCATCGATCTCGGCAATTAGCTCTCGAAAATTTCTCTATCTTCGGCTAGTACCAAACACGTACTCATAACACAGCCCACCCCGGTGCAGGGTGGGGCACAGCCCCACCCTATGGCTCAGTAATTGAACTGCTGTATCTACATGCGCCGCATGCCTGCTACGTTAAAACCGATTGAAGAATTTCCAGATTTCCACGCCCGCAAAGTCAGGCGTGCCGTGCCCCCCAGGGAAGGCGCACCAAACAACTGGCGCGCCCGCGTCACAGCCTTGATACTCAACGCACCAGGGAGAAGGATCGATCGGGACAGTGTTATTCGAGCAATGATTAGCCTTCACATAGTAGTCCCTTGCCGCCATGCCAACCGTGTTATAGGTGACGAAGTCATCGTAGATTCCGTGGGAAATCCAGGCTGCCGTGGGTTTGCCGTTGTCATTGAACGGCGTAAAAAGTGCGCCAGACATTGGCGCGATTGCGCGAATGGTGCCCGCCATCTCGCGCCCAACGGCAAGCGACATCATGCCGCCATAGCTCCAGCCGGTTGAAAACACGCGGCTGTTGTCAACGCACAGTGAGTTTTTGATCTCACCGAGCATGGCGCGAAGAAATTGCATATCACGACCGTTCGTATTGGGCCACCCGCTATCGTCCTGACCGTTCACGTTATATCTGTCAGGTGCTACAAGTATCGCGTCATTGCGCGCCTGGTCTCTCAATCCGTAGTATCCGCCACCTGCTACGGCACCAGCATTGCCACCCAGCCAGTGCCAGGCGAAGATCAGGCGATAGGGTTTGTTCCTGTCGTAGTTTCCTGGAAGGTCAATGATATACTCTCTATGCGCCCCATCGACCGTAATACTACGGCGCCCGGACGAAAGACCTGGATTCTTACCACATCCCGCAGATGCATTCTGGTTCGGATTCGGCGCCGGATTCGGATTTGGATTTGGATTTGGATTCGGCGCAGGATTCGGAGATGAACCGACAGGTACAAATGACCATAGCTGATTTGGTCCACCCCAAAATGAATACATTTTCACATCGGCGCCGACAGCCTTGTTCATCTCCCAGACATCGATGGCTTTATTACTGAAAGCAGAGGTTATGGAATATTTGCCATTGCCGGCATCATCTATATGCCACCGCTGGTTGTCAGTGCCGTTGTAGGTCCATTGCTGAAGATTCGCCCCATCGTTCGGGTTCCAGGCGGACACATCGAGAGATTTCCCGCTGTGTGCGGCGCGAATTGAGTATGTGCCGTCACCCAGCGACTTGATGTCAAACTGCTGGTTTGTCCCGCCATTGTTGTTCCACTGGATGACATTTGCGCCGTCGTCCGTACTTTTTCCTGTAACATCCAAATACATTCCGCTTAGCGAGGAAACGATATTGTATCTGCCGTCTTCCAGTGCATGAACACTTGAAAAAGACGATAGGAGTACAGCAAACGATAATAGCTTTTTTAGCATGTCACGCTCCATGAAATTCGTGTTCCACATTCCAATCGATCTCGATTAACAATCTTTGACTCGGCAAAGTTTCTCTTGCGCTCGATGCGAGATCCTCGCTTTCAGCGCACCTCAACCACCATTTGGCGAACTGGATGCGGTGACAACTGTGCAAGCACGGTTGTCACCCATATCTACCCACGTAGCCAAAATAGCGTTTGCAGATCGTCTTTCGACATCCATGTCCAAACTCCTCAAGCTAATTCCACAAATGTTTCAGCAGATCCATTTTGCGGCTGTCGATCTGAGTCCAGGTGCCCCAGCCCGATTCGTTCGTACCTGGCACATAGACGTGACCGTACAAGCCTCCGGTATCAGCCGATTCCGGATTGATCGACCAGTAACACGCATTGATGTTGCGCGCTTTGGCGTAGTCGACAAAGGCGTTTTGCCACTCGGCATCGACACCCGGCGATACGTGGCTCCAGAGGCTTTGCTCCGCCTGGCTGGCTCCGTTGGGCCAATCCCAGTTGCCGCCGAACTCGCCAACGATCATGGCGTAGCCCTGGTCGCGCAGATACCCGAAGTGCTCGTCCCACCCAGCTTTCAAAGCCGCCGGATCAATGACGATATTGCAGCCCGCATTCCCGGCCTCATCACCTTCAAGTCCTGCACATCCCGGCTTTGAAGTGTCGATGAATTGCTTCTGAACGAACACCGAAGGGCCGTAGGTATGCGGAGAGAACACCAGACGCTCTTTGGGGATGTTCAACGGCGAAGCCGACGCCGAATAGAGGTTTTCACCCCAGTTCGCGTTGTATGCCTCGTTACCATACGGAATCCTGGTGCCGTCCGAGAGCTTTGAGCCGATACCTTCGACCATGACCAGCACATCCTGATTGACTTCGTTGATCGCCTGGTAAGCGCTTTCGGCAAGCGACTTCCACTCTGACCAGGTGTAATCCCAAGGCTCATTGAAGATGTCGATGGCCATGATGTTGTCGACACCCAGTTGCGCCTGAAGTCCGGCGACTTCACGCAGATTGGCCAGCCACTTCTCGCGGTCGTAAGCGGCCACTTTGGTCACACTGGACGGATTGCCGGTTGCTGAACACGAATGCTCTTCGCGGGTATAGATATAGCCCGGGCGATTCGCATCGACGTAGGGCGGCTTGGCATCCAAACGTCCCGCACGCCAGCCGACATAATTGGAGCAGGAGTGGATGTCGATGATGACGTCAATGCCGTTCTGATCGGCCAGCTTGATGAAGTCTTCCAGTGCTTGCCGGGCATTCTGCTGCTGCTCGCTGGGTTCGTTCTTCAAAGCGCCGCCATCTTCCACCCAACCGATACCTTGCGGATCTGTCGGATCCAGGGTTTGAGGCGCTATTGGGAGACGCACAACGTTGAATCCCTGCGCCTTGATTTCCGTCATGGTCTGCTGAATGGTGCGACCGGTCGGGTTCCACCACATGTTGCCCATATAGAGCTCCATCGGCGCACCACCGGGGTTGTTTCGCGCACTCGGCGGCTCGTGCTGCCCCTCCAGGCCGAACCAGGCACCACAATGAACGGGCATTTTCGCACCGTTCTTGGTGATATCGCCGTTGGTATCGACGCGGAACCTTCCCGGCGTAGTAACCGGATCGGTGCCGCCCGTATCGGTACCGGTATTGCCGCCCGTATCGGTTCCGGTATTGCCGCCCGTATCGGTGCCGGTATTGCTACCTGTATTACTGCCGGTATCGGTGCCGGTACTACCACCCGTAGTACCACCCGTAGTACCACCGGTATTGCCGCCGGAATCGGTGCCTGTACTACCACCGGTATCGGTACCGATAGTGCCGCCGTTATCGCTGCCGGTATCGGCTCCCGGTCCGACCAGCGGCGGCGTGGCGTTGCGCACCAGCATGAAGAAATGCTCGTCGAACCACTTGCCCGCAGCCGGTGCACCGCTCAGGGCATCGGTTGCCACCGCAACGCCCTTTTCACGCACCACCGGCTCCTGACCGCACATCGGATCGAAGCGCTTGCCCTGCGCATCCGGCGTCGTCTGCGACGTATCGCTGGTGCCGTCCGAGGCGCCCGGCGGCTTGATCCAGACGTAGGCATCGACACCCGCCATCGGCGCAACCTTCGGACGCTCGCCGATACCCGCGTTCTTGAGGTTGCACCAATTGCCCCGGTGGGTGCGCGCCTCGATCGGCACGCCGGCAGGCTGCGCCTTCCAGCCGTTACGCCCGGTATCGATCAGGAAGTGGTGGTTCGGGAAACGCCCACGCATGGCCTCAACGTAGGTCTTCTCGTCGATCACGCGGTTCCACTCGTACCAGTTGACGATCAGGTCCTGATAGGCGTTCTGGTTGTCGTAGGGATTGAACGGCTCCTGCAGCGCCGAGTAGTTCGCCACGTTGACCGCGAAACCCTGCACCAGCGATTCGCCCCCCGCCGCCTGCATCACCTCCCGGTAGACGCGCGCCGCATTGTCCCCATGCTCCCAGCCCAGCCAGCCCGAGTGCGCCATGTCGAGATAGATGTAGACATTGTTCAGCGCCGAGAGCTTCTTGATGGCGTACGCCACACCCTCCTTGTAGCCCGCCGCCGCATTCCCACACGCGGGAAGGTCCAAGTTGGTGACCGCATTCGGCAGGGAATCGGGCTCGACCACGGCTACGATGCGCAGGTTTCGGTAGGCCGGCTTCGATTGCAGCACCTCTACGATGCGGTCGATGTACTCGCTCTTGTAACGCGCCATTCCGTTTTCGGCGATCTTCAGCTCGCCGTTGGAGGCCAGCGCCGCGCAGTCGCGATCCGGCAGATCGTAGACCACCATT
>JBNLAT010000085.1:0-6032 GCA_050302275.1 Thiohalomonadaceae bacterium | reverse complement strand
TCAGTCACGGGTACTATCGTTTTTCTATCGTCCTCGGCAATTTGACATACTATACGGCGGGAGCTACCGGCAATGCCTCCGCCGAGACCGATCTCAACTTGAGATTTCAAGTGATGGAGGGTGATTCATCGATGGGCCTCTATGCCGCCATGGAAGGTGCCTCGCCTGTATCACTGACCCTTTTTGATGAAACCTCAGGCGTTACCATCATCAGCCTGGCCCCCTACTTCGATCACGAGGGGGACGATGGTGTTACGTTGCTTGACGGGCATATCTACAGCCTCACCGGCTCTCTCTATGCCTTCACACCCGTCAGTGGTGATCCATCCAGTAACTTCGGTTTCAAGTTTTATGATGAGCTGGCGGTTGCCGCCGTACCCGAACCCGAGACGATCTCACTTCTGCTGCTTGGATTGATTGCCCTGGGTTGGAGCATTCGCCGCCCGAGCGGATATTCGACGGAGTAACCGGGAAGGCATGCTGAGCTGCACGGCCACCCGGAGAGGTCGCTCTCCGGGCGGCATTCTCACTCAGGCGATCAGCTTGACAGTTATCTGCTGACCCCGCTTGGCCGAGGTCGCATACTCATCCATCTAGTTGAAGTTGAGATACCTCAAGATCTGCGGCGCCATGGCGTTGATCTTGCCGGCATTGCAGCGATCAAACCGGGGGACCGCTACCATCCCCCGCCGCCGCCACCGCCGCCACCACCGCCAGACGAGCCTCCGCCACCGCCAAAACCGCTGCTTCCCGAACTGGATCCGGGCGCGGTGGAGGAGGCAGAGATGGCGCTGCTCAGAGAACCGCCCATGGAATGGGCGAAACCGCCGATGGCATGCGAGTTGAAGCTACCGCCGTGATACCAGGCGGGTGTATAGGGTCGCCGTTCACGCTCCAGCTGGGCAAAAACGGCGGCGAAGCGTTCGGCCCAGGGCTGCTCCACATCCAGCGCCAGGGCGTAGGGAAACAGAAGCTCGAACAGTTCCGGCGTCCTTTCCGGCGGGTGCTTGAACTGCATCTCGTCCTTTTCCGCCACTTCCAGATAGAGGCGCAGCCCCTCCAGCTTGTCGAGCACCTTGCGACCGGCGAGGGTCGGCGCTTTCAGCAACTGGTAGAAAAGTAGATTGATGCCGAGGAGCAGCAGCAGAACGACCAACATGGAGAAGGAGGTCACCGAGATCAACACGCCAAAACCCACCAGCTCACCGATGAAGAACGGCAGGGCGAACAGGGTGGCGCCGATGGCCGAGCCATAGCCTATGGCACTGTCGGCGCTGCGCCAGGCACTGTAAGCCGTGCGTGCCAGAAACAACACCCCGACTGACCAGCCCGACAGCCACACCAGCATGAAAGCACCCACCGGGGCGTCTTCGCTTGCGCTCATTGAAATACTGGCGATCAGGGTAAGAACGGTAATGAGGATACCCGGTACCAGCCAGATCCTGTTGGTCAGGAAATAGACCTTGTCGTAGTTGATCGCCAGCGCATTCTTGTTCGACTCGATGGCGGAGCGGATACGGGCATGGTGCTTCTGCTTGAAAGGCACGCTCTTCAACCTGCCTTTATCGAACAGGGATTTGAGCAGCCGCCTTTCGCCGGGCCCGAGGTCGTCGCCAGGCAGCTTGTCGCTGCGAATCGCCGTGTATTCGTCGTCGTTCTGTTCCAGCCTGAGATAGCCCTTCACCGCCAGACTCACCAGGGCGGCGGTGAAGGTCTTGTCGTCATGGCCCATGCGCGAGATGTAGCGTGCCGCGGCGGGCGAGAAACCGGCCGGCGGCTCGTATTGCGGAATCACCACCCCGGGCTCAGGATCGCGGCCGACACGAAACCATACCGCCAGATACAAACCGGTCAGCAGCAACAGGCCGACCAGGCCGGCTGCCAGATCCCGGTTGTCTTCGAGCAACCATATAAGGCGTTCCCGGCCTGTCGGCTCATGCACGATCCCCTTCGGCCAGCTGACCACCAGGGTCAGCCCCTCGCGGGCGCCGAGTGGCCGAGTGGTTTCGAAATAGGCGCCCTCCTCCAGAGTCTCGGCCCGGTAGTCCTCCCCCCGGGCGCCGCTGGGGCCGGTGTAGGCCTCGGCCCTGATCCGATCACTTTCTATGGCGTCCGGCAGGTGGACCCTGGCACTGGCACGCTCGATGGGAAAGTCCCAGCCGTTGCCGGTCACGTTCCAATAGAGTTCGTCGTGATCGCTGAAGAAACCGAGCTGGCGGTCAGTGCGGTAGGTAATGGTATAGGTGTAGTCGCCGGGTGTGAGACGCACGTTGGCGTTGCCGATATAGACACGCACGCCGTTGTCCTGGCGTTCGCTGCGGTAGTCCTCCCCGAGACCGTCGCGCTGTACCGCAAGGAGCTCGAAGCCGACACGATAGCGGTTGCCCTGGTCGTCGCGGTAGTCGGTGGGGAAGACGCGGAAGATACCGCGCTTGATCGCCCGACCCTCCGCGCGGACCCTTATCGTCTCGCTGACCTCCATGCTGCCATCCACATCCACCCTGATGTCGCTGTGAAAATCGAGAATACGCTCGTCGGCAGCGGCGACAATGGTATTCAGAAGGAGCAACAGTAGCAGCAGACGTTTCATCTCATTTCTCGAGTGCAAAGTATTCGGCGTAGCGATAGCCGAACGCCTTTGCGATCAGCAGGTCCGGAAAGGAGTCGATTCGGGTGTTGAGGTTGCGCACCGTGCCATTGTAGTAACGGCGGGCGTACTGGATGTGCTTCTCCACCTCGCTGATGTTGTGTTGCAGGTCGAGAAAGTTTTGATTGGCCTTGAGATCCGGATAGGCCTCTGCAATGGCCAGCAGACGCTGGATACCATCGCCCAACTCGGCTTCGAGATCGCCTCGGTCGCCAATGGCTGCAGCGGTGGCGGCACGGCTGCGCAGCTCGACGATCGTCGACAGGGTGGCTTGTTCGTAACCGGCATACTGCTTGACCGCATCGACCAGCTTGGGCAGCAGATCGTGGCGGCGTTTGAGCTGAACCTCGATATCGCTCCACCCAGCCAGCACCCGGTTGCGATCGCGTACCAGGCGGTTGTAGATGAATATGACCCAGACAAGAAGGGCAATGAAGATGATTACGACAATCGTGTCCATACCGCAGTGGCACTTAACCTGGTGCGATAAACGCACACTCATTTGATCCAATTCAGGCGGAATTTGTGTGGCAGCCTCCCCACCCTACACTTCGAATCCCAGGTAGGGTGGGGGCATACCCCACCGATTCGCATCATCATGCCATCGCAATACCGTGATGACAAAGCGTAAATACAAATGCGCTACAGCGCTACAGAAAGAATGTCACATACATGAGCGTGTTATCAATGCGGCAAGCCACACCCTACAGTTCCATTGAAAGTAGGGTGTTGACCTGCCAAGTAACTAGAAAAGAATCACATCGGAATAATGGCTATGGAGATAGAGCGAGAAAAGGAGAAAAGGAGTCGGTGACAAAACGCAATCGTTATCATTTGTCACCGACCCCTTTAGTAGGGACCCCTTTAGTGCCTTTCGTGTGGAATTAGCTGAGTCCCCTTGCAACTCGGACATCTCATAGTGCAATTTACCTCTTGGTCGTTTCAGGAATATCTGAGTTAGAATACGATTGTTACATATATTAGAAAATTCCGCGTTCTGCCCCCGTTTCTACTATTTTTCCTAACAGGATCTATACTGATAGTCGTTCTTGCGACATGTTAAGAAACACCGAGCTCTTAACACAATTCTGCGTAATTTTTCAAAATCCGTGTTCTGACCTTGCTTTATGGACGATCGAGAAAGGATGATCACCTCGTCTCATTCACGCAGCCCTCATGGTCGGCCTCCCCAGGCTTGGATCTGGCTGGCGATGTGTACCCTCCTCCTCGGCCTCGTGCTCGCCCCTTATGCCCTTGCCCAAATGGAATTCATCGAGGGATACCGATTTTTCTACAATTTATCACCCGCCACCGATTTCTCCGAAACCAGTCATAGTGTGCAGACGGGCGGCGGCAAGTTGCTGTCCGAGTTTGACCAGCGGGTTCAGTTTCAGGTAACTCAGGAACCCGATGACGCCGATTCGTCCGTCACTGCCCGAATCCTGTCGTTGAGCAACCAGGGACGGTCCATCGATTACTATGATGGAGTCATCTTTCAAACCCGGTTCTCGGTCACCGGCGAGACCGGCGAATTCGCTTTCTCCGGTGGCATGCCGAAGCATCGCGCCTTGTTGCAGGCTGCCGGACCGGCCAAGGCACAAGACATCTTTTGGATACCCGCCTTCCCCACGACACCGATGAAGGTCGGCGATTCCTTCACCCAGACCCGGTCCACGAACCAGGCAAATGGCCGCACGGAATACGTACTCGAAGAAGTAGAAGGCAATCTGGCCCGTTTTCATCTGCGTTATTCCGGCACTACGGCCGTCGCCGGCGGCTCCGGTAGCGAGTCTGGTGAGGGACTGGCCGTATTCGATATGGACAAGGGAATGTGGAGGTCCCATTCCCTGGACACCCAAGGGACACTAACACTGCCGGGCCTTCCCGCCACAAGCTACAAATCGACCAGCGCGAAGGAGATCTCCAGCAACGCAGGATGCGATCGCGTAACGACCGGCGTGGACAATGCGCAAGAGATGATCAATCAGAGCCGCAGATTGGCTGACGACATGTTGAGCAGCGCCCTGAGCGTCTGGCCCCTTAGAGGCCAGGACCTCTACGCCGTCTACCGGCACTTCCACTGTCCGACCAGCTCGCAAATATCCCGCATTAGGGATAATCTGCGCCACATCAGACAGATTTTGGCCGGGCTCGACTACAGCTGCATCCCAAAAACGGCTGACCCGTGCCAGCAGGGAAATTATGGCATTTTCACCGGTGTCGATTTATCCGCTCCCGTAACGTCAAGGTGTCCGCGGTTACAGCTTTGTCCCGGCTTATTTCATGAAACCCCGCTGAGGTTTGCAGGCGTGATGATTATAAACGGAGCCTTGTGTGCGGATGTAAGCACGCAACAAGAATGCCGGATGAGTGAACCCTGTTACTACAACTTCATGGAATCGGCCGAGGATGTCGTCACCGGCAACAATCAAGCATATGCATATCTCGCGCGGGAACTCTCGGGGTGGAGGCCACCGGTACAACCCCAGCATGTGCCTTGTTTACCGAGCGTGACCGCTGACAGCATCCGCGTGCGCGGTGGTGAGACCGCTACAGATCCGGCTGCAGTGCAGAACGAAGAAGGCGATAACTACGGGATCCTGGAAGACCTGGTCACTGGCGAGCGTTTTATCCGGCACAATCACCTCGAGGGTGCAGACCACTACCTGTACCAGGAGTCGCGCGACGGCATGGACATGCGTTATTACCTGCCGACCAGGGAGTAGCACCGCCTACTGCCAGCGTAGCGACCAGGGTCGATAAATGTCAGAAGCCTATCTGAGGACCGCAGATCGGGGTCGGACCTACTAGGACCGCAGATCGGGGTCGGACCTACTCAACCCGATGATGCTCATACTAAATTATCTAGAAAAATGGCATTCTCAGCGCTTAGAGTGCCCATTTCGACCCCAAAATTGTCGTTGTAACTGTCTGCGCTCTCGCAAAGCCTGTAGCCAGAATCGTCATGCAAGCGCTTTCGGTGTGCAGCAGCACTACCGCTTTGAGATTGAAATTGCTCTACAAACGCCTTGCTCCCCACTGCCACGCTTTCGGTCCACCGACCATCACGGCGTGAGTTCTCGGCACTGATCCCTTCATCAATCCAGGACGCATAGAGGTACTGGAATTGGCTCAGTTCATCAATACCCAGCAGACCCAAAAGTGCCCCAACATCAACGACCCGATACCGAGCGCTTGGATCCAGTAGCTCCTGATAGCCGCACACTTCCCATTCCCCTGGATGTGTCACAATACCCGCACGTACCATATTTAGATCGATATACACCATACAACGTGCCATATAGTCATCGGTGTCTACGGCCGTCGCATGATAACGGTCTTCCCAATACGCACCGCGGCGCTGTTTGCGTTGGTTGTATTCCTG
>JBNLAT010000084.1:0-6191 GCA_050302275.1 Thiohalomonadaceae bacterium | reverse complement strand
TATGACAAAATCAGAGCTGATTGAAATACTTTCACGAAAGCAGTCTCAACTCGCGTATAAAGATGTCGAGTTGGCAGTGAAAACTGTGCTGGAAACGATGGCGCATTCATTGGCCAATGGTGAACGGATTGAAATCCGCGGTTTTGGTAGCTTTTCCCTGCACTATCGCCCGCCGCGTATGGGACGCAATCCGAAAACTGGCGAAGCTGTTTCGCTGGGTTCCAAGTTTGTCCCCCATTTTAAACCTGGGAAGGAGTTGCGTGAGCGAGTCAATAATGGCTTGCAGCAGGGCAACGTGATCCAACAGGAGTCAGCCTGAGCTGATTCCCAGCCTGGCAGTTTGATGCCAGAGCCATCGCACATTCCTTTGCGGTACACAGCCGCAGTGTGTTCACAATGACCCGTGAATCGACTAGAGTGGCGCTATGAAGCGTGCCATTTTCTCCATTATTCTCTTCCTGCTCGTCATGATTGGCGTGCTGTTTGCCCGGCTCAATGCCGGCGCTGTCGTTTTTGATTTCTATTTTTCCCAGGTCAGTATTTCGTTGGCGCTACTGCTCTATGTCGCACTGGCGATCGGAGTTATGCTGGGACTGACTATCTCTCTCCATCTTGCTCTGCGGGCAAAACGCGAAGCTTCAAAGTTGCGTAAACGCCTGGCGCTGAGTGAGCAGGAGGTGAAAAATCTGCGCGAGATCCCGATTAAGGGCCAGTACTAAGTCATGGGTATCGAGCTGCTCTTTCTTTTGTTGCCTATCGCAGCACTCTCGGGCTGGTGGATCGGCCGACGGGGTTTGCGTCGGCGCAGTGAAGCCGCCGGCTGCCCACCACTCTCCAGTGAATACTTTAAAGGTCTGAATTACCTTCTCGAGGAGCAGCCGGATCAGGCGCTGGAAGTTTTCATCCGCATGTCTGAAGCGGACAGTGAGACCGTCGAGATTCAGTTTGCTCTGGCCAGTCTGTTCCTGCGCCGAGGCGAAACCGATCGTGCGATTCGTATTCACCAAAATCTGATGGCGCGGCCGATGCTTTCCCGCGAACAGCGGCGCAAGGCGTTATACGAGCTTGGACTCGATTACATGCGTGCCGGATTGCTGGACCGTGCCGAAAGCCTGTTCCACGAATTGAGCGATGACTATCACTACTCCGCGGCAAGTCGTCGTCAGTTGCTGGATATCTATCAGCAGGAAAAAGAGTGGGATAAAGCGATTGATGTCGCGCGACAACTGAATGGTAAACGCGATAAGGCCTACTCGCCGGTGATTGCCCATTACTACTGTGAGATCGCCGAACAGGCGATGAAAAACAGCGAACACAACCGGGCAGAGAAAATGCTCTCGCGTGCATTTTTTGAAGACAATAGCTGTGTTCGCGCCAGCCTGCTGGAAGCAGAGATCGCACAGCGCCAGCAGAAGACCAAACAGGCGATTCGTGCTTACAAACGGGTGGAAACTCAGGACCCGGCCTATCTGCCACTGATCGTTAAACCGTTACGCCTTTGCTATGAGCAACTTGGGCAGCAGGAAGAGTACCTGCAATACCTGCGCTTCCTCAGCAGTAAGGAGCAGGGGATTAGCCTCTTACTGGCACTGTCACAGCAGATGAGTGATCACGGCATGAAACACCAGGCGATCACCTTGCTGCATGAATCCCTGCGCAAGCGCCCGTCGTTACGTGCCCTCGATTACCTGCTGGAGCTACGTAGCATCGATGAAGCCTCTTCCTGCGGCACTGAATTGGGCGCGCTACGTGAGGTTATCCATATGCTTCTGGAAGGTAAGCCCGTCTATCAATGTGGTCACTGCGGATACACTACCCGTACACTGCAGTGGCAGTGTCCGAGTTGTAAGCAGTGGGGCACAATTAAACCGATCCACGGTATCGAAGGTGAATAACCCTCAAAATGGTTCTCGCACCCTGATACTGTGTTGCAAAGCCTGTTCCGGTGCTCATTTACTAGCGTGTAAACTGCGCTCCTCACAGGCTTTGCGCCGTGTCTCAGGGCACGAGTCCTCATTTTGAGATGAGTTTCCATCCGTACTAATGAGAGTAATTTTGAATGAATGAGAAAGTAACATCCCCTGTCATCGTCGCCCTCGATTTTCCTGAAGAGAAGCAGGCGCTGGATCTGGTGCAACGACTCGATCCGACACGATGCCGTCTGAAGATCGGCAAGGAGATGTTTACCCGTAGCGGACCGCAACTGGTGGAGAAGATCGCTGCGCAGGGATACGAGATTTTTCTCGATCTGAAATTTCACGATATTCCCAATACCGTTGCAGGCGCATGTCGGTCTGCTGCCGATCTCGGGGTGTGGATGATTAACGTCCACACCCTGGGTGGGCGGAAGATGATGGAGGCTGCACGTGAGGCGGTGGATAAGTCGAGTGCAAAACCATTACTCATTGGCGTGACGATTCTCACCAGCATGGGCCAGGATGACATCGAAGAGGTAGGGTTGAGCGGTACGCCTGCGGAAAATGTACAACGCCTTGCCATGTTGGCCCACACCGCCGGTCTGGATGGTGTCGTTTGCTCTCCCAAGGAAGTGGAGATGTTGCGCCAGAGTGTGCCGGAGACATTCAATCTGGTGACTCCGGGGATTCGTCCTGCCTGGTCGGAGAAGGGCGATCAAACACGTATCACCACCCCTGCCGACGCGATGCGTCTTGGTTCGAGCTATCTGGTTATCGGACGCCCAATCACCGGGGCGACAGAACCGTTGGAGGCATTGGGCAAGATAGAAGCAGAATTGTCTGGCAATAATGGTTGACGATCTCTGACGGAAGATACCGACTTTTCCTACATTGATACGCTTGTTATTACGTGCTTCCTCAAGTTTACTGGGCTGGTTGTAAACTTGTTCTATACGTGTAATGGAGGACGTATCAATGATGTATCTTGTTAGAACCCTCACCCTCTCTTTGTTTTTCCTGTTTTCTTCCCTGGCATGGGGCGTCAATATCAATACCGCTGATGCTTCGATGCTGGCGTCTGAGTTAAAGGGTGTCGGTGAGAAGCGTGCTCAGGCAATTGTGGAATATCGCAAGCAGCATGGTCCCTTTAAGTCAGTGGATGACCTGGTGAATGTGAAAGGGGTAGGTCCAGCTGTATTGAAGAAGAATCGAAGCAAGCTGTCTATTTCAGATTCTGCGAAATAGATCGCCTGATGCTGGATAAAAAAGGCCGCCTTAATGGCGGCCTTTTTTATGCCAGTAAATCTTTCGCCTGCTGTAGATATTTTTTGCGCTGGAAAAAGAGTTGCCAGCGATTACCGCCACACTGTCGCCATAACACGGCAGCACGTATTCCTGCCAGCAACAGGGCTCTAACTTTGTTGGCGTTCTCCTGTCGCTGTAGCTGATTATTTTCACCACTGACCATGATGCGTGGTGTCAGGGTGCTAATGGTGTGTGAATAGATGTCGGCGAGATGAGCAATGACATTTTCGTGGGTCAGGCCAAAGTGGCGCAGCTGATGACCTGTACTTTCCAGGTCTGCACCGATTTTTTGCAGCATCTTTGGATTGCCTGCCAGTTTTCGCTCCAGAATCAGTAGGCCAATGGAATAGCGCATGACATAAAGATTGCGCTTTTCTTCCTTTGCTTCGAGTTGCGCGATTAAGGTTTGCAGACCACGACGAATCTCGAAACGGGAACCGAACACCGCCTCGGTGCTGACCGGTGAAAATTCAAACAGGCTGCCGATAGTCGTTTCGAATTCCGGCTGCGGTAACTTGCCGGTACGTGCGGCCTGATCTACCAGCCAGGCTGCCTGAAATACACCACCAAGGGCGAGAGTACGATCATTAATGTTCTTCATGAACCTGCCATATGTCCTGCAATGTAAAGACTCAAGTCCTGCTTTCGATAACACCGCCGCCGAGGCAGACCTCGCCGTCGTAAAATACGACCGATTGTCCTGGGGTTACGGCCAATTGCGGCTCCTCGAAAACCACCTCACAACCCGTTTTATCCAGCCGCGTGATCGTACAGGCCTGATCTGGCTGACGATAACGGGTTTTTGCCTTGCAATGAAACGGTGCCTGGGGACCTTTACCATCTACCCAGCTTAGTTGTCCGGCGCTAAGGCTGCGCGAATAGAGTAGGGGGTGGTCGTGCCCCTGTACAGCGATTAAGACATTGCGCTGCATGTCCTTGTCGGCTACATACCATGGGTCATCGTTAAATCCTGTTACGCCACCAATACCCAGTCCCTGACGTTGGCCTAGCGTGTAGTACATCAACCCATTGTGCTTGCCGATCACCTGACCTTCCGGAGTCTGTATTTCACCCGGTTTGGCGGGCAGGTAACGACTGAGAAAGTCACGGAAATTACGTTCGCCGATAAAGCAGATCCCGGTGCTGTCTTTTTTGTCGTGTGTAACCAGGTGATGCGTTTCCGCGATGTTACGCACCTCGCTCTTTTGCAGTTCGCCAACGGGAAAGAGCGCTTTCGCCAGCTGTTTTTGTCCTAGCGTGTAGAGGAAGTAACTCTGATCCTTACCGTTGTCCTTGCCCTTGAGCAGTTGGTATTGCCCATCTACTTTACGGCTGCGGGCGTAGTGGCCGGTGGCGATGAAGTCGGCGCCAAGATGCATGGCGTGGTCGAGGAATGCCTTGAACTTGATCTCGCGGTTGCAGAGGATGTCCGGATTGGGGGTACGTCCCGCTTCATATTCAGTGAGGAAGTGACTGAAAACCTGATCCCAATATTCGGCGGAGAAGTTCATCGCATGTAGCGTAATGCCGAGTGAGTCGCTCACGCTTTTTGCATCGGCCAGGTCCACCTCTGCGCTACAGTACTCTTGGGTATCGTCTTCCTCCCAGTTCTTCATGAATAACGCTTCTACCTGATAGCCCTGTTGCTGTAGCAGGATCGCGGCAACCGACGAATCGACGCCACCGGAAAGTCCGACGATGACCTGTTCTGTTTTGGGTGTCACGGTGTTCACGATAATTCTTCAACCAGTGTTAGTGGATAGCGCTGTCCGGCAAGGTAATCCTCGAAGCAGCGCATCACCAGTGGGCTGCGCAGTTGTTCTGCGCGCGCCTTGAGTTCATCAAGGCTGAGCCAGTGGGTGGTGATGATGTCGGTATCCAGTTCCAGGTTCAGGTCCCGTTCGCCATGTTTGCCGCAGAAGGCGAGGCGCAGGTAGGTGATGCCGTTATCCGGGCTGCGCCAGCGGTAAACCCCGCTTATCGCATCTGGCTGGAAAGGGCGACCACTCTCTTCCAGGGTTTCGCGTACTACCGCCTGCAGGATGGTCTCTTCTTCCTCAACGTGCCCTGCAGGTTGGTTGAGGACGACTTTGCCTTCGGAATGCTCTTCCACCAGGAGAAACTTGCCCGCCTCCTCAATAACGGCGGCGACGGTCAGATGGGGTGTCCAGATTTCGTTCATTGAGTCTTCTGTCGTTTGTTTTTCGCCCGCCTGCGCGGCGCTTTAGTCTGGCGCACTGTTGTGTGAATGCTGTAACTTCAGTTGCCTCGACCTCCCGCCATTCACCGGGTTGCAGTCCATCAAGGCTCCACTCGCCAATTCCCCAGCGTATCAAACGCAGGGTGGGGAAACCAACGGCGGCGGTCATGCGCCGTACCTGACGATTGCGACCTTCACTGATGGTCAGGCGGAGCCAACTGGTGGGAATGTTAGCACGGTAACGGATCGGTGGATTGCGCGGCCAGATATCGGGTTCGTCAATTCTTTCGACTCGCGCCGGTCGAGTCAGGCCGTCTTTAAGTTCTACACCCTTACGCAGCGTGTTAATCGCTGCATCATCAGGTATTCCCTCCACCTGAACCAGATAGGTTTTGACCTGTTTGTGCTGGGGATGGGCGACGCAGTGCTGCAGGCTGCCATCGTCGGTCAGTAGCACCATCCCTTCACTGTCGCGGTCGAGCCGTCCAGCAGGGTAGAAATCCTTCTCATTGATGTAATTCGCCAGCGTCTCACGTCCTTCACTGTCGGTGAACTGGCAGAGGACGTCGTAGGGCTTGTTTAGCAGTAGAATGCGGGACATCGAGTAACTGGGTATTGAATGTTGTGCTCAGGCCCATCATTATTTCTCTTTGCCTCAATAACCGCAATGCGTGACTGGACTCCCTCATGAGCTACGAAAAGATTGTCATTCCCTCAAGCGGCGAGAAGATCGGCGTCAACAGCGATTTCTCCCTTAATGTTCCCGCGCA
>JBNLAT010000083.1:0-6362 GCA_050302275.1 Thiohalomonadaceae bacterium | reverse complement strand
CCGATGATGGTACCGAGCAGTCCGAGCAGAGTGGAGAGGTTGGCGTAGAGTGCGATGTAGTTAATTCGCTTCTCCAGCTGCGGAATGATCTCCATCATTCCCTCCTCCATCGCGATCTCGATATCGTCACGACGGCGTACCGTACCCTGACGTTCAAGACCGACTTCCAGCAACTGACTCACCGTCGAGTTATCGCTGGTGGTCATCTCCCGCGCCGTGTCAAAGTCGCCTTCGACCAGTACTGGGTGCAGTTTGTCCCACATTTTGCGGTTGGCGCTCTCCACCATGGCAAGTTTAATGAACCGCTCGATACCGATGGCAACACCGATGGATCCGGCCAACAGGATCGGATACATCCAGAAACCGCCCTCGACAAAGAAGCTGACTATTTTATCGATGAACCCCATTATTCAGTCCTCACTTTGACACGTCTATTTCGCGCTGCGAATTTGGTAAAAATCGATCTCACGCATGAATACTTCCCGATCCACTGGCTTCATGGAATCATCCATCAGGCCCGATTGCAGACCTGAGTCGGAACCGATCTCGGAACTCTTCCAGGGAACGATAAACAGCGATTTGGGCGCCTCATTATTACCGACGATGGATATCCCTGAAAGGGTTTTGGCCGCTCCGGTATCATTGACATCCTTATCCGCTGCCACCGCCTGCACGGAGACGAACGCCAGCAACAGGAGCAATGCCCCTGCCAAAGCAGCGATCAACCGCCAAGTTTTTGCTTCACTCCGATTATCCATAGCTTGACCTCTTCGTTATCGGGAAGCACGCTCTGGTAAGCCTCATATTGCTCGAGAGCGCAGCGGTAGTCATTAAGATAGAGCTCGCAAAGAACCCCGAGGTTCTTGCGCGCAGGCAGAAAGGATGGATATTTTTCCAGTAGACTCTCATACAACTTTTTTGCCTCAGCAAAACGACCCGTTTGTCTGTAGAGTAACGCATACTCATTCATAGCAGCAGGGTGATTAGGATTAATCGCCAGGGCCTTTTTCAGATTATCTTCGGCCAGCCCCATCTCACCCGTTTTTTCATAGGCTAATGCAATATTAATGTAAGGCGCCGAGTTGTTCTGTGATTGTTGTATGACTTTCTGCAACAGCTTGATCGCCTCTTCATAGCGACCTTTCTGCAACAATTCGGTCGCCCGGTCGAAATCCTCACGGACCGCCAGGTCGACACTGCGGTTCTCGTAAAAAGAGATATCCTCATCGCTTGCACCACCGACGCGTACACTGCTACCGCCACCACAACCAGTCAGCAGGGCAAGCATGCACAACACCAGCAGGCCACGCAAAAGATGGTGTTCCGCGATTGCATGTTGTCTCAGCATCCGATTTCTCATTGCGCAGTCGCCACTCGGTTAGCCTTACTGTTGGGCATATTCTCCTGTCCCGCCGCGATATTTACTTCAGGCTGCCCAACCACATAGCGATAGCTGTCGATACTATCGATAAAGCCGGTACTGGCCTCGTTACGGGCATAGGCAGCGGGCACCAGCTTCGCCAGTTTGCCGATACTTTTGTCGATCCAGGAGCTAAAGACCCCCAGTTGAATTAGTTCAATGTTCTTCTTGTGGGTCGTTATGGCCTTCTCCTCGAAGGGGAAGATTTGATCTTCCAGTGCCAGCTCATACTGCTCCAGCTCCTCAGGGTTGAGGTTGGTCGGACGTTCCGACTTGGCCAGGGCACGGCTGAATTCGTAATAGATCTCGGCAATGTAGTAGGTCGCTGCCGCCGTCACGTCGGCCACCTGGAAATCGACCAGTTTGGTATAGGCTTTGATCGCCTCCTTCATATACTTTTTCTTCTTCTGTAGATTCTTTTTAAACGGTTTGACCAGCTTGACCGACACCACTTTGTCATAGGCATCGCCAGTGAAGACCAGTGAGGCCTGAGCAGCCAGATACTTGGTGCGGTCGTTACGTGCACGTCCCGCCGAGGCATCCATTTTGATCAATTGCTTCAAGGTGTTCTTGTACTGCGAATCCTTGCCCAGCTTTTTGTAGACCCCGGCCATGCGATAGTAGATATCCATCGCCTGATCCAGCGGTTTGGGGAAGAGTTGCACATACTTTTTATAGAGAGACAGTTCCTTCTCTGTGGCCCCTGTCTGGCGATAGAGTTCGGCAGCAATATCGAGCGAACCACGACGCACCTTCTCATCCTTCGATTCACGACCGATACGTTCGTACTCATCTGCAGCCTCTTCCAGACGGCCATCGGAACGGTAAACAAAGGCGATCTTCTTGGTGACGTCAAATTGCAGTTTGTTGCCGGGGAAATTCTTGCGGAAATTCTCTAGCACCGTGGCAGCACGGCGCCACGCTTCCATTTTGATCAATGCGGCAGAGGCATCGTACTCGGCTGTTACGCGGATGGTAGAGTTAGGCGCACGTTGGCCGACGCGCAGGAAATGATCGGCGGCGGTTTTGTAGTCTCCCGCTTCATTGGCCTGCTCACCCTGTTTGTAGATGGAAGCGGCCAGGTTCTCTAGTACTTTGCCGTACAACTTATCACCTGGCTTGCTCAACTCCAGTACGTGACTATAGCCCGTCTCGGCCTCTGCATAGAGTTTCCGATCCAGTGCTGAGTGGCCTACGACCAGCCAGGCGGAACGAATCAGTTCCTTATCCGATTTGGGGAAGTTATCGATCAGCTTTTTCGCCGTATTGCTCGCCAACTCGTAGTTGCGCATCTCGTAGAGTTCATCCGCGGTCGCACTCAGTACCGCAGGCACTTTTTCATGCTGCGGGAAGGTGTCGGCAAACTTGAGCGAACTCTGGATCGAGCGCTGAGTGACTTCCCCGCGCTGCCCCTCCTTGGTTATCTTGAGCAGTTCACGCCATGAATAAACCGCTGCATAGGCGGCTTCCGACGACTTTTCGTGCGCAGGATAATCATAGGCGGTATGTTCGTAGGCCTCGGCAGCACCGCGGTAATCCTTGTTTTCCAGCATCAATTCAGCCATCTGGAAGTTCATCGCAGGGGATTCTTTCTCCTGCGGGAAAGAGGTCAGGAAGCTGCGATACCAGAGCAGAGCCTCCTGGTAATATCCACGCTTCTCATCCGCTTGCCAGGTCTTCTGGTAATTGGCGTGGTAGAAATTCGCCAGGTCCTTGATGTTCTCCTTGAGGAAACCGACCACATCCTGACGTTTCTTGATATCGAAGTAGCGCCAGTACTCAGCATTCAATGCATAGGCCTGGGCAAATGCTTTCTTCTGTTCCACTACCAGTTGCCCGAAACCACCTTTCTTGTAGATCTCGATCATGCGCATATGGAAATGCGGTGCGACCTCATGGAACGGATAGAGGCCAATGAAGGTTTTGTAGGTAGTAGCTGCGTCGTTATAACGACGCTTATCGAGATAGAACTCGGCCAGATGACTATAGACCCGCTGCTCATAGACACGCTTGCCGTAACGTTTAAAAAATTCAACCACCGACTCAGCGCCACCAAGGTTGGAAAAACTCAGGCTGATAACACGGAAGGTATCCTCCACCCGTTTGCTCTCGGTTTTGTCGTACTCCTGATCGAAGTCGTAACCAACTGACACCTTATAATCGAGCAGGGCAAAGAATTTCTCGGCACCTTCGTCGTAAAGCTCCTGTTTGTAGAAGGTCCAACCTAACTTGTAGAGCGCCAGTTCGTAATAGGATGAACTCTTACCTATGGCAACGATGCTTTTATAGGCATCCTCCGCATCAAGGTATTTCTTGCGGGTAAAGTAGTACTCGGCGCGGCGGAACTGCACCTCATCCAGATAGTGCGAGCGGGGATAGGTTTTGACAAAGCGATTCATCACATCCATCGCCTTCTCCACTTCACCCAGCTCCTCATAGGCACGCGATAACTGGTAGAGCACCTGATCGTTACGCTCATAGAGCGGATACTTGGCCAGCAGTTTTTTGTACAGTTGCACCGCCTGACGGGCGTTGGCATTTTCCAGATCGGCAGCGGCCTCTGCAGTCGGGGCTGCCAGCACGGTGTCCTTCTTGGCTTTAAGTTTCTCGCCCTGCGAGATACGCTTTTCAAAATCCTTTTCCGACTCCTTGCCGGTAGCGGCAATCACGCCTGTCTCGGTAACGCTTTTGGCCGTACTACTACCGATCTCAATCGGCGTGCTCCCCACCTGCGGTCTGTCCATCACAGCTTTGGGTACTTTTACCGCGGGTGTCGTAGCGGTCGGTTTACTCTCTGCACTCTTCTGCACATAGCCGTATTCCTGTTCCAGCTTGAGGTCGGCAAGACGACGGATCGCTTCAGGGGTCATTGCTGACTCAGGGGTCTGCTCAAGGAAGCGGCGATAACTGGCCATCGCCTTCTCAAGACCATCCTCGACCTCGACATCCTTCAGCTCCGGTTCCACATTGCGCAGATCCGCAAGGGTACCGCCACCGGCGCAGGCAGTGAGTATCAGTGGCAGCAACAGGACGAGGAGAAGGCGCATTACTGTTTCACCTCCCCTTCGCTTGGCGATGACTCAGCCTTCGGTTGTTCGGCTGCAGGCGCTTCTTCCTTGGGCTGCTGATCGGCTTTAAGTTGCTCCAGGTTACGTTGTTCCGCTTCCTTGCGAGCCGCCTCTTCCTCCGCTTTTGTCTTGGCCTTGGTGGCGCGGTCGTAGTTCTCCGCCATGGCAAAGCGTGCCTGAACCTGATACTGCTCCAGCTTTTGTCGCCTCCGGATCAGCTCATTAACCGCGATGACCTCCAGCATGTGTCCCTGTCTCGCCATCAGGGTATTCACCGTCATCAGCGCGTTATCGGTTTTGATACCGAGACGGCGGATCTGCTCGTCATATCCCTGATAGCTCTGGTTCGCAGCCTGCCGGGTACGTACGAATGAGGCGTAACGCTCCTGCAGTGCAGCGATATCCTTATCCAGCGCCGCCAGGTGATCGAAGGCATCGGTCAGTCGTTGTTGGTATTGGGTCGTGATGTTCCAGTGGATAGCGCCTTTCAAGCGCTCAAGGCGATGTCGTGTTCTGGCGTCGACCGCTTTTCCACGCAGCTTGCGTTCCATCGAAGCGATACGTTCACGGGCGATCCGTTCATCGGCGGTGGCGAGAAATTCAGGCTGTGGCGCGATCAGCATTTTGTTCAGTTTTTTATCCAGCCGTTCGCGCTGCTCCATGCGCAGACGGATCACCGAGTCGAGCTTGCGAAACTGTGCATCGATAGATGGCAGCAGCGGCTCGTAATAACGACGACGATGCTGAATGATGTCGTTATAGGCGGTGTAATTGCTGGCCCACGACTCGAGACGTTTACGCAGGTCTTCCAGATCGAGATAGTTCTGCAACATCGACTGAAAATCGTTGGAGGCCATCATCTGCATCAGATAGTAGGTCTCCGGTGCATCGGGTAGTTCACGCAGGCGGATCACCCAGTCCCGATCTTTGCGTCCCTCCTCGCGTACCAATGCCTTGAGGAAACGTCCCTCGCTGATGCTGGCGATGGAGCTATCGAGTTTTTCCAGCTCCTTATCGATCTTCTGCAACGCACTGCCGTAAAGTAACGCCGACTTGCCATACAATCCGACCTGACCATAGGCATAGGGCACGCCCAGTAACGCCTCCTGCACCGACGGGTCGGTAATGTTGCGCTTGAATAGAATGCTCCACGGCACCAGCGCGTGTTTAAAATCTTCACGTTTAATATCGGCCCAGCCAGCGCCAAGCAGGGCGCGATTGGAGAATGGTCCGTCGAGACGTACCCGTTCCAGATACTTACCTGCCAAATCAGCTTCGCCTTTTTCCAGCAGACGACTACCCAGCACCAGATTGGCCTTGTCGCGAATCGCTTCAGTCTCCCGATCACCACCGGAAACACTGCCCGCTCGATCCATCGCCTTGATGCCGTCGATATCGTTCCCCTGCTGGAACAGCGAAACACCCCGGTTATAGGCAGCGAAGCCGTTGTATTTCCCTTTGCCCTCCAATCCAGAGAAGAGTTTCTCCGCATCGGTGAAACGGCCATTGGCGAGATAGATCTGCCCCTTGAGGAAGGCGATATCGTTTTCCATGCCGTCGGGCAGTTCGCCCTCCATGCGCTCAATCGCATGTAAAGCGTTTACGTAATCCCCTATCTGAAACTGCAAACGTGCCAGACGATAGATCGCCTCGTTACGGACCGGTGTCGCTACCTTGCCTTCAATCACCGCGCTAATGGCTCGGCCCGCCCGCTGGTACATGCGGTACCCCAGTTCGAAATCGCCGACGGAGAACTCCGCCTGATTGATATGAAAGTTGAGAGAATCGAGTTGCGGTTCGTCGACGCCATAGTACTGGGTCAGTTCGGTGTCGAGACGGGAAATCGCGTCGAAGTGACGCTGTTGCAGGGCGTA
>JBNLAT010000082.1:0-6933 GCA_050302275.1 Thiohalomonadaceae bacterium | reverse complement strand
AGGTACCTGACCATTCCTTCGAGGCATTTGACCGCATTTTGCACCCATCGATGGCAAATAACTCATGGCCGAGCAGGCCTTGCTCGTCGCAGATCAAAAGAACCTGTTCGAATAACGATTCGATCTCATCACTTCGACTGCTGATAAACTCTGCAATGGTGGTAAAGTGCGGGACTCGATCGCAACATAGCGCCTTGAATAGAATGTTGTGCTGGCACTGCCATTCAAGATCTCTACTGGAAGTGATGCCTCGGGAATAACCAAACAGGATGATCTTCAATAAAATCGCAGGGTCATAGGCCGGGCGACCACCTTCATCATTCTTGAATTTCGGGTAAAAGACCGAGAGATCTAGTTTGTTCCCGATCAAGTGGTGAATTGCATATTCGAAGGTACCAGGGACAAGTTGATCGAGGTAATTGATAACAACCATGCTGTTCTGGTTGTAATCGTACGGAATGAATTTTGGCATTGAATAACTCCGTTTATCGTGGCTTTATTCTATCATTCCTTTGGCCTGATTTTGGGTTTTTCTACAGCCTCAACGAGGGAGTAAAGGGCGTCCCTACAGGGCCCTATCAACCCTTCGAGTGCCTGGGGAAGGCACTCATAAAGTCGTTTCGACGTGCAACTCCTCGCTCACCTGCTGTATGCGAGACGGCACGATTTCAATAAAGACTGTAGTGGTGGAAGTCCACTTCAAGAATGCCCGAATGGCAGCTGGGTAACAGGCGAGGGCGAAGTGGAGCTAAATCCCGGTGAAACGCAATCACTGACACGGACGAATCAGGCACAGGCACTTCTGAAACAGGGAATCAGGATGGATCCACAACAACTACTTCGAGGACTTCGACAACCGAAATGACTGTGGACACTAGTGATGGTTCAGCGACAACACAAACAACCACCAGCGAAGCTCCCATCGAATGGGAACCAGCATAGCCCAAGTGCCTTTTCCTCGTTGCAGTATCCGCGTAACGCTGACCAACCAAAGGAGTCAACCGAGCGATTGTCGTATTGTTATGTCTAAGATCTCTGGCCAGTCCTCAATAGGCGAGATTCTCCACTTTTGCGACAAGCTGCCCGCCGCGGATGCGCTCCAGCATGGCGGTGACGACCACGACATCATTGTCGAACGAGCCGTGTGCAAGCCGGATGCGGCCGGACCCGCCGGTAGAGACGTATTCACGGCGCTTGCCGTGAACTTTGGTCGCTATGCCGGCGGCCAATCCTGACCATTCATCGATGGCTTCCTCTATGTCACGGTCTTTCGACCACTGTCCTTCGGGGGCGGATTTCCAGGCCCGCTCCATGCCGAGCAGCGGCATCTTGTGCCTGATCTCGAGGGCGCGGCTCACCAGATAGAGTAACGATTTGCCATATGGGCCAACGGTATCGGCGCGCTCGCGCTCGTCGTCCATGATGTCCACATGCACACTGTCGGGGCTGAGTTTGCCGTTGCGCAAGGCTGCGCCATAGTACTGGTTGGCAAAGCCGACTGTGCAGGCAGGGGCAAACAGGGTAAGACTGGCGGGTGCGACTCGTTTGTTCAGCAGCGGCAAGAGATGCCCGAGTACGATGGAACCGGCGGAGTGACCCGCCAGATGGATCTCCAGCTTGGGGATGCGCTTTTCAAGCGTTTGCAGATGCCCGGCCAGCAGTGACAGACCTGCGTCCGAATCCTTGGCTGAGGCGGCATTCTGTTTCATTTCAGACCACAAGGCCTTGACCAACAGGTACTCGCAGGCCACCTCGATCGAGCGGTCGCGCGCCTCGGCCATCGCCTCTTTGATCCTGTCGAAAACGCCTTCGTCCCGCATCTCGGGGAGGCCGCGAAAGATATCCCGAACCGAGTCCTGGAGGATACCGATGATGCTTTCCATCGCGCCGGTTTTCCAGGTGATGAACAGGGGGTAGATGCCGTTCTCGCGGAAATAGGGCGCCATCATGCGGATTCGGATGAGGGAGTCGGACTCGCTGTTGAGGCCACCGTGGACATAGAGTGCCAGTTTCCGTGGCGCGTTCTTCGGAAGTTTGTCAAACCACTCCAGGGGTTGATCCATGCAGACCAGTTTGACCGCCGTGCGGGCATTCTCGGCGCCGACGATTCGATTGATAGGACGGCCGTTATTGCTCAATACCAGCGTGTGCAAGTAGGCATCGCCCTCGCTCAGTGGACGCACATTGTCATTCCGGTAGTTGAAATCCTGACCGGGCACAGGTTCCTTGCCTTTCGCGCGGCCGGGGCGCGCTGCTGACTGCTGCAGCGGCTGTTTGGTGAAGGTGACGGGGGCAGCAGCTGTGCGTATGGGCGCTCCCATGACCGCCACCCAGGCATCGCTGCCGTTGCTGAGCCAGTCTTCGTAGCTGAGGATGGCGAAGCCGTGAAAACCCCAATCCGGTCCCCAGGAGTTCTGCACGATAAATCCGTCTGCGGTGTAGCCGATCAATGCAAAGGCGTGACCGCCGACATTCTGGGTATGCAGGGGAATGAGGATCGGCTGCTTGGTCTTCTTCAGATACCACCCCTTATGCACATTGGCGGAGCAGTAAATGGCACCGACTTCGTGGAGCGCGGATTGCAGGTCACTGATACTGTGCTTCTCTATGCGGTAATAGGCACCCAGCGGGCGAGTCGCGGCATCCTGATCCCAGCCTTCCTTGGGGGAGACGAAAGCTATTTTGCCGTTGCTGTTGCGGTATGGCCATGAGCGGTCCGTGCACACGCCGTGGCGATGCCAGCCTTTCATAGCGCCCCGGCAGCTCGAGCCCTCGTAGTCCTCACCTGGCCATTCGTCATACATCCGCGCCATGTGGTAGAGCATGCGCGGGCTGACCGTTTTCAAACCCTCGGTCTGATAGGCGTTGTTGCGCCACTGCAGAAAGTTGATCACCGCCGCCAGCCCGAAGCCGGTACAGGCGCCTTCATCCCCCTGGTCCAGGACCAGCGCCTTGGCGTAGGCCGGAAGATAGCGTTCGATGTTTTCGAGATCCGGGAGGTGTGAAGGCAGCGAAACCAGCTGTGGCTGATAAACACGATCACGCAGATCGATACGATCGGTACGCGCATCGAAGGTACGCTGTTTGTAGGTCTGTGTGGGCACGACGGGCCTCCCTGTCTTGTTGTTCGTTCTCTACGATCTTTTGTGCCCCAACGGCACCCGCTGCCGTCTAGAGCAGGATATTAGCGGCATCTTATATGGAACCACCTGGTTATGGTTGAGTATAGACCGTGAGTTGGAGTTGGACCTGAGTGATAAGACTTGCCGGCCCCGGCGCAGTTTGCGGCCTGGTTGAATTCGTAGCAGCGGGACCAGGCTCCGCTGCAGGCCCTGGTCCAGCAGCCCAAGCGTCTTCCGTTTACGGTCTTTCCAGTTACCCGCGTCTGAAGCATCCCCGCTATGACCAGCCCGAGGCCCGATTTACAGGTTGAATATTCCAATATTGAAATAAGTAAACTGTCCCCGTAATTCCTCAACTGCCAGTTTGCAATAATAATGTGTCTTGTTCGGGAATTTCTGCGGTTAGTCTGTCATCGAGAGCCAATGTCTCCAAGGTATAACGTCGTACGGCATGAACCAGGTCGAGATCATCGTCCAAAGAGTGACCATAGGATGGAATCAACTCTTTCAGGCGTTGTCCTGCTTCACCCTGAACCAATTCAGGGAGACAGCTCTCGATAACATCCAACATGGCTGAGACGCTGACGGAGGCTCCGGGGGAAGCGCCCAACAGGGCTGCCAGGGAGCGATCGGCTGTTTTGATAACCTCGGTACCGAACTGCAACTTGCCACGTCCCTGCTCATCCAGTTTGATAATCTGAACCCGCTGACCCGCGGGACGAAGATGCCATTCTCCCGGTTGCACCGAAGGCATAAACGTGCGCAGCTGTTCGAGTCGCTGGTCACCAGAGCTCATGGCCTCTTTGATGAGATAACGCGTCAACGCCCAATGTTCTCTGGCCACCTCCATCATGGGCTTGAGATTGTGAGCTCGAATCGAATTGATCAAGTCAAAGAGACTGCTCTTTTTCATAAAGCGTGTGGTGAAACCGGCAAAGGGTCCGAAGAGCAGGGCGGGGCGTCCACCGATGACGCGAGTATCGAGATGCGGTACCGACATTGGGGGCGCACCCACGGGTGGCATGCCATAGACCTTGGCATTATGGATCGCTGCGGCTTTTATGTTTTCACTGGCGAGCCAGATGCCTGAAACGGGGAAACCGCCATAACCTCGCACCTCATCCACGCCTGCCTTTTGCATCAGGGACAAAGCACACCCACCCGCGCCAACAAATACGAAACGCGCCTCGATGGTTCGTGTTCCTGCCAGCGCGTGCTTGGTTGTCACATGCCAGCGATCGCCAACCTTCTTCAATCCCGAGACCGTTGTTGAGAGCCAATAGTCAACGGAGTCCTCATGCGCCAAATACTCACCCATCGAGCGAGTAAGCTCCCCGAAGTTGATGTCTGTTCCGTGTGCCACACGTGTTGCGGCCATGGGCTGCCTCATATCACGCTCAGCCATCATCAGGGGCAACCACTCCTTCAGGGTGGCTGGATCATCCGCATATTCCATCTCTTCGAAGAGTGGATGAGTTACCAGTGCTTGCTGACGATTCTTGAGGAAACTGACATTCTGCTTACCCTTTACCCAGCTCATATGAGGTACGGGATTGATAAAGGACGAAGGGTTCGATAGGGCGCCTTTGCGAACCAGTCCACTCCAAAACTGCAGGGACTCCTCGAAGCGGGCGTTTATCCCCAACGCTCTTTCAATGGAGATGTCACCATTACTCTGCTGTGGGGTGTAATTGAGTTCGCAGTAACCTGCATGACCGGTGCCGGCATTGTTCCAGGCATGGGTGCTTTCGGTGGCCAATGATGACGCTTGCTCGACGACAGTGATATGACGAGAGGAATCGAGCTGCGTCACCAGCATGGCCAGTGTCTTGCTCATAATGCCGCCGCCTATCAAAAGCACATCTGTCTTATGCATCGTCATACAGCTCTGCCTCCAGATTCAACAAACGGTAACCTGGCCCAGTCTACAGATGCTGCACCGCAATACAAAGTAAAATTGTCGACAATATTCTTCAATACTCACTATTGATAAAGACAAACACGGCAATACAAGGATTATTTGTCGACATTTTGCGTAAAGTTCAGCTATGACAGCGGTTTTCTACCGAACTATACCTTCCTGTCGGCATGGTTATTTGGTTGGTCTTCCGTCATGACGCCGGTGACGGTCTGGGTGTGGCCTCGGTGGTGAGCTACGGGAACAAGAGCTGGTTTCTGACCCCCCACGGTCAACCTGCAGGGCCGATGATTCGTTCTGCGCAGTGATACGGCAATCCTGTTGACCCCGTATTTATATTCAATCCCGTTTTTCAAACACGATTACGCTTCGGGGTCCTGCCGGATAGGTATCTTGTGTCCATGCTGATGGTGTCGCCGCCTCGTCCTCACCGGAAGCGCCGAACCGGCCTGTATCCACAACAATTTTCCAGGCGCCATCCAGCGCATCCGGCATTTCCATTTCCAGGGTACGCTCGGACATGTTCATGATGACATGAAGGTCGCTCTCGTCCTCTTCCAGCGCCGCCAGGGTGAATGCCAGTATACGGGCCTCCCTGTCGTCCCAGTTGGGGCTCCCCAGGGTGGTGCCATGCCAGACGATATCCGGTTTGATTGTGGGATCTGATGTCTCGCCGCGCAGAAAACGCCGTCTGCGCAAGGAGGGGTGCCGTTTGCGCAGTGCAATCATCCGGCGCACGAAAGCCAGCATATCGGCATTCTCGTCAACCAGTCTCCAGTCAAACCAGCTCAGTTCGTTGTCCTGGCAATAACTGTTGTTGTTGCCTTGCTGGGTATTGAGCACTTCGTCACCGGCCAGCAGCATGGGTACACCTTGGCTCAGCAGCAGTATGGCAATGGCATTTTTGGCGAGTTGCCTGCGCAGGGCCAGCACCTCTGCATCGTCTGTCTCACCCTCGACACCGCAGTTGTCACTGAGATTGTCATTATGTCCGTCCCGGTTCTGTTCGCCGTTTGCCTCGTTGTGCTTGTGTTTGTAGCTGTAGAGGTCATACAGGGTGAAGCCATCATGGCAGGTGATGAAGTTGATGCTGTTGATGGGCCGGCGATGTTGGGGTTTGTAGAAATCACTGCTGCCTCCGATACGCGTGGCCATCTCCGCAATCATCCCCCCGTCGCCGCGCACGAAACAGCGCAATGCGTCCCGGTAGCGGCCGTTCCATTCCGACCATCGATAACCAGGAAAGCTGCCCACCTGGTAGAGCCCTGCCGCATCCCAGGCCTCGGCGATCAGCTTGGTCGCAGCCAGCTGTTCAGACAGCTCAATACCCCAGAGCACCGGCGAATCGTGCATCGGCTGACCATCCTCACCGCGCGACAGCGCACTGGCCAGGTCAAAACGAAATCCGTCTATGTGCATTTTCCGCACCCAGTACTCCAGGCAACCAATGATAAACAGGGAAACAATCGGATGATTGCAGTTCACGGTATTGCCGCAACCCGTGTAATCCCGATAGATCCGCTTGTCGTGGTTCTCCAGGTGATAGAACTCGCTGTTGCCCATGCCCTTGAAATTGATGGTAGGGCCGATGTCGCCGGCTTCCGCCGTATGATTGAAAACCACATCCATAATGACGCCGATACCGGAGCGGTGCAGCGCCTTGACAAGGTCACGAAACTCGTCGAGGTGGGTGCCCTGGTCCGGGGTCATGCAATAGCCGGGATGGGGGGAGAAGAAGCTGTGGGTACTGTAACCCCAGTAATTCCTCAATCCGAGCCGGGCGGTCGCTTCCGGCACATCCTGTTCATCGAAGGCCATGACCGGCATCAGTTCGACATGGGTAATGCCGAGTTGCTGCAGATAGGGGATTTTCTCGATCAGCGCCGCGAACGT
>JBNLAT010000081.1:0-7082 GCA_050302275.1 Thiohalomonadaceae bacterium | reverse complement strand
TACCGATCAGACCCAGTTGATCGCACATCAAGACAATCTGGCTAAACAGGTCGGCGATCGCATCGGGGGCACGGGAGATGAAATCCGCTACGGTGCTATGATCCGGCTGTAGATCGGCAGAGAGTGCCATAAAGACGATATTCTCGCGACACAGTCTCTCGATCTGGCGGCTACTGGTTATGCCCTTGGAGTAGGACAGCATTACGATTTTCAACAGCAACCTGGGATCATAGGCGGGTCGGCCGTTGTTGTCGTTATGGTAGTGGCAATCGAAGGCGCTGAGATCTAGTTCGTGATCGATGAGATAGGAAAGGGAATGCTCGAAACTGCCAGGTAGGATCTGCTTCGAGTAAGCGATCGGAAGCATTTTCATCTGATCGTAGTCATAATCTCTATAGCGAGCCATCGTCCTTTCTCCGTGGCACGAGATTGTTCATTAAATTTTACCCGATCATGGGGTTTTTCGACAGCCTCAACGACCAAGCTCACAGGAAGAGGCGCGATAGCGCCGAAGCCCTGTGAGCTTGGTTATGTTGCTATTACCTTTAACCTTGTTTGTGTACTTGACTCAATAAACCGCTGATTAACGGCAGCGACTATTACCATAAACCCCATAAATACTTCAGGTACTTTTTCTGTTACCTGTTTTGTACCAAGAATTAACATTTCAAGAGATTCACCTGGGCTAACTGTTACCTTCGACATGCCAGATTCTTTATCATAAATATATGACATGCAATCTATCCATGCATTGTTGTTATTACCATAGAAGTCAGGGAACCCCATGACTTCGGAGAATACAGAATGAAAGGATTCCCAGTTTGCAATTTTGTTAAAGTCTATTGTCACTTCCATGGCTATTTCTTCTTGCAACATAACGCCGCGCTCTGCGGAAAATTTGGAGCGTAGCGGAAATTTTCTCGCAGTAGCGCCTTATTAATCTTCATATCGGTTTCAGCCCCTAAGATCTACAGCGATAGCTTTAAGATTTCTATATGCCTCTGGATCAAAGCCTTGCTCCTCCCAGTATTTTTTGGGAGAAGGGTAAAGATGTTCTGTGATACCCGTAGGAGATGATGGCTTGTGCAGAAAAATTTGTTCGAAGCACAAATCGCTATGACATAGCATGTACTGTAACAAGCAATATGCTTGTATTCCGAGATTGAATGTCCAGTGTGTTATATATGTGAGTAAGATAATTCTTGGCTGTTTAGTAGACCGGTACTTTTGTGATTTCGCAACAATTTTGTCTCGTATCGCCACAACAAAATCATAGATAAGATATTCGTTGCTAGCTTTGTTGTAGCTCCCTTTTGTGAGCTCTAGTGGTGCTATTTCCATTAGCTCTAGGTAAATTATTCCTGTGTCTGTTTCAAGTTTAAAATCTAAATCATTCTCAACATTCGGCGAGAACGAAATGACATTGAAACCCCAATTTGACAGATTAGCAATAAATGATTTGGCAACGAATAATTCAATGTCAGCTTTTGTTTCCGGGAATGCTACTTGCTGAAAGGCTGGTTCTTTTCCACTTTCGAGCCTTAGTGATCCTGTCGTACCGGTCGGCTTACGAGGTTTTTTCATAAAGGTTAACGCTTAGTTAAACGGCGCGCGTTAGCGCGTCCGAGCGAGGAACGAGCGATTTTGAACTTTTTGTTAGGGCTTTTCACGATATTGCTCTACAAACTTAAGGTAAATAGGCATAGTTGACTCATAACCTTCTTTGCTACGAGAACTGAGCGTGAATACCAGAAAGAATTCTCCCTCTTCAGCGTACGAAACACGTTCGTAATTTCCGTTATCTCTCGGGAAAAACTGATAAGACTTAAATTCTTTACCATCCCCTGCCTTTAGAGGCTCTAGTTGAGTCATTATAGGATTTGAACTCTGCTTAAAATCATTTTTATCGTTTTCAATGAGCTGACTTATTGATTTTGTTTCAGGAATTCGTGGTTTGAAAAGTGCTTTGGCATAAATAACTGACTCAGCTTTTGAAAAAGACTCACCTGTAGGAGCTTGCGTGTTTGCGCGGTAATGATAGCTATTCGGCATATCCTGGTGCCAGCCATCGATGGCGGGTAGGACAGGCCACCAATAAAAACACACTGTTCCGCATTTACCATCAGGAATAGCTACTTTGTATATCTCTGCGGATGCATTACATGATAAACAAGCAAGTACTAGCGTGAGGAGAATCCGTTTCATATATAGCCCTAACAAATGGAATGGACCCGTCCCTCTTCAAACCGGCCTCGTAGTGGGCCACGATGGGTATGCAGGAATCCATCAACGAAGAAGAAGGGTCCAATATGGACGCTACAACAATTGGTATCGATTTGGCAAAGAATGTCTTTCAAGTTCATGCCGCTGATGCTCGCGGTAAGACCGTTTTTACAAAGCGGCTTTCGCGAAAGAACTTTATGGCCTTCTTTGCTAACCTTCCGCCTTGTCTGATCGGCATGGAAGTCTGTAGCACGGCAAACTACTGGACTCGCCGGCTGCAGAAGTTGGGTCACGAAGTACGCCAAATCAGCCCACAATTTGTGAAACCGTACGTGCAAACCAACAAAAACGACTATAACGACGCTCAGGCCATCTGCGAAGCGGTTACTAGACCCAATATGCGCTTCGTACCGCCTAAGTCGATTGAGCAGCAGGACCTTCAGGCCCTGCACCGCATTCGCATGCGCCTTGTTCGGGACCGTACAGCCTTGGTCAACCAGACTCGGGGGCTTCTGCGAGAATACGGGGTCTTTCTTCCCATTGGAATCTACACGTTTCGTGAACAACTGCCTCAGGTGCTTGAGGATGCTGAAAATGAGCTGACGCCACTGACCCGCGAGATGATGGCCGACCAGGCGCAGCGTTTGCGTGAACTCGATCAGCGGATAGCCATGTATGATCGCCGCATTCACCAGTGCTTTCGCCAGAGCGATGTTTGTCAGCGTTTGGCAACCATCGCCGGCGTGGGCCCCATTGTCGCTACGGCACTCATCGCAGCGATTGGCGATATCCGCTATTTTAAAAATGGTCGGCATCTGGCGGCTTGGCTCGGCTTGGTGCCCAGGCAGCACTCCAGTGGCGATCGCTCGCGACTGCTCGGTATCAGTAAACGCGGCGATACCTATCTGCGCACCTTGCTGATTCATGGGGCGCGCTCGGTCATTTGCCGGTGTGATACTCGCGATGATGCATTGGCTCGATGGGCACGCAGCATAAAAGAACGGCGTGGCTTCAACCGGGCTTGTGTAGCTCTGGCGAATAAGAATGCACGCATCATCTGGGCCTTGATGGCGCATGAGGAATCATATCGTGCTGTGGCCTGACTTGATCTAACACTCAGCGCAGCACAGGAGGTAACTATCCATCCACGATTGCTTAACCCAGTTTCTGATGATGGCAACATAGGTCAGACCGGCTCTTGTGTAACCTGGTAATACACTCGTCGGACGCTTATCACGACAACTAACAGATAAGGCGCAAGAGCGCGGCTTCCATCAGGGCCCGAAGAGCAGTTTGACTCTTCACTCAGAGGCCGAATGTAAGGATGCAGTTGTGACTGTTGTTCCATGTCAGTTCTTGGTTAGCAAACCGGGACGGGTCCATGTAAGGTGATTATGTAGCTGGCACATTTATCGGGATATGCCGCCGGCATATATAATTGCAATACACCGCTATTTGTTTCAATAATGTTCTCATTTATAACCGTATCGTGCTACTGATATCTCCATCAGAGTTTCCATTCATGAAGGAACCTAATGAACCAGGTGGGATTACGATTCGCTCGGGTTGATTTGATGCTTCCATTCCGGCAGCTATCCCTATGATTTTATGCGCATTATCGTTACTTTTAGTGCATTTGAGTTAGAAACGCAAGCTCTTCTAATATTGTTGCACCTCGGGGGCTCCCACACTTTTTTGTGCCATCTGAGCTTTAGCAAGCTGACTGCTTTCTAGGCGATGCTCCCTACTCGCGTAAACTTTGAACCGAACTGGCACAGTATGCGGTCGCAGGTTTCACCTGTCGGCTCAGCGCCAGACAGCCTTGCTGATCGCCCATTGGCTCGATCCTCAGGTCGTTCCCATCCGCGGGCGGTACAATCATGTAGTGATTCCGCTCGACCCGCGTGGTGTCTGCGTGTTCAAAGGGTGAAAACCGCAGGTCTGAAAGCAGGCACTGTTGGTACAGCACGGGGATCGATCGGGATTTGAAGATCGCCTCCACCATCAGGCGCGACCGTTCGCAGGCCGCCATGCTATCGCTGTTGACGAAGGCGGCGTTGATGTCGCCGGCGCCGTTCTGGGTCAGTAGCAGGAGCAGGTAGAGGCTTTTCATGCACCGGTCTGCCGACTAGGCGTTGTAAAGGGTCGAGGCGTCGACGTAGATCTGGTATTCGCGGATCAGCCCCCTGGCGATGCCGAAGTAGTTCATGAACGGCACCTTGAGCTGGCTGCCGTCATGACGGGTGTAGGTCACCTCCCCCCGGCAGATGATGGCGCTGCCGTCGCGCAGGATCTCACGCACCTCGTGTTGAAGCGCCTGGATCGAGTCGAAGAAACCCTGCACCATTTCCGTGACCGGCTGCCTGCCTGCTATGGGCGCGGCGTTGCCGAATCGGAAACTGGCATCGGGTGAGAGAAAATCGGAAAACGTCAAGGCGTCTTTCTGATCGATGGCACTGAACAGCGCCTGGATGTCGGAGTCCGAAAGCCGGTTGGAGAGATCGGGATCGTTCATGGTCAAAGTCACCGGGTTAGTTGTTATAGCTTTCTCAGGGTTATTCAACCCCCTGCACCCGATCTGGAACTTGACGCATATCAAACCCATATCGCGTCAACATGGTGAAATCTCACTGTCGTCATGCCGTATCAGTCGACAGAGACCGCTGTTAACAGAATCCCAGCTGCCGATGCCGCGTTTGAAACATCTCTCCGCCGCCTTGCTGCTCCTCTGCAGCCCTCCCCTGCTCGCCGTCGATCTGGAGAACGGACGGGACATCAATGAGGTCTGCGCCGGTTGTCACGGCGAATACGGCCAGGGCGGCAACGAGGGAGAGTATCCCCGACTCGCGGGCATGCCCGCCCCCTTCCTGGCCCGGCAGTTGCATCTGTTTCGCGAGCGCAAGCGACCGAACATGGCGATGATCGAGTATGTGGACGACCGCCAGATGCCGGACCAGGATATCGAGGATATCGCCCATTTCCTGCAGGGTATCGAACTCAAGACCAAGCTCCCGCCGGTGGACGAGAACACGCCCGGCTTCAATGCCTATGAGCGGTTACTGGAGTCGAAGCGGCTGATGCAGATCCCCCGCGCACCCGGCGATGTGGAGCTGGGACGGAAGCTGTACCGCAGAGAGTGCGCCAGTTGCCACGGCCGGGAGGGCTTGGGTGATCGGGAGAAGGCCGTGCCCATGCTGGCGGGCCAGTACACCGACTATCTGTGGCGTCAGGTGAAGAAGTATCGGGGGGGTGTGCGCATCCACGATCCGGATGCTCCGGAGGAGCGGTTGCTGCTCGATTTCACGGACGACGAACTGCGCGATATCTTCGCCTATCTCTCCATCGTCGATGACTGAAGCCTAGTTATCGCGACCCGGTATCGCCGCTCCGGGACGCACCGTGATGAAGCGATAGGCCACCGCGGTCAGCCCCCGGCGGCTGGAGATCAACACCTTGGCCTCCCACTCCATGGCGTCCCTGACGCAGACCGGCAGCAGTCCCTCTCCGGTGAAGATGCCCTCTCCCGCGGGCTTGAGCGTGAAGCGGTTGAAACCCATGTTCATGTCGACGCCGCTGAAATCGATCGCCACCTGTTGCGCCGCCACCCCCTCGAGCTCGACCCGCAACTGCAGCGGTTTGACCAGCGGTATCGAACGCGGCTCGATGGCGAAGCTGACCGCCCCCCCCTCGACCTGCGAGCGGCAGGGACCGGCGCGCAGGTCACAGGCGGGATCGGCGGGAACGGATACGGCAATCTCGGGAAAGAGCACGGGCCAGGCCTTGTAGACGGCCACGCCGCAGACGGCAGCCAGCAGCAGCCCCAGAACTCCCCACAACAGCGCATTGCTCTTCATCGTCGATGCCCTGCCGGCTGCATGGCCGGCGACTACGGCAGATCACTGCGTTTGAAAAGATAGAACCCGAGACCGGCACAGGCGGTCCCCAGCGCAATAGGATATAGCAAGGCATAGGCGATGTATCCCGCCTGGCCGAAATTGTCCAGGATCACATAGGCGGTGGGACCCAGCAGCACCAGCTGGGGGTCGAACAGCATCATGGTGGCGGTGCGGAAGACCTGCATCGGGTTGGCCAGGGCGATACCGACCGCGGTCTCCGGCGGCAGATGCTCCTGTATCAGCACGCCGAGCAGGATCAGGTCGAGAAACAGCAGCAGGGTGAGCCAGACCACGAAGGCGGCGCCCTGGGCCACGTCGGCGCTGCGGGCGACGGTGGAAATCAGCATGCCGATGCCGAGGAAACACCAGGCCAGCGACATCAACAGGCCGGTGTAGTAGACCAGCAGGTCCCAGGGCACCTCGACACCCTTGGCCATGCCCCACAGCGTGGCCCCGACCATGGCCAGAAAGACCGGCAGGAAGACCACCAGGAAGCGGCCGAAGACCCGCCCCCAGAACCAGGCGCTGAGCGAGATGGGCAGCGACAGCAGGTATTCGAATACCCCCGCCTCCCGGTCGCCGGCCACCGAGCGTACGGTGGTGATGAGCACGAAGATGGGCAACATCGCCATCGACAGCTGGATATAGGTGATCAGCAGGCGGGAGAGCCCGGTGAAGCCCATGATGCGCGATTCGGCCAGGCCGAAGGCGAACAGGATCACCACCAGCCCGCCGAAGACCATGGCGTAGACCATGAACCAGCGGGCGCGCAGGGACTCGATGACATCGGTGGTGGCGGCGAGCCAGAGGTGTTTCATTGTTGGGCTCCCTTGGAGATGGTCGGCAGGGCCGACTCCTCCTGACGCTGCTCCGCCTGATCCCTGAGGCGCTCCAGCAACTGCTGGCCGTGGACGTTGAAACGCCGCTCCACCTCGGCGATGTGCTGCTTGGCCTGGGCGAAAT
>JBNLAT010000080.1:0-7089 GCA_050302275.1 Thiohalomonadaceae bacterium | reverse complement strand
AGGCCCTGGTCGATTCGGAACAGATCCTCACCCAGCTGCGTGCCGAAGGCTATGACATTGTGCCCACCTACCACGATTCCGATCTGGTGGTGGTCAACACCTGTGGCTTTATTGATGCCGCGGTAGAGGAGTCACTGGAGACCATTGGCGAGGCACTGGCAGAAAACGGCAAGGTGATTGTCACTGGCTGTCTCGGGGCAAAGGAGGGTGTGGTGCAGAGCGCTCACCCGCAGGTGTTGGCGGTGACCGGCCCCGATTCGCTGGATGAGGTGATGGCGGCGGTACACACTCACCTGCCGCCACAGCACGACCCGTATACCGATCTGGTTCCCGCTGGCGGGATTAAGCTGACGCCGCGGCACTATGCCTATATCAAGATCGCCGAAGGCTGTAATCAGCAGTGCAGTTTCTGCATCATTCCGTCGATGCGTGGAAAGCTGGTCAGCCGTCCCATCGGTGGGATCCTTGATGAGGCGGAGAAACTGGTTGATGACGGGGTGCAGGAATTGCTCATCGTGGCGCAGGATACCGCTGCATACGGTGTTGATCTCAAATACCGTACCGAGTTCTGGCAGGGCAGGCCGCTGAAGAGCGACATCGAAACCCTGATCAGGCATTTGGGTTCGCTCGATGCCTGGGTACGCCTGCATTACACGTATCCATACCCAAAAGTGGATCGTCTGGTGGAGCTGATGGCCGAGGGACTGGCACTGCCCTATCTCGATGTGCCGCTACAACATGCCGATCCACGGGTCCTGAAGGCAATGCGCCGACCGGCGGATAGCGAGAACATGTTGCGCCGTATCGAGGCTTGGCGTGAACTGATCCCTGAGATCGCACTGCGTTCCACCTTTATTGTCGGTTTTCCCGGTGAAACGGAGCAGGAGTTTGAGGTCCTGCTCGATTTCCTGCGCGAAGCACAGCTGGATCGGGCCGGGGCCTTTGCTTACTCGCCGGTTGAAGGTGCCACGGCCAATGATCTGCCGGGACAACTCTCTGATGAGGTGAAACAGGAGCGACTGGAACGCTTTATGGTGTTGCAGGCGGAAATCAGCGCCGGCAGGTTGCAACAACGGGTCGGCAAAAGCTACGCCGTGATTGTCGATGAGGTGGATGGGGAGAATGCCATCGGCCGCAGCTATGCGGAATCACCGGAGATCGACGGGGTGGTGGTGATCGAAGACGGTGCTGCGCTGGATTCGGGTGATGTAGTCGATGTAGAAATTACCGCCGCTGATGAACACGACCTCTACGCAGTACTATGTCATACATAATTTGACACTTACGTCACTACATTGCTGTTGTTTTTCCGCTATATCTATCATGACGTCATCATTCTCCTGAGGGATGCGGCATGTTGCAGAGTAAAATCGCAGTGGCACTGTTGGTTATCACGCTTCCACTTGTCTCGAACAGTAGCTGGGCCCAGCCGGTCGGACATGTCGGATTCTATGCCGGACAATCGAGTGTCGATGCCTCCGGCTATGAAGATCCCTCAAGTTATAAGCTGTTTGCCGGTGTCTCTTTTTCCACTTACGGTTCTCTGGATCTGGCTTATGCCAATCTGGGTAAATTCAAACGCAGTGGTGTCAGTGACACTTACCAGGATCTGGATGGTTTCGAGTTGACCGCCATGGGACGCTACCCGTTGAACAGGCGAGTCGATCTGTTTGCCCGGGCCGGATACTACAAATGGAACCTGGATAGCGTGCTCTCCGGCACCAATCTGGGTAGTGACGACGGTACCGATTTTACCCTTGGTGCGGGAGTGAGCTTCAGTCTGTCGAAAAGCGTACGGTTGCAGTTCGAGTATCAGAAATACAACGATGTCAGCGGTGATGATATTGACAGCATATACGGTGGCCTCGATTTCGGTTTCTAGAACTGGCGTTGTCGTGAAGTGAAATAGAGCCAGATAAAACCTGAAACCCCTGCCAGCAGTGACGCAGCAAGAATCCCTGTCTTTGCCATCAACAGATCCTGTGGGTGGTGGGCGAATCCCAGTTCAGCGACAAAGATCGACATGGTGAAGCCGATACCGCCCATCAGGGCGACACCGATTATGTGGTTGAAATTAAGTCCATGAGGAAGCCTGCTGAGTCCCAGGCGCACTGCCAGCCAGCTGAAACCGGCAATGCCAAGCAGTTTACCGGCCAACAGGCCGGCGATAATCCCGATCGCGACCGGATGGCCGACAATGTTGTCGAAGGACGACAGATCGATGGGGATACCCGCGTTTGCCAGGGCAAAGATCGGGATCACCAGATAGGCGGAAGGCAGATGCATTTTGTGCTCAAGGATCTGCGCCGGTGCCTGCGCCAGGTGTACCCCTTCCCCCAGAGCCCTGACCCGTGAACGCAACTCGTCGTTGCGCAGAATATTTTCTTCCCGTTGATAGGCGTTGCGGATCTGGTCGACCATTTCATCGATTTGCGCAAGGAAACGTTGCGGGTTGTACTTCGGTCGCATGGGAATGGTAAAGGCCAGGAAAATACCGGCCAATGTGGCGTGAACGCCACTTTTCAGCATGGCTAACCATAGCAGTATGCCCAACACAATATAGGGCAACGACCAGCGCACCCCGCCAAGATTCAAACTGAGCAAAAGTCCCAGGATAGCAGCGGCCAACAGCAGGGCGGTGAAATTGAGTGTCTCGGTATAAAACAGCGCGATGACCGTTACCGCACCCAGGTCGTCTACAATCGCCAGCGCCACCAGAAAGGTAAGCAGGCTGGCTGGTACCCGCCTGCCGAGCAAGGCGAGAGTACCGAGTGCGAAGGCGATATCGGTAGCCATGGGGACACCCCAGCCGTCGAAGGTATGACCCGAGGGATTGATCGCGATATAGATAAGGGCAGGCATGAGCATACCGCCTATGGCGGCGATGATCGGCAACAACGCCTGCTTCGGGTTGGCCAGTTCACCCACCAGGAGTTCGCGTTTCAGTTCCAGGCCGACGACAAAAAAGAACAGTGCCATCAGGCCGTCATTGATCCAGTGGTGTATCGATTTGGAGAGCTGGAAACCCTCCACACCGATGGTGAAGGGCAGTTGCAGGACCATGCCGTAAGCATCGCTCCAGGGGCTGTTGGCGATGATCAGTGCCACAACGGCGCAGAGCATCAGCAGAATGCCGCTGGTGGTCTGACGATGAATGAACTCTTCCAGTGGCGACAGGACCCGGTCAAAAACCTTTTCCCATGGCGCGATGTACTCTTTGCCTTTCATCGGTCACTCTCGCTGTGGTTAATTTAGATCTAGAAGTTATCTCAAAATTAGGAATCGTGCCCTGAGACAAGGCGCAAAGCCTGTGAGGAGCGCAGTTTACCGGTAGTAAATGAGCACCGCAGCAGACTTTGCAACGCAGGATCAGGGTGCGAGAACAATTTTGAGCTATAGCATCGGTTCCCAGCCGGGCAACGTTTCCACTCTCTGCAACCAGGCGCGTACGGCCGGATAGGGCTGCAGTGAAAATTCCGCCTCACTTGCCAGATTGACATAGGGATAACAGGCCAGATCTGCAATGGTGGGGTGCTCCGCCGCCAGCCACTCCGCTTCACTCAGCCGAAGTTCCATTGCGCCAACGCCCTGTGCCGAATCGGCACGGCATTGCTCGGGGTCATAGGGGCGGTTAAAGCGCGTGGCGGCACGCGCCTTGGCCAGACCGGTGAGCAGTTCATTCTCCGATACCGCCAGCCACTGCATCACCCGTGCTTCACCCAGTGCATCGGCGGGTAGCCACTGCTCGTTGCCGTAGCGGCGGGCAAGGTAGACCAGGATCGCCATCGAATCCCAGAGTACCGTGTCGCCATCTACAAGTACCGGGATCTGGCCACGCGGATTGAGTTGCCTGAACTCTGCTGTCTGGCTTTCACCTTTGGTGGTGTCCGTTGGTGTTTTCTCGTATTCCAGTCCGAGCATCGACAGCAGCAGGCGTACCTTGTAACAGTTGCCGGAAAGCGGCAGGTCATACAGTTTCAATTCACTCATGGCAAAAATTTCTCCAGGATTTCCGGCTATGGCTGCGCGGTTATGTGCGCGTATCGGCGGTACGGCGATGGGGTGTCGTCTCGTTTTCTTCCGCATCTGTCTCTGACGGGACAACCATTTCGTCATCGAGGCGCGGGTCCATTTCCAGTACTACCGGTGAGGTTTGTTGCATTGGCATATATTCGACCTGTTCCTCTGGCGGCGTAGCCTCGCTGGTATACATGCGGTATAGAGCAAAGAGGCCGAACAGCAGCATGCATGCTGCGAAGAACAGCAACAACGAAGTCGCGCCTAAATGCTGCATGATGTAACCGGCACTCATCGGTCCGATGGCGGCGCCGATACCGTAGAGTTGCAACAGGCCACGCGCCCCGTCCAGTGCCTGGCCGGCCTCCAGGCGGTCGTTGACGTGGGCCACGCTCAGGGCGTAGAGGCTGAAGGCAAAGGCGCCGAAGATAAATCCGCCGCCCAGTGGTACGAGATTGCCTGGATAGGGACCGAGTAGATAGTGCATAAGCAGCGCCACACCGCCACCAAACAACGCCGAGGCGGTGAGTACACTGCGGCGGTCCAGTCGATCCGAGAGCATGCCCACCGGCCATTGCAACAGCGCACCCCCGATCACCGTGAGGCTGATGAAGAGGGCGATATCCAGTTCATTCAGGCCGATACCGCTGGCAAAGATCGGTCCCATCCCCCAGAAAGCGCCGTTGACCACACCTGCCACCAGGGTACCGATCACCCCGAGCGGCGAGTTGCGGTAGAGGGTGGCGAATCTTAGCGGCGGACTTTCGATGGGTTCCGGCTGGCGCACACGGGTCATCGCTACCGGCACCAACGCCAGTGAGATCAGGATAGTGGTAATGGCGAAGAGATCGAATTTGTGCACATCCCCTGCGAGGAGGAGAAACTGGCCGAAGGCCATTGCCAGCAAGGTCGTCAACATATAGACGGCGAAAAAACGACCGCGACTTTCACCGGGCGAGATTTCGTTGAGCCAGCTTTCGATGACGATGAACAGGCCGACGAGACACAGCCCGGTGGCCATACGCAGCAGAAACCAGACCGGAGGGAAAATAAATAACGGGAAGGCCACTGCGGCGGCCGAGGCAATGGTGGCAAGAATGGCGTAACTGCGAATGTGGCCGAACTGGCGGATCAGCCAGGGGCAGACATAGGTGCCGACGACATAGCCGATGAAATAGGCGGCCATGATCAGGCCGGTGGTGTCGATCGGGAAACCCTCGACTCCGGCACGCAGGGCGATCAGGGTGCCCTGTAGTCCGACACCGAAGAGGAGGATGGCGGTGGCCAGTAACAGCGAAAGAATGGAGACGACAATGTGCAGCATGGGGCAAGGATAGCAATAAAAAAGCCCGTATAGGACCGGGCTTTTTATTTTGTGTATGGCTTCAACTTCGTCTTGCTGCGTCGTATTTCGCCTGTTGCGGATGGGGTAGATAGGCGCCGTCTTCATCATGCATTTCACGACCGATGATCGGTGGGTTGAAGGCGCAGATCATGCGCATGTCTTCACTGCCGCCACGCAACAGGTGTTCGTCGTTGTCGTTGAGCAGGTAGAGGGTGCCGTCCTTGATCGGGTGAATTTCGCCGGTTTTCAGATCTTCGATTTCGCCGTTACCACCGACGCAGTAGACTGCCTCGATGTGGTGCTTGTACCAGATGTGGGTTTCGGTACCGGCCTTGATAATCGTTTCGTGAAAGGAGAAACCGGCGCCGTCGTCGTTGAGAACAAAGCGGCGACTGATCCAGTTGCCGTTCTCTGCATGGATTTCGCGATCAGTGCCGGTGATCTCTTCCAGGGTGCGGACGATCATGCGGTAGCTCCCTTGCGTATATCGTCGCTCTGGCTGAGCAGATCGCCAATGGCCTGATCGATAATGGCCATCCCTTTGCGCAGGGTCTCCTCGTCGATGGTGAGTGCTGGCAGGAACTTGACCACGTTGTCGTCGGCTCCGGCAAGTTCGATGATCAGGTTGTTGTCGAAGGCACTGCTGGAGACCATGCTGGCGAAACCGCTACGTGGGATGTCGAGACCCCAGACCATACCGATACCGCGTAGTTCGATATCGAGCTGTGGGTATTTTTCCACGATCTTGCCCAGTTCCTCTTCCATAATTTTGCCCTTGTACTTTACCGACTCGGCAAAGTCGTCGTTGTCCCAGTAGCTCAATGCCTGGGTAGCCGCGACAAAAGCGAGGTTGTTACCGCGGAAGGTGCCGGTGTGTTCGCCCGGTTGCCACTGGTCCAGTTCAGGGCGCATAAGCAGAATCGCCATCGGCAGGCCGCCGCCGATCGATTTGGACATGCAGACCATGTCCGGTTTGATCCCGGCGCGCTCGAAACTGAAGAAGGTACCGGTGCGGCCGTTGCCTACCTGGATATCGTCGATGATCAGCAGGATGTCGTACTCGCGGCAGAGTGCTTCCAGTTCCTGCAGCCACTTGATGCTGGCAACGTTGATGCCGCCCTCACCCTGCACTGTTTCGACGATGATTGCTGCTGGCAGGTCGATACCGCTGGAGCCATCGCCGAGAAACTTGCGCAGGTAATCTATGGTGTTGACGTCCGGGCCGAGGTAGCCGTCGAAGGGTACCGAGTCAGCGTTGTTGCGCGCACCATAGGATTCGTCGCGATAGAAGTCGTTACCGGTCACGGCCAGCGAACCCATGGTCAGGCCATGGTAGCCGTTGGTGAAGGCGATGACGTTGGAGCGGCGCTTGACCATGCGTGCCAGCTTCAGCGATGTCTCCACTGCATTGGTGCCGGTGGGGCCGGTGAACTGAATTTTGTAGTTCAGGTTACGCGGCACCAGAATGGTGTCATGAAATTTCTGCAGGAAATTCTTTTTTGCCACCGTGGCCTTGTCCAGCGAGTGGACGATACCATCGTGCTGCAGGTATTCGATCAACGCCTCGCTGATCAACGGGTTGTTGTGGCCGTAGTTGAGCGTGCCGGCCCCGGCGAAAAAGTCGATATATTCGTTGCCTTGCTCGTCGTAGATGAACGAGCCTTTGGCAACATCGAATATTGCGGGAAAGGCGCGGACGTAACCGCGGACTTCCGATTCCAGTTCTT
>JBNLAT010000079.1:0-7638 GCA_050302275.1 Thiohalomonadaceae bacterium | reverse complement strand
AGCAATACGCCGATATTTTGCGGGAGGCGGACGCGATATTTATCGAAGAATTGCGGCAGGCGGATTGGTACCACAAGACCAGTCAGGCGTTTGCGGTGTTCCTGCCGGTCAAGTCTGTCGGCGTCGTGGGCGACGGGCGCCGCTATGAGTGGGTGATTGCGTTGCGGGCCGTGGAAACCGTGGATTTTATGACCGCGCGCTGGGCGCATCTGCCCTATGAGTTGCTGGAAAAAGTGTCGAACCGGATTATCAATGAGATTTCAGGTGTGTCGCGGGTGACTTATGATGTATCCAGTAAGCCGCCGGCGACTATTGAGTGGGAGTGATCGGCACAGGCAGGTAATGTCTGGCACTGGTTGGCCTCATGGCTGAGGCTTCTCAGATCGTCGAAGCGTATTACCCGATATTCGCTGCCTATTTGGCGGAGTAGGAAAGGGAGTTGCCGGCATCCAGCTGGCGCACACCATCGCCCATCGGGTCGGTCGTTTTCTGGAGTGGCAGGGCCTATTGGATCGGGATGCCGAGAACAGCTCTGGCCTCGGATGCAGTGGACGAGGACGCGATGAATTCCCTGCTGGGGCATTCCATCATTTCGGTTGTCCGAGAGAAGAGTTAAGGGAAGCACAATGACTATTATGCAGCAATCCAGTAAGGCGCAGGATCGAACGCTGGGTATGAAGCCTTCAAAAGATGACCCTGATGCATTTGAAAAGTTAGAGAGTTATACCTCCATCAAGGAAAGCTTGAAGCAAGAGATCAATACACTGCGGGAGCGGGTAGCCCACTTCAACCTAGCGTATCTCTCATTGCCCTCTAATACGCCGAAGGACGTCGCCCTCCAGGTATTCATCAATATGAATACCAATAGCAAACCGCTTTATATCGAATACGTAAACAAATTTGGCACCAACCCCGGCGAGCCGGGCTTCAAAATCTGCTACAACGATTCGGGTGGTTTCAAGATTTGATCGGATTGGAACGATAAGATAGGGCAAACCCGTTGAGACGACCTGCAGTGGAAGATCTGGCGCTCTATCCGGCAGGTCCAGATTCAGCGCATGCAAAAATGAAGCATACGCTTTCTCAGATATATCTGGGCCAAATGCGGAGGTTCCCTGGTCCATTTCTGCAAATTATGATTGATCCTGTCGCTTACTGATGACCTTGATAACGCGCTGCTGTATCACGAATTCAAGTCGTGCGTTCTCTTCGTTCGAGAAAAGCTTTGAATGCAGCGATGCGGCTGCGCCTTCGAGCGCTTTTGAATTTTCAGTGATCGATACAGTCATCTGTAATAATTTTTTTCCGTAATCTGTCTCTACTTCCCGTTAGACTGACAGGGATAAGAAACTTCCAGCACAACACATTCACCTTCTGAGATGAAGGGTCCATGTACTTCTCCCGGCGGGCGACTGGCGTAGTCACCAGGTTCCAGCCATCGATCAACGGCCTCGTCATACAGGCGACCTTTGATGATCAGAATTTCTTCCGGGTAATCGTGGCTTTTAGCGCCGAATGATCGGGTATCGGTTCCTGACCTGAAGCGAGTGAGGCGGGTGTAGTCTCCAGATTCTTCATCAATAGCCAGGGTAAGTTGCTCGATCTGGCCGTCACTACCGTCAATGGTTTCCCAACTGCCCTGGTTGGCATCATCCAGGGCATTCCAATAGGTTATGGTCGATTTCGCCATCTTTATCTCCTCTTCTATTATTTGGGTCACACTGTTCAGATCACACCAGCGCGTACGATTAAAACGCCTTGAATTCGGTTTCTGTCGCCGCGAAAAAGTCGCGGGTAAACTCGATCGCGTCTTCCTGGCTGAAAGCCTTGCAGGTAAAAATCACCACCGCGAAAAACCGGGTCGCGCTCCAGACATACAAGGAGATACCGGAATCGATTAACGGGATGAAGGCATCAAAGCCTTCGTTTTCATCCTTGCCGATGCCTTCCGGTGCATGAATGATCGGCTTTCCGTAAACCCGCAAATCCAGATGGGCGGCGAGACCTAACAGGTATTCCTCCACCTTTTCGCGGTTTATGTCGGCTGTATACAAGCCTTCAATCAATACTCGCTGACGAATTATTTCAGGCGCCAGATCTTTCATCGTTATTCTCCATGGTTTCTTGTTTTATTGAATGTACTTTTAAATTGATGCTTCCTATTCAAAATAACCTTCCGCAGTATCTTTAGTCAGCAGCAGTATCTGTCCAGTGTGGCGAATGCATCGATGCTGAATGACTTTCATCTTCCCGCAAGTCATGTATCCCAGGCGCTGGTATAAACGCAGCACGCCGCTATTCTGTTCGAAAACCTGGATCGAAAGTTGGTTACATCCAGCTGCTCTGGCCTGCCGTTCGGCTTCAGCCATCATTGCCAGTTCGGCTATATCGCGGCAATCACTTTTTTGGGCCGGGATTATATTCATTTTATTCGCCATATCCTTTTTATCGCCAGCTCTGGCTGAAAGTATTATTGATCGATGTTGCGGTGTGGTATTTGATCTCACCATCACCAGCTTACTCAATGACAGGCGATTCGAAATCGGCCACTGTACTGACGATGCTTGAACGACCACTTTCTGCCTGATGCTGCAGAACACCGTCTGTGATCCGATTGGAAGCCACAATGGCGGCGTCGAAAAAACCAGTAAGTGAGGCCTTGTACCCGGTGAACCAGAGTCCGGGATGATCGGGATCGGCTTCGCCCGCACTGAAGTATGGATGTCCACCCTGGTCCAGTACCCCGCAGTCTGCGAACCAGGGCTCGAGCCCGGATCGATAACCGGTGGCGCAGATGACGATCTCGGGTTTAACCTTCGAACCGTCGCGCAATTCGACCGAATCGGCCCCAAATTTTACGGTTTCCTCCACCATCTGTATCTGGCCGCGCTTGACTGCGGCAACGAAGCCGTCATCCAGTGCTGGAGAAATACCGTCGCGCTCCAGGCGGGTCCCACCACCCTCAGGGTGACTGCGCAATCCATATCGGGTTAGATTGCCGTAGACCAGTCGTTGGGTGAGGGACAGGGCCCTATCGAGTACCGGTAGCGGCAGCATGGCGAACAGCCTGGCCAGACGGTGCATTGGAAATCCGAACAGTCGGGTCGGCATGATCGTCGGGCCGTGCCTCAGCGAAACCCAAACCTTGCTGGTGTTGACTCTGGACAGGTGATTGAGCACGTCGGTGCCGGAATTGCCTGCACCGACAACCAGGATCTTACGGCCAGCATATCGCTTGATATTACCGAGATCTGCTGCATGCAGAATTTCACCGTTGAACGAATCGCGCCCCGGCCAGTCCGGCAGGTACGGATACTTCTCACGACCGGTCGCGATGACTACATGATCGGCCTCAAATAGCCCTTGGTTGGTTTCAATGCGCCACCGGTCAGCCTCGCACGATATCTTGAGGACCACGGTCTCGAACTGTATCGGCAGATCCAGCTGGCGGGCAAAGGTTTCCAGGTGCTCCACCACCGCATCACGTGGCACGAAATCGCCGTGTTTACTGCTCATCCGCAGGCCGGGTAAATCGGCAAACGATCGATAGATGTTCAGTTTTAACTGTGGATGTCGGTTTCTCCACGGTTCCGCGATCCGCGATCCGCCATCAATGATCCTTGCACGGATGCCCTTGGCTTTGAGCGCATGGGCGGTAGTCAGGCCGGACAGACCAGCACCGATGATAATAACTTGTGGAATGCTTGAGTGTTTCATTGTAATTCTCCTGAGATGTTATGGCCGCAATACCCAGTAATCATTCTGTATATCGTGAGGCAGCTGGTGCACTTCGACACTACTGAAGCCGGCACGAGTAAAATAGTCACGGGCACGCTCCCGCCCCCACATGGTGCCCAGTCCCTCGCCACCCTGAGCCAGGGACACGCTCATGCAGTGCATGATCGATATGGTGTAAAGCAGCGGTCCCAGGGGATGGTCGCGGTCATGATGGTGGTGGCTTGACGCGTGGATGTCCTGTGCCAGGTAGACGCCGTTCGATTTAAGAGTGTTCCGAATCCCTTGCAACAGTTTCAGTGGATAGGCCTGGTCGTGAATGGCATCAAAGGTTGTAACGCAGTCGAATTTTTCCTTCTCAGCGGTGACGTCGAAGTCGGACAGATCCTGAATCTCGAAGGTCACATTTTTTAGCCCACGTCTACTGGCGTGCTCGCGTGCCCAGGCAATGGCATCTGCCGACAGGTCGTAGCCTTCGAAGTGGCTCGCAGGAAAGCGCTCGGCCATTTTCATCAGCGCCATGCCGCGGCCGCATCCCAGATCGAGCACGCGGACGCCGGATTCCAGGCGTTCCGTCAGTTCTGGCGCCAGCGGCAGAATGGCGTCGAACAGCGCGGGTAGCACGGTCTGACCGCTGTCTTCCGCCATGACTTCGTGAAATCGGTGATACTTGTCATAGTGCACGCCCTTGCCATGTTTAAAACTGTCGAGTACGTCATCCTCAACCTGGCCCAGTAACGGGATGTACTGAGCGAACACGGCCAGATTCGCGTCGCCGCTATCGGTGAGCAGAGAGGCGTGCTCGGGCGGTAAACGGTAGGTCATGACTTGGGCTTCATGGTCCAAGATGCCTGACACCGTCAGGCCACCAAGCCATTCACGCACGTAGCGCTTATTCAGTCGGCTGCGCCGGGCAAGTTCGCTGCAGGTCACCGGTTCACCGTCGGCCATGTGATTGAACAGGCCGGTTCTGTGGCCGAGAGAAACCAGTTGAAGCATGCCTCCTTCATTGAGGGCCTGCATAAATCGGTTCTCGAATACTGCCTGGCGGGTATCGTCGAATGTCTGGTTTGGTGTATTCAGCTGTGCGGTTGTCATGATGTTCTCCTGTAACGTGTGATGCATGTGTAAGGACCCTGTCGGTCCGGCTTGTGGCTAGTATTGAACCCCGCACTCCATTACACTAAAGCGGAAAAAGACGAAATACGGTCATTTCTGCCATGCATCAACGAAAACCCCGCATCGCGCTGTTGGCTATCCCTGAAGTAGCCGCCTCTACCCTGTACGGCATGTTCGACGTTCTTGCATCGGCCGGGCGTGACTGGGCGAGCTTGGTGGAGGGCAGGGAAGGCGAATCGGTGCTCGAACCGAAGGTGGTGACACTCAGGGGATCGGGGCCGATGACGCTCGCCAACGGGGTGCAGATGATGCCGGACGAAGATGATGGCACGACGCCGGATATTGTGTGCGTACCCGAGGTTGCAGTAGCGCCAAGTGCAGTGTTGACCGAATCCCACCGAGCGGAGATCGCCTGGCTGCGTCGCTGCTACGAAGCTGGCGCGATAGTCGCCACGGCGTGTTCCGGAGCTATGCTGCTGGCAGAGACTGGGCTATTAGAGGGTGCCGAGGCCACTACACACTGGGCCTATTGTGATGCCCTGGCAAGTTATCCGGGCGTGCAGGTGTTTCCCAATCGTGCGCTGGTGGTCAGTGGAGAGGGTGGGCGCCTGATCATGGCCGGGGGTGGCACGTCCTGGGAGGACCTGGCGCTTTATCTGGTAGCACGGCTGGTCAGTGTGGATGAGGCTATGCACATCGCCAGGCTGTTCCTGATCGACTGGCATGATGCGGGTCAGCTACCGTATGCAGCATTGGCACGCAACCGCCAGGTGGCCGATGCGGTTATTGCACGTTGCCAGGCATGGATTGCGGAGCACTATGAAGAGCCATCACCTGTTGCTTCCATGATCCAGCTCAGCGAGTTGACGGAACGCACGTTCAGTCGCCGATTCAAACAGGCAACGGGGATGGCTCCCATCGAGTACGTGCATACTTTGCGGCTTGAAGAAGCCAAGCAGCTACTGGAAAGCGGCGATGAACCCGTTGAAGCCGTTGCTCAGGAAGTTGGATATGAAGATGCCGCCTTTTTCGGTCGCTTGTTTCGCCGCAAGGTGGGTGTGACTCCCACACAATATCGTAAACGCTTTCGTGGGCTGCGCCGGGCATTGGAAACATGATGAACTTCCATGACGAAGCGTCTAAGCGGTACGCCATTTAGCATCACTGTCTCTTCCCTGGTTACCTGGAAACCCTGATGTTCGAAGAATGGCTGCGCCTCAAGACTTGCGGCGGTGTTGATTCTGTCGATACTTTCCTTCTGTAGCATCTTCAATGCAGCTGTATACAACTTTGAGGCTATGCACTGGCAAGCGAAAGGAGGCGAAGTGAATAGCGAATACCACACATACAGCGATCAATCGGAATTGTTTTTGCGATCTTTGTGAAGGGTATTCTGAGCATGGTATTTTTCATGGTATTACCGTTTGGCAGGAAAACATGCCATTGAATGTAATAGAATAAAATGGCTCGTTTACAATCGAGTGGGAGTGATTCCACGTCTGGCACTGGCAGGCACCTGCAGGCATCAAACAGGTAACTCACTGGCATGTTGAAGCTTGGCTATGCGATAGAGTTCGCTGCCGCCGATAATACTTATCTCAGCTTGAGTCATGGGTCGAGAGCTGGGTCAATTTTCTTACAATTGTTGTAAGAAACCTGCGGATTCATTCGACCAAGGATCTTGAGCCGGAATCAGATACGGCATTGATTGCCCGAACAGTGCACGGAATTGTAGAGATGCTCCCCCTGTCGGGATTGCTCAAGCATAACCATCAGCACGTCCACCGGAACTCTCTATGACAAGGTCTTTTGGACAAATTTTAATCCGCCGCCATATCGTTACCAACGCGCTTCGTGTCTCGCTTGTCGTAGGTGCGTTACTGAATGTGATCAATCAGGGCTCAGCCGTCATTGATGGGCTGGAGATAGCCTGGGGACAGGTATTGCTGAACTTTTTAGTACCTTACTGCGTGGCGTCCTACAGCGCAGCCAGAAACGAAATAGAGCGGAACCAAAAATAAATGAATCGTGAATCAACGCCGGTTGCCCAAACCGAATATCCAGGTGGCGATCCCGGCACCCGCCATCTAAACCGATCCCACCTTCCTCAAGGAATTGCGCGTACAGATGCTGAAATTTGCCACGATACAGTTGCGCGATGAGGCCTTGGCGGAAGACGCGGTCCAGGAAGCGCTCATTGGTGCCTTGAAAAAAGCCGCCTCTTTTAACCGGCGCTCGGCACTGAAGACCTGCATGTCATGCTGTACCGGGTGCGATTACGGTTGCGCGAATGTCTGGAAAATCGCTGGTTTAATGAAGGTGAAAGACCATGATGAACTGCCAACAAGCCACGCGCCTGTTATCGGATGCGCAAGAGCGCGAATTATCGTTAAAGGATCGGGCCGCACTTAAATTTCATGTAATGATGTGTTCTGGCTGCCGCAATTTTGGTAAACAAATGGGAACCCTTAGAGACATTGCTCACAGCTATGCCAAAGGCCAAGAAAATGAGGACGACGTCGGTATTTCACAGAGGTCCGACGATGAGCGACATGAGTAGTACCCGTGAATATACCCAAAGCGTTTGAGATTTAGGTGCACTGAGCACGCCCCTTTTTGCCCCTGGCAGCGTTGCTCCTCCTCACATGGGGCCTGCCATGCAGCGTCGTCGCGCCTTGCCAGGAACAAAAATTGACGCACTCTGCACACCTAAATCTCAAACGCTTTGGGTATACATCCAACCATTTACCTTCTAATTCGGAGAACATAATGCGAGCCACTCTT
>JBNLAT010000078.1:0-7760 GCA_050302275.1 Thiohalomonadaceae bacterium | reverse complement strand
GGAGAACTCCAGGGTCACATGCCCTTCCCACTCCGGTTCCAGCGGGGTGACGTTGACGATGATGCCGCAGCGAGCATAGGTCGATTTGCCCAGGCAGACGGTCAGGACGCTGCGCGGAATGCGGAAATACTCCACCGTACGTGCCAGGGCGAAGGAGTTGGGCGGGATAATGCAGACATCGGATTTGACGTCGACAAAGCTGTTCTCGTCGAACGCCTTGGGGTCAACAATAGCCGAATTGATATTGGTGAAGATCTTGAATTCGTCGGCACAGCGCACGTCGTAGCCGTAGCTGGAAGTGCCATAGGAGACGATACGGCCGCCATTGGCTTCGCGTACCTGTCCTGCCTCGAACGGCTCAATCATGCCCTCTTGCTCCGCCATGCGGCGGATCCACTTGTCCGATTTGATGCTCATCCTCGCCCTTTATTCTGCAGATAAAAAAACGGCGGGCCCCTGCTTATCCGGGACCCGCCGCTATTATAAGGAGTTTGCCCCCCAAACGCAGCCCTGAGACAGAAACATCAAAGATGCCTCAGAACCACTCCGGCGCTGGGAGAATACAGAACCGCAGCGCTAGTCGTTAGCGATAACGATTTTCGGAAACTTTGAGCTGTAATCTTTAGCACTCATAGAGAGCTTGGCCGCTGCGTGACGGGCGATATCGCGGTAGATCTCCGAAATACGACCCTCCGGATCGGCCGCCACGGTCGGTTTGCCCGCATCGGCCTCTTCGCGAATGGTGATATCCAGCGGCAGCGCGCCGAGGAAGTCGATGCCGTAATCTTCCGACATCTTCTGCCCACCGCCCTCACCGAAGATGCGCTCTTCGTTGCCGCACTTGGAGCAGATGTGGATAGACATGTTCTCCACCACGCCCAGTACCGGCACTTCCACCTTTTCGAACATCTTGTAGGCCTTGCGTGCGTCGAGCAGGGCAATGTCCTGCGGGGTAGTGACGATCACCGCACCGGAAACCGGCACCTTCTGCGCCAGGGTCAGCTGGGTGTCACCGGTACCCGGCGGCAGGTCGATCACCAGATAATCCACCTCACGCCAGTTGGTATCGTTGAGCAGTTGCTCCAGCGCCTGGGTGACCATCGGGCCACGCCAGATCATCGGGGTGTCTTCTTCGATCAGGTACCCGATAGACATCGACTGCACGTCGTAGTTGACGATCGGCTCCAGGGTCTTGCCGTCCGGGGAGTCGGGCTTCATGTTGGAGAGGCCCATCATGCGCGGCTGGGAAGGACCGTAGATATCGGCATCGAGGATACCGACGGTAGCGCCTTCAGCAGCCAGTGCCAGCGCCAGGTTGACGGAGGTGGTGGATTTGCCCACACCGCCCTTACCGGACGCCACGGCGATGATGTTCTTCACACCCTTGATGTGCTTAACGCCCTTCTGCGCGGAGTGGGCAACGATATTGGTCGCCACATTCACCTCGGCGCTGCTAACGCCGTCCACGCCCTCGGCAAGGGTCTTGAGTTCGGTCTTCAGCTTTTCGATGTAACCGGCAGCAGGGAAACCCAGGGTAACGTCGATCTTCGCCTTGTCACCGTCGACGGTGATGTCCTTAACACAACCGGCGGAGACCAGATCCTTCTGCATGTAGGGATCGGTATAGCCCTTCAGCGCCGCTTCAATTTTGGCCTTAGTCTCGTCTGACATCGGTAATACTCCTGAGAAACCGCCCGGTGGAATCGACACCGACGGTTCGATATCTGTTTAAAAGTGAGGGTCGGGCATTATCACAAAACGGCTGAGCCGTGACAATGCGGTCCAAAAGCACATATTGACTTGCTAGCCGCCATTCGGCGGCTAGCTAGAATAGTGCATACTTGGTACTGTATCCCGACTTTTTCAAGCAACAATTGCACGAGTTCAAGAACCAACATGGCCCAAACCCGACGCGACATCCTGCTGACCAGCGCCCTGCCCTACGCCAACGGCCCGATCCACCTCGGCCACCTGGTGGAGTATATCCAGACCGATATCTGGAACCGCTTCCAGAAGATGCGCGGCCACAACAGCCTCTACGTCTGCGCCGACGATGCCCACGGCACGCCGATCATGCTGCGCGCCCAGAGCGAGGGTATCGAGCCTGAGGAGCTGATCGCCCGGGTCGCCAAAGAACACAAGCGCGACTTCGACGACTTCCATGTAGGCTTCGACAACTACTACAGCACCCACTCCAGGGAAAATCAGGAGCAGGCCAATACCATCTATACCCGCCTGCGCGACAACGGCCACATCACCTCACGGGTGATCACCCAGGCCTACGACCCGGTGAAGGAGATGTTCCTGCCGGACCGTTTCATCAAGGGCACCTGCCCCAAGTGCAAGGCCGAAGATCAGTACGGCGACTCCTGCGAAGTCTGCGGCGCCACCTACCAGCCGACCGACCTGATCAACCCGGTCTCGGCCATCTCCGGCGCTACCCCGATCACCAAGGAATCGGAGCACTACTTCTTCCGCCTCGGCGATTTCGAGGGGATGCTCAAATACTGGATCAAGGGCGAGCACATGCAGCCGGAGATCGCCAACAAACTGGAAGAGTGGTTCGAGGCGGGCCTGCAGGACTGGGACATCTCCCGCGACGCCCCCTACTTCGGTTTCGAGATCCCCGACGCACCGGGCAAATACTTCTACGTCTGGCTCGACGCGCCGATCGGCTACATGGCCAGCTTCCGTAACCTGTGCAACAAGCGCGACGACCTGGAATTCGACGACTTCTGGAGCAAGGAGAGTACCGCCGAGGTCTACCACTTCATCGGCAAGGACATCGCCTACTTCCACACCCTGTTCTGGCCCGCAGAACTGGCCGGTAGCGGCTACCGCATGCCCAGTGCTGTCTACTGCCACGGCTTCCTCACCATCAACGGGGCGAAGATGTCGAAATCCCGCGGCACCTTCATCATGGCGCGCACCTACCTCAACCATCTCAACCCGGAATATCTGCGCTACTACTTCGCCGCCAAGCTGAGCGACGGTATCGACGACATCGACCTCAACCTGGAAGACTTCCAGCAGCGGGTGAATTCCGATCTGGTGGGCAAGGTAGTCAACATCGCCAGCCGCTGCGCCGGATTCATCGGCAAAAAATTCGACGGCAAGCTCTCCCATGAGATCCCGGAACCGAAACTGCATCGCGAATTCGTCGATGCCGGTGAAGCCATCGCCACCGCCTATGAAAAACGTCAGTACGGCCAGGCGATGCGCCTGATCATGGCGCTGGCGGACAAAGCCAACCAATACATCGACGAAAAGAAACCTTGGGCACTGGCCAAGGAAGAAGGCAAGGATCAGGAAGTGCACGACATCTGCACCATGGGCCTCAACCTGTTCAAGATCCTGGTCACCTACCTCAAACCGGTGCTGCCGAAAATGGCCGCCGACACCGAGGCATTCCTGCGCATCAAACCGCTCAACTGGAACAACTACGACGTGCCGCTGCAAGGCCACACCATTAACAAATTCACCCCGCTGATGACACGGGTGGAGAAGGAGAAGATCGACGCCATGCTGCAAGACGCCAGCGAAACCACCAAGGCCGCTGCGCCTGCTGCCAAACCTGCCGCTGCCAAGGCAGAAGCCAAAAAAGCCGTTGAGCCAATCGCCGATACCATTACTATCGACGACTTCGTCAAACTCGACCTGCGTATCGCACGCATCGTTAAAGCGGAACATGTGGAAGGCGCAGAGAAACTGCTGCAACTGACCCTCGACCTTGGCGGAGAAACCCGCAACGTCTTCGCCGGGATCAAATCCGCTTATGCGCCAGAAGATCTCGAAGGCAAACTCACCGTCATGGTCGCCAACCTGGCGCCGCGCAAGATGCGCTTCGGTGTATCGGAAGGGATGGTGCTGGCCGCCGGACCGGGTGGGAAAGATCTGTTTATTCTCAATCCGGATGAGGGGGCGAAGCCGGGAATGAGGGTGAAGTAGGTTATCGCGTTCCGCGATAACTTTGATTGTCATTCCCGCGTAGGCGGGAATCCAGATGAGTCGCTAACGCGACAGTGTGTAGGTCGGATTAGCGTAGCATAATCCGACATATCTATTCCGGCTTCCGCCGGAATCCACAAGTGTCGCTTCGCGACAGATAAAGCATTTGAAATGCGGGGGCTGCCCCGCGTGCAGGTCACTTTCTCTTGCGCGGCCAAGAGAAAGTAACCAAAGAGAAGGCCGCCCGGAGGCTTGCCGCTGCGCGGTTCCCTGCGCTTCTCGTCATTTCAGGCCGTTCGCGAAACTCGCTCGGCAAGCCTCGCTCAAACAGACCCTCACTTTCCCCTGAAATGACTGCGATGCTCGGCTGCGTCTACGGGACCCAAAACCGCTTCGTTTGAATAAATTGCACTTCGGTAAGTACGATGGTAAAAACGATCACGTACCAATGAGCGAAGGAATGCGAAATGTCAAAATCTCCAGCTCCGTTAGCAATTCCCTTTAGGCTCCGTATTCAGACCATAAGTCGTTGTTTTAAAACAACCCAGATTTTTATACACCCTAAAAGCTCCGTTTGTAACGGAGCTTTTAGGGTGTCTACATATAGTTAGCGGTAACAATGAAATGAAGAATTTTATCTTTTACATTCTTTTTTTGGCTTCTGCGAGCGCAAATGCATGCATAGCAAAGTTGGCTCCAGATCTACATAATTTGGAAAAATACTCGCAAATCTATATAGGGGAAGTTACGGGTGTAGTTCTGTCAGAGTATGAGAGCAATCGAATAAAGAGCATCGAAAAAGGCGAAAATAGGAAATGGTTTTCTGACATTACGCTGCCGCATACAGTAAGTGCAGTTGTCACAAAAGCATTTAGAGGCAGCCCAGGCATTAAAGTGAGCTATGAAATCGTAGGCTGCGGGGTGGTAATACCATCGCCCGGCAAATACGGGATATTTTTCGTAGAAGCAAAAAGCGGGAAAGTCATTCCAATTTATGAAAACGAGGGAGAGCTCTATTATGAGGCTCTTGTTGAGCTTGGGGGAGATTCCCGCTAACCATGCGCTCCACCCGACCAAAAACCGCTACGCGGTTTTCGTCGTGTGAGCTTGGTCGTTATGCCCTTAAAAGGTAGTCATGCCCGATGATTGGAAAACTAGTATCCTTTTTTCGAGACTCAAAGAATCAGCATCTCGCAACATGGGTGCAAACGATGGCCGTAGTGATGGGCGTAATAATTGCGCTTTTTCAGTTATCGTCCGCCCTGGAGGATAGCAACTATAAAAAAGGCGAAACATACCTAAAGTATGAGAGCGAATTTGCTTCAGATATTTCTCGAAAAATGGGGTTGGTATATGAGTACCATGTCAACAGAGGAAAACTTTCGGAAGAAAAATATGACGAACTCTACCCATTAGATAAATTCCTTGAAATACGAAGTTCTGTGCAAGAATTTATTACTCGTTTAAGCGCCTGTGGAGCCTATGAGGTTTGCCCCTCTGAACACGTTGACGATTTTGTCTGCTCGCTTTCCAAGAGTATGTATATAGATCTTTCTAGGGAGGTATCGTGGCCGCCAGAGTGGAAAATCAAGTTCGCGGAGCCGGTTTTTTACGAAATGAAAATAAATGAACATTGCGGTCTATGGGAGCGGTTCAAGTTCTGGTATCTGAGGTAATTGTATTGAATGGGCATAACAAAAAGTTCAACAACGCTCGTTCCTCGCTCGGACGCGCTAACGCGCGCCGGTTAACTTGGCGTTAGGCCTATATGAGCACGCTCCTTGTTGAACGCGTTGAGCCATATGCTCCAGGTGACGAGTCGGCCAGCATTACCTTAAAGAGCGCTCATGGTGAGATCGTAGTGTTCTGCTACCCGTGTGAGCTCAAAGCCGGAGATCGGGTCGCCAATCACTTGTCCGCACTTGATGCTAATGCACAGGCAGCTAGCCTGTCGGATTGGCCGGAAGATTTAAGAGAAGAAAGGGCTCAAGAGCGGCTGGAGAAAGTTGGCCCTTATGCCTATCGAGGTTGTGGGCGCGTAATCGATCAAGAGTCAGGGCTAGTCGAAGTTCTTGGGTTTCGTATTGAGCTTGGCGAGGTTCCTTGTGAGGGCGCAGTCGAGTTTGAGTGCATGCGCATCGATATATGAGCCATCGGCCTAACAATTCCGTCGAGAGTGTCCGCCCACAAGCTGCGCTTGTGGGTTCCCTTCGCGGCTTCGCCGCTACGGCGGCCCCTCACGTCAAACGTTATGTACTAAAGGGGTAGATATGAAAATGAGCGAATATAATCCAAAAGCAAGAGAGGCGTTTGCCCATACATTAATAGATGTTAGTGTTTCACTATTTAAAAGCATTATGCTGTTAATAACAGTGGCACCGATTACAGCCATCATTAAAAGTGCGCTGGATGGTGAGGGGAGTAATGTTTCAATAATTAGTGTTCTTGGTGGACTATCTGACGACTCGAAAATAATCATCTTTGTGTTACTTATATGTGCAATGCTAGGCGCGCATTACCTTAGACGTGTAGGGCTTCGTCATTTGCATGAAATTGAAAATACATAACAGCACGTTAAGTGTAATTTCTGATGAAAAAACTCGTCGCTTTGAAGATTTTGTGTCTGACAAATTTTTTAACATGTTGCAGTTCATTAATGAATGTGACCTATGATCAGCATGAGTATTTTAAAGAAGTGCGGACCAAAGTGTCAGACTCGATTGGAATCAACTACTGAACCAGAAAGAAATAATCTAACAAAATCAAGGAAAGAGGTGGTTAATGGATTGGAAGACATTTATAGCTGCACTAATAGATTCGTTAACATGGCCGCTAATGATATTCTCAGCGCTGCTTCTCTTGCGACAACCTTTAACACAGCTATTACCTAATCTTAAAAAACTAAAATATGGTGATTTAGAGCTGGAATTCGCTGGAAAGATTAGAGCTCTGAAAGCTGAAGTAGACAAGGAAATCTTACCTGCTATGGAAGGCCTAGATCCAACAGTAGAATTCATTCTTAAATTTACCACTATGGCACGTTCCGATCCTAAAGCCACAATCCTCGATGCATCTACTATGGTTGATAATGTACTTATTGAGGCGGCCATAGAACATAAAATCCCCGCACCAAGAGTTAAGGGTATATTTGAAAGTGTGGCTGCTTTGCGCAATCTAGAAGAAAATGGATTTGTAACAAGAGAAGCATCAAATCTTTTTGAGCGACTTCTGGAGATAAGAAATTTAGAGTTCGGGAAAGCTGCTACGGATGAAGATTTAGCACTTGATTTTGTATATACAGCCGCCCGACTAATCGCTTACTTGCGAAACACTTAATCCATCTACAACAGATGGTTGGTTCAAAAAGGTCTAAAGTGTAAGGTCAGTGTAAAATAGTTAGCGATCATAGGCACTGAAATTTTTAGTAATTTTATTTAATATTTGTTTTCATTTCCCCCACCATTTTCCCTTGACTCCCCCTCTCTTTCTCCTTAGTTTGGACAGTGCAACACCGCTCAAAGTAGGAACCTTTGAAGGAGTTTGCGAGCGGGATGAGATGCAAGGCGCACGGCGTGCAGCGACCGAGACATACCATGCAGGTAGGCGAGGAAGCGAGCACCGCGCAACACAGCAGATCGCCCGCGCAGCAACTCATTCAGTGGTTCCGTAAAGCACCGGGCGGAGGATGTTTGCCCATCTTCCACCCGGCTAACCCTAAGACTGGGATAAGCAGACCTTAGGGCTGCATGGAGTATACAACACTGTTGTGTGACTGGCGGCCCTTCTGTCTCAATGACGTCGGGGCCGCTTTG
>JBNLAT010000077.1:0-7794 GCA_050302275.1 Thiohalomonadaceae bacterium | reverse complement strand
AACAGTTGCTTGCGAGAACAGATCCAGCCTCCGGCACAGAAAAACAAACTCGCGGCTTACGCCTCGGATCGCTTTGCCGTTATCCTTGCGGAAGTCGGCAATGGTCTTGAAGTCGGGTGACAGTCGCTCTAGCAACCACATCACCTCAACATTGCGTTGCGTTTCCCGCTCCAGGCGGCGACTCGATTGAATACGGTTGAGATATCCGTAGATGTAGAGCTTTAGAAGGACTGAGGGATGATAAGCAGGGCGTCCCGTCGCACAAGGCTCAGCTCCTCTGAAGCCCAATCCTCGCAGATCCAGTGACTCAACGTAGGCGTCAACGACGCGAACCGGGTTGTCATCCCCTATGAAGTCATCCAAGCGCTCCGGCATCAGGATCCACTGATCACGGTTTGCACCTTCGATGAAGCGTTTCATGATCACCTCACATCGCTGCTACGATACAAGTATATCGCTTAGGGCGTTTTCACACAGTCTGGGCCGACAGCAGACGCATTAATCTCATTTAAATAAAACACTTCGAAAATGGGTAACGATCAGTGTCTATCTGATACGGTCCAACCAACCTTTTATTTGAATACAAAGAGCTGATCAGATTCTCCGGAAGATCCAGTTCGCTTGACTTTACATCTTCAAGAGCAACTGGAAGCTGCATAATTTGCTTCAAGGTCAGCTGATGATTGATTTTATTTGCGATCAGCGACTCTCTACTTAACTCAGCATTTGTGAGCACCAGGACTACATCACTGGTAAAGGCAGTATTCAGTAGGATGTTCGCGGCAACGATTTTTCTATTTGAACCATACACCACCAAGTGAGAAATATGGTTTCTCACGAGTTGCCTGTTCAATTCCTGTGCAACATCCTCGATTGCTTTGGAGATGAATTTTGTTTGATGAGTACTGAATGTACTTATCAGATAGGCCTCAAGCCTGGCTATGGGCGAATGAGGTTCATATTCGCCATCACGCAGGATCCATTCCATCTTTGGAATAGCAAACCGAAAACCCCGAAACCAACTAGGGAATAATGATTGAGCATGTGCAGATACAGTACCCATGACTATTTCCTCAAGTTTCTCTAAATATCATCAAAATTTATGCCATATGAATCTTTCGGAATGTAATCAAACGTATAACAACTCCCGAGTATTTCGCTCGATTACCTTTTGTAAATTATTTCGACACACCCATGCTAATTGAGACTAACTATAGCGGGGCTATTACACCGAATACGGGATGATAAATAGTCTGTTCGTGCAGAAATCCAGGTACAGGAGTCATATGAATATCATATCCATCTTCATTTCACATAAGGCTGCTCATCAATAGCGTTGTGCTACACATCCTTACCCTTCAAGGCCGTTAGGTATCCACCATTCGCCGAATGAATTAGCCGTGCTGCTTCACTCCACGATTCGCCATTTGCCTGATTTATCAACAACTATGACACTTGGTAAGTTCGAGTCATGATCTATTTTTTTGTTATCCAGCCAATGGGGTCCGCTCGTCCCATTAAGATTCGTGACCATTGCTGTATTGCTGTCCTCTGAAATATATATGGTACCTACCCATTTAGAGTCCTCGCGAAGCAAAATTTCATAGTATGGCTTGTTGTCCAATTTTGCCCTGTGCCACGGTATCTCCACATAATCATGAAAGTCTGTTTCAGTATATGGACGGATACCGAAAACCTGGGCCTCTGCTGTCCTGTTTGTTCCTGACTCAATCCATTCTTTAATCCATTTGTGTTGACAAACTGCCTGATCAACTTCGTTGAATGTAGTTATAAATTGATTCCAATCGTACATCGGTTTGTCATTTGAAATCGGATCGAACCACCATGCATGGTTTACACAGCTTGAGCTTTTAAGTGACAATACAGCATGAAGTGAATACGGAAGCATATTGATGTCACCAATTGTTACTTCTTCAATATCAAACATTTCCTGTGCGTATGGGTAACCGGCAGTACCCTCGGCAATTTTCTTGGCTTTGAGTGATTCAATATATTTTAGAAGTTCATGGTTGTAATTTTCAGCATAATATTGAGCTATATGTATTAATCGCCCGTGTTCATAGCTTTGTATCGCATCGCTAGTGCCAGTAACAATTTTGTACCCATAGGATAAGTAATTTTCGTAATAGTCATAAACCCCTGGAATATATATACCTCTTCCCATGAGAGCGACAAAGCGCAAATCTCCATTTGCTATAGCAGAACTGATATCTCTATATGGATCTGCCTTTTCATAATATTTGAGATCACCATAGTCGACATCAGCCGCCATCACTGTTACAGCCCATGAGTACAAGAGCAAGGCGAGAACGTAGATCAGTGCTTTCATGCTTGATCAACAAAGAATAAGGCTTTAGTACGACTGCGTAGCAGTAAGCGGAGAGAACGCATTTGACATTTCGCTAAATTTCAATTTCCAATCCCTCCTCCCGAAGAATTTCTTCAAGCTCTCGATACCCTTCGAGCTCAATCAGTAATCTTCCTCTTTCCGATCTTGCGATTTCGGACCAATGCTTATCCTCTAATGCACCAACCATTGCATAGAGAAAATTTAAGCTGGGTTTAGTGCTACATTCACGTTTTAGTTTAATAAATGCTCTCACCGCACCAATTTTTACTAATTCGCTTTCCGTTTTGATACCAATCTCATTCAGACATTGCTCGGATTTTTGACCAATACCCTTGAGTTTGCTTAGTTCTCCCATGACTAAGGCATCCCTTTTGAATACAACACCAAGATCAGGCGAAGAGGCGCCTCAGCGGCACCTGTCGAGTGAGTAATCGTTAACGACACGATGCAATTGTTATGTTCGCTTGTACGCATAGTAACCAATGCCACCAAGTAGCAGCCCAACACCGGCAGACGTAAAAAACGCTAATTTGTACTTTCTATACATGATTGCTTGAGAACATAGCGGCAAAGCTCACCCGACCAAGCGCTGCATCGCAGCGCATGGTCTGTAACGCTGGTCTGGCTATATGCTATTCACCTTCTCCAACTGGCTCTTGATTTGCGTAAAGCCTCCCAGTCGGCTCGTCCCACCACACGGGTTTCTCATTCCGGAGCAGGTCAATTACGATTTGAAACTCAGCTGGCGTGCTAAACGATTGCTCAGGAAATGCCTTTGACCCACCGTTCCAGTAAATCACCACATACCCGTGATGCTTTGTGGGACACCAACGCGCATAATATTTTTCCACTTGTACTGACATAGCATCCTCCTCTCTCATGTAGTTCCCCTGATAAGACTGAGTAAGGGCTCCTTAGCGGGGTATCTATGAAGCCTGATGGCCGGGCTCTTTGGTGCGAACGATAACGAGCATCCAATGGATGCCTATGGTTATATTTTGAGTGCCTCTATTATTACTTGGCGCAGAAAAATGAGTTACCCAGGACAAGAATCGGGTGCGATGGAATTCTTGCCATTCCGAGAGTTTCGCACTTGAGCCCAATCAATAAAGCCTGTCATATCGGTGTCCTATAGAGAATCTACCGTATGTCAGACCGCGTCGTGTTTTTGCTGATCGTGCCGACGCGGCCTATTGTGAAATTACCGAATCGGCCGAGCTTGGAGCGAGGTATGACCGGCCCGGGCAGGACACCCAGGTTTCTGACAAGGAGAGTTGATACGAGCGATATTCCCATCATCATCCCTGATCCTGATTACCGATTGTACGATAACTACCTGAAATACCTTTTAAAAGCCTCCACACCCGAGAAATCGCTCCCGTAGCATGTGAAGCGTGGCATGGAATTCATTAAGGCTCAGAACGGGTTCGAAATCAAGCCGCTTGTCGGCTCGGACATTGCCCGCTACTTCGATGTGATAGGCCGCTAATAGCATCTTTAAGGCTGGCAACAGTTATCAAAGTATCGATGCCATACGTACGGTTACTGTCAGCTATTGAAGTCTCCCGCATCCAGGGAGGTCGCCTGGCAGTTCTGCTATATCTCCACCTGGCGCTGGATATCGACCACCAAACCACGGGCCACCAGTACACTCCCGAGCAGCTCAACTACCTCAAGGCGCGCATAGGTTTGCGTCAGCCATCGTGATCTGATTCGAGTTTCACCGTGACATCAGTAGATCAGTGCGGTCGAGCAACTCCATCGCCTGGATCTGAGTGCGGGTCATGGAGAGGTGTACTTGCCCGACGCTTTGGTGCGTAGGTACCCCAATGCTGTTCGCGCATCGAACACGACAGCTTTGAACACCGATTCACCAGCCGCCAAGGTCTAGTTACTCATAGCGGGCTTGCCTAGGATTCCACACTTACCTCGTCTGACTCCGTCCTGAAGATGACCGGCTCTTCACCCATCACCATCGCTTCATTCACCCGGCAGTCGGTCACGCCTTCGAGGGACGGCATTTCATACATGGCTTTGCGCAGCAGACCCTCCATGACGCCGCGCAATCCGCGGGCGCCGGTGCCCCGGTCGATGGCCTGGCGGGCGATAGCGCGCAGGGCCTCGGGGGTGAACTCCAGATTTACATTCTCGTACTCGAACAGTTTCTGATACTGACGCACCAGGGCGTTACGGGGTTCGGTGAGGATCTGCACCAGGGCCTGCTCATCCAGGTCGTGCAGGGCGGTGATGACGGGAAATCGGCCGATGAATTCGGGGATGAGTCCGAAGTGGCGCAGATCTTCGGGTTGCACCTCTTCGAACAGGCGCAGCTGGTCGTAGGCCTTGCGCGGATCGGAAAGATCGACATGAAAACCGATGCCGCGCTCGGTGGTGTCGAGGCGCTTCTCCAGCAGGCGCTCGAGGCCGGCGAAGGCGCCGCCGGCGATGAAGAGGATGTTGCGGGTATCGATGGTCTGGTCGTCGTGCTCCTTGCGGCCCTTGGCGCCGAGCTTGATCTGTGCGCCCTCGACCAGTTTGAGTAGGGCCTGCTGCACGCCTTCGCCGGAGACATCGCGGGTGCCGTGGGAGGACTCGCCCGATTTCGCCAGCTTGTCGATCTCGTCGATATAGACGATGCCCCACTCCGCCAGCTCCCGGTTGCCGTCGGCGCTGTCGAGCAGGCGCACCAGGATGCTCTCCACGTCTTCGCCCACGTAGCCGGCCTGGGTCAGAGTGGTGGCGTCGGCGATGACGAAGGGCACGCCGACGATGCGGGCCAGGGTGCTGGCGAGTAACGTCTTGCCGGTGCCGGAGGGACCCAGCAGCAGGATGTTCGACTTCTCGATCTCCACCTCCGGCTCGTGGACCTGCATGCGCGGTCGCTCGTTCTCCATGCTGAGCCGTTTGTAGTGGTTGTAGACCGCCACCGCCAGGGTCTCCTTGGCCAGATCCTGGCCGATGATGTAGCGGTTGAGCTGTTGTGTGAGTTCGACCGGCTTGAGCAGGTTACGCATCGGTTTGGAGGCGGCCCGTTTGCGTCCCCAGCTGCCGACCACCTGGGAGGCGAGACGCACGCACTCTTCGCAGATATGGCCCTCTTCGCCGGCGATCAGGGGGACCTCCTGGCTCTGGACCTGGCCGCAGAATGAACAGTGGGGCTTGGGGGCGGTCATGGGGATCTCCTGGCAGTGGTGCTCTGTATTCGTGTAATTGGTGGGGCAGGGCCCCACCCTACCCGGCCGTAGGGTGGGGCCCTGCCCCACCGATATCTCGATTTCAACCGCCTTTCGGTGCGGCTTGCCGCACCGAATACTCCGTCAGGCGTTTTCGATCTTCTGCAGGCTCTGCAGCCAGCTCTTCTGGCAGTTGCGGCGCTGGCGCTCCTGCAGCACTTCGCGGATGCGCGGCGCGGCCTTCGACAGCGGCACGCTGCGGGCCGATTTGATCTTTTCGCAGTAGAGGATGTGGAAGCCCATTTCCGATTCGACGATGCCGCTGACCTCGCCCGCTTCCAGCTTGAACAGTGCGGCGTCGAGACGCTCGTAGAGCTGGCCCCGGCTGACCTCGCCCAGCTTGCCTCCCTCCATCGCGGTGGGGCACTCGGAGTAGCGCTTGGCGAACTCCTCGAAACGGTTGCCGCGCCCCGCCAGCTTGTCGCTCACCTGCTGCATGCGTTCCAGGGCCGCCTCGCGGGTGTTCTCGGGATAGTCCGGGTTGATGGTGATCAGCAGATGGCTGGCGACCCGGGTCTCCGGGGTCTGGAAGCGCTCATTGTGCATTTCGTAAAAGAGGTGGACATCGAGTTCGTTGACCTCGGCGCTCCTGGCGGCCACCCGCTGCATCACGCTGTCGAACATCAATTCCCGATACAGCGCCTTGCGCAACCCCTCCTCGTCGAGGCCGTTGCTCTCCAGGTCGCCGAGGAATTCATCGCGGCTGGTGTAGCGTTCCGCCACCGCCGCCAACGAGTCGTCCAGTTGTTGTTCGGAGATCACCAAACCGTCGGCCTCGGGTGAGGCGATCACCAGCGACTCCAACGCATAGCTCTTGCTCGCCTTGCGGTAGACCTGGGTGTACTCGTTGGGCTCGAGCTGGCTCAGGTTCTTGCGATAGCCGTTGAGTGCATTGCGCAGCAGATGGTAGCTGAACTCTGGCGTGATGTCGGGTTGCTTCTCTGCCAAGGTCATAGCTCCTCCTCAAGCTCGGGATTGAGGAATTCGAGGGCCTTCTCCGGCACCTGCAGGGTGCGGCCATTGAAGCGTGCGTGGTAGGCGGGGCCGCCCGGATTGTCCCGCAGGACCATTTCGATCTCGCCCTCGTCGCCGGGCGCGGCGATCACCTCGCCCTGGATACCGAGGGGGATGGTCGGCGTCACCTTGTCGCGAAACTCGAAACGGGAGGGAATCCAGGGATCGCTCTCCAGTTGGAGTTCCTGTTCGCGGCAGCCGACCCGCTTGTTGGCGTCGAGAAAATCGACCGAGTAGATCAGCTGGTCCTGCAGGAAGGTACCCACGTCGCGTACGTAACCCACGCTGCCGCGACGGACCAACAAGCGGCCGGTGGGCTCGCCGGGGTAGGTGCCGTCGTTGCGCACGTTGCGCACCACCCGCACCTTGTCGCCATATTCAAACTTTGGGCGCAACGTTACTCACCTGCTGGGTCAGGTCCATCAGCGGAATCTCCACCGTCACCGGTTCGTGCATGCGGAAGACCTTGAACACTTTCTCGGTCAGGGCGTCGGACTGCACGAAGTCGTTGTAGGCGCTGTTGAGCAGCCCGGCATAGACTCGCCGTTTCTCCTCGTCCTCCTCGGGCATCGCCTCGACGCCGTCGATGTAGTCGTGAAAGCGCTGCAGGATATGCAGACGGTTCACGTGCACCACCGACGGGTCGTATTCGATGGCGAAGTAGTCGAGAAAGTCCTCGGCGCTGCTGAGCTCGTCCATGTCCAGGTCGAATTCACTCTCACTCATTGTTGGTCTCCCAATAAATAATCATGTCTGTCACTCAGACCCGTGGGTCGATGGTTTATCGGTGCGGCAAGCCGCACCCTACGCTTTGATTTCCCGCACCGTATCTCCACTTCGAATCCTCAGGCCGACACCGGATCGGCCTGTTTTTCCAGCGCCTCGCGCGCCACATCCAGCAGAGCCTGCGCGCCGAGACGGTCCTTCGAGTCGAGCTCCACCACCTTGTCCAGGCGTTGCAGGGCCGAGTCGTAGTCCCCCAGTCTCAATTCCAGAAAGCCGGCGCCCTTGAGCGCCAGCATGTAAAAGCGGATCAGGGTCATGGAGATCATGACGCCGCTGCCCAATCGCATCTCGCTCAGGTCGCGCCAGTCCTCGGGGAACTCCAGGCGCTTGCCGATCACCTTCAACACCCGTTCCGCCACCCGCAGCGAATCCTTCAAGCGATGCTGGTAG
>JBNLAT010000076.1:0-7973 GCA_050302275.1 Thiohalomonadaceae bacterium | reverse complement strand
GAATGTGGCGGCGATTGAGATGCCGTTGGGATTTCCGGGGCAGTATTTTGATGAGGAGACGGGGAATTATTACAACTACTTTAGGGATTACGATCCGAGTACGGGGAGGTATCTGCAGTCGGATCCGATTGGTATAGAAGGTGGTATTAATACTTATCTGTATGCAAATGCAAATCCTATAAATAGGATAGATCCAAAGGGAAAAGCGCCATTCTGTCCGCCTGGTCATAGGGCGGTGCCAATGCGTAACTACGAGGATGAGTATCCAAATACTTTCGATTGCGAGCCATATCCAAGTTATCCAAACCATGACGGTTGTTTTATAGAATGTATGGTAGTAAATGGTGGGTTATGTACTTTAATGCAAGCAGGTGTCTCACTTATGGAAGATCCTGTAACTGGCGCAATGGCGGCTGGAGGTTGTAGGGCTGGGATCGCTGCTATTTGCCATGACAAGTGTGGCAAAAAGAATTCATGTCAAGTTGGAGCGCAGTAATGAAATGCCCTGTTTGTAATAACAAATTAAATTATTTTGATTTGCGAACACGATTTCAGTGTAGTGTATGCAAATCAGTCCTGTCTATAAATACACTCCTAATTACTACTGTGATATCGGTGTCATGGTTTGTATTGGCAATACTAATTTATGACTTTTTTGATAATATAATTATCATCATTTTGTTAGATTTTGCTCTTGGAATTGGAATCACCCTATTCTCTTTGGAATATCTAGGAGTTAAAAAAATATACGAAAACGACGATTGAAATAGAAACGGGAACAGGAATTCTGGAATTCCGGGGAAACCGGGGTCAGAACCTGAGGTTTCCCCGCATTTTATGCTGATTCCAAACATGCCGCTTCAGCTTGAGCTGAAAAACCGTTCAACGCTCGCCATGGTTTGAGTCGATGTACGTACTGGGGCATGGTGTCGAGGATACGCCGTCCCAGTGTGAATAAGGTGTAGTAGTCGCGACTTGATCTGACAGTTACCGGTTTCGATGGCGTGTCTGTCAGGTCAAGTTCAGCCTACATTCTTTTCCTTCCAGATTCGTTTTCCGTCTTCAAGCGTGGCCAGCGGCGTCCGGCCACAGCACATCTTTCCCTGATGCGTTCTGTGCTCATTGTAGTACATCAGCCACTCATCTAGATCAACCTGCAAGCTTTCCAGATCAGCATAGAGCTTCGTGCGGAATGTTACCTGGTAGAACTCCTGCAGGATGCTCTTATGGAAACGCTCACAGATACCGTTGGTCTGTGGTGACTTCACCTTGGTCTTGGTGTGGTCGATGTCGTTGAGCGCCAGGTAGAGCTGATAATCGTGCTTTTCAGCGCGACCGCAATACTCAGTTCCCCGATCGGTCAGAATACGTAGCATCGGCAACTCGTGGCGTTCGAAGAACGGTAATACCCGATCGTTCAGCAGATCAGCTGCAGTAATCGGCGTCTTTGTGCTGTAGAGCTTGGCAAAGGCCACTTTCGAATAGGTGTCAACGAAGGTCTGCTGGTAGATCCGGCCAACACCCTTCAATGTGCCTACGTAGAAGGTGTCCTGGGAGCCGAGGTAGCCTGGGTGGGCCGTCTCGATCTCACCGGCTGCTTCGTCGTCTTGCTGCTTCTTTTCTAGGGCGGCAACCTGAGCCTCCGTCAGAATAATGCCTTCCCGGGCAATCTTCTCTTCCAGTGCCTTCAGTCGCTTTTTGAAGCTATGTAAATCGTGTCTCAACCAGATGCTACGAACGCCGGTTGGCGAGACGAAAATCCCCTGTTTCCTCAGTTCGTTACTGACTCTGACTTGACCGTGCGCCGGAACATCCACGGCATAGGCAACAACGGCACTTTCCGTCTTTTCATCAACCCGGTTCTTTGGGTTGGCTTTGCGCCTGCTCTTGTTCAGCAAAGCGTCTACACCACCTTCTGTAACTGCCTGTTTGTAGCGATAGAATGTGTCCCGCGATAGTCCCATGACCTGACACGCCTTGGAAACATTACCCAATTCCTCTGCCAAATTCAGCAGTCCAACCTTGTGTTTGATGATGTGTTCGTTAGTATGATGCATGAGGGTTACCTCTTATGGTTTCGATGGTCAGTTAGCACTTCCATCTAAACCGGTAACCCTCTTCTTTTCAAGCGAGGTGTCAGATCAAGTCTGAACTACTACAAATAAGGATATTTCTCGCCGATCAGCGCGCCGATTCGCCATGAACTGCAATTCCAATTGCTGCTCTTTTGCCCGTTCTCCGATCAGTCTCTGCAAGAATGAAGCAAAGTGTATAAGCAGTAACAGCATTTCCAATCGCTGAGCACTGCGCGAACGCGTACTCTCAAGGCCATAACCAACACGTAGGTTTTTTGTATCCCGAAACGATTGTTCTATTCCCATACGTTGGGCATACAGTTTAACTATCGACTCACCACTCAAATGCACCAAGCCCTCACTAGCAAACAAAAGCCAAGGCTCTCGCGCTGCCCGTGCGTTTTTTATACTCACACCGCTTCTGCGTTTGCGACCGTACATATTCAAGCTATGTCGATCTTTCGCGGGTCGTTGCGCGAGCACGATGCGTCCCTCGACTGGATTGCTCAGTACATAGGCGCCCATTCCGAAATCACGAACCTCGCTTCGGGCTCGTTGGTAAATCTCTCGTGCCGCTAACCAAGCCCCGTCCTTTTCTAATCGCACTTGATTTTTCCCGCGAAGTCGTCCCACATAAGCCCAACCCTGTTTCTTGATCAGTTTGAACCACGGAGAGTGAAAACCGGCATCGGTCATGACAATAACCTGGATACCTGTCGGTATGAGGGTAGATAGGCGCCTGACAAACATCTGATGTACCTTCGGATTGCCCAACTTCGATCGTGGATGGACCTCCTCATACAGCGTGACTGAGCGGGCCTCGACCACCACGCTGGCCCGCAATAGGTGCCAGCGTTGATCACGTGTCGCATCTGACCAATCCACCACCACCAGCCAGCGCTCCACATCCTTTAGCCAGTATTGAGCCAAGCGTCCATAAAGTTGCGCTCTTACTTGATGCAAAGCGGCGTTCCCTAATAAACGATCTACACTCTTGATTCGATGTTTGTAGGCGATGTCGGAACTCAGATAAAGGGCTATCGATGAAAGGTTGGCGCGACCTGCACAAAGTAAGGCCGCGGTAGCCCGCAACAGTGCATTGGAGCGCTTGACGTGTAATTTTGCTAAACAAGGACCGAGAGTTCGCGCTACTATTCCTTCTGCATGCATGGCACACCTCGTTTTTTTCGCTTCGACAACGAAAATTGAGGCGCAATGTGTCATGCATGCTTCGTTTTCTCATAAAAATAGATTGTATCCTTTTGAATTCAAGTAAGTATTTGAGGGGAAACCTCAGGGTCAGAACACAGTTTTCGCTAATATAGCTTTCACACTATACTTCAGCACTACAATCGTAATCATAGTATCAGCAAATGCTCCAGCGTGACCTGCAGCGAATTTTGGTTTCGGGTGTCAGTTTGTTTCAGCACAGGGTGCAATTCGGTCTGGAATACGCACCTGCGTATTCCAGACAATTTGATCATTCATTCCAATGGATTCTGACGTCTGATTCCAAAATTTTCTGACGCGTCCGCTGAAAAGTCCTGCAGCGAGAAAATCAAACATACATCTAATCGTAGTCACAGCGGTTAATCGAGAAAACGATTATGCCTGGATACGATGTCGGGAGGAGGAAATGAAATACCCTTTTTCTCTGATTCTTGTTTAACGGCATCAATTTTAAGCTCGAGATCGGAAAGACTTACATTGAGAGTTGCCTCCATTGTGTAGGAGTGTTCTGGTTGCCAGATAACCTTCTTGGCTCTTTGAGCGATAGACTTCCAACAAATATAGAGCTGGGGGTATTTGCCCATCACGTATGGAAAAACGCCCAGGCTTTCTCGTGCCGCCCAGTAAGCTTGTCTGAGCATGCCCCTGGATCTGGCCTCTCTTGAAAATGCAAACAGGGTTATTAGCGAATCCAGAGTATGGCGTTTCCCTATGCACTCGATATTATCAATAGAAATATCTAATCGGATGGGTTGGCTTAATTTGTTCCTTAGAGGGGGAGGATCAAGCCAAATATACCTCTTAATATTGCTCCTGACCGAGGAGAGTGCTTTATCTATTTGCACTTGCGCAATGGGTCCAACTCTTAGCAGTTCCCATATCGAGTGATCTCTCCAGTATTTAACGTCACATTTCTCGCCCAGTGTCTCCTTCAGCTCATAGGCTGTGCCGTTCGTAGGGACAATACCTCGTTCTAATCTGCCATATCTCCCTTGCTGTGAGACGTAAGTAGCTCTATTTATGTGCTTTTCTAATCTGTATGGTCGCCACTCCCCGCCGGCTGCCAGAGCAATTTCTGACAAACAGCTAGAGGCGGCCATATGTCGTAACTCCTTGTCTTTCAGAGGGGAAAGGTTTGGATACGGCATTTATGTCACACCCGGTTACGTTAGAGGCCGTAACAAGTATTTTAATAGGTTTTAGCGTGGAACTAACATCTGGGTATGCCAGATGAAACTTTTTGTATTGGAATCGATGTGTGTGACGAGGTGGCGGCCTACGAAATTTGTCTGCTGAAACTCTATGGTGCTGTCATTGGGGGCAACGACTTACCTCATGTAATGGGGTATCCCTCATCAGCAGCTTTCCGGCAGGCAGTTAGTCGAAGAACGATGCCAGTACAGACATTTAAGCGTCCCGGGTATCGCATGCGCTTTGCCAGGACACACGACATTGCCAAATGGTTAGTTTCGATGGGAAGAGAACTACCAGATGACCTGGCTTCAAAAGCAATGGATATCAACACGCAGGCTGACAACCCAGATTTATAAGTCAATCAACCAAGCAGTATGAGAGGAGGAAGAATCATGAGCTAAACGAAACTGGGTGTGACCAATTTGCATTGGTTAATAAAAACTAGGGTGCCAGAAAAGAGAAAGCCCGAGGCATAATGCACTCAGGCTTGTTCTTGTTTCAGTCGAATTGAGCCCCGACTGATTACATTCAAGACTCTTTTCCCGGTTCTGTCAAGGAGTGAGTGCGTATACGAACACTCACCTCAGCAGCGCGCACCCTGAAGAATTCACTATATACAGGTTCGAGACATCGAGCTAGGGACGTATATGTCCTGAATACGGGAGAAGAAGTATGAATGAACATAGAGAAGCACTGCGATTAATTCTCACAACACCTCTTCGCAAAAGCCAGCTCATCCACTTTGCCAAACTATCGATAAACACCATAGATAGGTACCGCGAGATTAGCTGGGATCAAAATACCAGTCTGAAGAAGTCAATAGTTGCTGGTGATTGGACTATTACACATCCAGAAAATCATTGGATGAGACAAAGCCGGGGACTTAAGAAAATGCAATATCGGACTCAGGAGAGATGAAATGAACATATATCGAGAATCACTACGTCTCATTCTCACGACCCCCCTGAGCAATGGTCAGATCGGTGAACTTGTCTCTCGATCACGCAATACGATTAAACGTTATCGTGGTATCGCAGAGGAACTGAACCTTGAATGGGACAAGATAAAGGAAATGGACGACAGAAGCGTCATGGCGTTACTAACCAAGTGCTGTGGTTATACGTCCAAAAAGCGTCGACCTGATTGGGCGTATATACACAGTCAAAAAATGATGGCTGATGTAACTCTGCAGTTGCTGTGGGAAGACTACTGCCTTGACGGGCCAGATGATGCATATGGTTACAGCTCTTTCACCGAATTGTACAGGGAGTATGTCTCTAAGCTGGATATCAGCATGCGTCAGACCCACCAAGCAGGTAAAGTCGCATTTGTCGATTTTGCCGGTCGTAACATTCCCTACTATCTGTCAGGCGGTCAGAAAAAGCTGGCAGAAATCTTTGTCGGTGTGCTGGGTTCATCGAAATACACTTTTGCATACGCTTGCGACTCACAAAAGCTACACGATTGGATACATGTTCATAATCGGATGTTTTTGTTTTTCGGTGGTGTTCCAGAAACGATTGTGCCGGACAATCTCAAATCCGCAGTCACGACACCAGGTTCCGAGCCCAAACTCAATCGAACCTACCGCGAAATGGCGGTGCACTATAGCACGGTCATCGTCCCAGCACGTGTCCGAAGGCCTCAGGATAAAAGTCCGGCAGAGATTGGGGTTCAGATTGTCACCCGATGGATTCTTGCAGCGCTACGGCACAGAAAATTTTTCAGCCTGCAGGAGATCAACGATGAGATAGCTAGGCGTTTGAATCTGCTAAATGAGCGGCCTTTTAAGAAGTTACCAGGGTGTCGTAAAAAGTTGTTTGATGAGGTAGAGCGTCCTCAGCTCCTACCGTTACCTGAGTCGGTATTTGAACCCACTTCCGTATGGACTTCTGAGCAGAAGGTTCGCTCTGATTATCATGTGTATGTCGATAAACATTACTATTCCGTACCCCATCAGCTGGTCGGATCCAGAATTGAAGCACGGATTACCCAGCATACAGTTGAGGTGTTTTGTCTGGGTAAGCGAGTCGCTACTCATGTGAAAAGCCATGTCGTGGGTGGTCACACCACGCTGTCTGAGCACCAACCTATTGCCCATCGAAAATACGCAGAGCAGACGCCAGAGCTCTTTCAGGAGTGGGCGGCGCGTATTGGTGAATTCACTGAAGATTTTGTCCACTACCAACTCAATCGTACCCCACATTTCCTTCCCGGTATTCGTACCTGTAGCAGCCTGATGAAACTGGTAAAAGAATATGGACCAAAACGTGTTGAGGCGGCCTGTCAGCGTGCCAACCAGATCGGCTCGAAGACACTCAAATCCGTGAAATCCATCCTGCGCAGAAATCTGGATGGCGACAATGATCCGCGCACTCCTGTACAGGGACAGCTTCCCTTGCACTACAACGTGCGTGGCCCTCGCTACTACTCCCAGGAGGGCTAAGCCATGACCACGCTGATAGAACAGACCTTATCCAAACTGAGGACACTGCGTCTTCATGCAATGGCTCAAGCCATTGAGGATATGCGTAGTAACCCCTCCCTGCAGGACCTTTCATGCGATGACCGACTGGGTATGGCGGTCGATATTGAGATCCAGGCGCGGGAGACGAAGAAGCTCAACCGCCTAGTTAAACAAGCCAGGTTTAAGATCGATGCGTGCCCGGAGGACATCAACTACCGGGTCAAGCGTGGCCTGGATCGCCAGGTGATGGCGAATCTGCTCAGCTGTGACTATCTCGAGAAGCACCTCAACGTGGTGTTTACTGGCCCCACCGGTTCGGGTAAAACCCATCTGGCCTGCTCTTTGGGGCTACAAGCAACCCGAAAGGGTTTCTCAGTGCTCTATACACGTCTCTCACGCTTTCTTGAGGATCTGGAGGTTGCTCACGCTGATGGCAGCCTACCAACTGTCAGAAATCGCCTCTCGAAAAAAGATCTCCTCATCCTTGACGATTGGGCCCTCTCCCCACTGACATCAACCGGGCGTCAGGAGTTGCTGGAGATCATCGATGATCGGTTGGGTAAGAGCTCCATCATAATTACCAGCCAGCTCCCGGTCGAACAGTGGCACGTCTATCTTGGCGAAGCCACCATTGCGGACGCGATCCTCGATCGGATCGTGCACTCTGCTCATATCCTCAAGCTGAGCGGTGAGTCGATGCGTAAGAAGATGTCTCCCATCAAAGCGTCGCAGCAAGCTGAGAAGGAGGGAGAAAATGACTGACAATCACAACGGTAATATTACATCTGACAAACTTGACCTGCTGGAAGTGATTAGGGCCTCTGGTGTCGAGCTCTCTCGTGAGGGGGCGGTGTGGACCGGAGACTGCCCCTTTCATGATGATCGCAATGCGGCGCTGATGGTCGATCCCGCGACAGGACACTGGCAGTGCGATGGTGCCTGCCAGACAGGTGGTGATGTGGTCGCCTGGGTCATGAGAAAACAAGGCGTCAATCGCGATGAGGCTC
>JBNLAT010000075.1:0-8256 GCA_050302275.1 Thiohalomonadaceae bacterium | reverse complement strand
GGGTTTGATAGCCAGTATCTCAGCTTTATTGCACTTTGGGGCTGCACCTGAGGCGGCGATGACCGCTTGTGTGCTGCTGTTGGTGCCAGGTGTGCCGCTGATCAACGCCACCCACGACTTTTTGCGCGGCTACATGAGCAACGGCATCACCGTCAACGCTCCCAGTACTCGTAAGTAACGCAGTCTCCTGCCTGTACAAAAAAGCCCGGCTCACGCCGGGTTTTTTTATGCCTGTCCACCAATAGAAAACCCGCTTGGGCTTGCCAAAATATTTTCTTATCCCTTTCCCGTGCATGGCTATGATAAAATTTTTACAAAATATCTATTACTTCTATACAAAGAAGTAATAAGTCTTACCAACCAAACAGTTACATGAGGTGCCGTTGTGCCGGAACTTACAACAGAGATGATGTGGGTATTGGGGATCCTGGCATTCACCATCTATCTCTTTGTCTCGGAAGTGGTGCGCGTAGATGTCGCCGCGGTACTGGTTATGGTGCTACTGGGCTTGACCACCGTCATTCCGGACACACTGGTGCCTTCGCTGGTAGACGCTCGCCAACTATTCGTCGGATTCTCCAGTAACGCGGTGATCTCGATTATCGCGGTCATGATTATCGGCGCCGGACTCGACAAGACCGGTCTGATGAGTCGTCTGGCCTCCTTTATTCTGCGCGTTGGTGGCACCACCGAGCGACGCATTATTCCGCTGATCTCCGGCACGGTCGGCTTCATCTCCAGCTTTATGCAGAACGTCGGCGCCGCCGCCCTGTTCCTGCCCGTGGTCAGCCGCATCTCCGGCCGTACCGGCCTGCCGATGTCGCGCCTGCTGATGCCGATGGGCTTCACCGCGATCCTCGGCGGCACCATGACCATGATCGGTTCCAGTCCGTTGATTCTGCTCAACGACCTGATCCTGACCTCCAACAAATCGCTGCCCGATCACCAGCAGATGAACACCTTCGACCTGTTTGCGGTCACCCCGGTTGGCGTCGCCCTGGTAGCGACCGGCATTCTCTATTTCATTATCGCTGGACGCTTCGTCCTGCCGACGAACAAGACTGAAAGTTCCGGCGCGGGAAATACCCTGAATTATTTCCGCGAACACTACGGCCTGGATGGGGACATCTTCGAAGTCACGATTCCCGGCGGCAACCGCCTAGCGGATATGACCATTGAAGAACTGGAATCCAATCTGGAACATACCGTCTCGATCATCGCTATGCGTGACCGCTCCCGTACCCGTGTCGCGCCTTCGCGAGATGTGGTGGTTGAAGCGGGCTCAGTCCTGGCGCTGATGGGACCCGCTGCCCCGGTCAAGGTCTTTGCCGAGACATACGATCTGAAGGTTTCCGACCATCTCACCGTGTTCGCTGAGGTACTGACCCAGAGCCGTTCTGGCGTTTCCGAGGTGGTTATCCCGCCTAACTCCAGCCTGGTCGGCAAAAGCCTGCGTGACCTGCGCATGCGTAACACCTACGGTATGAACATCCTCGCGGTACACCGCGGTAACGACACCATTCGTAACGACCTGCGCGAAGTCGTACTACAGAGCGGCGATACCCTGGTCCAGCACAGTACCTGGGAAGACCTCACCTCAATCGATAAAAAGCACAAGGACTTCCTCGTTGTCACCCAGGACTTCCCTCATGAAGAACTGCGACCACAGAAAGTACCGCACGCCACGGTATTCTTTGTCATTGCCCTGGGGATGGTGCTATTCACCGACGTACTGCTCTCGGTCGCGCTGCTAACCGGCGCGGTGGGTATGATTCTTACCCGGGTGCTGACCATCGACGAGGCCTACGAGGCGGTCAGCTGGAAAACCGTGTTCCTCCTTGCCAGCCTGATCCCGCTCGGCGCTGCAGTGGAAACCACCGGTACCGCGGAGTGGATCGCCAAGAGTACCCTGGCGATCATCGGCAACGTCAGCCCTTTTATCCTGCAGGGCGTCATTGCCATTCTCGCCACCTTCTTTACTCTGGTGATGTCCAACGTTGGCGCAACCGTGCTGCTGGTGCCACTGGCAGTTAACATCGCACTGGCGGCCCAGGCCAACGGCATCGATGCCAACCCGGCAGTCTTCGCCCTGACCGTGGCCATCGCCACTTCCAACTCCTTCCTGATCCCAACCCATCAGGTTAACGCCCTGATCATGGGACCGGCGGGTTATCGGGTGAAAGACTTCATGCGCGCTGGCAGTATCATGACCGCCATGTTCCTGGTGGTGATGATGATTATGCTGAACGTCGTGTTCTGATCGACGTAAACAACGCCAACAGAAAAGGCGGCCCATGGCCGCCTTTTTTGTTGCCGTGCCGATATCACTCAGCATTCAGTGTAGGAAGAATCGTCTCATACACCTGATCGACGGTGATAACCTGCAAGCAGACATTATCGTGACAAGGTGTCTTGCGGTGATTGGAGGCGCTAACGCAGGGAGAACAGGCCAGCCCGGCAAAGATGGGCGTGGAGTTACCCAGCGAACCGTAGAGCTTCGGGGTTTCAGGTCCGAAGATCACAAAACTGGGCATTGCCGTAACCGCGGAGAAATGGCCCGGTCCCGAATCGTTACTCACCATCAGTTTGGAAATTCCGTAGAGCGAGGTCAGCTCAGCAAACTTCACCCGTCCGGCAAAATTGATACAGCGCTCGTGGTCCACACGCACTTTCAACTCCGCCGCCTCTTCGCGCTCGGCCGGGGCGCCGGTGATGACTACCAGCACGTCTTCGTGTTCGGCGAGGATGCGGCGCATCAGTTCGATATAACGCTCCGGCATCCAGCGTCGCTGGATCAACAATTCGCTGGCGTTGGGATTAATCAACACCAGTCGATGTTTCGCCGGATCGAAGTCGGCATAATCCTCGCGAATCCGCTGACGCATCGCTTCCAGATCCGCCTCGTCGTGCTCGACTCGTGCCAGCTGGATCTCATCATCACCGATCAGGGTTTTGGAATAGGGTAATTCAGGGCGATCACTCAGCACCGAATTCACCAGCGCAATGAAGTTCTTGGCGATATGCATGTGCGGGTTGTAGGCCACCTTGTGGCTCAACATCTCTCCGCGATAGAGACCTTCGTTGTGAAAGGCGTGGTAGCCGACGCGATTGATTGCACCGCACATTCCAGTCAGTAGCGCGCTGTAGCGGGAAAACAGCTCCAGGTCGATCACTGTATCGATACCGACACGTCGAGCCCAGAAGAGAAAGCGCAGCGTGTCTACGGCCAACGGCACCAGTCCTGTTTCACGGATAGTAAAGACATTCTCTTCAGGCACCGTACCGAGCAATCTCAGACTGGCTGCATTTTTATCGAAGATAACGAAAAAGAGTTCGGCACCATTCTGCTGCAATTTACGCATTGCCGGGTCTACCAGAATCGCACTGCCCATCTCCGACAGCTCTACCAGCAGGACCTTTTTCGGTTTCACCTGATCGCGATAGAAAAACAGACGCCACAGTTTCAACCACAGGGAAACGAGGAAGCAAAGCGGTACACCCGCGAGATAATCTACCTTCCTCATCGTATCGACTTTCATACCACCAACCTCAAATGTTGTGCTTGCCCTTCAGGTAAACCTGAAGACCGGGCAGACTGGCGATCACCAGCACCAACCCGTAAAGAATAGACATGGTCAACGCACTCACTTTATCCGCGCCGATCATGGTGAACAAGACTATCATCGCCTTTTCGCGAACTCCCCATCCCGCTAACGACACCGGAACCAGGGTTAACAATAAAACCGGCGGCACGACGATCAGGAAGGTCAGCAGATCGAATGGCATTTCGATACTGCGCCCTATCAGGAAGATCGCCAACAACGAAAGAAAATGTACCGCAACGGAAAGACCAATCTGTACAAAGTAATCTCGTGGTGTCACCAACACCTGAGAGAGATTCACCGAGATGGTATGGAACAGGCGGGTAATACGCCAGCGTTTGAGCCACTCCAGACGACGCAACAACAGCAGTACGACGAATCCGAGAACCCCACAGGCCACCAGCAGATTGATGGTCAGAAACACACCTTGTGGCAGAAGGTCAGGATTCAATGCGTTAGCCGCAAGATTCAGGATCAACAAACCTACCAGTCCCAACACACGATCAATGAACACCCCGTAAAAGGCATCGCGCTTGCGGCAACCCTGCCGCGCCACATCGACCACGCGAATGGCATCACCGCCGATACTGGTCGGTAAGCCCTGATTGAAGAAGGCGCCTTTGAAATAGCTACGCAGATAAAAGCCGAAATCGTGAACATAACCGAGCGGACGCATCACCAGATACCAACGGTAAGCTGCCAACGTCGTGCTGAGTAGCTGAAATACGATACCCAGCAGCAGCAGACGTGGCACGATATCCTTGACGTTCTCCAGCACCTTCTCGAATTCAATCTCGCGGAAAATCAGACCAAGAATCAGCAACGTCACTACGATACGGATCAATGCACCCCAGGGAGAACGTTTCTCTGTCTTCTCACCGATTTCCTCATCCTGCTCGACTTCGACAACACTCTTGCGTGCAAACAGGGTACGCACGTTGCGGAACGAGGCAGCGATGCAGGCTGCACCGATAACCATCTCTAACCAGCGCGCCTGCGTATATCCACTGTCGTGGTAGAACAGCAGGCTCACGGCAGCAAACAGTAGCAATACGGTAAAAAAGCGCTGCGCCGAATCCGAAACACCCCAGGCAATGCGTGGCGCAAAATAGTAGGCAATCAGAACCGATGACCAGCCGATAAGCGCACCACCCAGGACATCGTAGGGCCAGTGCACCCCGACCGCCATGCGCGAGATACCCACCACAGCCGCCGCCGCAAGTAGTGCGACTTTCCAGTGTGTGGCTAGCGTGCGTTGCAATACCAGCAGCGCCACCAAACTGAAGGCGGCGGTGGTGTGACCTGAAGGGAAAGAGACCGCGCGATGCGGTGTACCAATGACAATCAGCTCATCGGGGGCCAGCGTACCCGGCGGACGCATCACAAGGGTCCACTCCTTGAGTCCATGCACGATCAGCGTGCTGATAATGGCAGAGAACATCAGCACCCAAAGCAGTTGCGGTCGACGCTCCACCAACAATAACGCCAGCGAGAAGACCACCAGCGAATCACCGAAGGTCGTGAGGTTAGCCCAGAGCCAGCTGCCGGTATAAAGACTCAATCCATTAAACAGATGGAACAGTGCAAGGTTGGCGTCAAAGGCGTAAACCATTGCCACTGCTAAGGACAGGACGAGCAATACACTCCAGTTCCATGGCGAACGTATCGTATCGATAAATTGTTGTTGGTAATTGTTATCCATGGTATCCGCGGCAAAGATAATAATTAAAACGATGTACAGGTTTATCGGCCAACCTGTACTCAAACTCATCCAGTGGCGTGCACTGATTAAACCGTGCAATGCCGTTCAGCTTTTCCCGCCCCTGCAGATAATCAGGGACGATCAGCAACGCGCTGTCGCTGGAATCTGGAGCACCGTACCAGATATCGAACTGATCGTAACGATCATCGGCCACCTTGACCGTGGCCGGGCGCGCATACCAGGCAATTCGGCTGGCGGTGGCCCAGTTGCCCATGGTGATCACACTGCCAGCCTGCTGCTGTTGTAACTGCAGGGCATGCTGCGCTGCCTGACGCCAACCGAGCATGTCGCCAAGCGGGTGCTTCAGTGGGGTAAAGGGAATCGCCTGCGGTGCAAAAAGCATGAAGTGCACCAGCAGCACAAACAGAATCGCATAGACCGCGGAACCCCGTGCAACGTTCCGCACCCAGCGACGATTCAGCCGTTCAGCGATCCAGCACGCCGCCAGCGGTGTCGACAGGGCCCAGCCCAACAGTGTCCAGTGAGGTAGTGTCTCTTCCCGTCCCGCGCCCCACAGGAGTAGCAGAAACAGCGGCAGGATCATCGTCAGCAACAGACGCACCGCCGCATTACCACGTTGACCAAGTATCACGATGGCAGTGATACCAAAAATAACAACAGCGGGACCATAGGTAAAAAACTGTCCGGCCAACGCCAGAGCGAATCGACGCAACGACCAGTCACGTTCGGGCAGACCGTGGCCCAATTGATAGGCGAAGGAGATCCAGTCGTGCTGTGCGTTCCAGTAAAACACCGGCAACACCAAAACAACCGCCAGCAGCGCAGCAACCCACAGCCGTGGATTGAATAACGAGCGCCAACCCGACTGCCACAACAGGAAAAGCAGTGTACCCATCGCCAGGGTCACCGCCGTGTATTTGGCAAGCCCTGCCAAACCGAGCATAACCCCCAGCAACAACCAGTCGCGCCAGCGATTCTGTTGCACCGCTCGCCAGAGAAACAGGGTTGCCGCGAGGCCCGCTGCCAGCAGAGGAACTTCCGGCACCATCGCAACGCCGAGCAATTGAAACATCAACGCCGAGTGGAGCAGTGACACTGCGACAAACGGCGTCCAGTTCGGTGCCGCGGGAAACAGCTCGCCGGTTAGGCGATAAAGCAGCCAGGTCGACAGCGCGGTAAAGAGCAGCGGCCACAGGCGCAGGGCAAATTCACTGTCGGAGAATAACAGCACCACTGCCTGCAACCAGCCCACCAACGGCGGGTGATCGAAATAGCTCCAGTCAGGGAACAGGCCATATAGCGCGTAGTGGGCTTCATCTACACCAAGATCGATACCGCCCATCACTAGCAGATGCAGCACCAGCGTGATCAGCAATACCACCACAGTTGCCCGTGCGGGTGACTGCTCGATTGCGCGGTAGAGACTCATTGCGCCGACACCGTATCCGGGAGATAGAAACCGAACCAGGAGGTGGTGTGATCCGGGTTATTCACCTCCAGCAATTTGATACGTAACCACTCACCTTCCGGCAATGAGACTCGCGCAGGAATATTTTCCTGTTTCCAGCTCTCATCGTCATACTTGGCAATAAAGAGACAGGCAGCAGCTGGCGGCTGTTCGCGGTTCCACAGATTGTATTGATTGACCCGGGTATCGGCAGTCACGTTGACCCGATAGGGTTCATCAAGCAACCACGCCACCATTCCAGCCCGAGCGTGATTGTCGGTGAGGATGGTGCAGTTAGAGCCATAGCGGGCATCGATGGCAGGCAATTGCTCGCGCAGCTCGCTCTTCACCGCCTCCCAGCCGTAACTCTGGCTCAGCTGCGTCCTCTGTTTCGTCTCTTCCAGGCCGAACCAGGAGAAGATCGCGGGGAAGCGCAGCATGTCGATCAGCAGAACCCCGACAAGCATCAGAATAGAAACCACTAGCACCTTGCCGCGACTGAGAATGTCATCGACATAATAGAGCCAGCGCCACAGCAATCCCGCCAGGAGTATCGTACCGGGGACATAGGCGGTCTCCGGCCAGTTGGCGGCGCTGGTGGTGGTCAGACCGGCCAGGCCAAAGATCACCAGCGGGGTCCAGAAACCAAAGCTGAGCAGCAGGTGACTGTATGAATCCAGCTTACCGGGACGGAAGCTGGCCCAGAGCATGCCAACAAAACTCCACGGCATCGGCACCAGCAACTGACCACCGAGAAACAGCAGGAACAGCTCTGTGGCAGATCCGGAGACCTTCTCCTTCACCCCGTGGGAAAACTGAAAGGCGAAGGAGATCCAGTCGTGCTGGCCGTTCCAGATCACCACCGGCAGGAAAAACAGCAGCGCTACACCCACACCCAGCCACGGCCAGCGCGTCGCCAGCGCTGCGCGCCCCTCACGAGTGAAGATCAGGGTGAAGAAGAGCCCGCCCAGTACCAGCACCGCCGGATACTTGGCCAGCATGGTCAGGCCGACTGCGGCGCCCACCGCCAGCCACAATGAAGGCTTGCGCTCGGCCACGGCGAGATAGGCAAAGTAGTAGACCAGCCAGGTGAAGATAATCAGCGGACTATCGGGGGTGACGATATGGAAACCGACCTGAACGATGGGCAGGCTGCTCCAGACCAGCACCGCCAGTGCACCCGCCTCGGGTTCGCCATAGAGACGACGGGCCAGGTCGTAACCGATCACCGCCCCTACCAGCCAGGAGAGGATCGCCTGGGAACGGACCACCACGGCGCCGTTGCCGAACAGCTCGGTGAAGGGCCACATCAGCCAGCCGACCAGCGGCGGGTGATCGTAGTAGCTCAGCCCCAGGCGTTGCGACCAGGCCCAGTAATAGGCCTCGTCGGGAAGCAGATTGAAAGAGAGCAGCGCCCAGATGTTGCCGAGCAGACTGATCGCCACCAGCACTGAAATCCAGCGGGGAAAAGGAACAAAGCTGCG
>JBNLAT010000074.1:0-8769 GCA_050302275.1 Thiohalomonadaceae bacterium | reverse complement strand
CTTAATTTGAACAGTGCAACACCGTTCAAAACAAAGCGCCGGACGTTGGATGGTGGAACATCCCCCGCCCGGCTAACCCTAAGTCTGGTTGTGCAGAACTTGGGGCTGCATGGAGTATACAACATACCCGGCGATGATCATTATCGCCCGTTGTGTGACAAGCGGCCCTTCTGTCTCAATGACGTCGGGGCCGCTTTGCGTTGAGCTTCCATCAACCCGGTAACTACCGGAACGACAAAGAGCTAATTGCTATGTCACATGCAAACACCAATATTATCTATCCCCAATCCACTGACCGCACTGCCTCCTGGCAGGTTCGCGAAGACGGCGACGATTATGGAAAAGACGAGAAGAGCAACGTCCGCACCACTTCGCTGTCTGATATGCACAACCGCATCCACGAACGCCTCGACCGCGCCAGAGCCCTGATCCACATGCTGAAAACCACTGACGCGCAGGCAGACGAAGTCATCCCGCTAACTGCCGCCGTTATAGAAGATCTGATTGAGAGCGCTCAGTTCACCAGTCGGAAGATGTGGGAATTCATTCAGCGAGAAAAAAAATTGGGTAGTTAACCTGCCGTCCTTCCCGCTAACAGGATGTCAGGCCGGAAACGGCCTGACGCACCCCTATTCGACAAGAAGCAAATACCATGTTGAAGGGTGCACGCCAATTCCCCCTTTCCTCAATCAGTAAACCACGATCTTTTTCACTTGCAGAACCCCCTGAATCAGCACTCTACTAACGTAAAGATCTAAATCAGTCTTTGTATCAGGTCATATATTCTTCAGACTTATGACCCAGCGTCATGTCTGCGTAAACCCATGAAATACCAAGCTTTACAAGAAAGTTACAACAACAACCACAGCGTGATCTTGTTGCCCAACATCTAGATACGCTATTCTATGCAACCTGTTGGAATACTGTATGTAAGGGACTAAGCAATGAGAAAGATAGTCGCCTCGGTAGGGCGTAAAGGGAAGAACTTCAAGTCGGACACTATTCTTGTTCAGGAACTCCTCAACCGTGCAACCCGCCCCCCTTTTCGTCTACTCAAAGTAGATGGCATTGCACAGTTTCATACTATCTCTGCCATAGAGAGATTCCAGAAAGAAATACTCAAATTCAAAAACCCTGATGGTTTGATTGAGGTAGATGGAAAGACATGGCGTGCGCTTTCACAATATCGTAGTTCCGCAGCAAACACCTTTACGCATCACTTCCTGAGCTTTCTAAACCTGGGCAAAGATGAAGGAGAGTCCAAGAAACCGCAGATACCTAGTACGAATGCCATAGCATGGGGAGCTAAAGTGACGCCAGCCTTCAAGAATAAGGTTATTAAAATTTGCACAAATCTTGATGTCTCACCTGACTATCTTATGTCGTGCATGGCATTTGAGACAGGTGAAACATTTAAGCCCGATATTAAAAACGCCGCTGGTAGTGGAGCCGTGGGGCTAATACAGTTTATGCCTCGAACTGCAAAAGGATTGGGGACAAGCACTGAGTCACTATCCAAAATGTCCGCTGTTAAACAGCTTGATTACGTTGAAAAATACTTTCATCCAAAGAAAGGTAAGTTGAAAACACTTGAAGATGTATATATGGCGATTTTATACCCTGCAGCCATAGGAAAACCTTCATCGCACGTTTTATTTAGTAAGAACAGTATCGCATACGACCAGAACAAGGGTTTTGACAAGGACAAAAACGGAAAAATCACATTAGCAGAAATATCAGGCAAGGTTCGTTCGAAATACGAGAAAGGACTAAAACAAGGATACCTGGGGTAATATTAATGCGAATACTTTCCAACACTCTGAAAATATCTTTTTCCATATTCCTTATATCGCTGGGCTCTTTTAGTTGTTTTGCTGGTGGAAATTGGGACGGCACTTATAGCTACGAGTCAACACAGGGAAATACTGTTGGCGGCTCACCCATTTCCATGAAATATGTTCTTGTGGTAACTGAGCAAAGCTGCTCTTTGTCTATTGATGGATTCCAGACCATGGAACGAATTAAGTGTCTTGCTGATGCTGAACAAACCATGCTGCACATTAAATTCATGTCATATGAAAATGGTGAAACAAAGAATGAATTCGGTGTGCAAGTTTATAAAGTAGGTCAGAGTCTCTTCGATTTAGAGAGGAATGCCAGCAGCATCACCACTACATGGCAATCTGAGGTACCTGACGAGAACTTGCCTCGAACAGGTCAATACTTTCTGAAAAGTAACCGCGCAAAATAGCCAACTGATAATGACATTCTCAACCACCAGCCAGCCATGAAGACCGTGTTAGATTACAGCTCAAAAAGTTAACGTCTAAAGAAACGGAACCACCTGGCAAGGTTCAACAAACTCGCCAGCGATGCCGCGACGTAGGTCAACGCTGCCGCCCGCAATATCCTCCGCACTGCCACTTCATCTTTTTCACTGACATAACGCCCATGCTGCAAAAGCGGCAGTGCTTTATTGAAACTCGCGTCCCACTCGACAGGTAGCGTCACCAGATGCACCACACTGGCCATGCCCATGCTCGCGAGACCGATGAGGAACATCAACACGCCGCTTTGCGGTACTTTGGTAAACGCCGTTATCAATGGAATAGCGAACATAAAACCGGCACCAACCTGTTGCGCCAGTTGCGCAAACATAATCAGACGGGTGCGGGTATTGAGCAGGCTTTCGTTGCGGTGATGTTGAATAGCGTGGCCGACTTCGTGGGCAGCGACCGCCACTGCGGTGAGTGATCGGCCATTGTGGTTGTCTTCACTCAAGCGCACCATGCGCACTTTCGGATCGTAGTGGTCGCCTTTTTCGGTCAGCTCCACACCGACATTTTCGATCTGCATTTTCTGCAGCAGATGACGTGCCAGTTCGGCGCCGTTACCGGGAATATCTTTGCGTTCTTTGCTGTAGCGACGGAAGGTCCATTGCGCCCACCACTGCGGACCAAAGACCAGCAGCAGGATTGCAATGATGAGGATGGCGTAGGGCATCGGTGATTAGCCCGCGGTTTTATTTTTTTCCTTGAGCATAATGAAATCGATACCGCTGTCCTGCAAGCGACGCCGCGCCTTATCGACTGTACGGCGATCGGTAAACGGGCCGAGTCGTACTCGATGCCAGGTCTGACTGTTATCGACGGTGACAGTCTGGATCGACGGGGTGAAGTTGAGCAGGGTCAGCTCGGCCTTGCGTGCATCGGCCTCTTCCTGACTTTTGAAAGAACCGACCTGAAGATAGTAGGTCGCCTGCTCTTTCGGCTCCTTGCCCAGTTCCAGATCCGGGATCACCACTTCCAGCTCGGGAAGGATGTTGTAGAAGTCGAAACTAATTCCGTCGTCTTTCTTTTTCGGCGGCTGCGGGGGTGGCGTTTTTTTCACTTCACGGGTGTCGGTAACCGCGGGTTTATTCTGGGCCTTACTCGCGACCTTAGCCGGTGCCGTACCCTCTTTCTGCATATAGACGAGGAAAGAGATAAACAGACCCGCGACCAGTCCGCCGAGCATCCACACCCAACCGGGCAACGATTTCTTTTTGTTGCTACGGGTAGTAGTGCGTTTGGCGTAATCGCGACGGGCCATCGATGTAATCTCCTACATGCTCTCGGGTGCGGAGCAGCCGAGCAGTGCCAGACCGTTGGCAATGCCCTGACGCGCTGCATGGATCAGACAGAGACGCGCATTACGCACACCGGCATCGTCAACCAGGAACTGGTGGGCGTTGTAATAGGTGTGAAAATCGTTGGCCAGTTCACGCAGGTAGTGGGCCAGTTGATGCGGCTCGTGCGTCAGCGCTGCACCTTCGACCACTTCCGGGTAACGGGAGAGTGTACGCATCAGATCCTGTTCATGCTGTTCGTTGAGTAGCGCCAGATTGGCTAGCCCTGCTTTTTCATCGTAACTGAAACCCTTCTCCGCCATCTGCCGCACCACGCTGCAAACACGGGCGTGGGCGTACTGAATGTAATAGAGCGGGTTGTCGTTGGACTGCGACTTGGCCAGGTCCAGATCGAAATCCATGTGCTGTTCGCATTTACGCATCACGTAGAAGAAACGCGCCGCGTCATTGCCCACTTCATCGCGCAGTTCGCGCAGGGTGACGAAGGAGCCGGAACGGGTCGACATCTGCACCCGTTCGCCGCCGCGATAGAGAATGGCGAACTGCACCAGCAACACATCGAGTTTGTCGGCGTCGGCCTTGTCGCCCATGGCAGTCAGCGCAGCCTTTACCCGCGGTACGTAGCCGTGGTGATCCGCACCCCAGACATCGATGACACGCTCAAAGCCGCGATCCAGTTTGTGCCAGTGGTAGGCGATGTCGGAGGCGAAGTAGGTCTTCACTCCGTTGTCGCGCACAACGACGCGATCTTTTTCATCACCGAAGTCGGTGGAACGGAACCAGAGTGCGCCCTTCTCTTCGTAGATGTGACCCGATTTTTTCAGCTGTTCGATCGCTTCGTCGACGCGGCCACTCTCCACCAGTGAGCGCTCCGAGTACCACTCTTCGTAACTAACACCGAACTCTTCCAGATCCTGGCGGATGTCGGCGAGGATAGTATCGAGACCGAGATCGAAAACGGTGCGGTAGTCCTCCGCACCGAGCAACTGCTTGGCGCGATCGATCAATGCATCGATATGATCTTCCTTATCACCACCATCCGGTTCATCGGCAGGGATGTTTGCGAAGACATCGGCAGTGGCATGGCGGAAGGCATCGCCGTGCTCACGGTGCAGGCTGGCAGCGATGTCCCAGACGTAGTCGCCCTTGTAACCATTAACCGGGAAGGCCAGCTTCTCGCCCGCCAGTTCCAGATAACGCAACCAGATAGAGGTACCGAGGATATCCATCTGCCGTCCAGCATCGTTCACATAGTATTCACGGTGCACGTCGAAACCGGCGGCACTCAGCAGGTCGGCAACCGTCGCACCATAGGCAGCGCCACGACCGTGGCCCACGTGCAGTGGTCCGGTGGGATTGGCGGAAACGAACTCTACCTGTACCCGTTTGCCGTTACCGACACTGGAACGCCCCCAACTCTCGCCCGCTTGCAGCACATCGCCAACGACCGCGTGGAAGGCGGCTTCGGCCATGCTGAAGTTAATAAAGCCAGGACCGGCGATCTCCACCTTCGCCACATGCTCCGATGCGGGCAGGCTGGCGACGACCTTCTCTGCCAGGTCACGCGGCTTGCTGCGTGCCAGCTTGGCCAGCACCATAGCGATGTTGCAGGCGAAGTCGCCGTGGCTGCGATCGCGGGTGCGTTCGATGGTGATGCTCTCGGGCAGTTCACAGTCGAGGGCACCGTCGCTGACGAGTGCCTGCAGGGCGGCGTTAACAAGTTGCTGGAGGTGGTGTTTCATCGTGTCCCGGTATTGGCGGCGTGGTGGGGCGTAGCCCGTTAAACAAGCGGGACATTATCGTTGTTACACGGGTATGGGTGCAAGGCGTGAAGATGGGCGGCTGGCGCCCATCTTCCACTGCGGGGATTACTTCTCGTCCAGATCGACCGGCGGCTTCGGCAACACCTTCTGACCGCTGAACATGGCGGAGACCAGACCGGCTCGCTCGCGTACTTCACCCACCACCACTGCAGCGATATGCGCTACCACGGCAAAGCAGAGGATAAAGAAGGCGATTTCGTGTACCTCGATGAACGGCTTGCGGAAGCTACGCATCGCATCCCAGGCAGCAGCATCAGCCATTGCCTTGTTACCCGGCTGCAGCGTGGCGGGGTCAACGCCCGCGGGGGCAACCCACTCGGCGATCCATGCGCCTATCGGCGGATAGTAGAGATCGGTCCCCGCCAGTACCAGGCCGGTGATCGCCTGCGCCAGCAATAGCAGCAACAGCGCCAGGATCATCAGGCGACCGAGAGGATTGTGGCCAAGATAGGCATGCGGCTCGCCGCTGCGCAGGCTTTTGATGTAGCTACCCAGCTCTGCGATGAAACCCTTGCCGGGGAAGATCGCCGACCAGCGGGCAAAACGGCTACCGCTGAAACCCTGCACGATGCGCCACAGCAGGTTGGCGGCCATGACGTAGCCGAAGCTGGTGTGGAGGATTTTCATGGCGATCTTCGCCTCACCGGCGAGGCCCAGCGCCTTACCGTTATAGATCACCAGGCCGGTGCCTAGCAGGCCGAGCACGGAAAGGAAGTTGATCCAGTGGAACCAGCGGATACCGCGGTCCCATACCTTGTAAGCGTTATAGGTGGTCGTTGTCATGGTGTTTTATTTCAGGTGGCCAATAAGGCGCAGGATGGTAGCGGGAGTTTATTAAAAATCCATGAATAGGATTTTAGACGTGGGCTTAGAACATTTCCGCCGGATCGACGTCGAGCGACCAACGCACCTTGCGCCCGGCTTTGAGCGACTCCAGTTGCGGCGCCCAGCGGTTGAGCAGATGTTGCAGTGCCTGACGATTCTCCGCCTGGAGTAACAACTGGGCACGACTGCGTCCGGCACGCCGCTCCATCGGTGCGGGCACCGGCCCCATCAGCCAGACCCCGTCATGGCCGAGTTGCTCTGCCGCCAGTCGCGCCTCTTCAAGAAAAACATTCGGTGCCTGCGGGTCCACCGCCTCGGCACGCAGCAGCGCCAGATGGCTAAAGGGCGGCAACCCCGCCTCCTGCCGCTCTTTCAAAGTAGCGGTGGCGAAACGGGCGTAATCCTCCTCCACCAGCAGACGCAGCAGTGGATGCTCCGGCACATGGGTCTGAATCAACACCGTGCCCGGTTTGTCGGCCCGTCCAGCACGCCCCGCCACCTGAACAATCAGTTGCGCCATGCGCTCGCCGGCGCGGAAATCGGCACTGAACAGCCCCTGATCCGCATCGAGGATCCCCACCAGAGTCACCCCGGGGAAGTGGTGGCCCTTGGCCAGCATCTGGGTACCGATAAGAATACGTCCCTGACCAGAACGAACCTCCGCCAGCAACTCGCCCATCGCCCCCTTGCGCCGGGTAGTGTCGCGATCGATGCGTACCACACCGACATCGGCAAAGCGTTTACGCAGCCCCTGCTCGATCCGCTCGGTACCCTGCCCCACCGGATGCAGTTCTTCGCTACCGCACTCAGGGCAGCTTGGAGGACGCGGTCGTTCGCTGCCGCAGTGGTGACAGCGCAGCCGTCCGGAACGGGCGTAGTAAGTCATGTGCGCATCGCAGCGCTGGCACTGGCTGGTCCAGCCGCAGTCGTGACAGATCAGCACCGGGGCGTAGCCACGCCGGTTGAGGAACAGCAATACCTGACCGCCCGCGTCGAGGTGCTGGCGCATCGTCTGTTGCAGGGTGATGGAGAGGCCGTCGTCGATATGTTGCTGGCGCATGTCGAGCAGATGAATAGATGGGTGTGCCGCACTACCGGCCCGCTCCGGCAGTTGCAGATGTTGGTAACGTCCCGAGCGCGCATTGTGCAGACTCTCCAGCGAGGGTGTGGCGCTACCGAGCAGCAGTGGAATGTCGTGCAGACGGGCGCGCACCACGGCCAGATCCCGTGCCGAGTAACGGAAACCGTCCTGCTGTTTGAAGGAGGGGTCGTGCTCTTCGTCGAGGATGATCAGTCCCGGATTGGGTAGCGGGGTGAACACCGCTGAACGGGTACCGATGACGATGGGCGCCTCACCGGCAGCGGCCGCCTGCCAGGCACAGAGCCGCTCGCCATCGCTAAGCCCGGAATGGAGCACGGCAATAGGAACGGGAAAACGGCGACGCAGGCGACGCAACAATTGCGGAGTCAGACCGATCTCCGGCACCAGCAGCAACACCTGTTTTCCAGCATCCAGCACCCGCTGCATCGCCTGCAGATAGACCTCGGTCTTGCCACTGCCGGTCACCCCTTCCAGTAACAGGGTGGCGAACGCCTCGCTGTGTTGCGCCAGCGACTCGACCGCCTGCTGCTGTGCAGGATTTAACGGCGGTGGGGTTTCGGCATTCAGCGGTTCAGCACTGCCCAGACAGGAGCGCTGCTCCACCTCGACCCAGCCCTTCTCCACCAGCCGCTTCATTACTGGTCGCCAGTTCTCGGTCTCGCTGTCGAGGCGCGATGCCTCGACACCCTCAGGGTACTCCTGCAGCAACTGAAACAGCGCCAGCTGTTTTGGCGCTCGTTTGAACTGCGCTTCGTCGACGGCCTGCCCGGCGCTGCTCAAGCGCCACACCTCAATTCCACGCACTGCGGCGTCGCGCTCCTGGCGCAACATCACCGGCAGGGCGACGCTGAAGACCTCGCCGGGCGGGTGGTGGTAATACCCGGCCGCCCAGCGCAGCAGTTTCATCAGCGACTCATCGAACAACGGCGCCTCATCCAGTTGTCGCGTCGCCGACTTCAATTTTGCCAGCGGTAGTTCGCTCTTTTCTGCCACCTCGACCAGTACCCCGACCTGTTTGCCTCGACCAAAGGGCACCAGAAAACGTTGTCCGGGAATGAACTCGGCAACGGCCTCCCGTGGCGGCAGATAATCGAATAACCGACGCAGGGGAGATGGGATGGCGATGCGTAAAATGGGTGGGGACATGGGGCCGCAGTCTAGCATGGCGAAGCACACAACTTGGCTGGGATTGTTAAGGTTTGGTTACTGAAAATGCGCTAACTGCTTGTCGCCACAGGCATTCATTACTTATCCACAAAAGCTGTGGATAACTTTGTGGATGAATTTGCCTGTTGGACATTAAAGCGGTGTCGCATAAGGAATTTTGTTACGTTGCCTATTTTTTGCAAATAGATAAAGATGTTGAAAAACAACAACTTATCGTAAGTTGC
>JBNLAT010000073.1:0-9072 GCA_050302275.1 Thiohalomonadaceae bacterium | reverse complement strand
TTGGTAGACAGACGGAGTTTGACCCAACGGTTTTCGGATTCCACCCAGAACTTGTGCGTGTGCAGGTTGGGCAGAAAACGGCGACGCGTCTTGTTGTGCGCGTGCGAAACGTTGTTACCGGTGACCGGACGTTTGCCTGTTACCTGGCATACCTTGGACATGACTCTGGACTCCGAAAAATACTTGAATTCTGTGCCTACCCGGATACCCCGGGTTCAGGAAGCCGGTTTTTATACCAAAACAGGCCGCCCATCGCAAGGAAAACCTCCCTTTTGGGGCTACAAAACACCCCTTTCCGCCAACGAGGTAATCTCGCCGTCGCCGATGACCATATGATCCAGCAGGCGCACCTCCACCAATTCCAGCGCCTGCTGCAGACGGCGGGTGATCTGCTCATCGGCCCGGCTCGGCTCCGCTACGCCGGATGGATGGTTGTGGGCCAGGATCACGGAGGCGGCATTGTGCTCCAGGCAGCGGCTGACCACCTCGCGGGGATGGACACTGGCGCCATCGATAGTGCCGTAGAACAGCTCCTCATAGCTCAGCACCCGATTACGGTTATCCAGGAACAGGCAGGCAAAGACCTCCTGACGCCGGCCGCGCAGGCGGTTACTGAGATAGCGGCGGGTGTGGTCGGGGCAGGTCAGGGCGTCTTCCCGCTGCAAGGTGCTCAGCAGATGACGAGCAGAAAGTTCCAGCACCGCCTGAAGCTGGGTGTACTTGGCGGTGCCCAGTCCCTTGCAACGGCAAAAGGCTGCGTGGTCAGCCTCAAGTAACTGGCGCAGACCGCCGAAATGTTCCAGCGTCTCCCGCGCCAGATCGATGGCACTCTTACCCGCTACGCCGGTGCGCAGAAAGATCGCCAACAGTTCAGCATCAGAAAGAGAGCCTGCTCCTCGGAGTAACAGCTTTTCGCGTGGGCGCTCATCTATAGGCCAGTCGGATATAGCCATAACGACCTCCATGTCGCTTTGAAGCCATCCAAAATGGCTCTCGCACCCTGATACTGCGTTGCAAAGCCTGCTCCGGGCACGGGTTCTAATTTTGGAATAGCTTCTCTAAAAATAATCCGATCGGATAGTAACGCGACGCTGACGGATCTTGAAGGCTTTCTGCTAGAATGCTGCGATGAATAGTGAGTATTCACATATGGGCGTGGCCAACCGGCGTATCCTGCTTGGCGTTACCGGCGGCATCGCGGCCTACAAGGCGGCGGAGCTGGTACGTGGACTGAAACGGGGCGGTGCCGAGGTACGTGTGGTGATGACCCGTGCCGCCGAGGAGTTCATTACCCCAATAACCCTGCAGGCACTCTCCGGCAACCCGGTACGTCAGGGGCTGTTCGACCCGCAGCACGAGGCGGCGATGGGCCATATCGAACTGGCCCGCTGGGCAGAGCTGGTGCTGGTGGCTCCGGCCAGTGCCGATTTTCTCGCCCGCCTGACCGCGGGAATGGCAGACGATTTGCTGGCGACCCTCTGCCTGGCCACTGCCGCACCGATTATGGTCGCCCCGGCAATGAACCAGCAGATGTGGCGCGCAGCTGCCACCCAGGAAAATGTCGCCACCCTGCAGCGCCGTGGTATCCAGATCATCGGCCCGGCCGTTGGCGAACAGGCCTGTGGTGATGATGGCCCCGGCAGAATGGTTGAACCGGAGGAGTTGCTGACCGCCTGTGCCAGCCATTTCGCTCATGGTCTGCTTGCCGGTATCTCCGTCACTGTCACCGCAGGACCAACCCGTGAGGCTCTCGACCCAGTGCGTTACATCAGTAACCGTAGTTCCGGCAAAATGGGTTTCGCCATTGCCGCCGCGGCCGCCGGTATGGGCGCACGGGTACGACTGGTGGCCGGTCCAGTGGCCCTGCCGACTCCGGCAGGTGTAGAACGGGTTGATGTGATCAGCGCGCAGCAGATGCTGTCGGCCGTTGAAGAGGCACCTGGCGATATCTTCATCGGTTGTGCGGCTGTAGCTGACTACGCGCCCGCTCGTATTGCAGAAGAGAAAATCAAGAAACAGGGCGAAGAAATGTCGCTTAGCCTGCGGCAGAATCCAGACATTCTGGCGACGGTAGCCACGATGCAACCTGCACCCTTTACCGTCGGCTTCGCTGCTGAGACAGAGAAACTGGAGCAGCATGCGCAGGCAAAATTACAGCGCAAAGCCATCGATATGATCGCTGCCAATCGGGTCGATGCCACGACGGCCGGTGGTTTCGATAGCAACGACAATGCGCTGGAAATTTTCTGGCAGGATGGCCGTGCCAGCCTGCCGTTAATGGATAAAAATCTACTGGCCCAACAGTTACTTGAGATCGTCGCACAACGTTATAAAAACAAACAGGAAACAGCATGAGCAAAAAGCCGATTGAACTGAAGATTCTGGACCCGCGGCTGGGTAAGGAATTTCCTCTACCGGAATACGCCACTGACGGCTCAGCGGGGATGGACATGCGTGCTATGCTCGAAGAACCACTGGAAATTTTACCGGGGGAAACAAAGCTTATCCCGACCGGTCTGGCGATCCATATCGGAGACCCGTCACTGGCCTCAGTGCTACTGCCCCGTTCTGGTCTGGGACACAAAAAAGGGATTGTTCTGGGAAATCTGGTGGGTCTGATCGACTCGGATTATCAGGGGCAGGTGTTCGTTTCCTGCTGGAACCGGAGCAATGAGAGTTTTACCGTGCAGGTTGGTGAGCGAATCGCGCAGATGGTATTCATTCCTGTCGTACAGGCGGAATTTACCATCGTCGACGATTTTGATGACTCCCACCGCGGTGAGGGTGGCTTCGGCCACACGGGCAAACACTAGCACGGCAAGTTAACGCAAACTAAGGGATAGCACCGTGAAAAAGCAATCCTCCCACAAGGGAAAATCTCAAAGCGAGAGTGCAGTAGCGGGCATTGGCGGTATGAGTCTGCTGAAGAGCAATCTGGTGGCCACGGCAGTTGCCGTCGGCGTGCTGCTGTTCAGTGGTTTCATCGCTTACATGCAGTACACCTCCCTGATCTCCACCAGCCAGAAAGAACGATACCAGGATGAGGCAAAGCGCCTTGCCGGACATCTGGCCGGACGATTACACGCGCTGGGCGATATGGTCGAGAAGTTTGCTATCCCGGATGATCAACTGGTTAAGGCTATCCAGAGTCGCGATATCCCTACGCTGCGTGCGCGTGAAGCACAGATTCAACGCAGTTTTCCTGATGCAAATCGGGTACGTTTCATTCTCCCGGGCGATGACCAGATTGATAACACTATTTCGCCACCATTGAGTTACGCCTGTCTCGAATTGGCGCGACTTGCTGAACAGGGTGAGGCGACACCGCCGTTCGAGGTACATCTCTTCGGTGGTGAAATTGAACATCTGGATCTACTGCGTCCGGTTATGTACGAAGGCAAGCTCATCGCCAGCCTGATCGTCACCCAGGATGTCGATAACCTGAAAAAATGGGTCGATGACCTGCAACCAGATGGTGGTTATATCGAACTGGAACAGGGCGTTGAAGGTGATGTAATAAGACTCTTCGGGCAGGGCGATAAATCATTACGCACCCTTGAAAAGCCCTATAGTGCGCCGATTGAGAATAGTTACTGGTTACTCGACTACTGGCCACCTGCAGGTATCGGTGAGGCCGAAGCACGTCATGCCGGTTTCATCATCACCTTCGCTATCGCCGCAGGCGTGCTACTTCTCTTTTTCCTTTCCTACGGTGCATTTGTCTCCGGGATGGTACGCAGCGATCTGAAACGGATGATCAACTACATCGTCGACTACAGTCTGGGTAAGCGTTTCCACTCCTACCCTGTGCGTCTGGCTGAAGTAAAGAAGGTACTGCAGGAGAAGGAAACTGATCTTTCAGTACTCACTGAATACACTGAAACCAAGGATGCGATCCACGATAAGGCGGAGCATTTCATGCCTGATATCTCCTTCGGCGAAACAGGTATATCCGTGGAAGAGGTGGATTCTCCAAATGGTAAAGATGGTGACGGTAACAATAAATAGCATCACCGATACACCTTTAAATTTTAACTCTGGCAGCGCTTTTTGTTGCAAACCGTGTTCTTAATATCTACCTGTTTACTAAGGTGCTTTTTGCATGAGTCTGGATCTTGAAACTGCAATGAACAATGCCCGCATTCTGAGCGAAGCGTTACCGTATATCCGCCGCTTTGCCGGTAAGACGTTGGTCATTAAGTATGGCGGTAACGCCATGACTGAGGAATCATTGAAGAACGGTTTTGCCCGTGATGTGGTGCTACTGAAGCTGGTCGGCATGAACCCGGTGGTGGTGCATGGCGGTGGACCGCAAATTGGTCAGTTACTGGAGAAACTGGGCAAGGAAAGTGTATTCATCGACGGCATGCGGGTCACTGATCGTGAAACCATGGATGTGGTACAGATGGTACTCGGTGGTCTAGTCAACAAGGAGATCGTGTCCCTGATCAATCAGCAAGGTGGCAAAGCGGTTGGCCTGACAGGAAAAGATGCCGATTTCATTCGCGCCAGACAGCTGAAGTTCAAACGCAATGCGCCGGAAATGAATGCCCCTGAGATCATCGACATCGGCCATGTTGGTGAAGTAGAAGAAATTAAGGGTGAGGTCGTCGACATGCTGGTACATGGCGATTTTATTCCCGTGATTGCACCCATTGGCGTCGGTGAGGATGGGCAGTCCTATAACATTAATGCCGATGTCGTCGCGGGCAAACTGGCTGAGTGTCTTAAGGCAGAAAAACTGGTTTTACTGACCAATACTCCCGGGTTGCTGGACAAGGAAGGGAAAGTGTTGACTGGGCTGAGCAGCGCACGCGTCGATGAACTAATCGCCGACGGTACTATTCACGGTGGCATGTTGCCGAAAATCCGCTGCGCCCTGGATGCCGTGCACAGCGGTGTAAAGAGCGCGCATATTATCGACGGCAGGGTTGAACATGCACTGCTACTGGAAATTTTCACTGATCAGGGGGTTGGTACCCTGATTCAGAACAACTAACGGAACAAGCATGAGCGATAATAAAGAGAAAGGTTCACGCCGTCAGCAGATCCTGGAAGCACTGGCTCACGAACTGGAACAGAGTCCCGGTCAACGGATCACGACCGCAGGCCTGGCGCGTGCAGTGGGCGTTTCGGAAGCTGCACTCTACCGCCACTTCCCCAGCAAGGCGAAAATGTTTGAAGGATTGATCGAGTTCATCGAAGAATCCGTGTTTGGCCTGATCAATCGCATAGTCAACGACGAAAAATCCGCCAGTGGACGTTGTGAAAAGATCATGCTGGTACTGCTCGGTTTTTCTGCCCGCAACCCGGGTATCAGCCGAATTCTGGTTGGCGATGCACTGACTGGTGAGACCGAACGCTTGCGTCAACGCATCGGCCAGTTTTTCGATCGCATTGAGAGCCAGTTCAAACAGATACTTCGCGAGGCCGAACTGGCGGGAGAGTTACGCGGAAAACAGCACACTGCAGCTACTGCCAACCTGTTACTGGCGGTTGCAGAAGGCCGGATGAATCAGTATGTCCGTAGTGGATTCAAACGTTCGCCGATGCAGGACTGGGATGAGCAGTGGCCACTGCTTGCGGCCACCGTATTTAAATGAGGTAAACCTGTCTTAGCGCAACTTCTTGCCTTGCGCCTTGAGTTCACGAAAACGCTCCAGATCTTTGGCGTATTTCTCGCGAATGGTTTCTTTCTCTGCCTGCTTGCTCTCAATAAACTCCTGCTTGCTGGCTATCTGCCGCTCCAGTGAGGCGATCTCTTTTAGTGTTCCTTCCGGCACAGTCTTACCACGACGCTCATAGTTCGCTGCCTTTTTGCGTTGTGTCTGCAGATCATCGTTTAACTTATCGATAGTAATATTGGTGACCTCAATATTGCCATCAATAACCGCAAGCTTCCGATCCCTGGCGGTGATGATCTCATCTTCAGAGAGAAAGGTCGCCAGTAACACTCGATCAGCCGCTGCCTGTTTTTTATTCTTCTCTTCTTCTTTGGCAACACGCTGCTGTTCTTCTTCTTCTTTTGCCTTAATCTTTGACAGCTCTTCCTTGGTCAGCGCACGCTCCTTCGTCTCGACCGTAATACCCCGCTCGTTAATCGTTTCCGAACTTTTCTGGGCATACTCAGGAGGGATAGCGTTGCCACACTCTCGCACACCCTCATTATTGGTCCAACATTTGATCGCTGCCTGGGAGAAGGCGGGAATAGATAACAGGGTAATCACGCTAACGAACAGAAGTCTTTTTTTCATCGCACTCATCACAATCGTGGTTGCCAGACATGCTTACAGTATACTGACAGTTTATGTGGATTCCATAGGTCGAAACCGTGCTCCCCATCGAACAAATCCTATTGTTCATCATCTCTCTGGTCGCCAATCTCTTTTCAGCCTTCGCTGGGGGCGGAGCCGGTTTGCTGCAACTACCTGCGTTAATCTTTCTCGGTTTGCCCTTCGGTATCGCCCTGGCGACCCACAAAGTTGCCAGTGTTGCACTCGGCGTTGGCGCCACCCTGCGCCATCTACGCCAGGGTGGCCTGGAACGTCGCTTCGTGCTCTTCATCCTTACCTGTGGTCTGCCCGGCGTCATACTGGGTGCCAGTATCATTCTGCAGGTACCTGATCGCTCTGCCCAAATCGCACTGGGCGTACTCACTGTGACACTGGGTCTCTATTCAGGGTTCAAAAAGGAGCTGGGGCAGGTATATCTGCCACGTAACAGGCAAGGAAGCGGCCTATGGCTCGGGGGAGCGATACTTTTTACCATTGGCGTACTGAACGGCTCACTCACATCGGGCACCGGACTTTTCGTTACCCTCTGGCTGGTGCGTTGGTTCGGTCTCGATTACCAACGAGCGGTTGCCTACACCCTGGTGCTGGTCGGCATCTTCTGGAATGGCAGCGGCGCGCTCACCCTGGGCTTTTTGGGTGAGATTCGCTGGGAATGGCTACCGGCCCTGTTGCTGGGCTCATTAATCGGTGGTTATTTTGGTGCCCACCTGGCGATACGTCATGGCAATCGGGCAATCAAACGGGTATTTGAGATCGTCACCATTCTGGTTGGGACCAAACTGATCCTGGGTTAGCTATCCCTTCTTCAATCTGTCCAAGCGCAAACGTTCGCGCTCGTCGAACAAGCGTTTGGAGCCAAGCCAAACCGCGGCCAGCGTTCCAAAACCGGTGCCACTGGCGATCAGGAACATAATCAGGATTTGATACTTCACCGCTTCCAACGGCGGACTGCCGGCAAGGATTTGACCGGTCATCATCCCCGGCAGACTGATCACCCCAGCAGCTGCCATGGCGTTGACGATGGGAACGAGCCCGACACGCATACTCTCTCGTCGGATATCGCTGATCGCGGTCGATGCTGCCTGTCCCAACATCAACCTGCCCTCGATCACCTGACGCTGCTGCCAGGCGGTGGTGGTCAGACGATCAAGACCAAGAGCGATGCCATTCATAGTGTTGCCGAGCAACATTCCAAGCAGTGGGATCGCATACTGCGGCAGATACCAGGGCGCTGGCTGAATCAGGATGACCAGAGCCAGTACAGTGACGGTAAAAGCTGAAATAAACATCGACAGGGTACCTACCCCGTAACCCCACAATCCGGCAAAGCGACGCTCCTGACGCGCCATCACCTCCCGCCCGGCGACCATCAGCATCACCATTGCCATCAGCCCAACCCACAGCAGGGTCGCGTTCTCGAACAGCACCTTAAGAACGAAACCAATCAGCGATAGCTGGATCGTGGTGCGTAGTGCCGAGACCAACAGGCGCCGCTCGATACCGAAATGCATGCGCCAGCTGATTGCCGCCAGCAACATGACCAGTGTAGAGGCCAGTGCCAGATCCAGCGGTGACAGTGAGATAGCCCCCATCACTTCAGCTCCTCAAGCTTTCCATCAATGAGGCGCAAGCGCCGATCCGCCACCCGTTGCCCCTGGGCACTGTCGTGGCTGACCCATAGCATAGAGATACCACGTTCACGCCGTAGTTCACGCAGCACAGACTCCACGCGTTCCACATTCTGCGCATCGAGACTGGCGGTGGGCTCGTCGAGTAACAGTACCTGCGGTTCGTTTTGCAATAGTCGCAGTAACGCCAGTCGCTGCCGCTCCCCGGTGGAACAGTTGGCCACCTGCCACTGCATGACCTCAGCGGAAAAACCCAGTGCGTCCAGCAGTGAGTCGTCTACCTGCCAGAAATGCTCGCCGACACTCTCACCCCACCACTGACTCTCCGCCGACAACATCCCCACACGACTGCGCCACTGATGCGCACGCAAGCTGCTGCACAGGGTATCGTCCAGCCAGACTTCACCATCGTGTTGGTCCAGATCGGCGATCGCCCGTAGCAACAGGGTCTTGCCCGCACCGCTGGGACCAGCGATGGTCACACACTCGCCGGCTGCCAGTTCCAGCTCGATCGGTCCCACATGCCGGGTCACCAGCCCCTTGATTCTCAAACTTGTCGCCACCAGACTATCTCTGCACCACTTTTGTAATTTCCCTTTGAAATTACGCTATTTATAACAACTACACCAGAACACAGGAATAGCCTATGTCCGAACCTACCATCGCTCAAAAATCGCCCATTACCCTTGAACTGGAAGCCGGTGACTACTGGTTCTGTACCTGCGGCAAAAGCGCAGGGCAGCCGTTCTGCGACGGCTCGCACAAGGGTAGTGAATATGCACCGCAAAAATTTACCGTAGAGCAAAAACGCCGTGTAGCGCTCTGTGGCTGCAAACACAGCCAGGAAGGTCATCTCTGCGATGGCACGCATCTCAAGCTCTGATCCAATTTTACTGCATAAAAAAAGGCACCCAGTGGGCGCCTTCTTTTTTACTGCAGGTTTCAGCGTATCGCTTAGATACCGGAACCTTTGGAGCCGGTGAACTCCGGATAGGCTTCCAGGCCACACTCGGAGATATCGACACCTTCGTACTCTTCTTCTTCGCTGACGCGCAGACCCATAATGGCCTTAATCACCATCCAGACCACGAAGCTGGAAACGAAGACCCAGCCGAAGATGGTCACGATACCGATCAGCTGAGCGGTCAGGC
>JBNLAT010000072.1:0-9145 GCA_050302275.1 Thiohalomonadaceae bacterium | reverse complement strand
GAACTGTAAGCCTGCCCTTGTCATCTACTGTGTGGTGATACCGACCCAGAAACATTTGTTCTAATTTGCCTTTAATGTATGAACGCCGGTCAAGCCGGCGCTCCACTTTGATCCACTTTCTCCCACATTTGTACACTATAAGAAGCGGAAAGCCGAAATGTCAAGCAAATAACGGGACGGAATCTCATAATTCCTGCTTATTTCACAATAACTTACGAAAAGTGGCGCCCGGTGGGAGCGCCGCAAAAAAGAGGTGTTTCAGAAGAGGTTTTGTTGATCAGAATCTTGAGACTCAAACTTAAAGTAAAGTCTCAAGATTGGGGAGAAAAAAGGTGGGAGTCGGCCTATAAGCCGGGTTCTGTCGTGAACAGTCATTCATCTGCGATGCCCGTCACCGGACACCTGAAGCGACCTACCCGGGAACAGCGCGGGCCGCGCCATTGTTCCCCTATTTGGTCTTGCTCCGGGTGGGGTTTACCATGCCACCGAATGTTGCCACCGGCGCGGTGCGCTCTTACCGCACCCTTTCACCCTTACCTGTGCACCCGGTCGAAACCGGGGCCATCGGCGGTCTACTCTCTGCTGCACTTTCCGTCGGCTCACACCGCCCAGGCGTTACCTGGCACCCTGCCCTATGGAGCCCGGACTTTCCTCCGCATCCGAAGATACAGCGACTGCCCGGCCGACTCCCGCGCATAAGATACCGTCTCCACGGAAAGATTCAATCAATAAGTCGCTGTTATGCCTGTTTTTTCTGTAGCAAGTATTGGTAGAGACGATTTTTGCGGCCACCGCTAATCCGCGCCGCCAGCGCCGCCGCCTGTTTCAACGGCAACTCCTCCGCCAGCAGTTCGGCGATGCGCTGGCCTTCCCGATCTTCGTCCTCAGTTGCAGCGGGTGCGCCGTGCAGCAGCAGCACGAACTCCCCTTTCTGCTGGTTGGCATCTTCCACCACCCACGATGCCAGTTCGCCGAGGCTGGCGTGGCGAATGGTCTCGAAGGTCTTGGTCAGCTCCCGCGCCACTACCGCCTCACGCTCCGTGCCGAAGACCGACACCATGTCCGTAAGGCTCTCCACGATGCGATGTGGCGACTCATAGAACACCAGGGTGCGGGGTTCGTCGCGTAGCGCTTCCAGCTGTTTAAGACGTGGCCCCGACTTGGCCGGGAGGAACCCCTCAAAGCAGAAACGGTCTGTAGGCAGGCCACTGGCAGAAAGCGCGGCGATCAGGGCGCTGGGACCGGGCACCGGAACCACTTTCAGCCCGGCCAACTGCGCATCGCGCACCAGCACGTAGCCCGGATCACTAATTAAAGGTGTTCCGGCATCTGAGATCAGGGCGATGGACTCGCCTTGCTGCAGACGTTCGACCAGCACGCCGCTGCGTTCACGTTCGTTGTGCTCATGCAGGGAGAAGAGTGGCGTGGTAACGGAGAAGTGACGCAACAAACCGGCGCTATGACGGGTATCTTCGGCGGCGATACAGTCCACCTGATTCAGGATATCCACCGCCCGTGGAGTCAAATCGCCAAGATTTCCGATAGGTGTCGCAACGATGTAAAGGACACCCGCTTCAATTGACACTGCGTCACCTCACCAAGATACTGTGCAATTTGCAGAGCACCCGGCAGTTTCCGGGCGCAAGATAGCGGAACATATCATCCCATGCAGAAGCAGAAGAAACTATTAGTTTTACTCCTCGTTGCCGCACTCGCTGGTTGCGCGGGCGGTCCGACACGCAAAGTCTTCTCCCCCGAGGAGAAACCGGGCGCCGCCGCCGAAGCGATGCAGAGCGGCGATTATCAGCTGGCCGCCTCCCTCTATAGCCAGCTCGCCGCCACGGTGCCGCCGCCCAAAGGTTACGAATACGGTTACCTCGCCGCCCAGGCGATGTTCCAGGCCGGTCTGCTGAATCAGGCTAGTGAACAGTTACAGCTGTTGCCGGAAAAGAACCTGTCGCTGGAACTACGGATGAAAGTCCAGCTGTTGCGCGCCGAAATCCCGCTGAAGCGCGACCCGGATCTGTCTCTGGCGATTCTGGATCGGCCTGCGGTACCAGAAAACCTGCTGAAAGACGGCGGTACACTTCATTCCCGTTACCACCTGTTACGGGCCAAGGCCTTCGCCCGCGTCGGTAATCACCTGGAAACCGCGCGCGAGTATATCCTGCATGAGCTCTACCTCAGCGACGAACAGCAGATCCAGAACGTACAGCTGGCGATCTGGCAATCGCTCTCCCTGCTGACCCCGCAGGCCCTGCGCCAGCTGCGGGTTCAACCGCCACCGGATGCCCTGAGCGGCTGGATGGAGCTGGTAGAGATCTCCAAGGACTACAACCTGACCCCGCGCCAGGTCCAACAACGCATCGCCACCTGGCGTCAGCGCTACAAGGGCCACCCGGCCGGCGAAGCAGTGCTGCAGATGCTAGTCGAGCGCAGCCGCGAACTATCGCAACGCCCTGCCAGTATCGGCCTGCTGCTGCCGCTGAGTGGTCGCTTTGCCGCCGCAGGCAAGGCGATCCAGGAGGGGCTGTTCGCCGCCTATTATCAGGACCCGCAACACGACACGATCACCCTGCATATCTACGATATCGGCGATCGTCCCGACGAAGTGGACACCGCCTACGAGAAGGCAGTCGACGAGGGTGCGGAATTTATTATCGGCCCGCTGGACAAGGGGGCTACAGCGAAACTCGCCGAGCGCAGCAGTCTTCCGGTACCGACCCTGGCCCTCAACTACGCTCAACCCGCCAGCAGCGACCGCCTCTATCAGTTCAGTCTGGCGCCGGAAGACGAGGCACGCGAGGTGGCCGACCGCGCCTGGCAGGAAGGCCACACCCATGCCGCCCTGCTGTTACCGCAGAGCAGCCTCGGCGACCGTCTGGCCGAAGCGTTCAAGGCACGTTGGCAGGAACTGGGTGGTTCGATCGGTAGTGAGAGCCGTTACGATGCGAGCAAAAACGACTTCTCTATCCCGATCAAAAATCTGCTCAACATCAATGACAGCGAATTCCGCAAACGCCGTGTTAATCAACTGATTGCGGGCAAGGTCGAATTCACTCCACGACGCCGTCAGGATATCGACTTTATCTTCCTCGCCGCCTTCCCGCGCCAGGCGCGGCTGATTCGTCCGCAGTTGAAGTTCTACCACGCCGCCGACCTGCCGATCCTCGCCACTTCCCATCTCTATCAGGGCGAGATCAACCGCAACGCCGACCGCGACATGGACGACATCACCTTCTGTGATATGCCGTGGACCCTCGACGCACCGAGTTCACTACAGGATTTCCGTCGCAACAACGCCAAGGAGTTTGAAAAACACCGTGGCGAGTTGCAGCGGCTGGTCGCCCTCGGCGTCGACGCTTACCGTCTGGTACCGCTGCTGCCGATGCTGGAGAGTCATCCTTTCGAGCACTATCGCGGCGAAACCGGCAAACTCTCGGTCAGTGCCAACGGCCGTGTCGAGCGCCAGCTGTTGTGGGCTCAGTTCACCCGAGGTATACCGCGACTCCAGGAAGAGCGTGTGGTGGAAATCAATGGAGATTGGCAAAACACGGCAGGCGATCGGCCAGCACGCTGAGCAACTCGCCGAACACTATCTGCTTAATCAGGGACTGCGGCTGCAGCAGCGGAACTACCGTTGCCGTGGCGGTGAGATTGATCTGATCATGCTCGAAGGTGAAACCCTGGTGTTCGTTGAGGTACGCTACCGCAAACATCAGGGCTTCGGCGGTGCGGCCGCGAGTGTGGATCGGCGCAAACAGCAGCGTCTGCGACTTGCGGCACAGCACTATCTGCAACGCCACCCCGCGAACCGGGCCTGTCGCTTTGATGTCATCGCCATCAGCCCGACCGCTGGCGGGCAGAACAACGTACAGTGGATTACCAACGCAATCGAATCGGATTGAAACAGATGCAAATCGAAGAACGTATAAAGCTCCACTTTGAAGCCAGCGCCAAACTCAAGCTCGCTGCCATGGATCAACTGGCACCAGGAATTGCTGCTGCTGCAGAGCTCATCTCACGGCAACTGCTGGGCGGACACAAGGTATTAAGCTGCGGTAATGGCGGCTCCGCGGGCGACGCCCAGCACTTCTCCTCGGAGATGCTCAACCGTTTCGAGCGTGAGCGCCCGGGCCTGCCCGCGGTAGCGCTGTCGACCGACACCTCGACCCTCACCTCCATTGCCAACGACTACCACTACAACGAGATCTTCTCCAAGCAGGTACGTGCGCTGGGTCTGGAAGGTGATGTCCTGCTGGCGATCTCCACCAGCGGCAATTCGGCCAATGTGGTGCAGGCGATGGAAGCGGCCCACGATCGCGGCATGCAGGTAGTTGCCCTGACCGGCAAGGAAGGCGGCGCCATGGCGATGAAACTGGGCGACGGCGATATCGAACTGCGCGTCCCCTCCGAATCGACCGCACGCATTCAGGAGGTTCATCTGTTGATCATCCACTGCCTCTGCGATCTCATCGATCTACAACTGTTTGGTGCCGAAGGTTGAGCATGCCGCTACGCGCTGGCGTTCTGTTAATTCTCCTTGCCCTGCTCACTGGCTGCGCCGCGCCGTTGGTACTGGCTGGAGGCGCTGCTGCAGGCGTGGCCATCGTCAAGGACCGCCGTAGTGCCGAGGTGATGCTCAACGACGAGCGCATCGAGATCAGCGCACAGGATCGCATCACCGACGATGCCGAATTACTTGAGGGCAGCCACGTCAATATCACCAGCTATAACGGCGTGGTACTGATCAGTGGTGAAACCGTGCTACCGATGTACAAGGCACGGATCGAAAAGATGGTGCGTGAAGAGCGCGGCGTACGTGAAGTGCGCAACGAACTGCACATCGGTCCTGCCAGCAGCACCGAAAGCCGCCGCAACGATACAAAACTGACTGCGCGAGTGCTCTCACGCCTGTTCGACGCTGATGGCGTCGACACCGCCAACGTCAAAGTGGTGAGCGAAAACGCCACCGTCTACCTGATGGGAATGCTCAATCGTGATGAGGCTGAACGTGTCGTCCAGATAGTGCGCCGCACCGAGGGCGTTGCACGGGTGGTCAAGGTCTTCGAATATCAGGGATGAACAGCGCTCTCCCTTCAGCCTTTCTCGCTGCGCTGCAGCAGCAACTTCCTGCCGGGACGCTCTGCTTCGATGAGGCGGAACGCTGGACCTACGGCTACGACAACAGTCGCCTGCACCACCTGCCTGCAATCGTAGTCACGCCGGAGAACGAAGCACAGATCGCGGCCCTGCTACGCCTGTGTCACGAACACCGCATCCCCATCACCGCCCGAGGCAGTGGTACAGGCACTGCCGGTGCCGCAGTACCGGTCGAGAACGGCGTAGTGCTCTCCTGCGAAAGACTCAATCGTATCCTCAAGGTCGATCCTGACAATCGCCTGATGGTGGTGCAGCCCGGCGTCACCAACGGCCAGGTACAGCAGGCCGCGGCGGAGCATGGCTTCTTCTGGCCACCCGATCCGACCAGCGCAGAAGTCTGCACCATCGGCGGCAACCTCGCCTGTAATGCCGCGGGACCGCGGGCGGTCAAATACGGCACACCACGGGAAAACACCTTGGGACTACGGGCTGTAACCATCGAAGGGGAAGTACTCAAGACTGGCACCCACACCACCAAGGGCGTGGTCGGTTACGACCTGACCCGCCTGCTGATTGGCGCCGAGGGCACCCTGGCGGTGATTACCGAGGCTACCCTCAAACTCACACCCCGGGCGGAAAGCAAACGAACCCTGCGTGCCATCTACCGCGACATGGCCTGTGCCGCCCGGGCGGTGTCGCGCATCATGGCCCAGCCGGTTACCCCCTGTACCCTGGAGTTCATGGACGGTCAGGCCTTGGCGATGATCCGCGACTACAGCGACAACGACCTGCCTGCCGCCGCGGGCGCACTGTTGATGATTGAAGTGGATGGCAGCGCCGCGGCCATCGATGCGGACGCCGCTGCGGTACGCAAGGCTGCGGAAGTGGAAGGCTGTCTGGAGGTGTTACTCGCCAGTAGCGCGGAGGAGGTGGCGGCACTGTGGACCCTGCGTAAGGCGCTCTCCCCTGCCCTGCGTAATGTGGCGCCAAAGAAGATCAACGAAGACATCGTGGTGCCGGTCTCGCGTATGCCGGAACTCATCGACGGTATCCAGAAGCTGTCGCAACGCCACGGCATTACCATCGTCAATTTCGGTCATGCGGGTAACGGCAACATTCACGTCAACCTGCTGGTCGACCCGGACGACCCGGCGGAGATGAGACGCGCTGATACCTGCCTGGGTGAGCTATTCGATCTGGTACTGGGACTCGACGGCACCCTCTCCGGCGAGCACGGCATCGGTACGGTGAAACGGGAATTTGTCGCCCGCGAACTGGACCCGGCGGCGCTAAAACTGATGCAGCAGATCAAGCAGCAGTTTGACCCGCACAACCTGCTTAATCCCGGCAAGGCCCTGCCGGGGATCTAATCACTCCAACAACGCCCGATAGATCGCCGTATCCTCGTCGCCATGGGTGACGGCGATAATGCGTTCAAACTGCGCTTCATAATCACGCATCACGGCGAGCGCAATCTGCGCTGCCTGCTCCTTGGGATAGCCGTAAACACCGGTACTAATCGAAGGAAAAGCAATGCTGTGGAGATCATTGGCCAGCGCCAGTTCGAGGGAGTTGCGATAGCAGTCGGTGAGTAATTCCGCCTCGCCCTGCTGGCCGCCATGCCATACCGGGCCGACGGTGCTGATCACATGGCGTGCAGGCAACTTGAAGCCGGGACTCAGTTTGGCCTCGCCGGTACGGCAACCGCCCAGGGTAGCGTTGAATTCACGGAGTTGTGGGCCAGCGGCCCTATGGATGGCGCCGTCGACACCCCCACCTCCCAGCAGACTCTGGTTAGCGGCGTTGACGATCGCATCGACTTCGAGTTGGGTGATGTCGCCCTGGAAGAGCTCGATCATGTGGCCTCCGGTATACGGAAGGACAAACCTTTATTTTACTACGCGCAGCTTGGGACGTTTCTTATTGTCGTCACCACCACTGCCGGAAGGTGGGCTATCGTTCCCTTCTTCCTCAGTGAAGACCATCCCCTTGCCGTTCTCCCGGGCGTAGATCGCCAACACCGACATCACCGGGATATTGATATGCATCGGGGTGCCACTGAAACGGGCGTCCATCTCTACCAGGGCATTGCCCAGTTGCAGGTTCTGCACCGCGCTGGGATTGATGTTGAGGACGATCTTGCCGCCCTCAACAAACTGGCGTGGCACCACAACTTCCTCGTCTTCGGCGTTGACCAGCACATAGGGGGTCATGCCGTTGTCGACGATCCAGTCGTATAGCGCCCGAATCAGGTAGGGCCGACTCGGCGTCATGGATTCTTCTGCCATAGTGCGTCTGCTCCTCCGACAAGCAGTGGATTAGTCGCGCATCTCCCGCTCAAGCATACTCAGGCTGGCCTGGAATGACTCAAGGGCGAACAGTCGGTCTGCATAGGCCAGCAGCGGCGCAGCCTGTTTCGGCAGCGTGATATTCATCTGCGGCAGACGCCACAACAGCGGTGCCATGGCACAGTCGACCAGAGAGAACTCATCGCTGAGGAAATAGGGCTTCTGCTCGAAGATCGGGCTAATCATCATCAGATTATCGCGGATCTCTTTCTTCGCCTTGGTCGCCGCCTTGTCGTTGCTGTTCCAGGCGACATTGAAGTGGCTGTAGAGGTCCTGCTCGATACGATGCAGCATCAGGCGATTGGTCGCACGGGATACCGGGTCAACCGGCATCAACGGCGGGTGAGGAAAACGCTCGTCCAGATACTCCATAATGACCTGGGCGTCGTAGAGCACCAGATCGCGATCCACCAGGGTGGGAACGGAGTTATAGGGGTTGAGGTCGATCAGGTCTTCCGGCAGGTTGCCGTAGTCGACAGGAACGATGTCGACATTAATACCCTTCTCAGCAAGGACGATACGAACGCGGTGGCTATAAACGTCGGTATCGCCGGAAAAAAGTGTCATTACAGAGCGGCGGTTGGCAACCACACCCATCTCATTCTCCTGCATCACAAGTTCTAAAACGAACAAGGGGGCACGAGGCCCCCTTGAAAAATCCTGTCCGACATTAAGGTTGTCGGCTTCTGGCATTGGCCGGACGGCTATTCTAACACATCCGAAACGCCTTCAGGATTTCAATGTACGTCTTTCCAGTACTCCTTCTTCAGGGCATAGGCAAAGACGAACAGTACTGCCAGGAACAGCAACACCCAGATACCGATTTGGGTACGCTTGAGCTGGATTGGCTCACCGACATAAACCAGGAACGCGGTCAGGTCGCGAGCGGCCTGATCGTACTCTTCCTTGCTCATGCTACCGGGCTGAACGATCTCGAAACCAGTGATAACAGAGGTTTCGTTGCCTTCGGCGTCGGTATGGGTCTCGGTGATCGCCTTCTGCATCCCCTGCAGTTCCCACAGTACGTGCGGCATGCCCACGTCCGGGAACATCAGGTTGTTAACCCCGAACGGACGCTTGGGATCGATGTAGAAGGTGGTCAGATAGTTGTAGAGGTAATCGGCACCCCGGGCGCGAGCCATGACGCTCAGATCCGGCGGCGGGTTACCAAACCAACGCTTGGCGTCGGCCTTCGGCATCGCCACGGTCATGGTGGAGCCGATCTTATCTGACGCCAGCATCAGGTTCTTCTTCACCTGCTCGTCGGTCAGACCCAGGTCCTGACCCATGCGGCTGTAGCGCTGGGATTCAGCTGAGTGACAGCTCAGGCAGTAGTTGACGAACAGCTGGGCGCCATGACGCAGCGACTCTTTGTTGTGCACGTCGATGTTGGCTTTTTCCATGTGCGGACCCGCGCCGGAAGCCATCACGGCAACCGGGAGCGCGAGCAGCAGTGCAGTAATCAGTTTCTTCATTTTGTCACCCTCTCCGGTACCGGCTTGGTCTTCTCAAACTTGGGGATAAACCACAGAGCTGCGAAGAACACGAAGTAGTAAATCGTGCCGATCTGAGCCAACAGCTTGTACAGATCGGTGGTCGGCTGCATACCGAGGTAACCCAGCATGACGAAGTCTGCAACGAAGACGAACAGCAGTACTTTGAAGCAGAGGCCGCGATAGCGGATTGACTTGACC
>JBNLAT010000071.1:0-9422 GCA_050302275.1 Thiohalomonadaceae bacterium | reverse complement strand
CGTCCATCACCAGCAGATTGGCCGGACGGGTAAACAGGCGCGCCAGCAACAGGCGGTTACGCTCACCGCCGGAGAGCGTGCGTACCGGACTGCGTGCCCGCTCGGGGGTAAACAGAAAATCCTGCAGGTAGCCCATCACGTGCTTATCGCGCCCGTTGATGGTGACCTTGTCGCTGCCCTCGGCGACACTGTCGAGCACCGTCGACTCTTCATCGAGTTGCTCGCGGTGCTGATCGAAATAGGCGATCTCCAGATTGGTCCCCAGTTTGATCCTGCCCTGTTGCGGTTGCAGCTTGCCGAGCAACACCTGCAACAGGGTACTCTTGCCGGAACCGTTGGGCCCGAGGATACCGATACGATCACCGCGCATGATGGTGGTGGAGAAATGTTCAAACAGGATGCGGTCATCGTACTGCATGCCGATATCGTCGGCCTCGATCACCAGCTTGCCGGAACGTTCCGCTTCGCCGAGGTTCATCTTCACCTTGCCGCCGCGTTCACGCCGCTCGCCACGCTCCACGCGCAATGCTTTGAGCGCCCGCACCCGCCCCTCGTTACGGGTACGTCGCGCCTTGATGCCCTGACGAATCCACGCCTCTTCCTGAGCCAGTCGCTTGTCGAACAGCGCGTTCTGTTGCGCCTCCGCCTCCAGCGCCTCCTCCTTACGCCGCAGGTAGGTAGCATAGTCGCCGGGCCATGAAGTGAGCTGTCCGCGATCCAGTTCGATGATGCGGGTGGCCAGGTGTTGCAGGAACATCCGGTCGTGGGTGATAAACAGCAACGTGCCGGGCCAGTCGAGCAGAAACTCTTCCAGCCAGCCGATCGCCTCGATATCGAGATGGTTGGTCGGCTCGTCGAGTAACAGTAGTTCCGGTTCGCGCACCAGCTCCCGCGCCAACAGCACACGCCGCTTCATCCCGCCGGAGAGTTCAGCAAAGTTACTCTCCGCGGGCAGTTTAAGTCGCGAGATCACCGAGTCGACTCGCTGATTGAGCTGCCAGCCGTCGGCGGCCTCCAGTTCATGCTGAATCTTCTCCAGCTTCGCCAGCAGTTTGTCGTCACCTTCTGCCAGTTGCTGGCTGACATGATGATAATCGGCCAGCAGTTTACCCACGCCACCCAGGCCATCAGCAACGACGTCGTAGACCGAACCGACCGTCTCCCGTGGCACCTCCTGGGTCAGACGTGCCACTTTCAGGCCCTGACGCAGTACCACCTCGCCGCTGTCGGCATTCAGTTCGCCATTGAGTAGCTTCATCAGGGTCGACTTGCCGGTGCCGTTACGCCCCACCAGACAGAGTCGCTCACCCGGTTCGATCTGCAGATTAACGCCATCGAGTAGCGGCGGACCGCCGAAAGCGAGGTTTACATTACGAAGGGTCAACAGGGCCATAAAGCGATCCGGGTTGGCGGGTTAGGAGAAGCGGGCATTCTACGGAAAAAGAGCTGGCAAAGAAAAAGGGTTACACACGGATGTGTAACCCTTTCGAATCATGGTGGGCCGTGCAGGATTCGAACCTGCGACCAACTGATTAAAAGTCAGCTGCTCTACCGACTGAGCTAACGGCCCCAAAAGAGCGGCATATCCTACCCGATACGCCGAAAATCTCAAGACCTAAAGGCGACTTTTTGCCTGATAAACGTCAGCTAGTCAGACTTTATCCAGTTTGCGCAAACTATCCGGCAGTAATTTGAGATCACAAAGCCCTGCAACCACCGCCTTGAGGAAGGTTGCTTCCTCCTCATAGACCATCCGGTAGTACTGCACTTTCATGGTCATGGCGCTACCGAGGATGATGGAAAAGAGGGTGATAATCGAGCCAATCGCCAGGGTGGAGACACCGGTAATTCCCTGACCGATAGTGCACCCCATTGCCAACACGCCGCCGAAGCCCATCAGGATCGCGCCGATAACATGGGTAACGAAGTCGCCCATGGAGCTGAACCACTCGATGCGGAAGCCCTTGCTGATTAGCGACCACAGCAGTGAACCGAGGATCACGCCGAATACCGCCATCACGCCGAAGGTGAGGTTGGCACGGTCGAGGCCGCTACCTGCGTAACCGAGGGTCTGACCCATGGGGTTGATGAAGGTGAAGGACTGCGGGCTCATGGTGGTCATGTCCGGCTTGTCGTTGGACCAGTTTTCGCGCACCCCTTCGGCCATATCCCATTGGGAAGAGACCGGGTCGAGGAATTCACGGGCAGTCACGGTCACCGCGCCGTCAAAATCGGACTCGTAGCTAAGCATCATGTTGGAGGTGGCGTACCAGGCAGCCAGAACCGCAAGACCAACGACGATACCGGCGAGGACATTATCGAAACTGCCACGGAAGTCCGCCGACTTGAAGACAAAGCCCATCACTACCGCGCTGAGGATAATACCGATCAGCAGACGGGCCATCGAGGCACCGTCGCTACCCGCGATGACCGTACCGAGATCCTGATAGGGCCCCATGTCGATAGCCAGCGGGCGGATCCAGTTGAAGAACAGCAGCGACATCAGGGTCTGGTCGGAACCGGGCAGCGGGTTGACCATAAAGTAGGCAATCACGCCAATGATGGCGAAAACCACCAGGGATTTGAGGTTACCGCCGCCGATACGGATCAGGGTCTTGTTACCGCAACCGGAGGCGAGGGTCATACCGATACCGAAGGTGATACCACCGAGCAGGTTCTCGGCCCAGATCAACTGGCCCATGCGGTAGGGGGGGAAGGCGGTGTCGGGCTGGACCATGCCGAGGAACTCCAGCACGGCCACGCCAAGCATGGCGACGGCGATGGCCAGGAACCAGGCGCGGATACGGCCCCAGTCCCCCATATTCACCGCATCGGAAACGGCACCCATGGTGCAGAAGTTGGTCTTGTTGACCACCGCGCCCATCACAACGGCGATGCCGAAGGTGGACCACAACATAAAGGAGTTAGCCTGGGAGAAGCTTTCGAATACCATTAAATGGACCTCTCAATTCTTTGCTACGTGTGGGGAGTATGGTTATTTATTATTACTCACGAGACTTTAACACCTCGTAAAGTGGTCAAGAATATCTCAGGAGAGAGGGGCTTTCCAGACGGGATTTCCCCTATAACGGGTCGGGTCGGGCAGGCCTGCCTGGGCAAACCCTTCGGCGCGTAAACGGCAGGAGTCGCAGCGGCCGCAGGCGAGGCCATCCGGGTCCGGGTTGTAGCAGGAGATGGTCAGGCTGTAGTCGAGACCCAGCGTGGTGCCCATCTCGATGATCTCCGCCTTGCTCATATCGATGAGCGGCGCGTGCAGAGTAAAACCATTGCCCTCCACCCCAGCCTTGGTCGCCAGGTTGGCGGTGTGCTCGAAGGCATCGATGAACTCGGGACGGCAGTCGGGATAGCCGGAATAGTCCACCGCGTTAACGCCGATGAAGATGTCATTGGCCCCCAGCACCTCGGCCCATGCCAGGGCCAGGGAGAGAAACACGGTATTGCGTGCCGGGACGTAGGTGACCGGAATCCCCTCGCCGCCGTTCTCTGGCACGTCGATACTATCGTCGGTCAGGGCGGAGCCGCCGAACTGGCGCAGATTAAGGCTAAACACCCGATGCTCCACCGCACCGAGGCTGGTGGCTACCGCATCGGCGGCAGCGAGTTCGCAGCGGTGGCGCTGACCGTAGTCGAAGCTAAGGGCGTAACAGGTGAATTCCTGCTGCCGCGCCATCGCCAGGGTGGTGGCGGAATCGAGACCGCCGGAAACCAGAACTACCGCTTTTTGCTCTGCCATACCGAATACCTGAAACCTTATCGACCTTGTTCGTCGCCCCAGAGAATTTTATGTAGCTGTAACTGCAAACGCACCTCGAGCCGATCGGCAATGATCCACTCGGCCAGTTCGGTCGCCTCGATCTTGCCGAAACAGGGAGAGAAGAAAACCATGCAGCGTTCGAGCAGGGCATATTTTTCGATCACCGCCACCGACCAGTCGTAGTCATCGCGACTAGCGATGATGAACTTTACCTGATCCTGCAGGGAGAGATGCTCGATGTTTTCGTAACGGTTTTTCGCCGCCTCGCCGGAGATCGGGGTTTTGATGTCCATCACCCGTTTGACCCGTGGATCGACCCGGGCGATATCGAGTGCACCGCTGGTCTCCAGCGAAACCTCATACCCCGCATCACAGAGCCGACTCAGCAACTCCAGACAACCCTTCTGCGCCAGCGGCTCACCACCGGTGACACAGACATGGCGAATGTTGTAATCCGCCACCTGGGCCAGCAGCGTATCGATATCCATCCACTCGCCACCGCTAAAGGCATATTCCGTATCGCAGTAGTGGCAACGCAACGGGCAACCGGTAAGACGGATAAACACCGTCGGCCAACCGACGGCGTCGGCTTCGCCCTGCAGGGAGAGGAATATCTCGCTGATACGGAGCCGTCCGGCTCCGTCACTATCCTGGACCAAGTTAGCCCGCCTGTTTGCGGATCTGCTTGAGCAGGTTGCGCGCCTGGCCCGCCTCGGTGGAATCGGGATAGAGCTTGATCAACTGATCCAGAGTCTTGTTAGCCTCGCTGTCCTGCTTCAACTCATGTTGGCTGTAGCCGATCTTGAGCATTGCCTCGGCCCGTTTGGGGCTGCTGGGGTAATTCTGCAACAACGCCTGATAGTCGAGGATCGCCTGCTTGAAGTTGCGCTGGGCATAGCTCGCCTCACCCAGCCAGTACTGGGCAATATGGGCGTAACGACCGTTGGGATACTGCTTGAGAAAGGCGCGAAAATCCTGGGTTGCCTGGGCATAACGCAGCTCGCGCAGGGTGTCGAACGCCTTCTGGTAGGCCTCGCGCTCCTGCTGGATCTGGTTCGCATCGTTTGCCGGCGCTGGAGCAGGTGCCGCCACCACAGGGGCCTTTGGCGCCGCTGCCGCCGAGGTCAACGGCTGGCTGGTGCTGGGTGCAACGGGCGCCGCCACGCTCGGGGCAGGCATACTCGCACCGCCACCTTCGCGCTCGAAGCGTGACAGACGGCGGTCGATATCGAGGTAAAGCTCACGCTGTCGCTCCTTTAGTCCTTCAATCGTATGCTGCTGCTCTTCGAGCATGCCACGCATCTGCTGCATATCCGTCTGCATCGCATCGAGCCGCTCGGCCATATCCAGCAGAGTCTGGTTGTTAAGCAGTTTTTCGATACGGTCCAGGCGCTCGTCGGTGCTCTCCGCATGCAGCGGTGCAGATATCAGGGTCGCCACAGCAGCCACCACACAGAATTTCATCAATCGCATATCAATATCCTGAATAAAGCAGTTCTACACGGCGATTCAATCGCCATGCTTCTTCGTCGTGACCCAGGGCCACCGGGCGCTCCTCGCCAAAACTGATCACCTGGATCTGCTCCCGATCCACGCCCTGCAGGTTCAACACCCGCTCAATCGCCTTGGCGCGGCGTTCGCCCAGAGCCAGGTTGTACTCCCGAGAACCGCGCTCGTCCGCATGTCCTTCCAGCACCACCGCCAGATCCGGATTGGCGGCAAGCAGACGGGCATGGGTATTCAATGCTTCGCGGTCGGCTTCGGAGAGTTCGCTACTGTTAAAGTCGAAGTAGAAGACCCGACGCGAAAGCACACTGTTGGGATCGTTCAGCGCCTCGGCGATGGGCACGCCGTCAAAGGTGCCGACACCGACCTGTGCGGTACCGGTTTCTGCGCCGATGCTCTGCTCGTCCACCGGGGCCTCGCCTTCACGTACCGCGCCGCCGCTACAACCCTGCAACAGCAGCAACGCCGTTGCAACCAGAATCAAACCGCCGTGTACCTTTTTCATGACTTATCCCCTATTGCGCGATAAACGGTGACCAGGCCGGCTCGCGTACATCGCCCTGGCTGGTGCCCAGGCGCTGGTGGGAGCGGCCGTCCACTGAAACTGCTTCAAGAATGCCACGACCGTTGTGCTCCGTGGCATAAATAATCATGCTGCCGTTGGGAGCGAAGCTCGGCGACTCGTCGAGACGATTACCGGTCAGCACCCGCATGGCGCCATTCTCCATATCCTGCACCGCGATACGGAAAACATTTCCCTCACCGCTGACGAAGACCAGTCTCCGACCGTCTGGCGAGAAACTGGCACGGGCGCTGTAGTCGCTCTCGAAGGTCAGGCGTTGCGGTCGTCCTTTGGCACGATTGCCGTCCAGTGCGACTTTATAGATCTGCGGTTTGCCGCCACGGTCCGAGGTGAAGATCAGCGAACGACCGTCCGGCGACCAGGCCGCCTCGGTATCGATGGAACGGCTGTGGGTAATCCGGCTGAAGGCACGGCTGGCGAGATCGATAAGATAGATTTCCGGATTACCGTCGCGGGAAAGGGTCATGGCCATACGGCGACCGTCCGGCGACCAGGCCGGGGCGCTATTAAGACCACGGAAACTGGCCAGCTTCTGTCGCTTGCCGGTGGTGATGTCCTGAACGAAGAGTTCGGTGCGTCCACCTTCAAATGAAACATAGGCCAGACGCTTGCCATCCGGTGCCCAGGCCGGTGAGAGCAGCGGCTGTTTCGAGGTCAAAATGATCTGTTCGTTGAAACCGTCGGAGTCGGCCACCGCCAGACGGTGTACCGGCTTGCCCCCTTCCTGAGTCACGGTGACGTAGGCGACGTGGGTATTGAAGGCACCCTTCTGCCCGGTCAGTTTCTCGAACACCAGATCGGCGATCTGGTGCGATACCTGACGCAGGCGAGAAGACACGGTGGGGATGCTGTAACCGGCCATCTGCACGCCACGCACCACATCGAAAAGCTGAAACTGCACCTGCAGCGCATCGCTGCCGCGCTTGCCGACCTTGCCCACTACCAGATGCTCCACCCCTGCATTACGCCAGGCAGCGAAATTGATATCGCGACCTTCATGGGGCTGACTCGGCATCTTTGCCGTCGGGATCGGTGCAAAGTGGCCGCTGCGCGCCAGATCTGCGCCGACAATCTGCGACACCCGATCCTCGCTTACCGTTTCGTCGGCGAAGGGCACCACCGCGATGGGCAATGCGCCTTCGATACCCTCAGTGATCTCGATCACCAGGCGCGCCTGGGCCTGCATCGTCATGCCCAGCAATAGTGCTACGAAAAAGAGTCGTTTCAACATATGAGTGCCTCTAAAAATTCAATCAAGACGATGAGTGCAAGGCGGAAAGTGACGAAAAAGCGGAGTTTACATGAAGTAAATGAGCATTTTGAGTCGCTTTCCAACGCCGCAATCGCGGCTTGAGTGGATTTTTAGAGGTGCTCATAGGTACCTTTCCGTTATCTGCCGGCTTCAACGAACCGGTTTAAAAACAAATTCGATCTCGCGTTGAAACAGCTCGGGTTCCTTGGGCAACGGCAATGGTGAAGACTTCTGCACCGCCGCCTCCACCGAACGCTGGAAAGCGACATCACCATCACAGTCGGTAACCCGAATACCGACGATCTCGCCGCCGGGGATCTGGTTAATCACCACACTACAAAAACTGCCGCGACTATCGGGCGGACGTAGCCAGTTGCGCTGTACCTTGTTGGTAATGTCCGCCACATACTGATCCTGCAAACGACTGAGTCGGGCACTGTCGAGACGCTTCGCCTCCGCCGCCAACCGTTCCGCCTCGGCGGCCATCTGTGCCTTGAGCTGCTCCTCGGCTTGCTGGCGTTTTTTCGCCTCTTCCGCCTCGGCGCGTTTTTTCTCTTCATCGGCCTTACGCTTCGCCTCTTCGGCTTTCTTGCGCTCTTCCTCAGCCTTGCGTGCGGCCTCCATCTTACGTTTCTTCTCAAGCGCCGCCAAACGGGCCTTCTCGGCTGCCTGTTTCTTTTTCAGTTCTGCCTGACGCTTCTGTTCAGCAACACGGCGCTTCTCATCGGCGATCCGTTTCTTGCGCGCCGCCTCTTCGGCCTGCTGGCGGCGCACAGGTTCCATCACCTGTTCCTCGCTCACCGCCGTGGCCTGGATGATCGGCGGAGCCGAAACACCGACAGGTTTATGACTACTCAGACCGAAGGTGATCAATCCGAACAGCAGCAGGTGAATGGCAATCGCCCAGCCAAGGGCGCTCCAGCGATCCGAATCAACGGCCATCGCCGTCCTCGGGGAACTCGGTCATCAGACCAACCGTGGCGACACCCGCCCCCTGGATCAGGGCCATCAATTCCACCACCTTGCCGTAGGCCACGTGGCGATCACCTTTAACGTAGACCGGCTTACCCGGCTGCTTTTTCAGCACCGAATTCAATTGCTGCAACAGTGCCTGCGATTCCAGTGGGCTGCGCGGATCTTTCGCCAGGCTAAAGAAGTAACGTCCTTTGGCATCCACCGTCACCACCAGCGGCGCGGCATCCTCCTGCGGGATCGGCTGCGAATCGGCCTGGGGCAGATCCACCTTAACCCCCTGGCTAAGCATCGGCGCGGTGATCATGAAGATCACCAGCAGCACCAGCATGACATCGATGTAGGGGACTACGTTGATCTCCCCCATCATGCGCCGTTTTTTGCGTGTTTCGGCCATGGCTATCGGTTCAGCTCACGGCCTGACGTTGCAGCAGAGTGGAGAACTCCTCCTTGAAGGTTTCGTAGCGATTTTCCAGTCGCTCGACCTCGTTGGAGAAACGGTTGTAGGCGATTACCGCGGGAATCGCGGCGAACAGGCCCATGGCGGTAGCGACCAGCGCCTCGGCAATACCCGGCGCGACCATCGCCAGGGTGGCGTTTTGCGCCTGACCGAGGGCAAGGAAGGCGTTCATGATCCCCCATACGGTACCGAACAGACCGACGTAGGGGCTGGTGGAACCAACGGTGGCAAGAAAGGCAAGGCTCGATTCGAGGCGATCCAGTTCGCGGCTAAGAGCCACACGCATCGCCCGCTGTGCCCCCTCGACGATATCCATGGAACCGAGACCATTCTGTTTACGCAGACGGGCGAATTCGCCGAAGCCGGCCTCGAACAATCGCGCCAGACCTTGCAGGTCGTCGCGACGCTTGTTTACCTGTTTGTAGAGTTCCACCAGATCGATACCGGACCAGAAGCGATTTTCAAAGATAATCGCTTCACTGTGCGCGGCACGCAGTACGCGGAATTTCTGGACGATCAGGGTCCAGGAGTAGAGTGAGGCAACCAGCAGCAACAGCATCACCAGTTGCACCAGACGGCTGGCGTCGGCGAACAGGCTCCAGAGAGACATGTCAGTCGTCATTGACCTACCTTCGTTTTATAAATTTATTGGTACGCTTCGCGTTCGGGTAACAGACCCGCATTTTCCCGGGAAATTCCTTCGGCAGTGTGTCACGGGTCGCAATTCGGCGCTTACTCGCCGTTGCCAAAGAGGTCGATCTCTTTCTGCCGCTGCTGTTGCTGGTTCTCCGGTTGCTTCAGGCCGAAGTGCTGATAGGCCGTACCGGTGGCAACCCGACCGCGCGGGGTACGCATGAGGAAGCCCTGCTGGATC
>JBNLAT010000070.1:0-9942 GCA_050302275.1 Thiohalomonadaceae bacterium | reverse complement strand
GCTAAAGTGTGTTTTCGGGGCGGCTTGCCGCACCGAATCACGACGCTATTTGACGTACAACACTTACCGTATCGTCTTAATAAGGCTCAATGACGCTTTTCCCGATGCCCGCCAAATCCCAAGCGCATGGCGGAGAGCAGGCGATTGGCCGGGTCGGCCTCGCCTCGGGAGTTGAAACGGCTGAACAGCGCGGCTGTCAGCACCGGTGCGGGGGTACCGCTCTCCACCGCGGCAATGGCGCTCCAGCGTCCTTCACCGGAATCGGAGACGCGGCCGCTGAAATCCTCCAGGCCCGGATCCTCCTTCAGCGCCTGGGCGGTGAGATCGAGCAGCCAGGAGGCGATCACGCTGCCGTGACGCCAGACCTCCGCGATCTGATCAACCGGCAACAGGTACTGATAATGATCCGGGTCGGACATGGGTGCGGTCTCGGCATCGGCGCCGTTGCCGTGACGTCCGACGCCGGCGTGACGCAACAGATTGAGCCCCTCGGCATAGGCCGCCATGATGCCGTACTCGATACCGTTATGGACCATCTTGACGAAATGCCCCGCACCGGCCGGACCGCAGTGGAGCCAGCCCCGTTGCGCCGAGGAGGTCTCCTCCCCGGTGTTACCGTCAGCGCCGGGAGCCAGGGCCTCGAACACCGGTTGCAGTTGCTTCACCGTCGCGGCATCGCCACCGATCATTAAACAGTAACCGCGTTCTATACCCCAGACGCCGCCACTGGTCCCCACGTCCAGATAGTGCAGCCCCTTGCGCCTGAGACGCTCGGCACGTTCGATATCGTCGTGATAGTGGCTGTTGCCGCCGTCGATCAGCGTATCGCCCGCTTGCAGATATGGGCGCAGGGATTCGATCACCCCGTCGACCGCGGCGGCCGGTACCATGATCCAGAGCACCCTTGGCTGCGGTAGTTTGCGTGCCATGTCATGCAGACTCTCGGCACCTGTGGCGCCCGCCTCCACCGCGCTTTCGAGCGCCGATTCGGAGCGGTCGTAGACCACGCACTCATGGCCCTTGTCGAGTAGCCGCTTCACCATACTGGCGCCCATACGGCCCAGTCCGATCATGCCTATCTTCATCCTCTTGCTCCTGGGTCATCGCGTGACCGTTGGTTGATCCGTATCCACCCTGTTCATGCCGAGGCGATCCAGTAACGCAACAGCAGATAGGCCGTGAGCATGCCGCCCAGATGGGCGAAGTGTGCGATGCCGCTCGCCGTGCCGGTGACACCGAACACCAGTTCCACAACGCCATAGCCCACCACGAACCACTTGGCCTTGACCGGCATCGGTGGGATCAGCAGATAGAGCCGGCTGTCGGGAAACAGGTAGGCGAATGCCATCAGCAGACCGAAGGTGCCGCCGGAAGCACCGATCACCGGCTGCGCCGTCACGCCCTGCACCAGCATCACCTGCTGCACCAGCAGGTGGAACAGGGCCGAGCCGACGATGCAGGTCAGATAGAAAGCGAGAAAACGCTGGGAACCCATGTGCACCTCCAGCACCCGGCCGAAGAGCCAGAGGGCATACATGTTGAGCAGCAGATGCATCAGGCTGCCGTGCAGAAAACCGTAAGTCAGCAATTGCCAGAGACGGAAGTTGCTGCCGATCAGCAGTTGATGATGCTCCGGGGCGGCACCGACTGGCCACAGCGCCAGGTTCTGAATCCAGGCTTCAGGCGACTGGCGTAACACCAGAAACATCAGGATATTGATGCTCAGGAGTCCGAAGATGACCGGAGTCCGATTCATGAGGTCCCCCGCTCAGAGCCCTGAAATGAGATGCGTGAGCGCGTGCTGCAACTGATCATAGCGCTGTGTATCCTGCGGATAGCGACCCTCATCGATGGCGCTCACCAGACCGGCGAGTTCGAGCGACACGTCCTGCAGGCGCGATTCGAGCTCGCGGTCCGCCTCGGTGCGTGCGCTGCCGAGAAAACTGTCCGCCTCGCTCAGATCGACCCGGGCTGCCGTAATCCTCTCCAGCATCAGTTGATCGATGCGCGCATAGGCGAGACGAAGCCGGGCTTCGATCAGATCCTGTTTCACCGCCTCAATACCGTGCAACCGATCCCAGCCCCTGTCGATACGATCCGCAGCGCGTTGAGACAGCGCGGTGACACGCGCCAGGGCGGCAGCGAGCCGGCGTCTATAGGAGTCACTCCCCGGCGATTCCCGGTGCTGCAGATCATTCACCTCCCGCAGCAATTCGTGGGCGCCCTGGCGGGTGGTCTTGTCTTCGCTGTAGGCCGCCTGACGCAGATAGAGCCGCGCATCGGCAAGGGGGTCTGAAGCGGACTTCCGAGCCTGATGATGGTCCGTGCGAACTCGCTCCAGCGCGGCCCGGGCCTGGGTCAGGGGCGACTGCAGCGAGAGAGAGATGGTGACCACCTGGCGCTGCGCCTGATCCAGCCGCTGCGATGCCGTTGCGATGTCGTCCTGCCGCAATGCGCTGAGTGCTTCCTCGACCCGCTGTCGTGTGGATTTCAGCGGCAGGTCGGTCTCCACATAGAGCAAGGCGTCGCCGGCGGCCTTGAGTTCACGCTGGGCCTCGGGCTCCCGGCCGTATTGCAACGCCTCGCGGGCCAGGTCGAGATGTCGCCTGACCTCATTGCGCGGCGCGCTATCGACGATCTCGGAGAGCGAGCTGAAGAGCGGGATCAGGTCGGGCAGCACCTGGGGCGCTTTCTCATAGTACAGGTGCTGTGCCGTGTTCATGATCCGTCCCTCCAACACCACGGTCGGCAGGGAATCGTGGATCTCTAGCAACAACCCACTGGCCTCTTCCAGTGCCTTCATGGCCTGGTTCCGATGCTGCGGCTCGGCATCCAATTGGTGTTGAGCCTGCGCGATCAAACGAATCGCTGAAGTGGCCTTTTCGGTGATCTTGGCGCGGTCCGTCATCGTCTCGGAATCGGCCCAGGCTGTCGTACAGAGTCCGGCCGTTACCAACAACAAAACCGCAACCAACCAGGTGTCCGCATCATAGAGTGACTTTTTCGCTTTCATGACGGCGTGTTGCCTTGAGGTCTACTTGTCAAAGGTGGTTCGCACAGGACGTGCCAAAATGAACAACTGCCTGTTTCACTGTGTATCGAGAATTGATTCTCCGATCTGGAGGTGCCTGGGTCGGGCCTGATCAACCAGGATTGGGTGACTTCAACCAATCACCGTCAATTCACAGGGGATAGCTGGACAGCCGGTGTGCACCGATTATGCTTCACACAAGCCAAACAAGGAGCAGCCATAATGCGCCGTCAACGATTGTCTCGCCGTGGGTTCATCACCCTTGCCGGACTCGCCCTGCTGATCGCGGTAGTGCCGGTATCTGCCGGAGACGTCAGGGTCACCCCGCTGGGCAGCCATGACGGCGAGTTCTGCCGCTTCGACCGCGCCCTGCTGTTTGAGGATCCAGACGGAACGCGCATCCTCTACGACGCCGGTCGCACCGTGGCCGGCGCCGACGACCCGCGCCTGGGCAAGCTGGATCTGGTGCTGGTCACCCATATGCACGGCGACCACGTGGGCGACAAGCGTATCGCCAAGACCAACGGCGGGAGCTGTAGCGAACCCGATCTGCCGGTCCCGGTACTGCCCAACACCAACAGTGTCGAGATCGCCCTGGCCAACAAGGCGGTCATCCTCACCGGCAGCGAGATGCCCAAGTTCTTCGCCGGCAAGCTCAAGGCACTGGGCGGCGATCCCAAGACCTCCCAGCTGGTCCGCTTCGGCGGCTCGAAACAGATCGGGGGCGTCAGCGTGACCACCGTCCCCGCCGTCCACTCCAACGGCATCTCCGGCGCCATGATCGGTGGCGAACTGGGTGAGATGCTCGATTCCTCCGGCCTCACCGCCTATGCCGGTCCACCGACCGGCTATGTCCTCACCTTCTCCAACGGACTGACCGCCTACCTTTCCGGGGACACCGGCATCACCGCCGAGCAGGAGCGCGTGGTACGCGACCACTATCGGGCCAAACTGGCGGTGATCAACATCGGCGACACCTTCACCACCGGTCCGGCCGAAGCGGCCTACGTGATCAACGAGTTGGTGAAACCGGCATCGGTGATTCCGTCCCATGCCAACGAAGCCGCCACACGAAATGGAAAATTGCTGCCTGACACGCGAACGGCTCAGTTTGTGGAAGCGGTCAAAATACCGGCTCACCTGCCACTGAGCGGCAAGGTCATGAGCTTTTCGAAAGAGGGACGCTGTGTGCAGGGCTGCGATTGAGCCTTTGCGATCCCGTCCCTGCACGGTCGGGTATCGCTTCTATACCTGAGTCTTGTTTTCGAGACGTTCCGTCCTGCCATGCCGGTGCACGACGCGAACATGGTCCAGGTCCGGTTCCTTCACCCAATGGGTCACGTGGTAGCGCAGAAAGGGGCGCATCAATAAACGTAGACCCGGCCTGCTGAGTGCGGAGTATATTGCGTCCTCCGGACAGTTCATTTCGCAACTCAAGCAATAGAGACAGTGTCGCCCCCACCTTGGATGCCCGTGCGGATCTTTATCGATATTCTTGGTTGGGCAGGTCTCCATGCAGAGACCGCAGGCCGTGCACCGGTTGTGGTCCACCTTGAACAACCGACTGTAGACCTGCTCGACCAGCCATTGGCTCATGGCGGCCCGCTCGATGCGGTAGATAAGCGGGGCCTTGGGCGCATCCGAAACCGGCATGCGCTTGCCCAGGGCGACAGCGTTGCCGAACGCAGTCGCGCGTTCAAGCTCATCCGGAAACGGGTGACCGGGCGAGAACAGGTACCCCTCCCTCAAATGCCCCAGGTAGAGTGCCTCACCACGGCAGGAGAAAAAACCGACGTCCTTTGTTCCCAGCCTCTCGAGCATATGTCGCAGCCTGTTCGCCGCATCAAAAATATGGCTGCCGTAAACCAGGAAACAAAAGGCCGGCATACCATCAAGCTTTTCAAGGGTTCGGAGATAGTCCGAGACATTGAAGGGTAGCTGGTAATAGTACACAGGAGACCCGATGCCCAGCAGATCATAGGCCCGGAGATCCGGTGGCGTGCCCGCCCGCAGATTCCACAAGTCAACACCATAACCGGCGCTGTGGAGACCCGCTGCGACCGAGTCCGCTACCCTCTCTACTGTGCCGCTTTGCGAAAAATAAACAATGATCGCTTTCGCCATTGACCACTCAAGCCTGTGCAATATCCCAACGCCCAAAGGCAGGTTGAGCGTCATGGATCAGTGGGTCCAAACAACGCGGACGGATTAAGCAAAGGTTGGGATCAGGTATTGTTCACACTGACCCCATGCTGTCGATTTTCAATCAACTATAGTTCTTACGCTTGCAGTAAAAGACCATACGAAGCATCCGGAAATCATCATAACAACCACCACCAATCGAAGAGAGACCGAAGAACCCACTCATATTATGGATACATGCACTCCAAGTTTTTGCATGCACTGCGTCAATTTCCGCTGATATTCCGGGTTCGACTCGCCTTCGGCGGGTGCTCTCAAAAGATTGCAACAGAGTGCGGCGACCTTGTCGTGGCCCTCAGTTTCAACCATGATCGCCTCTGCCACATAGGCATCCAACCCTGACCCCCCATAGAGCCTATGTACCTCATCATGCGTAAGCTGATAGACGATACCGTGAGCCTCTGAATTCGGCTCTCTCAGCAGAGTAGCCATGTTCCCTATTCGCAATCCATAGCCTTTCGCCACCGCCTTGCGAGGGTTTCTCGGTACAACGCCTTTCGCCTTCAGCACATCGGGATCCATATAGAGCCCATAGAAGAAGACATCATTCAGTCGGTTGTCGGAGTTGTCCATTGTCGCCTCTGCTTACCTGAATTGAATGTCGTGAGAGTTGGTTTCCAGTATGTGCTACGCAGAAGCCATCTTCATGTGGTGTCTGGCAGTGCACTGTCCGGGTTTTTCATTGTGTTTTAGGTCATATCTTGTCCTTTAGAAAGGACAGGGTTCGCCCCGTAACAATGCGGAAAGTCAGTTCGATGAAAAAGGCAGCCCCTATCATCACCAACAGAAACCATAGCTGGCCGGGATAACTATGGCTAATCCGCCAGATCAGGCTCCCTAGCGCACCAAGGCAAAGACCGACACCGAGCAGTGAGATCAGGCGATTGCTCCGAGTGTCTTTCGCCATTGCCACGTTGGCGCTATTGACCACGGCGAAAATCAAGAGGAACCCCGCACTGCCCATCATCGACATACTGGAAAGGTCGACCAGATTGGCAACCAGCAAGGTCACTCCGGATGTAATCAGCAACCCCTCTATGGGTTCTCCCCACACCTTCTTTTCCAACACTTCCGGTAGTTCCCTGTCCTTCGCGATCACATAGCTCAACCGCGCAGCACCGTAGATCGTTGCATTGATAGCCGATGCCGTTGAGAGCATGGCCGCGACTGCAATCAGAATGAATCCCATGTGTCCAAAGGATGGCCTGGCCGCCTCTGCCAGCGCATAGTCCTTGGCGGAGACGATATTGTCGACAGACAGGGTTCCAACCGCGTCCAGGGACACAAGCACATAGAGGACGATGACAAAAACAACACTGGTATAGAAAGCCCGAGGCAATGTTTTGGGAGCGTCACGCACATCCTGAGCGGTATTTGCAATCAGCTCGAACCCCTCATAGGCAAGAAAAATGATCATGCCGCCCGCAATCAGATTCAGTGGCGATGACCATGCCTGCGGTTCCAGCCTGGTTAAGTCAACGTTCCATATGCCCGCGACAATGAAGATGAAAAGAATCACTAATTTCAGCAACACTATCCAGTCTTCAGCCTCACCGATCAATTTTGCGTTTAATAGATTCAGCCCGGTAATGGTAATGACGCTGCCTGTAATCAGAGCGTGCTTCCAGAACGATTGTGTTTCTGCTGGAAAAAAAGAGGCGCCATAACTTCCAAATGCATAGGCATACAGTGAAAGCATCACGATGTAGCTTATCCACAGCAATATGTTAGCGCTGCCTGTCAGCAGCCCCGGCCCGAATGCCCTATCAAGGAATGCGACTGTTCCTCCTTGACTCGGATAGGTAACAGAGAGCTTTACGTAGGAATAGGAGGTAACGAGGGCAACGATACCCGCAATCATGAACGCCACTGGTGCTCCGCCATTGGCCAATTCCACTGACAAGCCAAGAACGGCGAAAATCCCACCGCCGACCATACCGCCGACACCTATCGCTGTGACCTCCCAGTAACCAAGGCTATTATTTCGGGCTTTGTTCATGCCTATTCATACGTATTGATTTACCTTTAAGACCATATGACATTGTATTTCATCGGCTGTTTGGTGCATATTGAAGAACGACCCGAATGAGTCAGTGTCGTATTGCCTCAGCTGGTGGCATTTGCTTATTTTTACGCCCTCCACCTGATTTGGAGAGAGCGCCCACTAAACCGGATCAACTTCAGTCCGCTGGAATGGGTGGTTAGATTTGCTTTGATTTATTTGCATGCGCATAGTTTGTCAGCTTGCCACTTTTCTACAACAGACCATGTTTCATATCTGTTGTTGAAATAAATGCAATTCCTTCCTTCGGCCGGCCACTCTGGTTCAATAAAGAATGACTCAACAACCTTCTCGCCGAGAAATATTTATGCAAGTGGCCTTTGAGTTGAAATTGTGTATTTGGTGCTTTCTGTTTCAGACGAGGTGACCATAGGGCCATCATCTACTTGTATTTTATAGTCAAATGCTTGCAAAAATGATCGTTTAGTATTTTTATCTCTAGACTTCTCCTTAATGGGGGTAAAGCATAGTGACTCTGCGTGTGACGTCGACATAAAGCACAAGACCACAAGTAGATGCACATGCTTCATTATATATAAATCTAACGCATGCATAATAGGTACGAGTTTGCGAGCGACTTAATAGACATGATGGTTATAAATTTATTTGCGTGCATCTTTAATGTACATTGCAGTACCATCGTTTCTCATCTCAACATGAAACAGCTCACTTGCACGTATTAGGTCTCCAAGCTTTTTGTAACCGTAATTAATGGGTGAAAATGAACAATTGTTTGATATATAGAGCCCTACTTTACTCATATGTGCCCAGTCATCATCTTCTGACGTTTGCTCAACAGCGGTGCGTAGTAATTTCACCAAGGCCGTATCTTTTCTCAGGTCTGCACGACTCTTCTTTTCTGGTGGTTTATTGTTTGTTTTATCTTCTTTTTCCTGGATTAATTTTTCAGTATATATAAACGTAGAGCAGGCATCTACAAATGGTTGCGGGGTCTTTTTCTCCCCGAATCCATATACAGTTAGCCCGCTTTCAAGAATGCGCACCACAAGAGGAGTAAAGTCGCTATCACTTGTCATAAGGGCAAATGCGTCAATAGATTTAGAATACAAAAGATCCATTGCATCAATAATCATTGCTGAATCTGTTGCGTTTTTACCTTTAGTGTAGGCGAATTGCTGCATTGGCCTAATTGCATGAGGATGTAGTCTGTCGATCCAGCCAGACAAAGATGAACTATTCCAATCTCCATGAGCATGTCTAACATTAACCATTCCTAATTTAGAGAGCTCCTCTAGCACTCCTTCGATCGAATTATGGCTTACATTATCGCAATCAATAAGAAGAGCTATTCTCGTTTGTTCTGGCACAAACCCCTCCTGAATTTATGATGTTAAGGCTCACAGGAAAAAAAACGAAGTGAGCGAATCCTTTGGAGCCAATTGATATATTTAGTTATTATCTTTTGATTTATTGACATATTCTTCTATTGCCTTTTCCATAGTTTCCTGCTTTTTCTTTAAGTGCTCTATCTCTTCAACTGATTTGTACCCGTCAACATTTTTCAATTCTATTTTTGGAATGCTTTTAACATATTCGTATTTAGTAAATAATTCCGGATAGATTAATTTAGCCTGCCCTATGGTCTCGTCCTCTCTATCAATGTGCAAAGTAATTACACCAAGCCTTCCATTGTTGTTCTGCCACTCAATTACGAAATCGCCAATGTAAGTAATTTTACCTGATTCAACTGTAAAATAACCTTTACTATCTCGCCAGGTTTCGAGATTCTGCAAATATATGCGGCTGAATCTGGCCTTACCGGGTTCAATTTTTATAACCTTTAATTCTTCAGGTGCCTTGATATTCTCAAATTTTGCACTTGGAGTTACCTGATCTTTATGGTGGATCAGAGCACTACCGTGTTCAATGTTAGTCAATATTCTTGTAACTAAAATACCTTGTTTTTCATCCAAGGACGTGTCACCAGGTTTAATATTTGGTGTTGAACATCCAACTAATAATAGAGCTAATAATGAATACACTGCCTTTCTCATAGTATCTCCCTATGTGATTATTACATTTAACGAGCCTGTCGAAAAACCTGTTTTCGATATACAGCTTTCCTGTGATTTGGTTTTAGACCGGTCTCAAACATTTTGCTACTGATGGCTCTCTATTTTTTCATGGGGCGAATTAGATCCCTCATATCAGTGTTTCTATGCCCACTCCCATCCATATCGATGGATCTTTAAGATATTGTGTAGCATCATCATTAATTTCCACTGTCCATCGACTTTTCGCTTGCTTCTGAAACTGAATCGCTTGATTCCAATGGCATCGGTGACATGTCCAAATACAGGCTCCACGGTTCCCAGTCGCTGACTGTAGATATGCCGGCCCCTGGGGCTGTCGATCTTTTGCTTCATGCGTTCGATGATACCCGCTTTCCGTTCCTGGGTGATATCCAGGGTGACATTGATCTGTCTGGGTGTGTGTTGGGTGGCATCTCTGAGGCAGCGCTTTCTCAAACCGCAACTGTTGCAGTCTTTTTCGTAGCCCTGAAACTGCATGAACAGATGGTGTCCGATACGGGCGCGTCTGGCTTTCAACCACATCGATTTTCCAGCAGGACAGCGGCAGGTCTCTCTTTTCGTGTCGATGGTGAATTCTTGCCGGGTGAATCGCT
>JBNLAT010000069.1:0-10284 GCA_050302275.1 Thiohalomonadaceae bacterium | reverse complement strand
AATTTGCAGCATAGAACTCATTATCGTCTCTCCCCCTTACGCCGCATCGAACCAGGGCGGAATACCGGCCATGATCATCGCCCCGACTACCAGCAACCAGACGATGGTCAGCGGGATAAACACCTTCCAGCCCAGACGCATAATCTGGTCATAGCGATAACGCGGGAAAGTGGCGCGGAACCAGAGATAGAAGAAGAGGAAGATCAGCGACTTGGCGATCAACCAGTGAATACCGTGACCTAGCAAAGTACCGATCACCGGTGTAGCGAAGACCGACTCGGGCATGATGCCTTCGAACGGCGACAACCAACCGCCGAGGAACAGCAGACTGGCCAGCACCGCTACCAGAATCATGTTGGCGTATTCGGCGAGGAAGAAGACCGCGAACGGTGTACCGGAATACTCGACGTGGAAACCGGCGACGATCTCGGACTCACCTTCCGCCACGTCAAACGGTGCACGGTTGGTCTCGGCCACGCCGGAGATAAAATAGATCACAAACAGCGGCAGCAACGGCAGCCAGTACCAGTGCAGGATACTGCCGGACTGCGCCCGTACGATGTCGCCCAGATTGATACTGCCAGCGGCCATCAACACACCGACCAGCGCAAAGCCCATGGCGATCTCATAAGAGACGATCTGCGCAGCGGAACGCATCGCACTGAGGAAGGGATACTTGGAGTTGGAGGCCCAACCGGCAATGATGATGCCGTAAACACCCAGCGAAGTAACCGCGAGAATATAGAGCAGGCTCGCATCCACATCGGCGAGCACCATTTCGCTACCGAAAGGTACCACCGCCCAGGCAGCCAGTGACGGTGCCATCACCACGATCGGCGCCAGCAGGAACAGCAGCTTGTCGGCGCTGACAGGAACGATAACCTCTTTAAAGATCAGTTTTACCGCATCGGCGATAGGCTGACCAAGACCCCACATCTGCTTGCCAAAGAAACCGACGCGGTTCGGCCCGATGCGCACGTGCATGTAGGCGATGACCTTACGCTCGAAATAGGTCATGTAGGCCACGGCAACAAGCAGCGGCGCCAGAATCGCCACAATCTTGAGCACGATAATCGTGCCGGTCTGCAGCCATTCGGGGAAGCCCCATCCGGCAAGTAGAGATTGAATCATTTCAACAAGCATGTTCGCTCACGCTGCCTCGTTTTTTTCTGTTAGTTGGCCGGAGCCATCTGTACCGGGCCGAAGGAGCCGCCCAGTCCCTGCATCTCTTTGGTACCCGCGGGCAGATAAACCGCGTTATCCGGCAGGCGCTCGTCGCTAACCACAGTGACCACCGCAACTCCACCATCCTGCAACAGGGTCGCCTTCTCACCATTGGCCAGACCGGCATTCTGCAGGGTACGTGCATTGGCATGCAGTCGACGTGAAGCCTTGGCGTCAGTGGTTGCCTGCAACGGCGCACTGCGACGCACCAACGGATCGACGTTATAGATCGGCATATCGGAGATGCGAATCAGCCCCGGCGGGAAACGGGTAATGGTGTCGAGCGTCCAGGGCGTCGTGCCATCCATCGGGATATCGCTAAACAACCCTTCCATCTCGCCACGAATATCGGTGACCGCGTTGTACTCGAAACCGGGCAGATCCAGCAGGTTGCCCATGACACGCAATACCTTCCACGCGGGACGCGCCTCGCCCGGAGGTACCACGCAACCATCGAAGCTCTGCCAGTGACCTTCGGTATTCACCAGTGAACCGGAGGTTTCGAGGAAGGTGCCGATGGGCAACAACACATCCGCATTGGTCATCAGGCCAACGCCACTAAAGGCAGTCATGGCGACAACAAATTCCGCCCCGGACATCGCCTCCATCGCCAATGATGATTCGATGCAGTCCAGCTCGGGCTCGACACCCAGCAGGACATAACCTTTGAGGCCGGCCTTCATCATTGAGCGCCAGTCGAGGCCCTTCTCGGCAACCGGCTTGGCACCGGCTTCACGATGCGGGACACAACCGGCCAACCAGGCACCGGCACTGTTGCCGCCTTCGGTCAGGGTACCCAGGCGTGCACCGGTAAGACGTGCGATGTGACCGGCAATAGCACGCAGTTCGGCGCGGGCCGGATGAGCGGTCGCCTGGTTACCCAGCAAGACGGTCGCCTGCGGCGCCTCTTTCAGGGTGGTGGCAATCGCTTTGCGGGAATCGGTAATCTCGGCGCCGTCGATAAACTGCTGCAGCTCCGCCGGAGCGCTTTCACCGGTCATTTCCAGCAGTGCCTTGAGCACGCCCATCAGTTCGCAGGTGAGGTCGATAGCGATGCACTTTTCGCTGAGATTAAAGGCAAAGTCGTAATCGATGGGGTTGATCGCCATCACTCGCGCACCGTTGTTTGCCACGGCCTTGCGCAGACGGTGAGCCAACAGCGGCTGGTCCTTACGGATGTTGGAACCCACCAACAGTGCCGCATCCAGGTTTTCCAGATCGGCAATCGCCTGACCCAGTGCCGGATAGGCAGAGAGGTTTTCCTGATCGCGGAAGTCGACCTGATGCAGACGGTGATCGATATTGTTGCTGCCGATGCCACGCATCACTTTTTGCAGCAGATAATGTTCTTCGGTAGTGGCGCTGTAGGCGGCCAGGGCACCCAGTTTGTCGGCACCATCACTGTCGGCGATCTTCTTCAGCCCTTCAGCGGCGCGAGTCAGTGCAGTGTCCCAATCGACCTCTTTCCACTCACCCTGCTCTTTCACCATCGGCTTGGTCAAACGCTCGGGGTGATGGTTGCCTGCGTAGCTGAAACGATCACGGTCGGCGATCCAGCTTTCGTTGACGTTTTCATTTTCCCGTGCGACGACACGCATTACCTGGCTACCGCGCACATCGACACTGATGTTGCTGCCAACACAGTCGTGTGGGGAGACGCTGTTGTGGCGAATCATCTCCCAGGGACGAGCGGTAAAGCGGTAAGGCTTGGAAGTTAACGCGCCTACAGGACAAAGGTCGATCACGTTACCAGAAAGTTCGGAGTCGACCGTGTTTTCCATATAGGTGCTGATGTGCATGTGCTCGCCGCGACCCGGCGCACCCAGTTCCATAATGCCTGCGATCTCGCGACCGAAACGGACACAACGGGTGCAGTGAATGCAGCGGGTCATATCGGTGGAGACCAGTGAACCGAGGTCCGGGTCGTTAACCACACGCTTGCCTTCCGCATAGCGGGAGACATCGCTACCGTAACCGACCGCCAGTTCCTGCAGGGTACACTCACCGCCCTGATCGCAAATCGGGCAATCCAGCGGGTGGTTGATCAGCAGAAACTCCATCACGCTGCGTTGCGCGGCAATCGCCTTGGGCGAGCGCGTAAAGATTTTCATGCCATCCGTTACCGGAGTGGCACAGGCAGGCAGCGGCTTGGGCGCTTTTTCCACCTCGACCAGGCACATACGGCAGCTGGCCGCGACAGAGAGTTTGCTGTGATAGCAAAAACGCGGGATGGTGACCCCGGCGGCGTCTGCCGCTTCAATCACCATGCAGCCGTTAGGGGCCTGAATCGCTTTTCCGTTGATCTCGATGTTTACCATCGCCAGTCTCGTTTCAGTTCAACTTTATTTTTGATGTTCGGCTTAGCCGCCCACCAGACATTTTTTGTTATCGATGTGGTACTGGAACTCATCGTGGAAGTGCGTAAGGAAGCTCTTCACCGGCATTGCTGCCGCATCGCCCAGTGCGCAGATGGTTTTACCTTCAATGCGCTTTGCCACATCCATCAGTTTTTCCAGGTCGCCCTGAGTACCTTCACCGTGTTCGATACGGTGCAGCACACGCGCCAGCCATCCGGTGCCTTCACGACAGGGTGTACATTGACCGCACGACTCTTCGTAATAGAAGTGCGACAGGCGGGCCAGCACCTTGACCATGCAGGTGGTCTCATCCATGACGATGACCGAACCTGCACCGAGCATGGAACCGGCCTTGGCGATGGAGTCGTAATCCATGTCCATCTGCATCGCAACGTCCGCAGGTAATACCGGTGTGGAACTACCACCCGGGATCACCGCTTTCAATTTATGTCCGGTCCGTACGCCGCCGGCCATCTCCAGCAGTTCGGCAAACGGGGTACCCATCGGTACTTCGTAGTTACCCGGTTTGTTGACGTGGCCGGAGACACAGAAAATCTTGTTACCACCGTTGTTCGGCTTACCAAGGTCGAGGAACCACTGACCACCGTTACGCAGAATCTCCGGTACGGAAGAGAGCGATTCGGTGTTATTGATGGTGGTCGGACAACCATAGAGACCGTAGTTGGCAGGGAACGGCGGCTTGAAACGCGGCTGCCCCTTCTTGCCTTCGATGGATTCGATCAGCGCGGTCTCTTCACCGCAGACATAGGCACCGGCACCAAGATGCGCGTGGGCATCAAAGTCGAAACCGGAACCGAGAATATTCTTGCCCAGGTAACCGGCGGCACGCGCCTCTTCCAGAGCGGCGTCGAAGCGCTCATAGGGTTCCCAGAACTCACCGCGAATGTAGTTGTAACCCATGGAGGCGCCGATGGTGTAACCGGCAATGGCCATACCCTCAATCAACTGGTGCGGGTTATAACGCAGGATGTCGCGGTCCTTGCAGGTACCCGGCTCACCCTCATCTGAGTTGCAGACGATGTACTTCTGACCGGGAACATTGCGCGGCATGAAGCTCCACTTCAAACCGGTGGGGAAGCCAGCGCCACCACGACCACGCAGTGCCGAGGTCTTCATCTCGGCGATGATCTCGTCGGGCGTGATCTTCTCTTTGAGGATCTTTTCCAGCACCTGATAACCACCGGCAGAACGGTAGGCCTCCAGGGTCCAGGAGTTTTCGAGTCCGAGGTTACGGAAACAGACGTCATTAGCCATCAGCCACGCACCCCGCTCACTGCTTTTTCATATGTAGTCATAAGCATCATCCCCACGCCTTAGTTCAGACCGTCCAGAATCTGGTCGATCTTTTGCGGCGTCAGATGTTCGTAATAGTCTCGACCAATCGCAAACATTGGTGCATTAACGCAGGCGCCCAGACACTCCACCTCTTTCAGGGTAAAACGACCGTCTTCGGTGGTCTCACCCATCTTGATCCCCAGGCGCTTCTCCAGATGATCAACCACCTGATCGGAGTTGCACAACATGCAGGAGATATTGGTGCAAACACAGATCTTGTGTTTACCCACCGGCTTGAGTTCGTACATGGAATAGAAACTGGCCACCTCAAACGCGGCAATCGGTTCCATATCCAGATAGTGGGCAACGGCAGTGATCAAATCCTTGGTCAACCAGCCACCGTTCTGCTCCTGGGCGATACGCAAACCGGCCATCACAGCAGACTGTTTCTGTTCCGGCGGATACTTGGCGACCCAGCGATCGATATCGGCGCGCGATTCGTCACTCAGCAGCTCAATCTTATTCTGTGACATCAGCGGTCAACCTCCCCGAATACAATATCCTGGGTACCGATCACGGTAACCACGTCGGCCAGCAGGTGGCCGCGGACCATTTCGTCCAGCGCTGCCAGGTGAGCAAAACCAGGCGCGCGAATCTTCATTCGATACGGCTTGTTGGCACCATCAGAAACGAAGTAGATACCGAACTCACCCTTGGGGTGTTCAACGGCAGCATAGGCCTCGCCTTCCGGCACACTGAAACCTTCACTCACCAGTTTGAAGTGGTGAATCAGGGATTCCATGCCGCTCTTCATCTCGTTACGCGACGGCGGTGTAATTTTGTGATCCTCGGCCATTACCGGGCCCGGATTCTTGCGCAACCAGTCGATGCACTGTTTGATGATGCGATTGGACTGACGGAATTCTTCGATACGTACCAGGTAACGATCGTAGCTATCGCCGTTCACGCCGACAGGAATATCGAAATCGAGCTTGTCGTAAACTTCATAGGGCTGCTTTTTGCGCAGGTCCCACTCGATGCCAGAGCCGCGCAGCATCGGACCGGTCAGGCCCATCTGCAGAGCACGCTCAGGTGACATGATGCCCACATCGACCAGACGCTGTTTCCAGATACGGTTGTCGGTCAGCAGAGTTTCATACTCATCGACATAACCGGGGAAACGATTGGTAAAGTCTTCAATGAAATCGAGCAATGAACCTTCACGATTTTCATTCAGTGCACTGATCTCATCGGCACTGTGCCACTTACTCTCGCCACGGAAGCGCGGCATTTTTTCCGGCAGGTCGCGATAGACACCACCCGGACGATAATAGGCCGCGTGCATACGTGCACCGGATACCGCCTCGTAGCAGTCCATCAGATCTTCACGTTCACGGAAGGCGTAAAGGAACATTGCCATCGCGCCCACGTCGAGGGCGTGTGCACCGATCCACAACAGGTGGTTCAGGATGCGGGTGATTTCGTCGAACATCACCCGGATGTACTGGGCACGCAGCGGAACTTCAACGCCGAGCATCTTTTCCGCCGCCAGTACATAGGCGTGTTCGTTACACATCATCGACACGTAGTCGAGACGATCCATATAAGGCAGTGCCTGGAGGAAGCTGCGGGTCTCAGCCAGTTTTTCCGTGGCGCGGTGCAACAGACCGATGTGCGGATCCGCACGCTCGATCATCTCGCCGTCCATCTCCAGTACCAGACGCAGTACACCATGCGCAGCAGGGTGTTGCGGACCGAAGTTCAGGGTGAAATTGCGAATCTCGGACAACTTATTTCTCCCCTTCCGTCGCCGGGTCATGGTAGCGATTGTCACTACGGATCACGCGCTGCATCAACATACGCGGTTCAACCGTTACCGGCTGGTAGATCACGCGACCCTGTTCCGGGTCATAACGCATTTCGACGTTACCACTAACCGGGAAATCCTTGCGGAACGGATGACCGATGAAACCGTAATCAGTGAGGATGCGGCGCAGATCCGGATGGCCGTCAAAGGCGATACCGTAAAGGTCGAACGCTTCCCGCTCGAACCAGTTGGCGCTATTCCAGATATCGTTAACAGAATCGATGCGCGGCATATGATCGTCAACGAATGCGCGCAGGCGAATGCGATGGTTGTTACTGACCGACAGCAGGTGGTAAACCACGGCAAAGCGCGGACCGGTCCAGACACCTTCGCCGTAGGTCAGGTAATCGACACCACATACATCGATGAGCTGTTCGAATTTAAAATCGTTTTCATCACGCAGCGCGGTGCACACAGAACGGATATGTTCGCGCGGCAACTCCACCGTCAGTTCACCGAACTCGACGTGGGTCGCGCTAATCTGCGTGCTAAAGCGTTGCTGAACGCGTGAAGCCAACTGCTGATAGTAATCAGACATGTGCAATCATCAGGTCAATGGTTAGCGGGCAATAGTGCTGGTACGACGAATCTTCTTCTGTAATTGAAGAATGCCGTAAAGCAACGCCTCAGCGGTGGGTGGGCAACCCGGTACGTAGACATCGACCGGAACGATACGGTCGCAACCTCTGACTACCGAGTAGGAATAGTGGTAATAGCCGCCGCCGTTGGCACAGGAACCCATGGAGATCACCCAGCGTGGTTCTGGCATCTGGTCATAGACCTTGCGCAGCGCGGGGGCCATTTTGTTACACAGGGTACCGGCAACGATCATCACGTCTGACTGACGTGGACTGGGGCGGAAAATAATACCGAAACGGTCCAGGTCATAACGTGATGCACCAGCGTGCATCATTTCAACCGCGCAGCAGGCAAGACCAAAGGTCATCGGCCACATGGAACCGGTACGTGCCCAGTTCATCAGGCCATCCATGCTGGTGGTAATAAAGCCTTGCTCCAGGCGCCCTTCAATTATTCCCATTGCAGCGCCCCTTTCTTCCACTCATAGATAAAGCCAATCACCAGGATGCCGAGGAACAACACCATGGCAAGGAAACCGAACATGCCAATCTCGCGCAAGGCAACAGCCCAGGGGAAAAGAAAGGCAATTTCAAGATCGAAGATAATGAAGAGAATGGCAACGAGATAGAAACGCACATCGAATTTCATGCGCGCATCCTCGAATGCTTCAAAGCCGCACTCGTATGCAGAGAGTTTTTCGCCGTCGGGTTTGCTTGGTCCGAGGAGGAACCCCAGGACAACCATAATTCCGCCGAATGCGATCCCGATACCGATAAAGATCAAGACGGGCAAATAATTTTCTAGCATGTATTACCCCAACCCCTGCCGTACGTCGAAAGTACCTATTTTGATACATCGTCGACAGTGTGTAGTTATTTTTGAAGCAACCGAGTTTAGGCGGTGAGCAGATTCAGTGTCAAGCCGCTCTAAAACTAATATTGTTTATATTTCATAAAGTTATTCGTATAGCCAAAAAACAGCGTTTTTCTTTATGTATTGTGTGTTTTCTGGCCAGCGCTAATCATACACAAATCAGCGGGTAGCTCAATATTTACACTGTATTTATTATGCATTTGAAGTAATTCACCAAAGACTAATATTGTGTTTTTACAATACTGTTGCTGAAAAGGATTAGTATTAATTCAAAAATACGCATTGCTACACGGGGCGTAATTTTAAAGGGCGGGGACTCGCAGGCTTCCTATGCGATGCGTAACAGGATTAGTTACATCTAGGTATGCGCAAAAGCAGACTCAAAACGACCAGAAAAACGGCAGTTAAATCCTGATATGGGTTTCACTATCGAAGATAGTGCTGGTTCAACTGAACACAAAAAAATCGCATTAGCACAGCCAATACGGTTCTTTGATATGGTGCCGAAGGCCGAACTCGACCAATCCGATTGGGACACGCTTTAGCGCGCCCGCAGGGCGAGGCACAGGGATGTGCCGAGTCCACCGCACGGGGAACCCGTGCCGGTTCTCCTAAAAGAAAACCCGTAATGGAATGCTCCACTACGGGTTCTCAGAGATTGGTGCCGAAGGCCGGACTCGACCAATCGGCTGGGAGCCGATTGGGACGCGCTTTAGCGCGCCCGCAGGGCGAGGTACAGGGAGGTACCGAAGTCCACCGCACGGGGAACCCGTGCCGGTTCGCCTAAAAGAAAACCCGCACCTGAATCCAGATACGGGTTTCTTATTCAAAGATGGTGCCGAAGGCCGGACTCGAACCGGCACGGGTTGCCCCACTACCCCCTCAAGATAGCGTGTCTACCAATTTCACCACTTCGGCTTGAAGTTTTACTTGGGCTGCGGAATATCGCCCGCAGGAGCCGCTGCCTTGTCAGCATTGGCTGCTGGCGCGGACGGCATATCTTCTGCAACCGGTGCCTTTTCGTCAACCTTTTCCATTACTGAATCGGTAACACTCTTACGTGATACACCCTGATTGGTGAAGTAACCGAGAGTGAGGCTGGTAAGGAAGAAGATAGTGGCCAGGATCGCGGTACTGCGGGTCAGGAACGAAGCCGAACCCTGGGAACCGAATACTGTGGAGGATGCACCACTGCCGAAGGCTGCGCCCATATCAGCGCCCTTGCCCTGCTGCAGCAGAATCAGGCCGATCAGCGACAACGCCGCCAGCACATGAATAATGAGGATGACTGTTTCCATTTTCTCTCTTATTAACCTGTTAAGTTATCCGGCAGCGCGACAGATGGTGAGGAAATCGTCCGCCTTCAGCGAAGCACCACCAATCAGGCCACCATCGATGTCCTGCTGAGCCAGCAATTCAGAGGCATTAGCTGCATTCATGCTGCCGCCATAAAGGATCTGCACCTTGGCAGCAACCGCACTGTCCTTGCCAGCAATCAGTTCACGAATGAAGGCGTGAACCTCCTGAGCCTGTTCCGGGCTGGCCGTTTTACCAGTACCTATAGCCCAGACCGGTTCGTAGGCAATTACGCCATCGGCCAGGGCGGCAACCCCTTCCAGCTCAATAACCGCTTCCATTTGACGCGCTACCACGTCATTGGTCACGCCACTCTCCCGCTCCTCCAGGGTCTCACCGATGCAGAGGATCGGCTTGAGGCCTGCGGCACGGGCCACGCTGTACTTCTTTGCCACCAGCGCATCGTCTTCCCCATACAGGGTGCGGCGCTCGGAGTGGCCCACGATGACGTACTTGCAGTTGAAGTCGTTAATCATCGCGGCGGAAATTTCACCGGTGAAAGCACCCTTCTCTTCGGTGCTGAGGTTCTGCGCACCCCAGGCGATGGGGGTACCACTCAACTGGGCTTCGGTTTCACCGAGATAGACAAACGGGGCACAGACAGCGACTTCGGCAGTTTCTACATCACCCATGCCTTGCTTAATACCGTCCAGCAATTCCTTGATGCTGGCCTTGGAGCCATTCATTTTCCAGTTACCGGCTACCAGTTTCTGTCGCATAACGCTTCCCCGC
>JBNLAT010000068.1:0-10297 GCA_050302275.1 Thiohalomonadaceae bacterium | reverse complement strand
TACTCATGCTTGATCTTCGGCATGTGGCAGTCCTGGCAACGCTCCTGGCCCTGCGCACGGTTGGCTTGACGGATCGGGTCATACCCCACGTGGGTGTCCTTGGAGAAACTACTGAACTTCCACTCGGTATAGGTACGCTGCTCCGGCATACCGTGGTTCAGCACTGGCACAGTCAGGTCGTGGCAGGAACCGCACATCTCGGAAGTGGAGATAAACTCGTTCCCGCTCGGCATACGGCCGCCCGCCATGTTGACACCGGGGCCGTCAGGCAGGATCGGCAACAGGCCAGTGGTGGTCTCCGAAGTACGACGGTTGCTGTGACCTACTGTCGGGTGCTCGATAGAAACCGCCTGCGCCATGTAATCGTACGCACCGGTGGTCGGATCGATGGGAATCCCGACAGGTGCTTCAAAGATCGGCGGTACCGTACCATCGGCGTTATAGACGATGAACTCACCCGCAGAGTTGGTCGCAGGCATACCGACCGGAACCGGATTGGTCGGGCCGGTCCAGTTGGGCGGGTATATAGCATAGATCTGACCGGTGTACGGCGTACCGGGGATCGGCAGGTCGCTGAAATAGATATCGGAGATACCTGAACGCGGGCCGACATAGGTCATGCCGTCGAGGAACTGCAGCGAGGTATCACCATAGGGGTTACCCGCTGCGATGGTCGGGTCGCCCGCCTGATCGACATACGGTCCACCATCGTGCTCCCAACCGAAGATACCGGCGATCATATTCCACACGCTGTCGTTGGGATCCAGATCAGGACGCTTGAAGGTGACATTACCTACGGCACGGTGACAGGTCTCACACATAACGCCCTCATCGTCAGTAGCAGCAACGATGCTGTGCATCATGGTGTTACCCGACGGGTCGCCAGCCATGGTCGGATCGAAACGACCGGAGTACCAGCCGTTGGGGCTGTGGCAACGGAAACACATGTTGCCCGCACCGTCTTCACCGGTCAGTGCGGCGATGGTGTTGTTAACGATGATCTGGTTAGCGCGGAATACCGGGTCACGGGCCGCACTGGCCATGTTACCGCCGCCCCAGTTACCCATGTGGGCAACCTGCTGATCGACACTACCGCCATGGCAGGCGGCACAGGTCACTGTAAATTCAAAAACGTTGAAAGGAGCGGGGAAGGTGATATTTCCCAGCTCCTGTTGTTGTGTCCCCGGATTCGGTACCGCGCCACTCGGCGGGTCACGATCAGGGATGTCAGCCTGGGCGACACCCATACCCAGAACGAAAAGCAGCAGTAGCGAAAGCAGACCACTGCGCCCGTGCGACCGGCCGCGGCCAGGATCACGGAAGATATTCCATGTTGTCTTCATGTCGTTGGTCTCTTAATAGGTAAAAAAATCGGTTACACCTTCGGCCACAGCTTCAGGTTCAGCGTCAGTACGCCGCCCTGCTGGTCATCGAAGATGAGCGTTCCATCACCGCGCATGGGCTGTCGGCCCTGATCGGCGGTCATGGGTTCAAGTACGGTTTGCGGCAGGCGCAGGCTGGCTGACCAGTCGCCCCCATCGGCGGGGTTGAACGGCAGTTCGACCTGGAACAGGCCGTCGATAGCACCGGGAGTGAAATGTGGATTGCTGCTGGGAGGCGCATCGATATCGGTGAGGTGCCACTTACCGCGGACATACCAGATACCCGCTTTTTGCGTGGCGCTGTCCTTCTTAGGTGTAAAGGCGGTCAGGGTGACACGCAGGGTGCCTTTGGTGACGAACTGGGCATTTTTCGATTCCGCGTTCGCCTCGATGGTGTAGCCAGTACTCAGGGTGCCGTTGGGCAGGACCTCGGTGGTGCCCATTTCAACAACCTGACTTTCGCTGAGTGTCCAGTTCATTGACGCATCACGCACCGTTGTAGCGGTCGCGACAGTAGCAACAAACATCAGCAGCGCAGTTACCAGCCACGGCAGACCCCACAGGGTCCGGCACGACTGTGTAGTGTTGGTTTGCATGGTTCTCTCCATTAACGGGTTATAAACACCGTACCCCCAGGGTGCGACGCAGCACTCGATAACACAGGGTCATACCTGGCCAGGGTCCCCAAACCCAAAGCACGGTCAGGTATGCCGCAACATGTTGGTACGATCCTCACGAGCAAAGAGGGGGGAGTCAGGAGATAGAGCTGTCCAGCGCATCCCTCTCACCTGCTGTCATACAGGTGTAATATTTGTGACTTGAGTCACAATCTATTTGGGTTGCAGTTTGCCGGAGTGGTGGCAAGGAATGTATCGGGCGGAAGTTTGAAATTCAGGGTGGGGCAATTGCACAACCCTAGGAAGAAAGTATTAATACGGCCCGTGCATGGTGCACGGGCCGTGCTTTTTAGCTGGCAACAGGCAAATTGAGCATCGCCCAGTGGCTGGCCTCGGTACGATTGCGCACCTCAATCTTACGGAAGATGTTGTAGATGTGGCTTTTTACCGTGTGTTCGCTGATGTGCAGCTTATCGGCAATCGCCGCATTACTGTCAGCACCGGCAATGCACTGCAAAATATCCCGCTCGCGACGCGACAGCTTGCTCTTTAGCCGGGATCTCGGTGGCAAAGCAGCACGCTGACGTTCGAAGGTGGATTCCAGTAACCGACGCGGCATCCAGATATCTCCCTGCAGCACCGTATGCATCCCCTTGAGCAGCAGCTCATGGTTACAGTCCTCAAAGAAGATGCCCTTGAGACAGGGCCAGTGGATCAAACCATCAAATCGGCTATCGGGGCTGGCATTAAGCAGCACCGCGCGACTCTCCGGCTCGGTTTCGTACATCTCCTCCAACCGTCCGGCAATGGCATCGTGGTCATGGTGTTTGCAGTCGATCAGGACGAGTGAATCGCGGATAGCACGCTGACTATCCTGCTGCTCATGATCGAAATGGCAATTGGCGTATAACGCACCGGAAAGATACTGCGCCAGCACCCTGCTGTGCATATCCGGGCGACCGACAAACAGTAGTTTGGGCGCACGCAACGCCCTTGCCGCCCTGCTGGCAGCACTAATAGCCCCTTTCATAATTAATCCCTGTTCCGTGTGGAGATCAAAGAGGTCTGCCCGCGGGCAACCTCGCCATACTTCTTATTGCTTCTTACTATTACTGCTTTTTATTGCTTATTTATTGCCAGCACGCGCACGTGCTCTAGTCCATTCGTATTAGATTATTGCACAAAGGGAAGGGTTATTTGACTCCCAAAAAAGTAGTACCCGCTAAGCGGAAAAACCGGGGGCAAAAATACAAAGACCGGCTTAGGCCGGTCTTAAGTTTGTTTGCTGCGATAACGCCCGGTCAGAACGGGATATCGTCATCGAAGTCATCGAAATTGCTACCGCCGGAAGCTGCCGGGGCCGGTGCGCCACCGCCCTGCTGCTGACGCGGAGCGGACTGCTGTGCCGGTGCGCCGCCCTGACTGTAGTCGGAGGCACCGCCACGTCCGCCCAGCATCTGCATTTCATTAGCCACGATCTCGGTGGTATAGCGGTCCTGACCGTTCTGGTCCTGCCACTTGCGGGTCTGCAGCTTGCCTTCCAGATAAACCTGGGACCCCTTCTTCAGGTATTCACCGGCGATCTCACCCAGACGACCGAACAGTACTACCCGGTGCCACTCGGTACGTTCCTGTTTCTGCCCCGACTGCTTGTCGGTCCACTGCTCGCTGGTAGCGATCGAAATATTGGCAACCGCCGCACCATTGGCGGTATAGCGCACTTCCGGGTCCTGCCCCAGATTGCCGACCAGGATTACCTTATTAATTCCACGTGCCATCGTTATATCCCCTTACCTATCAATCCTGTACGTTATTTTTTCCGGCTAGGAACCGGCAACTGCCAGGCGTTCCAGCGCGTCTCGATCCAGCAGCTTGCTATCCACCTTCAGATAGGCGATACCCTCTTCAACAACGACCACCGCCTCGGCGACCCCGCTAAGCGCGAGAAACTCCTGCTCCATTCTACCGGCCATATCGGTATCGTGCACTGCCACCGACAACATTTCATTACTCAAATAGGGCGGCTGACGCATACTCAGGGCTGCCAGCCACCACAGGCTAATCATTCCGGCACTGAACAGAAACACCGTACCATTACCAAACTGGCCGTGCAGCCAGCCGCCCGCGGCGCCACCGACAAAGGCACCGATAAACTGGGAACTGGTGTAGACCCCCATCGCCGTGCCCTTGCTCTGGGCCGGAGCGATCTTACTGATCAGCGAAGGCAGGGTTGCCTCGAGCAGATTGAAGGCGATGAAGAAGAACTGCAACAGCACCGCAATGGCCCAGAAATGGTGCTGGCCCCAGTTGAGCCCAAACTGCGAGAGCATCAATACCGTCACCGCGCCGATATAGACCTGCTTCATCTTGCGCTTCTTCTCGGCAATGATGATGAACGGTATCGCCAGCGCCATCCCCAGCACCATTACCGGTAGATAGAGCCAGGTGTGGTGCTGCGCGATCAGACCGCTGTCGACCAACGCCAATGGCAAGACCACGAAACTGGCCGTCAGCGCCAGATGCAGGGTAAAGATCCCCAGATCGAGCCGCAGCAACTGACCGTTGCGCAGTACCTGGCGGAACTGGGCCGGTTCCACCTCGGCATCGCGATGGAACACACTACGCTGCGGGTTGGGGACCACCAGATAGAGCAGCGCAATTCCCAGCAGGGCCAGCACAGCAATTAGACCAAAGATTCCGGGCACCCCAATCCAGTGATTGAGCAGCGGTCCGCCGACCATCGCCACAACAAAGGAGAGACCGATGCTCATGCCGATGATGGCCATCGCCTTGGTGCGGTGTTCTTCGGAGGTGAGGTCTGCCGCCAGTGCCATAATCGCCGCTGCCACCGCACCAGCGCCCTGCAGGGCTCGGCCGAGGATCACCCCTTCGATGGTGTGGGCCATCGCGGCAACTACACTACCACCGGCAAAGATCAGCAGGCCGAGGGCAATCACCGGCTTGCGGCCAATACGATCGGAAAGCATGCCGAATGGGATCTGCAGCATCGCCTGGGTCAGGCCGTAGATGCCGATGGCCAGGCCCACCTGGAATGGGGTGACACCCTTGAGGTGCTCCGCATAGAGGGCGAACACCGGCAGGATCATAAACAGGCCCAGCATACGCAGGGAGATGATAGAGGCGAGGGAGAGGGCGGCGCGCCGCTCCATTTTTGTCATAGTCGATGCGGACATGTTGCTAAAAAACCCGGGGAAATAGCGGTTGCCGAAAAATCTTTATTATTTTGCGCATGTATAGGGAACGGTCGTATAGTAGCAGGTTAGGTTTAACACGGGAACGAGCATGGACTCCATCATTTTACGCGGCGCACGCACCCACAATCTGAAAAATATCGACATCACGCTGCCGCGCGACAAGTTAATCGTCTTCACCGGCCTTTCCGGCTCCGGCAAATCATCACTCGCCTTCGACACCATCTATGCCGAAGGCCAACGGCGTTACGTGGAGTCGCTCTCCAGCTACGCCCGACAGTTCCTGTCGATGATGGAAAAACCGGACATCGACCATATCGAAGGTCTATCGCCTGCCATCTCCATCGAACAGAAATCGGCCTCACACAACCCTCGCTCCACCGTCGGTACCGTGACCGAGATCTACGACTACCTTCGCCTGCTCTTCGCCCGCGCCGGTGAACCCCACTGCCCGGAACACGACACGGTGCTGGAGGCGCAGACCGTCAGTCAGATGGTCGACCAGATCCTGGAGCTGCCCGAAGGCAACAAACTGATGCTGCTTGCCCCGGTGGTACAACAGCGTAAGGGCGAGCATATTCAGGTCATCGAAGAGCTGCGCGCCCAGGGCTACATTCGTGCCCGGATAAACGGCAAGGTCGTCGAGTTGGACCAGGCGCCGTCGTTAGAGTTGCGTAAGAAACATACCATCGAGGCAGTGATCGACCGTTTCAAGGTTCGCGCCGATATCAAGCAACGTCTGGCCGACTCCATCGAGACTGCCCTGCACCTCAGCGACGGCCTGATACGGGTCGCATTTATCGACGGCGAACAGAATGAACTCACCTTCTCAGCCCGCTATGCCTGCCCGGTGTGCAACTACTCACTGACAGAACTGGAGCCACGGCTGTTCTCCTTCAACAACCCGGCGGGGGCCTGCCCCACCTGCGACGGCCTCGGGGTACGCCAGTTTTTCGATCCGGCACGTATTGTCGCTCATCCGGAACTAAGCCTGGCCGGTGGTGCCATTCGTGGCTGGGATCGACGCAATGCCTACTATTTCCAGTTACTGACTTCACTGGCGGCACACTACGATTTCGATATCGATAGCCCCTACGAGGATCTGCCCAAGCGTATCCGCGAGATCCTGCTGCACGGCAGCGGTGACGAGGAGATCACCTTCACCTATCAGTCGGACCGCAGCGGTAAGAGCATCCGCACCCATACCTTCGAGGGCATCATCCCCAACATGGAGCGGCGCTACCGCGATACCGACTCCAACGTGGTGCGCGAGGAGTTGAGCAAGTACCTCAGCCAGCAGCACTGCCCCAGCTGCCACGGCAGTCGCCTTAACGAAGCGGCGCGGCATGTCTTTATCGCCGGACACAACCTGCCCGCCATTACCTCGATGCCGGTAGGTCGGGCACGGGAATTTTTCGACGATCTGCTACTGCCCGGCTGGCGTGGCGAGATCGCCAGCAAAATCCTCAAGGAGATCGGCGAACGCCTCACCTTCCTGGTTAACGTCGGCCTCGACTATCTGACTCTGGAGCGCAGCGCCGACACCCTATCCGGCGGCGAAGCCCAGCGTATCCGCCTGGCCAGTCAAATCGGCGCCGGGCTGGTGGGCGTCATGTACATCCTCGACGAACCCTCCATCGGTCTGCACCAGCGCGACAACGAGCGGCTGCTGGAGACCCTGTTCCGTCTGCGCGACTTGGGCAATACGGTGATCGTGGTGGAGCATGACGAAGACGCGATCCGCAGCGCCGACCATGTGGTCGACATCGGTCCCGGCGCAGGTATCCATGGCGGCGAGATCGTCGCTCAGGGCACACCGAAGCAAGTGCTGGCTAACCCGGCCTCGCTTACCGGACAGTATCTCTCCGGCAAACGCGCCATCGAGGTGCCGCAGCAGCGGCACGCCCCCGATCCAAAAAGGCAGCTAAAACTGCGTGGCGCCACCGGTAACAACCTCAAGGGGGTCAATATCGATCTGCCGCTGGGACTGATGACCTGCGTGACCGGGGTCTCCGGCTCCGGCAAATCGACCCTGATCAACGACACCCTCTACCGCAACGCCGCCCTGGCCCTCAACGGCAGCGGCGAAGACCCGGCGCCCTGTGCCGAAATCATCGGTCTGGAGCAGTTCGACAAGGTGGTGGACATCGACCAGAGTCCCATCGGCCGTACGCCAAGATCCAACCCGGCGACCTACACCGGCCTGTTTACCCCGATCCGTGACCTCTTCTCTGGCACTCAGGAAGCCCGTGCCCGTGGTTACAATCCGGGGCGCTTCTCCTTTAACGTTAAGGGTGGGCGTTGCGAGGCGTGTCAGGGGGACGGCATGATCAAGGTGGAGATGCACTTCCTGCCCGATATCTACGTCCCCTGCGATGTCTGCAAGGGCAAGCGCTATAACCGGGAAACCCTCGAGGTGCAGTACAAGGGGCGAAACATCTACGAAGTGCTGGAGATGACCGTGGAGGATGCGCGGGAGTTCTTCGACGCGGTGCCGGTGATCGCACGCAAACTACAGACCCTGCTCGACGTCGGCCTCAGTTACATCAAACTGGGGCAGTCCGCCACCACCCTCTCCGGCGGCGAGGCACAGCGAGTCAAACTAGCACGGGAGCTCTCCAAGCGGGATACCGGCAACACCCTCTACATCCTCGACGAGCCGACCACCGGTCTGCACTTTCACGACATCGAACAGTTGCTGACCGTGCTGCATCGCCTGCGCGACCACGGCAATACCATCGTGGTGATCGAACACAATCTCGATGTGATCAAGACCGCTGACTGGATCCTGGATCTTGGGCCTGAGGGTGGTGATCGGGGAGGAGAACTGCTGATCGCTGGTACGCCGGAACAGGTGGCGGCCTGCAAGGCCTCTCACACCGGACGTTTCCTCAAGCCGTTTCTGAAACGCTGACTTCGGTTAGTTCGATCTGATCGCCGATGCTGACGTTGAAATAGTCGTCTGCACGGCTGCAATTGACGGCGATCTCTAACAGGCCAGTGGGATTCTCGTAACAGAGTGGCTGGCCCTCCGGCACGTCGCTGAAGGTCCAGACCCGCGGCACTTTCTGCCCCTTGAAAGTCAGGCTCTCGATATTGCCCAGATTCGCTGCACGAATCCCGGTCAGCAGATTGCCGAAACGGTCGACATAGACCACCTCGGGCAGGTCATCCCCCATCCCTGCACTGAGTTTGAATTGATAGGACTGGGCCTCGGGAAAGTCTCCCATCGCCAGCATCGCCGCCACCGGCGCGAACAGATCGCGACCGTGGAAACTGGCGCTCATCCGTTCAGGCCGCCAGCGGATACGCCAGGCATCAACCGCTTCGCTACGCGCAGCTACCACGTCGAACAGGCCGTTATCCGGGCCAACATACCAGTTACGCCCCGCCCGCACGATAACCGGCTCGCGCTGTTCACTGCCGACGCCTGGGTCGACGACACAGAGAAAGATGGTTTCAGGAGGGAATTCTGCCTGATAGGCCGCCAGTAGATGGGCGCCAGACTGAATATTATGGGTAGGAATATCGGCAAACAGGTCGATAACCGGCACCTGTGGCGCACGATGGGCGAGAATGGATTTCATCACTCCCGTGTAGGGACCATCCAGCCCGAAGTCGGTCAATATCGCGATCATGCTGTCCCTCTCTACGGCTTCCATGGCAACAGTTTTCATCCTGCCAGAAACAAAAAGCCGGGCACAAGGCCCGGCTTTTTGCTATGGAAACTACAGCACAAAATAGCTTATTCGCTATCGGCCTCTTCCGCTTCCACCGCACGATCCACCAGCTCGACATAGGCCATCGGCGCATTGTCGCCAGCGCGGAAACCGCACTTGAGGATACGCAGGTAACCACCGGGACGGCTTTCGTAGCGCGGGCCCAGCTCGTTGAACAGCTTGGTAACCACTTCGCGGTCACGCAGGCGGTCGAAAGCCAGACGGCGGTTAGCAACGCTATCGCTCTTGGCCATGGTGATCAGCGGCTCGGCAACGCGACGCAGCTCTTTGGCCTTGGGCAGGGTGGTCTTGATCAGTTCATGACGCAGCAGAGAGGCCGCCATGTTGCGAAACATGGCCTTACGGCTGCTGCTGTTGCGGTTCAGTTGGCGACCAGATTGACGGTGACGCATAGGACTTTCCTTTAAATGCTATCTAACTCGGTGACACTCAGGCGCTAGCCTTGGCGTCCTCCGCATTCTTGATGCTGGCGGGCGGCCAGTTCTCCAGGCGCATGCCCAGGGAAAGACCACGTGAAGCCAACACGTCTTTAATTTCGGTGAGCGACTTCTTGCCCAGGTTCGGGGTCTTCAGCAACTCAACCTCGGTGCGCTGAATCAGGTCACCGATGTAGTAAATGTTCTCAGCCTTGAGGCAATTGGCGGAACGAACAGTCAGTTCCAGATCGTCAACCGGGCGCAGCAGGATCGGGTCGATCTCAGGCTCGGCGGACTCTTCCACGGCCTGGGCCTTGCCTTCCAGATCAACGAAGCTGGAGAGCTGGTCCTGCAGGATGGTGGCGGCCTTGCGGATCGCCTCATCGGCCTCGATGGTACCGTTGGTTTCAATCTCCAGTACCAGTTTGTCCAGGTCGGTGCGCTGCTCGACACGAGCACGCTCAACGGCGTAGGCCACGCGGCTAATCGGGCTGTAGGAAGCATCGATCAGCAGGGAACCGATAGGACGGGATTCATCGTCGGCATCGGCACGCAGGTTAGCTGGCTGGTAGCCACGGCCCTGTTCAACTTTCAGGGTCATGCTCAGCTCGCCGCCCTTGGTCAGGTTGGCGATGACATGCTCTGGATTCATGATTTCAACATCATGGTCCAGTTCGATGTCGCCGGCGGTCACCAGGCCGGGGCCGCTCTTTTTCAGATTCAGCGTGGCCTGCTGGCGGTTGTTCAGGCGAATCGCGACACCCTTCAGGTTGAGCAGAATTTCGATAACGTCTTCCTGCACACCCTCAATAGCGGTGTATTCGTGCAGTACGCCGTCGATGCTCGCCTCGGTGATCGCGCTGCCCACCATGGAGGAGAGCAGAATGCGGCGCAGGGCGTTGCCCAGAGTATGACCAAAACCGCGCTCCA
>JBNLAT010000067.1:0-10307 GCA_050302275.1 Thiohalomonadaceae bacterium | reverse complement strand
GTTTGGTTTGATAGCTGATCGCGACCAATACTGCTCTACCGACTGGATAAATGCTTGTTTGAACGGCAACTCCCGCAATCGCTGGGTTTCACCATACTGGTTCGTAGTTTCCCAGATGCCATCATGGCAGGATACTCCGCCACCTTTGACTTCGATTACAAACAGCCCATCTGGCCCGCCTATAGTCTATTTCTCCAAACCGCTTGTACTCATGGTGCGCGAGGTTGAGTGAATGCATGGCAAACCAACCCGTCTGATCCGGCCTGAAAATGCGGCGCGCAGCTGGTCAAACATGCGCATTTCCGCATTACTGCTGGTGCCCAAAGGTTGGCTGGGAATCATCCGCAGGATGACTCGTTCCCATCTGCCTTTTCTTCAGCTTCTTGCAGCCTGACAAGGTTCTTACGCACTTCGGTTTCGATCCGGGGCGCGATCGGTGGCCATTGCCCCAAGCGGTGCAAAAATTTGCTCTCATCCACTTCTTCCGTAACAGTCTTTACCCTGCCTGGTAACACCATCTGCAAGCCTTTACGTTCAAAGCTTTCAGGTAAATCACCCTCCGCCAGAGTGATGCGTGTCTGAAAACAATTGTTCCAATTGCATTTACATGCGAGTGCTACGGCTACGTCCCGCTTCATGCTACTCCACTCACCGCTTGGTGAAGTAAAAAGTTCTCGCAAGGGTTTCGGACGTGGTGGCGGACTGATGGTAAGGCTTTCACCTTGTTTACGGTGCTCAGCCTCTGCCATCCGAAAAGATACGTAGGCAGACAGTTCCTGATTACGCAGCTCCTTGGGTAACTGCAGCCAGCTATCGCGCACACCAAACAGGATTCCAGCAAGAATATACTCGGCATCGTTCAATAAAGGATGTGAAAATTCCAGCAGGTCTGTGCAATGCTCGCGCAGGCAGAACAGTAGTAAAGGTCTCGATAAAGACCCCTTGTGCCGCTCAAGCAGTTCGGTAATTGTTCCTCCACCGAGGCCGAGGAAACCGCGCATGTCCGCGATCAATCGTTCCAGACGTGGACGGAATTCCATTTCCCGCAGCAGATCAAGCTGATTGTCCAGATAAGTAAGAGCCACATCGATGGGCGTTTGCGGGCGCTCATGCGTCTGCGCAATGACCAGCGATTGGACAACGCCCCAAAAGAGCCGGGCACGAGTATCTGCTTGCTTGGATATCTCCCCCCCGTCCATCCAGTTAGGAAGCTCGGCCAGTATGGGATCGCTTTGGGCCAGATCATTATCTTTCTCGCGCGCGGCTCCAGTTGCTAGTCTAAAAGCCGCAAGCCCCAGGTCGCTGCGATTAGCAGTGTGGTACAACATCGCGAGCACACCGCCAAGCGCCTGTCCAAAAGCAGGGATTGTGTCACTGCCATCCTCAAGCAACAGCTCTTGTGGCTGCTCTACTGGCCACGCTACCTCCGTGTCGGAGGAAAACAGCGCTTCCGCAATCTCAAGCCGATAAGGGAGCAGATCGACGTTCGAGACATCATTGGCGGCACTTTCGAATACTTGCCTATCCTCGGATGAGCAAAAGTTAATACTCAATAGCAAGTTTGGCGGTAATGGCGCACGGACAAGCAGTGCAATGTCATCTTTGCGCTTTCTCGCGGCTGGTGAGGTCACATCTCGCATACGTCCATCCTGCGACAACATACGAACAGGGCTGGACAAATCACTCAAATCGAAAGATGCGATGCAGGGCAACAAATGCTTACGTTCACTGGTAGCGTGATTCAAAGCATCAGTTGGAACCTTGACCTTGTCACGGAACAAGGGAATCCAGCCTGGATAGACACTCAAGGGATCGGAATAGTGCTTACCTCGAAAACCCGCGGGCCCCATCACCATACCGGCAGCCAGCATGTAAAGCATGTTTTGATGGTTGGTTACCAGGTGCCCTATGCGCGCCGGTTTTCGTCGACTGCGTGGCTTATTTGGAGTACCTGTTTTCGTGGTCATGACCTACTTCCTGACAAGAATAGAGGGATCGGTGGGCAGCAACCCATCCACGACGGGACAAATATGGCCAGTACGGAGCAGCATGACCTGTTCTCTGGCACGCGCCACCATTACGTAAAACCGTGCCTTGAGCGCATAAGGATCGCGTTTGGGTTGGTGCTGGTCGATATCAGCCAGGATGACGGTATCAAATTCCAGGCCTTTGCAAGACTGGGCGTTTATTATCATGATGCCGCCCTGGCCGAAGTTCGGTAATTCCCGCTGGCCAGAAACAAAGGTCTGGATCGGCGGTTTGTCATTGTCCAGCTTTGGATTGGCACGACGAAGCGCGTCATTGAATTTCGTCCGCACTTTATTATCTGGAGTAATGATTCCAATCAGCTTGCGTGGATTACGATCGCTCAACTGGAGGATATTGTCTGCAATCGCAGCCAGTGTTGCTGTGTTTGCCGTACCATAAGTCCATAACTCCGGCGACGCAGCAGAAGGTACAAGGTCGGGCAGGTCCGGCCTTGGACTGGCCGGATCCGCTGGGTAAAAGTGCTGGGCGAGCAATGCGATAGGACGCGTGTTCCGGTAGTTGGTTTTCAGTTCCAGTGTGTCATCGGGTTCTATCGCTAAGGTGTTTTCAATGTCCTGGCGAGAGCTACACTTGTCGGGGTGAATCTGCTGGTTCTGGTCGGCTGTCACGTAGAAATTCTCGAAGCCGAGATAGGTCAGCGTTCGATAAAAGGCTGGCGGCATATCCTGCCCCTCATCGATAACCAGAAATTTATTGCTTTGGTTTTCGATGTTATCCAGAGATTGAACCTGTTGTTCGACGGCATTCCAATCTATTGGTCGATATCCTCCCGGATAATCTGGTTCGAGCGTAGGAACATTGCTTGAAAGACGTTTTTTAAAGTGACGACGAAACCAGCGATCCCAGGTCATCGCTGCGAAAGGCTGATCACTACCGAACAAATGACGATTTGAGTGATGTAACAGTTGATTGTAAACGAGCGTACCGTAGGTCCTCTTTGCTTCATTAAGTCTACGCGCGCGAACAAGAGCCACTACCGACTTCCCGGTACCAGGGCCACCGACGATCAGGTGTTGCCCCTCCACTGGCAGCGCCAGTGCCTCATCCTGATCCTTGTTCAACTCATGAATACCGGGAAGACTAAATTTTCGGGTGCGATCAACTGGCATGTTCAACTTGTCCCAAAGAATGATGGCAACCCATTGACGGCATCGTCCTTGACGAAGCCGCGGTCCAGCAAAGTATTGCCATATTCACAGGCTGGCTCGGGCACCAATGCACAGGCATGGCAGGCGGCGCGATTCAGCAAACCTGGCCCTTGACCCTCATGCTCGCTGCAAACCGGGTCAAGCGAACACCAGCGTGAATGCTCCAGTGCTCGAATCAGGATGCCTGAAAAGCGCCGGGGTTCGCTCAGTTCAGCCAGGCCACCCAGTGAACCGGCAATGTCGGGAACGGCGACATGGATGAGGATACCGGCCATGGGCTCCGGTGCATTGGCGCAGTAGATTCTCTCGATCAACGATGCCGCGGGATAGCCACCCTCCGACTCGATTTGTCGCATCAGCAGGTGAGACAAGGTATGTAATAACATGAAACGTGTGGTCACCGGATTGGGGGCATCGCGACCGGATTGGGCAAATCGGGGAAGTAGTCGATTCAGTCGCGAAACAACCGCCGGTGTTTGCTCCCACCCCTTGAGCCTGTCCTCATCGAGCGCGAGGAAAATGCCCTCTCCGTACAACTCTATGGCCGGCAACCAATCGGATCTCCCTACGATGTCCGGTGGTACAATTTCCTCTCCTCCCAGGCGGGTAAAACCCTTGAATACCTTCACCGCCTTGAGGCGATCCACGCGGACAAGGTGACGAACGCCGTGAACAATTTTCCGTTCCTCAGAACTTAAATCGATCGCGCTTCCCAGTTCACGCCACTCATCACTTCTGTTGCGCGTCACCAGGTCTTCGTCCTCGCGTTGATCGGGCAGCACCTCCAGGAATGCCTTAAACTCGCTTTCCCGCAATTGCCCGGGTGTAAGGTTCTCGCCATACAAGGGATAGCCGCAGGCAAGATCAGCCAATGCGGTTTCGATATCGTTGGTGGTACAGCGATATTCCGTCGCCAGCGTCCGTAGGATGCCTTTTCTCGCCAATGGCGTTCGTGCTCCGTCTATGCGACTACGGTCCCCGGAATTGCGGTACAAGCGATCCACGACGGTTCCCTTGCGCACACGGGATTCCGGTGGAATCACCAGAACGGATTCAGCAACGGGCACGTAAACCCGCGTATCATTGATCACCAGCACCTGCGCCTGGTCTTTGCCTGCTTCTTCCCCGACCTCTATTGGCGGAACCAGATCGTCTTTGGTCCATGGCTGCATGCGGCCCTGGCCAAAGCCCACTCGTTCATCACCACGAAACCGGATTCCAGCGCGGCAGGCGCCGCACCGTAATATGCGCTCTTCGTAGCCACGTTCAATTAACCGTAATTGATCTTGTACTTTGCAGTTGCGCTGTGTTGGGTCGCGCGCGCCCTGATGCGCGAGAAAATGCCACGGCACATCGGCAAGGTATCCTTCTGAATGTGCGAGCACCCAGGTCACCTGCTCCAGCTTCGGGTGATGATTGCAATCTTGATGATTGCAACGGGGTGTGTGATCGGGCTGATCTTTCCGCCACGGCCAACGATACATAGAGCCACAGGACGGGCAGCGCATCCAGGAAGGGAATCTCGTCGCCGGTACACTGGTGCCATCTACCTGTCCATTCGCCAGCTCTTTCGCCACAGGCGGCTCGCGCAGTTGCTCCTCGATACCCAGCGCGGCACGGACGCGCTCCACATACGGAATCAGCTTGCCGGTTGAGAGACCAGAGCGATCCGTCCATTGCCGGGTGTCCTGAACGACCACCAGCCCATTCACGCCTCGCACGATGGCTCCGACACCGCTATGGCCGAGCAGGTGTGACAGGCGTATCGGAATCAGTTCATTGGCCATTGTTCACAGCGCCTTGAGCAGGGCGGTGTTTTCGACATTGCGCAGGGATTGCAAGGCCGGCCACAGACCACGAATCCGATCATCATGGTTGTACAGCAGGCGATCGCGCCCGCTGTCCGTTTCGGGGACTTGATATTCCAATCGTCTTCGAGCTATGCGGCAACGTTCGACCTCGATCTGCCAATCGGCAATCAGGGCGTCGATATGCCCGCTCACCGCATCGACCTGATCGGGTGCTGACAGTACGCAACGTCGTTTGAGTTGTTCAACGGCTTTGGAAACTTTCGAATCGTTCGGATCAAAGTTGGCGGCGGCACCGTTATTCAACAATCCAACCCCACCGTGTCGCATCACGATGACCAGCGCCGCCGGCAGGGCGCGCAGGCGTGCCTGGTGGGTATAAGGCGTGACACTGGTAGGCTCGACGAAACGGTAGAAGGCTTCATGGTAAGGGCGGAAACTTTCGTAGTGCGACAGGCTGCGAGCCTGTTCACGGTAGTAGTTCGCGAACACCACGCCGGGCGCCTCGCTGCGCCCCACGCGGCTGCTGGCCTGAATATATTCCGCGGTAGTCAACGGCTGGCCGTTGATAATCATCAACGCCAATCGAGCCACATCAAGCCCGACGGAGATCATATTGGTGGCCAGCACGGCATCCAGGCAGCCATCCTCTTCGCGTGCTTTGCTCAACCGGGCGAAAATTTCCGCATTCTGCACCGCCGTCTGCAAACTGGTAAGTTGTGCAATGCTCGGCGTCGAGCGTTCTTGTTTCTTCGTCTTTTCGTTTTCCCGGGGCTGCGCGTCCGTTGTGCCAGACAACAACCGCAAGAAATCGCGCACATCGCTCGCAAAAGCCGTGTGGCTGTTCCCTACCCCCTTAAGGCTGCCGTGATACACCACCTGCGTCCACCAGGCATCCAGCAGTTCCCGCTCGTGCTGATCGCCCTCGAACAGCACCTGCGGGGCCAACAGCAATGCCGCCGCCAGCGGCCCCAGGCATTGCTGACGGTTCAGCATCGGCGCCAGATAGCCTACGTAGATTCGGCCCGGGCGTTGCGCCAGAGGCACGGTACGGGCGAAATAGGCATCGTCGCAGCTGAGTCCCGGAGGTGGAAACACGGCGACCTCGCGTCCATACAGTCGTTTCACCTGTTGGTCTGCCATGCGAATAGTGGCGGTCGATGCAATGTACTTTGGATAGACACCACGCAATTGAAGTACGGTGTCGATGGCGGCTTCGTACAGACCAGCCACCGAACCCAACGCGCTGGCAATCAGATGCAATTCATCCTGGATGATGAGTTCCGGCGGTCGATGCTGTGTGCCGCCCAGGAACGCATTGGCGCGCTCTTCCCAGGCCAGTCTGGCGAATTTATCCACCGTGGCGACCAACATGGTCGGCGGTTCGGCATACAAGGCTTCATCAACGATATTACAAGGCAGTACGCCATCCGGGGACACACCAAAGCCGCAGTCCGGGTTCCGGCAAAGGAAATGGAAATGCTGTGTGGTGCTGTCGTAGTTGCGATCGGCCTCAAAGTCCTGCCCGCACCAGGGGCAGTGGTCCAGCACCAGTTCGGGTTTTTTGCTGGCGGAAATCGCCTTTTTTACAAGTTCTGCCGATTTCTGAAAGGTGTTTGGGCTGGTGGCCTCTCCCACCCACATGCCTATGGTGATCGGCGCGAAACCGAGATCATCGCGTTCACGCCGTATCAGTTCCAACGCACAGATCAGGCGGGTGGCGCGTATGAACTGGTCACGGGTTAACAGGCGCAAGGTATAGCGCATCAGGATCGCGGTTCCGCCCCCGGTATCGGAATGACGAAGACGCCGCAGCGCTATCTGGAATGCGATCAGGCCGAGGTAAGCTTCGGTCTTACCGCCGCCGGTCGGAAACCAGATCAGGTCAAGCGTATCGCGGAATTCGTTGTTCTCATTCGCCGTGGATTCCAGCGTGGTCAACAGGAAGGCCAACTGGAACGGACGCCAACGATAGGCATCGTCGGTGCGGGGCTTGCCCTGAAGATGATCATACTGGCGCATCTGATCCAGCATAGCGCGATTAGCCAAGGCAAAGGCCAGCCTTGCCTGTGCGTTGTCGCTCAGCAGGCTCAGACCCGCACGCATGCGCGAGACGGCAGTGTTCATGCGCTCGATCATGCGGCTCGCGGCTGCAAGGTCGTCGGCTGGAAGGCCTGGGATACTACCCTGTTGGTTGGCAACCCAGTTCGCGTATCCGCTTATGAAACCTTCCAACTCGGGCAGGAGGGTTGTATGAGCCTTATCGATGTCAGCCAGTCGCGCCAGCGACAAAACAGGCTCGCCCCCCGATCCAGTATCCGCTGTCATCTGCGGCACCTCCACTGCCGGCATCGATTCGGAGCGCAGTTCGACTACCTTGCCGTCCTTCACCTCCCAGTTGGCGGCACAGCCATGCCCAATGGCATAAATGTGCCGGTTGGCGTACTGGAGTTCGATTTCCTGTTCTTCCTGGTCTAGCAGGCTTCGGTCAACGCGGGGATAGACACCGACATCGCCGGCATCGATAACACAGCGGAGACTGGCCTCGAACAGGGTCTTTTCCGCGCGTTCGTAGACGTAGTCGCTGCCTGTCGCGCCACCTGCAAACTCCTGCGCATTGCAAAGAGAAACGGTGACGATCCAACCATCGACGAAGTGACGCCACTGAACGTCAACGCGTGCCTTATCCACCAGTTTGGAAAAACTCTGGCGTTGGTCTTTCCCAGGACAACTGATGTTCTCGAACTCCTCCTCGTCTCCTTGCCCGGAAACCAGTTCCCTGCGTTTCCAGTCGTTTTTGTATTTTCCTCGCTCGTCTCGTTCTGTGCGTTCATACCTGGCGGCACGGCACAACACCTGGAATCGGATATCCTCACCCTTAATAAAAAACGAGAAACCCAGTGACGATGGTGGAATGTAACGTCGCACAACGGCAGGTTCAGCTGAGCTTTCACCAGCAGCCTCAGTAGTACCCTCTGCCTCATCGACATCTTCACTGGCAGGATCGATACCTTCGCCCCATTTGGATGTGGGGTAAAGCGCACCGCAGGGGAAACGCTCCGTGGGCAAGACACCCTGTAGGGCCTGGCTATCGGGCGCCGACTCTGGCGGACCAATCAGTTGCTGGCGTATCCAGTCAATCAGTCTTCTTCGTGGTTCAGTGAGTATCATCATTCAGCGTGGGAACGCCTTCAGCTACTGGCGCCTGAAACACCTCCTCACCACGCCAACGAAACCTGAGTGCACCCCACCGCGTCTCATCCGCCACACCCAGCAGATAGTGCAATTCACCCAACGTACGCACCTGCCCTTCCAGGTCAATATGGACCTCAACGTCAGTCATCCGATTTCTTCCTGCGCTTACCCGACATGCGAACGCGCTTTGGCAGTTCCCCGGAAGCAAGCGCCTGCCCGATTTCGTCATGGGCGGGGTCGGCGAGCTGATCGAGCCCATCCAGCATGCCCAGCGCCTGCAATACCGCGGCATAAATCCCCATACCCACACCCGGATCACCTGCTTCAACCCGCTGCAGGGTTGCCCGGCTGGTGAAGGCGCGCTCTGCGACCACAGCCATGGTCAATCGGCGCCGTTGCCGGGCTTCACGGAGATCGGAACCCAGCTTTCGCAAGACTCGCCTTACGGCGGCGGACGGAATATGTGGCCTTGGCATAAAGTAACATTCATATGACACTAAATGACTTTAATGTAACATGAATGATACATTAATCAATGATTTTTCTTTGATCAATGTGGCCATCAATTTCCCCCTCATGGTATCGCTGCTTGCTGCCCCACTAGTCGCAATAAGTACCATGAGAATTACCATTGACAATGCAGATTATCTTATCAAGAAGTCTTTGGTATTTGTAAATAAAAACAAGCGCTTGCTTGTAGGCCAGCATCGTGGCGCGACTGAAGCACCAGTGGGCCGGTGAATACGATCAGTGGCGACAGTCTCGCCTGGATAAAGATCGCTGGATCTATCTCTGGGCGGATGGCATCTACAACGGCCTGAGTTCAACCAAAAATGAAGGCGGCGGTGCACGATATTTGGCAGACGGCAACACGGGAGGATGCCGAGAAGGTGAACGGTCGAAGGGTTACCTGAGCCGTGACAGCATGCTGCACATGTTCTTCAAATTAGGGGAATCTGCACAAAAGAACTGGAGAAAACAAGGGGGTTTTAACTACCTGGCCAAGGTTGTCCAGGGGATTAAATTCAGGGACGGAGAAGAAGTGATAGCTGTTGACCAACGCACTGCACGATCAGCCGGCTAAACACTAGTTTTGACAATTGCAGTTCGCAGCAACGCGAAGAACTGCCCGGAGCCGCGCCTTTTGCGGCGGAGGCGAACGGACGGTTTGCAACCGGCATTGGCACGGTGTAAGCCTGGCACCAAGCTTGCGTCGTTTTTTGCAAGCTTGGTGACAGGCGGGTAAAGCTATAAGGACTTCGGGTCGGTGGGCAGTAGCTCGGCAAAGCCGCGTACAGTCAGAATCGCTATCACGCGATCCTGGGTTTGGTAAATAATCCGATAGTTGCCTTCAAACACTTCTCGTATGGTCGGATTTTCATATTCCGGCACCACACGCCCACGGAAGGCATTTTCGGCCAAGCTGTCACCTCGTTCTATCAACCGGTTTATAAATCGGCTCGCATTCACGGGTTGATCTTCGGCAATTCTTTCGTAAAGCTCCCTTAAGCGGTCTCGTGAGCGGTAGGTCCATACCACTTCGATCATGGGGCCAGTCCCAGATCCCGGCGCAATTGTTCAGTGGTAACCACACGTCCTGCCTCAACATCGGCCAGACCCGCTTCGATATCGTGGCGCACTTGCAAGGTATACAACACTTTTTCCCAACTTGTATCATCGGGCAATTGATCGATAAGCTGATGAGCTGTCTCTTTGACATTCGCGGTTTGCATGGTGCTGACCTCTCGTTGGGTTGGCATAAGCATATCAATTTTCCTCCGTTTCTTCTTGCTGTTCAGCCGCTAACGCGGCCAGTAAATCCGCTTCCGTGACCTCTTCTGCCACTTCCGTCGGTAATACGTCCCCCTGCCGTGTCCGCTCCAGCCGTGCCGGGTGCGCCAGGTCATGCACCTCCTTCAACCGCCGGATGCTCACCTGGGTATAGATCTGCGTGGTGTCCACCTTCACGTGCCCCAGCATCTCCTGGATGTAGCGGATGTCCGCCCCGTTCTCCAGCATCAGCGTCGCCATGGTGTGCCGGAACAGATGGCAGGAGCCGGTCTTGCCGATAGCGGCTGTCGTCACATAGCGCCCCACCACCTGGGTC
>JBNLAT010000066.1:0-10375 GCA_050302275.1 Thiohalomonadaceae bacterium | reverse complement strand
ACCGATCAGCGCGCCAATAACGATACGACCTATACACTCTCAAAGAATGGCGGCAAGCTGACCAAATGGACCGAGCAGACTGCGACACTTGCCGATATGGACGGCATTCCTTTCCTGTTTGGCGGCGACCTTACCGGTATCAACGACGATAACACTTTAACGACCGGGACCTGGCAAATGAAATGGGATGATGCCAGTCAGCAATTCATCGTTACAGGTCAGCTCTCGGCCAGTACGGTGTCCGTGAGCGGGACCTTAACCAGCATCGCCAATACCCTGGCCGGATCACTGACAGGCGAATCCCTTGTGGCTTTAGATGTTACAATCGGCGACGTCGTCCCAAGCAGAATCCAAGCGCCAGCGATTGGACTTATCGCGGCATTTCCAGAACCCTCGTAGTGTCGGGCGCGGAGTGCGTGGGCGAGACAATCACCAATATCAGCGATAACCACGACACCTTACGAATGTAGAACAGCATCGCTGACATTGGCGCCGACGGATTGCTCAGTTCCTGGAATCCGAATGCCAACTTCAAAGTTCGTGACTGGTTACCGCACCGTAATGTCCGCCGGTTATTGCCCGATGCAAGAGACCCTCATCGCCAATACCCTTTGCGAATCTCGATGAGCCAAACACACATTTACATCGATTGAATGACGTTAAGTTTTTGATTGCAACTCTATATTTGCTGCGTCGTGTTGCGCCATGGATGGCGGTGACAACTGGGAAAACCACGATTCGTACTGCAACGCACACAAAAAGATTTAAAAAAGTTACAGCAGAGATTACCCAAGGACATCTATGAACAACACCATTTATGCAGGTGGCAGGTGGTTCATTCATTGGCATCGGAGGTAAGAGCGATTCCTATTTTTCAGCACTGGAACCCAATACCCGATTGCGTTTTAGTACATGACCTCAGGTAAGTGACTGTATCAATCACATAATAATTCGTAGCAATGATGTTGGTGGCCGCCCTGCCCACGGTCTGCGGATGCGCTGGCGGTGATCCCAACGGAAGTGACATAAATACGCCTGCGCACGTTTCTGGACAGGGAATAACGTGCTCCTTGCCGGGGGGTGAACGTTCGCCTCTATCGCGTCGATCTCTCAAAAACAGATCTCAAAGGAATATTGCTGGGCAAGGGATGCACAAGGGGGCAACAGCGACATCAACTTTTGAAGAAATATTGAGCATGGTGTATTTCATGGTATTAGCGTTTGCTAGGAAAATATACCATTGAATTTACAAGACAAAAAAAGCTCATTGATAATAGAGTGGGAGTGACCGGCACTGGCAGGCAATGACCGGCATTGGCTGGCAGCGGCAGGTATCAAGCATTCATCTATACCTATAGAGGACTATATGAGAACAACGAGCTCTCCATGGAATGGGGAACGATATGCCGCAGGCAGCGATCACGGACCGGTCGCCACACAGCCCACCTTATAAACGCCATCGGCAGGAACAGACACTCCTATACCAGATCATTGAGCGACACTACCCTGCGTTCAGGGATGAAATGGTGGCGCAGGGCACGGCCTTGCCGCTGCATGTACAACAGGAAATTGTTGATTACCTCTAATACGGCCGACTGGAGCATGGATTCAAGCGGGTATAATGTACCCACTGTCATCATGAACACCTGGTCGCGACACTAAAAACAAATACGGTAAAACCCGGTTTCAGCGCGCCAACGGCCCGGATCATCAGGAACGGGTTGATCTGGTGCGCAGGACAGCCATCGGGTGGCCGGCTTTCTGGAGTGCGAAGGGGTCCTGGAGCGGGATGTGGAGAACAGCTACCTGAATCTGGAAGAGGGCGACGAAGATACTATGCAACAGGCACTGGGCTGTTCGGTAAGCTACCGCATTGACATCGGGCCACAACAAGGTCGCAAGGTAGTTACTTTACAGACCATTCTGTCCTGGGAAGATGATGAACGCTTTGTACAGGTGGGGAAAGTGGGTGGATTCAGCCTGCATGCCGGGGTATCCGCACAAGCATGGGAACGTTCGAAACTGGAAAAGCTGTGCCGCTACATCAGCCGGCCAGCAATATCAGAAAAAGACTGTCCACCACAGCCTCCGGGAATATCCGCTACCAACTCAAAACGCCCTACAGTGATGGCACCACGCACGTGATTTTTGAACCGCTAGATTTCATTGCCAAGCTGGCGTCGCTGATGCCGAAACCGAGAGTGAACCTGACCCGATTCCAAGGGGTTTGCACCCAACAGCAAATATCGCGTCGAAGTGACGCCGGCTAAACGGGGTAAAGGTTCCAGGCATGAACATGAAGACAAAACACCGGAACAACGCCACTAGACGATGACCTGGGCACATCGCCTGAAGCGGGTATTCAACATGCCCCAGGGCACCCTCTCTTGATGCTCTGCATCAATTGACCTTGTCGATGTATTGGTCTTCCCGAAGTGCGGAGGCGACGCCAAGGTGATCGCCTGTATTGATGATCAAGCGGTTATCGACAAGATTCCATCCTTAGGTCCGTAAACGGTGCATCCGTGCACCACTCCTCTTCAACACTTACAGGCCAAGAACGCATTGTCGTCACCCACTAAACTGCTGCCTGAGACGCGGGCCTTGCACGCTTCGGACGGGTTTGTGTAGCAGCGGTTTGCTACATCACTCTACTCGGTATGGCAACAGAAGGAGAGGTTGCCCGGTGGCATATTGCCTGAACTAAGTCGGAAGGCCGGGAAAGCAGTGGAAGCGGGCGGATTCAGCGGGAAATCCAAGAGGAGGTGAATAGACTGAGGTCGGATAGAGGGGTTTTACAGGCATATCCTGCATCCAGTTTTCTTCCTTGATAGGTGGGGGTGCTGCGGTTATTCTTCTGATACTCTTTCCTGATAAATTTGCACCTCTAAAGGGGTAGCTTGGCAACTCTGAAAATTTCACGTGTCGATGTTGCCGACTTTTTTCTGAGGTAGTTGGTAGATATGCGTGTATTTACACGAGTCTGCCGGATTGTCGTTAAGGGGAAAGATAAAACAGGGGCGTCATGGCGCCCGTGTACTATGAAGTCCAACTGGTCGAGCGGTGGTAGATCCCTGTTTAGATTAGTTTTTTTGCATTTCAAACATAACGGATGCAAGGCAAGCTGTGTCTCTGTAATTGCCTGATTCTGGTAACACATTTATGCGCATCATTTTGGCCGATGACCACAAGCTCTTTCGGGATGCCCTCAGGGTTGTCCTGGAAACCGTACCTGACTACGAGGTGGTGGCAGAGGTCGGTAATGCGCCGGATTTGAAGGAAGCGGTTTCCCGCTTGCAACCCGATCTGGTTATTCAGGACTACCGTATGCCGGGTGGGGGTACGGTTGCGGTGCTTGAATACATCAAGCAGCGATATCCCGAGATCAAAGTCATCATGCTGACGGGTGTAGATTCAGGTGCTCTGTTTCAGCAGTTACTGGAATCTAATGCGGACGGCGTGCTGCTCAAGGAAGTGTCCGCGGAAGAGACGCTGGCATCGATTAAACAGGTAATGAGCGGCATGCGGGCGCTCTCTCCCAGTGTCAGTGAGCGGGCGCTGCCTGGCAGGTCGGATCTTACGACGCGGGAATTCCAGATCATGGAACTGGTTGTCGAGGGGCTCAATAGCGCAGAGATTTCCGCAAGGCTCAACCTCTCGGCCAAGACGGTTGAGAATCATCGCTACAGTTTGATGAAAAAACTGGGTCTGAAAAACACGGTGGAACTGGTGCATTACGTGCGCAAGCATGGGTTGCTTGAAAACTGAGCGATTCATGCCATCGATGTCTGAAGATACCCTGGATCGCATAAAAGAACGACGACTTGATCTGTTGCTGAAACAAACCGCGATGACCGGCTTTTTCAGCGTTCTGTTTGCGGCGATCTTGACTTTCCTGTTACGCAATACCGGGCATCTGCAAGCGATGCTCTTTTGGGTAGGCATTAACCTGCTGATGGTATTGTCCCGAGAGATATTGATTTACCCTCGCTTCAGGGCGCAGCGTCGACGCGGGCAAAGCAACTTCAATCTGATTCACGGGGTGATCGTTTTTTTCTGGGCATTTGCCGGATTGCTTTGGGGTATAGGTGGTTATCTGTTTATGCCGCACGAAGACCAACCCGAGCTTGTCATCACCTTTGTGACCACCTATGTCGGTCTCACCGCAGGTAATATTATCTCTTTTGCACCTTCGGTCTGGACCGGTGTGGTATTCACCGTTCCGGCCATTCTGGGATTAGCCGTCAGAGTTTATGAGTTCGGCTATATGGTGTTCTTCTATAGCATGCTGATTTATATCCTGTTCCTGCTGATTGTGATCGTGCGGATATCAAAAGTCGTGATTAACACCATCAGCGTCGATCTGGACAATGAGCGACTGCTGAATGCGGTGACGGTGGAAAAAGAGCGGGCGGAACAGGAAAAAGAGAAAGCCGAAAAGGCGAACCTGAGCAAGTCGGAGTTCCTCGCCGCGGCCAGCCATGACCTGCGCCAGCCGCTGAACTCCATCGGGTTGTTTCTGTATGGCTTGAAGCAGAAGTTGCAGGGCGATAACGGAACCCTGCAACTCGTCGACAAGATCGCGAGTGCCCATCAGGCATTGAGCGACATGTTTTCCGCGCTGCTTGAGATCTCCAACATTGATACCGGAAAGATCCGGGTTCACGCCAAGCTGATAGAGCCAACCATGGTGGTGCAATCGGTGGTCGATGAACTGACAGACACCGCCACCGCCAAGGGTTTGCAAATCCGCCAAAACGGTAGCGATGCCTGGGCGATGACCGACGAGGTGCTGCTCTCGCGTATCGTGCGCAACCTGCTGGGTAACGCAATTAAATATACCGACAAGGGCTACATCGAGATCACCGAAAGCGTTGCGCAACAGCGCCTGAGTATAGCCATCGCAGACACAGGCATCGGTATCCCCGAAGACGAACTGGAGAGCATCTTTGCTGAGTATTATCAGGTCGGCAACAAGCGTCGTGATCGCAGGGAAGGGGTCGGCCTTGGGCTTGCGATTACCAAGCGCCTGTGTGATCTGCTCGGTTATGAAATCAGCGTCACCTCCACCGAAGGGGCAGGCTCGTGTTTCACCATCACAATGCCTGCAACCGATGCGCAGGCGATGCCTGCTGAACCGGAAAACCCAACCGAACAGCCTGATCTGGAAAACGTCCGCGTGCTGGTGATCGACGATGAACCCGAAATCCTGGACGGGATGAGACTGATTCTGGAGCAATGGCAGTGTGAAGTAGATACCGCAAGCGATTATCGTCAGGCGTCGGCAGCGCTTGCCGCGACTCCCCCCGATATCATCCTCTGCGACTACCGCCTGCAGGATGACATGACCGGCCTGGCGGTATTGCGCAGCCTGGAACAGCAGCATGGCAAATCCATCCCGGCCATCATTATCAGCGGTGAGCATGCCGCCGTGATCGAAACCGAACTCCGGCAGATGGACTACCCGCTGATGACCAAACCCATTCTTCCCACGCAGTTGCAGGTGGCTATCAGTAACCTGCTCGCCCGCTAATCCGATTTTAATTCCACACTTCCGTCAAATTGGGTGTTTTCACTCAGGCGAATCCGCGCCTGCATGACGGATAATTGATCATCTATAAGATCGATGTCCCTCGTCAGGAGAATACGATGAACAGGCTATTGTTGCTGGGCAGTGCACTGCTCTTGGTATTGGCGGGTTGTGGTGGTGGCAGTGGTGATAATGGCAGTACAGATACGACCCCTCCGACCGCACCGACCGTCACCAGCCTCACCACCGAAAGCACCACGCCGACGATCACCGGCACCTTCGATGCCAACGATGTTGCCGGTGGTTTCAGTGTTCAGGTTAATGGCGTTACTTACACTCTGGGCACCGATGCCGCACTTACCAACTCAGGAAACAGCTGGAGCCTGACTATCCCGGCCGGTAGTGAACTGGCACTGGGTACTTACGAGGTTGTGACGACGGCCACCGATGGTTCCGGCAACGCCACTTCAGACGGCTCCAGCAATGAGCTGGTCGTTCAGGATATCACCGCCCCAACAGTAAGCGCGGTGACGCCACTGGATAGCGGCACCGATATTGCGCGCAGCACCACGGTGACGGCCACCTTTAACGAAGATATTTTTGCCAGCACGTTATCTGGCAGCAGTTTTACCCTGACCGGTAACAATCCGGTGGATGGCAGCGTTACATTCGATGCGCTGACCAATCAAGCCACCTTTACGCCAGCATCGTCCCTGTCACTGCTAACCCACTACAGCGCCACCCTCAGCACGGATATCACGGATTTGTCGGGCAATGCCCTGAGCAGCGCTTACAGTTGGGGCTTCACCACTGCAGATGGCACCCTGAGTACCACGTCCGAACAGGTGCAGAGCGATAATACCAATAACCTGGCATCCCCTGAGGTGTTCTTTAATGCCGATGGTTCAGCCTTTGCCCTGTGGAACACGAGGATCAATACATTTCCTTATCAGTATGGACTGTATGTTAACCACTATGCACCCGGTAGCGGATGGGGAACGCCCGTCATGTTGCAAGCCGAAGTGAGTGCCAATATTTACCAGCAGTTGGCCGCCAACGACAACGGAGAAACCTTTGCTATCTGGAGTCTAGGCAGCTCCGGAGTTTGGGTTAGCCGCTATATCACCGCGACAGAAACCTGGGCGGACCCTGAACAAATCAGCCTGGCAACTGCCGGCTCGGCCAGTTATGTATCCATCGCTGTTAACAGTGACGGTGGCGCATTGGCCGTGTGGAGTCAGCAGTCGGCGGGGAATCTCGACCTCTACGCAAACTATTACACGCCCGGAGTCGGCTGGGGCAGCGCAGAAGCCATCGAAAACAACAGCGGAGATGCCTATTTCGCCAAGCTTGGCTTTGATGCCAGCGGCAATGCCATTGCCGTGTGGTCTCAGAACGATGGTAGCCAGTTCAGCGTCTATGGGAACCGCTTCGTTGCCGGTACAGGCTGGGGAAGCGCCAGTCTGCTGGAAACCATTGATACACAGCCTGCTGACTTTGTTATGAATCCCATACTGGCTGTCGATAAAAGCGGTAATGCGCTCGTTGTCTGGCCCCATAGTGATGGCACCCGCGAAAACCTGTGGTCCAACCGTTATGACGTGAGCACCGGCTGGGGCAGCCCAGAGCTGCTGGAAAGCCACAACGAAACAGCGGTATATCCGGCGCTGGCGATGAACAGCAGCGGCACGGCCATCGTCGTCTGGGCCAAATACGATACCTCTACCCGCACCGCCAGCTACCTGAGCAGACGCTATATACCGGGAACCGGCTGGGCAGCCGAGGAAACCTTTAATTACAGTCAGCAGAGCTATTACTACGCAGATGTCGGCATTGATGACAGCGGCAATGCGCTGTTCTTCTGGGAATACGATGACGGCACTAATGGCTATATCCGGTTTAACCGCTATCGCGCCGACAGTGGCTGGGGCAGCGTCACTGAACTGACGAACATTGGCAATGAGCATGGTGATTGGGGGCCTGTGGTGTCGGTGAAAAGTGACGGTGAAGCCATGCTGATTTCCGGTGCTTCATCGACCGGCAATAGTCAGGTGGTGACTCGCTTGTTTCAATAAAGCGGCTACTCCCACAGGCATGGTCGAACTGCCTGTTTAACCAATAAGGTGAATGCTATGGCTCGTCGTTATACTGCGTTTTTCTCGGTTGCGATGCTCGGCCCTGGTTTTGGCGGTTTTTAGCGGTGGTTCAGGTGGTGGCAATATCGACACCACCGCGTCCGGCGTTATGAGTGTCTCACCACTCGATGGTGCCAGTGATGTTGTGCTCAGTAGCGCCATCTCGATCACCTTCTCCGATTTGAGTATTAGCAGCGCTTGATAAAAGAAGGCATGAATCCTATCAACCGGGCGGCTATTTGGACGATATCCAGCCACAGCTCACTTGTTCACAGCGAGCTGCTGTAGTCATTCTTAGTTTGACTCAAGGTGGCGGCGATATATGCTGAAAATTTAAAAGGAAAACAAATAAATCGATATCTTGTTACCACTTTTCGTACGCCTCAGTTTGATCCCTCGGTGATTGAGGGTCATTATGAATTCCTGTCTAAACTTAGACAGCAGGGGTAACTTGAGCTTGCTGGGCCTTTTACAGATAAATCTGGTGGTGCATATCTAATCAGGGCGGCGAATATTGAAGAAGCAAAAGAAATTGCATTCACGGACCCTGTACATACATCAAGGTCATCAATTGTCACGGTTTATGAATGGGATGCAAAGTGAAGGTTACTACCAGTAGCAGAGCTTCATTGTTAAGTTTCATCATGAATAGGCTATTTTCGTGGTTCCAGCTTCAGGAAATCAGCTCAGGCCCGAATAGCACTTACTTAAGGGTAATATGTCATCGCGACGACTGCATGGATGCAGGAGGTAGAATGTGTCTGGAACGTTCAACGAGCCCTGCGGCGTGGCCCTAAAGGTGAGTACCTGTATTGAAGATCCGGTAGTGATCAAGCAGATTCTCGCTCACCTGAAGCACAAGGCAGAAGCCAGTGAGACCAGGGCGCTACCCGAAAGTCGGGTGCCACCGGTCGGACTGCAGTCAGGGCTGTTTGATTGACGAGCCTGAAAGCCAATGGTTCGAATCCAAATGCTGCTCTTTCAGTCGCGGCAGGGACTCATCGTTGCGGAGAGTGGGTAAGTAGCCGACCGTGGAGAGAGAAGGGTAAGTTTTCAGCGCAGCAGGCAGCAGCAGGCTGTCTGACAGGCGGATTCGGGAAGTATCGCTTGGTTGCCGAGGGGCTCAGCAGCAACCAGAAGTTGTTGAGCTTGCTGCCAGAAAAGGGCGTTCATTCTTCTTTTACTCCAAATATTTTCCAGCATTTTAAAGGATTTCCTGCGCATGGTATTTTTCATGGTGTTACCGTTTAGCAGGAAAAAATAGTCATTGCTAATAAAATATAAAAACTGCTTACTTACAATCGAGTGGTAATGAGCGGTACTGGCAGGCAATGACTGGCACTGGCTAGCAATGGCAGGCATCAATCGTTCGCCTATACAGAAAGAGTACATGATGAGAATATCGATAACTCCAGGGAAAGGAGGATGATATGTCTCATGTCGCGGCCAGGGAAGCCGTGCCACCCGGACCGCCGTATCGGCGCCACCGGCCGGAACAGACACTTCTCTATCAAATCATCGAACGGTATTACCCGGAGTTCAGGGATGCGATGGCCGCGCAGGGCAGTCCCTTGCCCCTGCACGTACAACAGGAATTTGCTGATTACCTCAAATGCGGCCGGATGGAACACGGCTTCCTGCGGGTGCAATGCACCCACTGTCACCATGAACACCTGGTCGCGTTCAGCTGCAAGCGAAGAGGATTTTGCCCAAACTGCGGCGCAAGACGCATGGCCGAAAGCGCCGCGCTGCTGGTCGATGAGGTTCTGCCGGAACAACCGCTGCGCCAATGGGTGCTGAGTTTTCCGTTTCCATTGCGGTTCCTGTTCGCCAGCCGCCCGGACCTGATGGGGCGGGTGCTGGGGATCGTGTACCGGGCCCTATCTTCCCACCTGATCAAAAAGGCGGGCTTTACCCGAAAGAGCGCGCAGACCGGCGCGGTGACGCTGATCCAGCTGTGCCCCACCCTATGGCGCCGTAATTGAACAGTTGTATTTACGTTCGCGGCATGCAAGCTACACTAAAACTGTTTGAAGAATTTCCAGATATCCACACCCGCGTTGTCAGGCGTTACGTGCCCCCCAATGTGGGCGCACCAGACCACTGGTGCGCCTGCGTCACAGCCTTGATACTCCACGCACCAGGGAGAAGGTTCGTACGTGACTGTGTTATTCGAACAATGGTTAGCCTTGAGGTAATAGTCCCTCGCTGCGACGCCAACCGTGTTGAAGTTGAGGAGGGCATCGTACATTCCGTGGGCAATCCAGGCGGCAGTGGGTTTGCCATTATCATTGAACGGCGTAAAGAGTGCGCCTGACATTGGCGCAACTGCGCGAATGGTACCTGCCATCTCGCGTCCAGCAGCAAGCGACATCATGCCACCATAACCCCAGCCAGTTGAAAACACACGGTTGTTGTCAACGCACAATGAGCCTTTGACCTCATCAAGCATAGCGCGGAGAAACTGCATATCACGACCGTTCGTATTGGTCCAACCGCTATCGTCCTGACCGTTCACATTATATCTGTCTGGTGCGACAAATATCGCCTCACCACGCGCTTGGTCTCTCAATCCGTAGTATCCGCCACCTGCTACGGCACCGGCAGTGCCACCGTGCCAGTGCCAAGCGAAGATCAGGCGATAGGGTTTGTTCCTATCGTAGTTTCCTGGAAGGTCAATAATATACTCTCTATGCGCTCCATCGACCGT
>JBNLAT010000065.1:0-10589 GCA_050302275.1 Thiohalomonadaceae bacterium | reverse complement strand
CCCCACCGATATCGGTTGAAGTTGCGGTAGCATTCGGATCAGACCTATTCAATTTATCGAAACTCAGTGGCAAGCTTCCATCAACAACGACATCTTCAACCTTGGATGGCTAATCCATACTCAAAACATATACATATACATGAACTAACCCGGCCTAACCTGAATCATTAAATTCACCAAGTATCGATCAATACCATCCACGGCATATTCAGGGCACGGAAACATGAAGTAAAAAACGCTATCCTACCGGTCTGATCGGTACAGTTATATTAGGGCCCACAATTGCCGGAGCAACCCTATGGACGAGAACAACACCCCAACAGCTATCGCAGCCACAGAGGTGCCGCCTCGCACGCGACCCTCTTTCTATCCGGAGCCTTTTGCCAGCCGCATGGCGGGACGGGAAAAACGTCAACTGGGCGACTTCTTCGGGCTTACCAATTTTGGTGTCAATCTGACTCGGCTGGCACCCAATGCCATTTCCGCACTCCGCCACGCGCACTCCAAACAGGACGAATTCATTTATATTGTCCAGGGCCGACCCACGCTCTACACGAACCAAGGCAAGACCCAGCTCTCTGCCGGCATGTGCGCCGGTTTTCCGGCGGGTACCGGGAACGCGTGCAATTTGAGCAACGAGACTTCAGAGGATGTCCTCTATATCGAAATCGGTGACCGCACCATCGGAGATGAGGCGGTCTATCCAGACGACGATATTCAGGCCGAGCTTGTAGATGGAAATTGGCAGTTCACTCACAAAGACGGGACACCGTATTGATGAGCCATCGGATCCAATCCCCTCAGCCCTCTCCCCTCGGAGGGTGTCGTAAAAGCAGGCCGCAGATGAACGCTAATCCAGTTCATCCATAAAGCCTTGGAACGCTGGTAGGTGCCTGAGGGTTGTCTTTCGCAGAAGCGGCAGGGATGCCGCGTTAGCCCCGTCAGTATACCCCAAGGGCACTTCCTTCGGGCGCATGGACGTACTGTTGGGGCGTCGGAGAAAGACAACCCTCAGGCACCGGGGGGTGAGAAAAGCCTCGTTAGAAAATTCGTGGGCTGTTTCCTGTTTCCAGACAGCCACTCGTTTAGATGCCACCTGTTAAACCAAGGTCCAATCCATGCGGCTTTTGCGACCCCCTCCGCAGGGAGAGGGAGTCGTCTTGGTCTACAGTGCCTGGATGCCGGCCTTCGCCGGCATGACCATATAGTCTCAGGTTCCCTAAAGATCCCGCACCAGGCGGACATAGTTATAGATACGAGTGGCGTCGCCCTGCGGGCTTTGCGCGAAGTAATACCCGTCCGCCACATAAGTGTAACGGCTGAAGTCCGCTTGCTTGTTGTCACTGCGCTGCGCACCGGCGCCGTGAACGTCCATCCAGGTGGAATTCATATAGCCCATGGCGCGGCCGAAGCAGATATAGACCGCGGAGCTTCCCGACCCGTCTGAACGGATATGGGTGGTGCCGGTCCAGAACCATGGATAGTCCGTTTCACCCTCTTCATTCACGATCGAGGTGATGTTGAACACGGGGTCGATGGCCGCGCTGCCGGTGGCATCCGGGGCACGCGAGTAGTCGAGTATGCTCTGCATCTCCTTCGCGTTGGGCAGCCGCCAATCGCTGTAGCCCAGGTAGGCCTCCCCATTTTTCTGCTCGACCCAGGCAAGGGCTTCAGCCCAGGGCATGCCGAATCCGCTGTCGTCACGGCTCCACATCAGGCCGCTGGCGTTGTCGTTGACCGTACCATCGCCGTTGTCCGTGTAGTCATTGATCCCATAGGCGGTGTTGCCCCGCACGAAGTAGACATAGTTGGTCTTGGTAACGGGTCCGCTTCCGTTCGGATACCCCTTGATACGCCCATCCGCGAGGTTGAGGCCGAAGGTCGCAGACTGGTTGTTGAAGACACTGGCCACATAGGCGTTGCTCGACCAGAACTGGGCATCGATGACGCGTTCGCCGGCGGCGACATCGCCATAGCCGAATTCGAAATAGTCGGTGTCGATAAACGGTGTCAGTCCACTGCTATCATCGCTCATCGGGTCGGTGCCGTTGAAGTTCATCAGCGAATAGAGCTCCTTCATGGTCGGCAGGCGCCAGTCGCCGTAGCCGCCGAAGTTCTGCGTATTCAGCGTTTGCGGATAGCTTTGTGCCTGTTCGAAGGTCAACTTGTCGTCGGCATCGATATCGCCGTCGCCGTCCAGGTCGGCGCTCTGTGTCCATGTCAGGCCGGTGACGTTGTCGTAGACCGTCAGGCCATCGCCGCTGCTGGTATAGCTCGGCTGATTGCCATCGAATTGGGCATCCTGACCATAGAAGGTATCACCTTCGCTGGTTGCCGATATCTGAGCGGTATTGCCGAAGAAAGCACGCTGTCCCGTATCGACGATCGGGTAGCTCAGGGTTGAGGTTTCACCGGCGGAGACCGTTATGCTTGTGCTATCGCTGTCCACCAGACCGCTATCGTCAGTCACTTGCAGCGCGATGGTGAAGGTACCGACTGTGGTCGCGGAAAAGTCGGCGGTGATACCGCTGGCATCGTCATACATACCGTCGTTGTCGAGATCCCAGGCGTAGCCTGCTATCCAGCCGTCGCCGTCGCTCGAAGCGGAACCATCCAGTGTGATCATCGTGCCGGGCTGCCCGCTGTAGGGTCCGCCCGCGTCGGCGAGCGGCGAGTGGCTTGCCGGCTCATCGTCCAGGGTTGTCCCGTCGAACCCCGGATAGTCGGGGGCATAGCGCTCGACCCTGAAGACCGATCCGCCCGCCTGGTAGTCCCACAGGGTCTCTCCTGCGGTGCTGACCTCGAAGAAGTAGCCACTCGGTCCGTCGCAGATCAGGGTATTGCCGTTGGCGAGACGCTGTTGGCCTGAGATGTTCCTTGCGTAGAAATCCGTCGGTATATCGGCCGTATAGCGCCATACCACATCATCCGGTCCGAAGGCGCTGCCCGCGACAAAGGTGTATCCACCGCTCTCCTCCAGGGGAGGCGTGATCTCTTCAATGCTGGAGTACTCACCTTCGGGGCGCCCGCCACCGTTGTTGAAGATCAACAGATTGCCGTCACCCGGATAGCCCGCTTCGATCCACTCGGCATCATGGGGCAGGAACAGCCGCTGGTCATCGCTGCTCCCCGCGCCATAGGCCTGCGGGTTTCCCCAGCGATAGAGCAGATCGCCGCCCCGTCCGCTGTTGCCGCCGGTGTGCCCCGCCGCTTCGGCGGTGGTGGTACTGTGATCGATGATCCAGATCTCGCTGAAGTTGTGCACGGTAAGCAGGATCTGGTCGAGCCCGGCGTTGTAATCGATGGCATTGATATGGTGCCAGTCGGCATTGGGATTCATGGCGTAATTGAGATCGATCAGCTCGGGATGGTCCGCCACCACTGCGTAGTTTGACCGGCCGGCATCGTAGTCCTGCACCAGGTGGTCCCAGCTGTGCCACTGCCAGACGATCTCCCCTGTGGCGGCACCTGTCGGATGGACCTCGATGACGCTGTCGGGCCAGAGTTCGCCGTCGGCCAGCAGGGAGGGATCACGGCCGGCGGCGATCGCCTCCGTTTCGCTCTTGTGGTGCCAGGCGATCATCAGCAGATTGCCGTTGGGCAGCCATTCCACATCATGGTGCTGAAGGTGGCTGCTGCTGGAGTAGGCATACTCCCAGGTTACATCGCCGTTCCAGTCGATGGTCTGCACCACCCCGCCCGCGCCGCCGGCATTGAAGACTGCGTTGCCGACATTGCCCGTATGCAGCAGTTCGCCGTTCTCCAGCAGATAGACCGCGTTTCCCGGGCGATAACTACTCTGCCACGAGTGGACAACACTCCCCGTGTTGTCCACCAGGTAGCTGGTGGTGGAATCGAGAGGGGCGAACAGGTTATAGCCATCGATGGACAGGTCCTGCTCATCGACGGCGGTAACATCATCACCCGAAGAGCCTCCGCCACACCCTGTTATCAGTAGTGACAACAGGCAGGAAAAAAGGAAACCAGTTGCTCCAGGACTACGACTTTTCACTGTTTGTCTCCCGATATCTATATGTCGCCTCAGGTGGCGAGGCATGATGGCCGATCAAAACAATAGGAGTGCGATAGACGATATGGCGCTCTCACCGGCGACCACCTGGTTGCCGGGCTCTTTCGTGCCAGAGGCGATAGGCCTCGAGCTGTTCGAGCTCCGCTTCGCTCAGTACCGCGGAAAGGCGCTCACGGGTTTCGGCACGGTGCTGCTCCATCTCATCGTGGTGGCGTTTCTGCATCAGCAGACGGCTTTGAAACCGCTCTTGGAGGATCGCCTTCACGGAAGCGGTCTGCTCCTCGCTGAGATCCAGCTGCTGGAGCAGCTGGTCACTTTCAGGAGCGGTGCAATCCCCTCCCATGGGTGACATGGCGGCGGCCGGTCCTGCGGTAGCGATGAGCATCGCCAAAGATATGCCTGCAATCTTGTTCATAGTCCTGTTCTCCTCGTGATTAACGTAGCGTTGAAACCGTCAACCCACTCGATGGGTCTCTCTATTCCAAAGTCTATGGATCGAAATTGCAGGGATGGTGGAGAAAATAAGGAAACAATGTGGAGATCAGGTGGCGCCCCCAGTCGCCAAACCAGTTCGGTACGCTCTAGCGGTGGCAGGTATATGGCCAGATCATGTGGGTATCCGGCGGCTGGAACTCGCCGCTTTCCAGCATATAGGAGATGGCGACAGCCTTCTGTTCTTCCGGCAGTGCAGACATCGCCTGCGAATCCACCGGCATGGATTTGCGAAACAGGGCATTCGGATCCATCCAGTGCGCCTCGTATGGAATCAGTATGGTTCCGCTGTCGTAATATTTTTCGTTGCCGGAGTAGAGGACGTCGAAATGAAGCAGCGGGCGGCGGGTCTTTCGGCAGAGCTCGTGTTTCAGTTCACAGCCCATGACTCCCGTATTGCCGGTAGCACCGATGACTTCGCCCATTTTCAGATGCTGGCCTGGCCGCAGCCCGGGCATGCGTTTGAAATGGGTGTAACGGGTGTAGAGATAGAGTGGCAGGCCGCTCTGCGCCGGTGTGTGCCGCAGCACCACTTCGATACCCCGGGGACTGTGTTTTCCCTCATAGACCGCGACCACTTCGCCATCCATCACCGCATGAACGGGCGTGTCGAACGGAGCGGGAATATCAATGCCCCCGTGGTAGGCCTCCCTGGGGCGCACATCGGAGTAGTCCATGGCATACCAATGGTCGATACCGCGGCAACTGACAGCCTCCGGCCACACGGGATGGAGCCCGGTTTCGAACAGACCGCGTACCTTCAGGTCCTCGACCCTGTCGTGACGGCCGCGGCGAATGGCGCTGACGGTGACCGCATCCGGCATATCGATACCGGAACCGGGAGCCGGCTTCGATTCACCCAGGCGGATCTGCAGCTCCCGCAGGGATATGGCACCGTCCCCATCCAGATCGACCTTGTCGAATATCCGCTTTTTGTGCCACTCCTCCCGGCTGATGCTTGCGTCCCCGTCCCGGTCGAGTTTTGCCATAATCCCGGCTGCCGTCTTTTGCGCGAAAACCTCCAGCGGAGCCACACCGAGAACTACGGCAGCCAAAAACCTTAGAGCAGTAAAGAGATGACTCTTCGAGGATATGTTCCACATCGTCCTTTCTTCCTCTCGCAAAGTTCGCCGTCCCGAGAGTCCGGGCGGACTTCCAATCCAACTTACCACTCCCGACATTTTTGGCAATACCCGCTCCTCCAGGGCGATACCGATTGATTGTCATTACCAATAAATACATTCATTACTAACGATTTCAACAATGACTACAACGGAATTAGACTTAACCCATCGAACACAGGAGGCATGCCATGACGACACTGGCACAAGGCATCCGCCATATCGGAATCGAAGTCACATTCAGTCCCAACCCAATCTTCCGCAGGCTTGCGCCCATGGCGACCCTGATCGCCTTGATATCGGTCGTTCCAGGCGCATGGTCCGGCGCTCTCGATGCACTGAGCGAGGCCTACCTGGCGGTCTCGGTTTTCGTCGCCGGGACCCTGGCGCTGGTCTATGCGGCGGAACGGGGATTAAACACCGACCTTGGCGAATGGCTGATGCGCTATCGCAACTGGCAGGTACCTGCCGCTGCCCTGCTCGGCGCCTTTCCGGGCTGCGGCGGTGCGATCGTGGCCATGACCCAGTACACCCGGGGCTACCTCAGCTTCGGCGGCGTGGTCGCGACCCTGACCGCGACCATGGGCGACGCCATGTTCCTGCTGCTCGCCAGCGAACCACTGATTGGCGTTGGCATACTCGCCATGGGAGTGGTCGTCGGCACCCTGAGCGGCTATCTCATCGATGCCATCCATGGGGATGAATTCTTGCGCCCCGTCAAAAAGGATCACCACAACACCGGACAAGCAGCCTGCCCCGTGTCGGCTGAAGGATTGTCCACCGTGGAAAAGAGTTGGATCGCCTTGATGACACCCGGCGTTGTGATCGGCGTATTGGCCGCATTTCAGGTCGATTTCGACGACCTCGTCCGCCCTCTGATCCCGGGTGAACCCGGATTTTGGCTGGGCGTTGCCGGTACGCTGTTGGCCATTGGTATGTGGGTCAACACCGGTGGCGACCAACAAAACAGACCCTGTGACAAGGGTGAAGTCTGCGAGGCCCGGAACAGCTCCATCACTCGGCGCGTCATCGAAGACACCAATTTCATCACTGTCTGGGCTGCCTTCGCCTTCATCAGCTATGAACTCTTGATTACCGCATTTGCCCTGGACCCGGGCAACCTGTTGGCCGTCTGGTCTCCGCTGGTGCCGGCCATGGCGATCGCCATCGGCCTGATACCCGGGTGCGGCCCGCAGATCCTGGTCACCTCGCTCTATGTCTCAGGTGCGGTTCCGCTCTCCGCGCAGCTCGGCAATGCCATCGCCAATGACGGAGACGCGCTCCTGCCCGCTATCGCCGTTGCCCCCAAGGCGGCATTGGTAGCCACACTCTACAGCGCGATACCGGCGTTCCTGGTGGCGTACGGCTGGTATATGGTCATGGAACGAGGAGCTGTTCTGTAGCTAGGGACGGATGCACTTCCCGTTTTGAAAAGGTTAACTATGGCAGAAAACATCAGCATCAGATCCATGCAAAGGGACGATCTCGATTCAGCCAATGCAATCGTTGAAACCTGTGTCATAGGATGGGACCTTCCCGAGCGGGTAAAACGCCTCTCCCTTGGCAGCTACCGCTATACCGAACAGGATCTGGACCATTTTACAGCCGTGGTGGCCATCACACCTCATAATGAGATCATAGGGGTTGCCGCATGGGAACCGGCCAGTGCCGGCGATCTCCCCGGGAACCGGCAAGGCATGCTGCTTCACGGCCTGTATGTTGCTCCCCGACACCAGGGAGAGGACGTTGGCGGTCGCCTGGTCAAAACCGCAGTGGAGGCCGCCCGCACACAAGGTATGGACGGCCTGCTGGTGAAGGCGCAGAGTGATGCGAACGGATTTTTTCAGTCACGGGGATTCAGCAACCTGCCGGTCGAGAACGCTGCGAGGGATTATCCGCACAGGTGGTGGTTGGCGACGTGATGCTTACGTAGCCATTTTAATTGGGGGAGGTCTTTCGGCAACTTTTGCAATGCGACCTGAGCGGACGTAATAACAACCTTTCGGCGTATTTCCAAATCGTTCCTTTAACGTTTTACAGATCCAGGCGCACAAAGGTGCAGAGCAAAGCGCAGCTTGTGCGATCCTTGTTTACGCGCTTGTTATGCGTTTTTCTAAACGAACTACCGCCGTGCACCATTCTTCGTAAATCTCAAATTCGCGGGTTGTTCATGGAAACACATCGCGAGAGGCACCGACTTTGCCTAGCATCGGCGAAGAACTGAACTATCGCATGGCGCGAAGTGTTATTGCAGTAGCTGTTAAGTAATACGTTAAACCTGAAATCCGCCTCACTCCGGATGCGCATTTGATCCGACAGATCCATGCTTACCTCAACGCCGACATCGATCGCGAATGATTCAAGCTCAAACAGTCTTTGATAGTACTCATCGAGTTCGATATACTCTTCCCAGCGCTCTTGATCTAAAGTACTACATCTTGATGAAACGCTCATACGCTCGAGGTCTGCCACCTCTAGATATTTCGTATTGGGAACATCGATAATGTAGTGAGCCGACGTCTTCAATTCTTCTGCCTTTAGAATGCCAAAGCAAGAAAATATAGGCCACCCAATAACTTTTTTCCTGTTACACAGGATCAGAAAAACTTACACAAACCATAATAATGGATGCATTTATTTCCCCTCTCACATCAATACACCGCTCAATCTCCCCTCAAATAAAAAAATAGACTGTACTTCCGAAACGACTAGTTACTCATTTTCATGAGCTAACGATTTTGAACGAAATAAGCAGTAACGAAACAAGTCAATGCCATTGATAATATCGAGATTATTTTTCCAGAGTTGCTTGGTTCTCTTTTTGCCAGATTTGCAAAGCGAATCCAACATACCGCAGGCATCGCAGAAATCATTTTTTGCAGAACTATCTTTAGACACGTCCACATTCCTCGCAAGATAACGCCAATATGCCTTTCTTTTTTTTGCGCCGTTCCCACAATACTGAGATTTTTCTATTTCGCAGCAGTCTTTCTTAAATAGAGAGAAACCTAATTTTGGTTCGTCCACCTGACAATCGAAGACTCCCATTATCCGATTCCTTGCCATGTAATACCGATCCTCATTGTCAGTACCAATATTGTCATTGGAATAAAAATAGGCCCTCTCAAGTATATAACCTTCAGCTGATATATCTATAAGAAGTTCATGCTCTTCCGGATTCAAGCAGGGGCAAAAACCCCTTTCACAAGAATCCAAAAGGCGATCAAGTGTATCGAAACTCAATCGCCTTTTTGCATCGTGATAGGCGTCTGTTTGTTGCTTTTTATCCAAGCGTTCCAACTCTCTCTGAACCTGCAGTAAGACTTCGTTGATTGTCTTATGCTGTACATCAGCATGTTTATTTTGGTTGTCCCTCATCATCGTTCCCCTCAGGTAATTGACCATTTTCCATATTGTCCTGTGGTCTATTGATGTCAGATTCAGATCGAATAGTTTCTGTAACTACTACACGTTTACCTAAGTCTTTTATCTCGGATTCCATCACGTCATTAAGCCTATTCAGCTCATTCTGATAGTCTGTGTTTACTGAATTTTCAATTTTTGTGGGCAGTTTAAAAAGCTTATTCGTTTCTTTGCTTAGGACATTGTTGTCTTTTCCACCCATGGCTGACATGAGAATTTCCTGTAAAGCATATGGTCCGATTATTCCGTAAAATACCGCCCAGGGAACCTGGCAGGTACCATTAAACTGGATATGAATAATAGCTGCAGATACAGCTCCGGTGATAAATGTGTATTGCAGTATATAGTGTAGTGTAACGAATAAACGCTTCGAATATGATAGAATAACAGCAAATCATTCAAACTCGGAAATTTGCTGTGGGCGCGCCGATATCAATTGTTTTGCATCCAGAAGAACGGAAAAAATATGAGCGTCTTTGCCGAAGCGGTAAAACCTCGGTACGCTTGAAAGAGCGGCTCTCCATTGTGTTGCTTGCAGCTGATGGTTTGAACAATGGTGAAATTGCAAAGCAATTGCCAGTCAGCGCTCATATGGCTGGGCGTTGGCGGAAACGTTTTGCGGAATATGGATTAGCTGGTATAGAGAAGAATCTACCGCGAGGACATAATCACGGTGGCAAAGGTAGTAAGGAACAGGCTCGTCTTCGAAAGAAGATCATTTCAAAGACGACAACCGAAAAACCAGTAAATGCTACTCATTGGAGTACAAGGTCGCTGGCAGAAGTGCTTGGAACCAGTCATAACTTTGTGGCAAAGGTCTGGCGTGAATGTGGTTTTAAACCGCATTTGATTAGTCAGTTCAAGATAAGCAATGATCCTCTTTTTTCGGAGAAGCTGGAAGATGTGGTTGGTCTCTACCTTAACCCACCAGATAACGCTGCGGTTTTTTGCGTTGATGAGAAAAGCTCAATCCAGGCACTGGATCGCACCCAACCAGGACTACCATTAAAGAAAGGTCGTGCAGAGACAATGACGCATGATTACAAGCGTCACGGAACGAGCACACTATTTGCAGCCCTGGATGTGTTTACAGGAAAGGTTATAGGTGAGTGCAAGCAGCGGCACAGACACCAGGAGTTCCTTAGGTTCTTAAAGGTGGTTGAAAAACAAACGCCAAAAGACAAAGACCTTCATGTAGTCGTGGATAATTACTCTACACATAAGCATGAGAAGGTAAAAAACTGGCTCAAACGTAATAAGCGTGTCACCTTGCATTTTATACCAACAAGTTCTTCATGGTTAAATTTGGTTGAGAGATTCTTTGGATTAATCACAGAGAAGCAAATTCGCCGAGGGGTGTTCAGCTCAGTAGCCGATTTGGAAAAAAAGATTATGCAGTTTATCGAATTGCACAATGTTAATCCCAAACCATTCGTGTGGACAAAGCCAGTAGAAGAAATTATGGAAAAAATTAATCGTGCTCGTGTCGCACTCTTAAATGAATAGTTTATTCGTTACACTAC
>JBNLAT010000064.1:0-10623 GCA_050302275.1 Thiohalomonadaceae bacterium | reverse complement strand
ATTGATCTAATTGTATTACCTCATTTGATCGAGAATGCCGGTACGCTAACCGCAATGTGTGACAAAATATTAGTGAAACAAGAACCCAATGCGCGGGAAATGCTGATCATGCAGATGGGGATGGACTACTGCGAAGCACCGCAACCTGGTCGTGCAGCAGAAGGACAATAACGCAAAAGATAATGACATCGATTACGCAAGGAAGTGCCGCCGATGCTGTAACACAAAACTTGAACATAGAGAATGAAAATGGACAAATCAATTGAACGACGAGGGATGCATTTGTCTTGTCTCCATCTGGCGCTGATCCTTTTTCTTCTTTTGGTTGGGCAGATTCCTGCAACGATGGCATCAGATCTCGGCCTGTCGGAAGCAGATTGTCGATGCTGTCACGGCACGACTCTGGCTGATCGGCATCACCTGCTGGTCAATACCAGTGGTCGGGAATGTCTCTCCTGTCATCCGCTTACCTATAATCAAATTAGCCAAAGCTACGACCTCTCAGTCACGCGCGATTGTCTGCAATGCCACACCGGTTCACTTGCTGACCGCCACCACCTGCTGGTGGACCAGGTGACTTATGACTGTTTCACCTGCCATGCCGTCGTCTGGGATCCTGTGGCACTGCAATATGTGTCAGATTTCAACAAGGTTTGTCAGTCTTCAAATCCGCCTGTGCCTGCAGCAGCCATAACCGGCAGAATTACTGAACAGGGGGGCGCAGGACTAGGCTGGGTTAGAATTGCTACAGCCGATGGGGCCTATTCCACCCTCGCTACAGCTACGGGAACCTACGAACTGCCCAGCGTGGCCCCGGGCAGCTACACCCTGACGGCCTCACTGGATGGCTACGCAAGCAGCAGCCAGAGCGTTACATTAGTCGAAGCACAAACACTATCTGTCGATTTCGTTCTTTCTCCGCTGCCCCTCCCGGCGACGATCAGCGGTGTCATCCGCGATATCAACCAGTTGCAAATTGATGGGGCGAGCATCACCTCGGTGGATGGCATCTACTCAACCCAATCAGCAGCGGACGGATCCTACACCATTCGGAATGTTGCAGAGGGAAGTGTAGAACTGATAGCCAATAAGCCCGGCTACAGTGAAGTGTCGGTGACGATGAGCGTCATGGCCGGGCAAAATATAACCCATGACTTTATTCTTCCTGCCTCCACAGAGGTCTGCATGGACGGGATTGACAATGACGCTAACGGACTGATCGACTGTGATGACCCGGCCTGTGACAGCAGTGAAAGCTGCCAATCACCAGTTGTCGAGATCTGTGGCGATGGCCTGGACAACGACGGCAACGGTCTCAGCGACTGCAATGACCCGCTTTGTATCGGTGCCGGAAGTTGTGAATCACCGGTTGTTGAGATCTGTAACGACAATTTCGATAACAACGGCGACGGTCTGCTCGACTGCGGTGATCCCCTCTGCCAGGCCGCCATTTACTGCCTGGAAGAACAGTGCAGCGACGGCATCGACAATAATGGAGACGGTTTGACCGACTGTGATGATCTGGAGTGCGCCCACACCCGCTTCTGCAGTACACCACCTGTCGATATCTGCAGTGACGGCATCGACAATGACGCCAACGGCCTGCTCGACTGTGATGACGACAAGTGTGCTGATAATGATGCCTGTGCACTGCCGGTGGCGTTTGAGTCGTGCAAGAACGGCATTGACGACAATGGAGACGGATATGTTGATTGTGCCGATGAGCAGTGCCGCACACGTGCTCGGTGTCTTACAGAAATCTGTGACAATGCGATTGACGATGATGCCGACAGCAGAGTCGATTGTGAGGACAGGGAGTGTCGCCAGGACCCATACTGCGACTCCTATACAGGCGGTGTATCTCTCGACTTTTCCGTCACTGCCAAGAGGCAGAGGCGTGACTATAGAGCGGAATATGTTGGTGATAAAGACTTCAGTACTCGCTGGTGGATCAAAAAGAGCAATAGACAGTGGCTGAAACTCGATCTGGGAGGCATTTACCCGGTCGACAAGGTTGACATCCATTGGCATAGTCTCTATGCGGCTAAATACAAGATCAGGGTTTCCAAAAACGGGACATATTGGAAAACAGTCAAGGTAGTCAGAAATAGCGACGGTGGTCTTGATTCCAACACGTTCGAAGCGACGGATGCTCGCTTTATTCTCATAAAATGTGTAAATCCAGCCATGTCAGGCTATTCGATCTACGAAATAGAGGTCTTTCGCAGTGCCAATCAGACACCGACACCTTAACCCAATCGTTGCATAAATCATTGGGCTGACGACGACATGCTCTTGCTATAGCACTGAAACTGGCGGCGTACTCGCATTTTCCAAACCTCACGTACGGTTCAAGTACGCCACGGCTTGGAAAATGCTTCGTGCGCCACTATTTTCCGCACTCTAGCAAGCCTCAGTCCGAATAATTTATGCAACTATTGGTTAACCCTAATGATTTACCTGACAATGCGATGATCGTGCCGGGTTAATAAATCAACAGCCTAAGCAATTGAGTGGCGGCACAGGGATGCACAGGTCACGTATCTAAGAATGGATGAGTGGCACAGGGAAGAGCCGTTTACGAACTTAAGGATGGATGATTGAGTAATACCACCGCTGGATGGCGAGATCGGTGCGAGGGTGCGTTGAGCCTGGCTCGGTCACATCACCAAACCGTGTTTTTGTACCGCATTTAACCTTTACTCTTTATTTGACAGTAGATATCTGATGGCTTCAAGGATGACGAAAGGGGGGGTTGATGTGGATACACGAAAGCATTTTACCCTCGGGCGTAATCAGATAGGTTACCGCTGAGTGGTTGACCGCATAGCCGAAACTCGACCCCTCCAGGGCAACTTCTTCGTACTGGACGCCATAGCGTTTTGCCACTGCTGCAATTTCACGCTCACTACCGGTCACTCCCAGTATATTGGGGTGAAAGTATCGGACATACTCATCCAAGACTTTGAAACTGTCTCGCTTGGGGTCGACACTGACGAACACAGACTGAACAGATGTCAATTCATCCGCACTGAGTTCATTCAAGACCTGGGCGAGAATGGACAGTGAAGTGGGACAGACATCAGGGCAATGGGTGTAGCCGAAGTTGAGCAGTACCACTTTCCCTCACAGTTGTTTCAACAAAAACTCACCTTGACTCGAATGGAGTACGAAATCACCACCCTGTAGTTCACTATTGATGTTGAGAACCTCATCCTTTTGAGTGGTATTCTCCGATGTGGCGGTAGAAGCAGAGTGCCCGCATCGGCGCGGTTACCCTGATCCAGCGTTTCGGTAGTGCACTAAATCCCAATGTTCACTTTCACATGCTGTTTTTGGATGGGGTGTTTGTTGATGGCCCCCATCAGTTAGCAAGATTCCGCTGGATCAAAGCGCCCACTTCTGAGGAACTCACCCGACTGGCGCCCACTATTGCCCACCGTGTCGGCCGCTTTCTGGAACGCAAGGGCCTGCTGGAAAGAGATATGGAGAACAGCTATCTGGCCTCGGATGCGGTGGACGACGATCCGATGACGCCACTGCTGGGGCATTCCATCACTTACTGAATCGCCATTGGCCCACAGGCAGGGCGCAAGGTTTTCACATTACAAACCCTTCCGGGCAGTGACGAACCTTTCGATGACGGGGCAGGTAAGGTATCCGGGTTCTCGCTGCATGCTGGAGTGGCGGCCAGGGCCGGTGAACGCAAGAAGCTGGAACGGCTGAGCCGCTACATCAGCCGTCCGGCGGTATCGGAAAAGTGCCTGTCACTAACGCCCAACGGCAACGTTCGCCACCTGCTGAAGACGCCGTACCGGGACGGTACCACGCATGTCATATTCGAGCCGCTCGACTTTATCGCAAGACTGGCAGCGCTGGTGCCGAAACCACGGGTGAACCTGACGCGTTTCCATGGGGTATTCGCACCGAACATCCAGTACCGGGCGCGGGTGACGCCTAACAAGCGTGGTAGGGGAGGTTTGGCTGTCGCGGCGGCGGAGGCAGAGGAACCAACAGCAGCGGAGCGGCGAGCCTCGATGACCTGGGCGCAGCGCCTGAGGCGGGTATTCAATATCGACATCGAAATCTGTTCGGCCTGCGGCGGGTCGGTACGGATTGTCGCGTGTATTGAAGCCCCGGAAATCATCGGGAAGATCCTGGCACACCTGGAGAGGAAAACCCTTGGCCCGGAAACCACCCGGCCACCGCGCTGTGGACCACCGCAGCTGGGCCTGTTCGGCTGATCTATTCCAACAATCGGTAACCCGTCAGGCTGTGCCCTGTGGTGCGGCAGGGGGAAGTGTTGCCGGGTACCTGAGTAACGGGTTGATTCTGCCCGCCAGCCAGGTGATTTGTGCGGTATCGCGGCGGTTTGCCGGGATGGAGGACGGTTCAGTGCCGGTGGGATTGGCCCTCGGCTATACCAGTGGCAGGGCGAAAAGGGTATTAATATTTCCTAATACTTAGTTTGACTGAATTTCATGCAAGCTCAACAGCAACTTAGCAGATATCAGGCTTCTCTATTAAATACTTTTAAGACAAGAAAGCAACAAGAAACGAGTAACAAAACATTGACCGCCTGTGGAATTTGACATATATGTCTTTCCTAGGGGAATAAAAACATTATGTAATCAGGGATGATGAGTAGAGCATACATAAGACTTGCTCAATCCCGCGCATCTTCATAAATCAACCTGAAGCAGTATCCATTGGCCATTGAAGTTAATACTTTAGGGTTGGATTCAGCGCGCTAGTTCCATCCATCTACAAAATATTATTGAAGGAGGTGATAGAAGAACGCAACCAGCCTGCCGTGCGTCTCGATATCAAAGTATTCCCTAAGGAAAGATGTACCTATGGATGAAGTTTCTTTGTATTCGATGGACCTTATCTTACCCCATGGAGGAGGTTTACAATGAAGCAAAGCTTATTTAAATCGCTGTTCGCAGTAATAGTATTTATTCAAGGAGCCATGTTAAGCGGGCTCGCTGTAGCGGCAGTTCCCGCTCCACCGGTCATACAGCAGCAAGGCATACCTGACGGAGTATTCAATAATCTGACAGAGCCGTTATGCCGAAACTGCCATAATCAGAATCCACCTACAGGTATCCCCGTAGATCCTACTTACCTGCCTGACCGGCATCATCTGAATGTCAATACGACAATCCCGCCAAATAGTGATGTCCCTAACCCCGATCCGGATGGAGATGGCGTACCGAACACGGTATATGAGTGCCTTTCATGCCATAGCCTGGTGTGGGACGACACGACGTTTACCTATGTCCTGGTGCAGAATTTCAGGGACTGCCTTAACTGTCATCAGCAGACAGCTGAGGCGACGGTGCATCATCTGACGCAGTTTGCTGCGGATCAAGACTGTAAAGCATGTCATGGTGGACTGATAAACAATCCAGGTGATGGTCACTATATCCCCACATATCAGCCCAGTCTTGTTACGCCATGGCCAAGTGGTAAGCCGAATGGTGATGATACAGTACCGGCTAATTCGGCAGGGACCTATGCCGGGAACTGTAACTTCTGTCATAACACGGCAAATGGTATGGCGGGTGCGCCTGGAAGCAATCTCGAGCCGAGTTGGATAGGCGGTGATGTTTCTGTCTACCAGAACATGGAAACACACCATGGAACAGGTCTACATCTCGTTGATCCGACCAGGTGTAGCTGGTGTCATGACACTGCTGCCGGTGCTGGTTATGCAGTGAGACAGTGTGAGGCCTGCCACGGCGTAAGCACTTTGCATAACATAACGTCAGATAGCAATGGTGACGGTAATGTCATGCCGGGTACGGAGACGGCAGGATACAGTCATACGGGTGCACAAGCAGATTGCTGGGGTTGCCACGGAAACAATGGCACCGTGCTGGCAATGGCTCCGCAAGCAGGCGCAGCCATACCGGGAATTCACTCTGTGGACTACTCAGCACTTGAAGCAGGAGTGGACAGCACGGTTACGATCGCTGGTGTAAACTTCACCAATTACGTGCAAAATCCGTGGACAGGTAACTACGACATACTGGTCAGCTCTGCCTTGCGCTTGATCGATGGAGCAGGCAACGCTACCGACTATGTTCCGACCAGTGTCTCGGCCGATAGTATGGAAGTCGTCATACCAGGGACTCTGGCACCGGGTAACTATCAGGTTGTTGCAGCCAAGGGACCCAGCACAAGTAACCCGATGAATCTGACGGTTACTCCTGCAATATCCATTGATACCGCAGTCTGTTCGAGAAGGACAAATGTGCTTACCGTAACAGGTAGCGGGTTTGGCGAGTATCTGTCTGCTTCCGATTCCGGTACTGGCGTAACGATGAACGGAGATGCAGGAAATGTCCTGACCTGGAGTGATACTGAAATCACTGCGGAATTCACGGGATGCAGCAGGACTGCGACTGCGACTGTAACTACCGTGTATGCTTCGGCGTCAGCATCTGTAACACGTGTCAGAAGATAGTATTAACCAACCTTGAAACGAGAGAAGCTGCGGCGGCGGAATTAGTATCGCCGCTGCGGCTTTGCGCTGACACACGATAACAAGAGATATAAACAAGGCGAGCATGCAAAGTTGTTTAATGGTACGTACATGCCATTGTCATACCGGGAATAATTATTGTTAGAGACCCAGCGAAGGAGCAGGCGCAGTCATTGAATAAAGAAGCCGCTTGCGCCGTTACAATGCAAATGTATTGATCGGCGTTTTTTATGCAAAAGAGATCAATCATGAAGAATAGAATTATTATTACCGCAATAGTTACCGTTACCGCAACTCTATCAATCCAACTAAACGCCTCGGCTGCAGAACGAAAGGTGATCGTCGGCTTTCACAAAGCGCCCGGTACACCTGAGAGAGCGTTGGTAGAAAGAAAGCATGGCAGAATCAGGAAGGAATTTAAGCACAGTCACGCTGTAACCGTGGATATCCAGGACAACGACCTTCCCGCGCTCTTGAATGATCCAAACGTGGCATACGTCGAAGATGACATCAAGATACAGGCGATCGCTCCTGTTACAGGATATGTGGCACCGTTTGTTTCAGCGACAGGCAACGTTGAATATGACAATGCATGGAGTGTTTCCCTAATAGGTTCGATGAGTGCACATACTCAATCAATTACCGGTGCAGGTGTGAAAATTGCGATACTGGATACCGGCATAGACTACAATCACCCCGATTTGGATATAAACTATTCAGGCGGTGATAATTTTATTACGCTTGATGTGAATAATCATGATCCGATGGATGACAGCTACAACAGCCACGGTACTCATGTGGCTGGCGTTATCGCAGCGGAATTTGATGGGGCCGGAGTCGTCGGTGTAGCCCCAGAGGCATCCATTTATGCCGTCAAGGTACTCGATGGCGCGGGTTTTGGCTCCATCAGCTCAATTGTCGCCGGGATTGAATGGGCTATAGCAAATCAGGTGGATATCGTGAACATGAGCATGGGTGTTGCCAGCAACTCTCAATTGCTGAGCGATGCCTGTGCTGCGGCAGATGCGGCGGGAATATTGGTGGTTGCAGCAGCGGGAAACAATTACGGCGGTGCAGTTCTCTATCCTGCTGCGCTACCGTCAGTAGTAGCCGTCGGCGCAACCACCATTTATGACGAGATCTCTTCCATTTCACCAGTAGGTCCCGAAATGGAGCTGACCGCTCCAGGTCTTAATGTCTACTCTACGCAAGCTGGTGGAAGTTATGGGTTTCTTGGCGGAACATCTCAGGCTGCCCCACATGTTTCTGGCTTAGCGGCTTTGTTGCTGTCGGCTGGTATGACTGATGTCGATGGTGATGGTTTGGTAAATGGGCGTGATGTTCGTTTGCTCATGCATGACACCGCTGTTGACCTGGGGGTGCCGGGTTTTGATGAGCATTATGGCTATGGACGCATCAGTGTTGAGAATGCACTTTCAGGTGGCGGGGATGGGCAGAACCCAATCAGCCAACTGACAATCCAAAAGCGCAAAGGTCCACCATGGAAGAGTAGTGAAAAGATCAGCATCGATGATGGTATCTATGATGTAACAATCGTCAATACCAGCCTTAAAGTGTTAAAAGTACGTGTTACTGAAGATGGTCGTGTTCGCAGGGATTTGGCAGAAAAGTTCAAGTTTAAACATCATGGCGGCGAAGGAGCAGACTTGCCTCAGGAAGTGAACTTCAGTGTGGATGCTACGGGAACTGTATTGGAAATAGCTTTCATTCCGAGAGGAAAAGAGGGTGGTCAAGCAGATGCCTATGTTCAGAAGCGGTAGGGCTTGATCAACAGACTCAAAGAGTTCAATGGCTATTCTGCAGGGCCTTCAGGTAAAGGCCCAATGGGCTTGATGATAGGGATCTCACATTAAAACTAAAAGTTTGTTTAACAAACAGGGAGCTTGTTTGTGAATAGAATATTACTCAAAACTTCAGTCAAAAGTACGATTTCAATTGGTTCTCAGTGGGGCAGGCTGCGAAGTGGACTCAAGCTGCTTGCCTTTACTCTGGCGTTGTATATGACTGCTGGACACGCGGAAACTCCGAATGTGATCGTTAACAGCGATACCCTGGCGGCCAGCGTCAACGGCGCTCCTATACGGCTCGATCAGCTGGCCCCGAAGGTTCAGGATGAGTTGCGAAGATACAAGAAATATGGGGTGCGGAGCCAGGATGAAGAATTGATGAAAGCCTTGCAAATGCAGGCGCTTGAAAAGCTCATTTCTGTCGAACTGATCTATCAAGAGGCGCGCAAGCTCTCGATCGATGATATTGCGGAGCGCGTCTCCGAAAAAGTGAACGAGATTCAGTTGCAAAATGGTGAACACGAGGGATTCGATAAAGCGAAAATCAAAGAGACTATAACAAAAAACATTCTGATTGATGAATACCTGACCAGAAATAAACTGAAAAATACTGAGCCGCCAGAAAGCGAGATCAAGGTCTACTATGATAAAAACAAGGAGGCATTTGCGCGAGAAGAGTCTGTTCGTACCCGGCACATCCTGGTCAGTGTGGCGGCTGATGCGACAGCAAAGGAAAAGGAGGACGCCATGAAGAAGATCGAGAATGCGCGTAAACAGCTACTTGACGGTAAGCCATTCGAAAAGGTCGCTAAATCATATTCAGATTGTAACAGTGCGTCTGGAGGAGGGGAGCTTGGGTATCAGCAGAGAGGGTACATGCCGCAAGCGTTCGATGATATTGCTTTTTCGAGCGAAATAGGAAAGTTAAGTGGCATCATCGAGACTGAATTCGGATACCACATTCTTGAAGTGCTCGATCACAAATACGCAGGTATACAATCATTTGATGAGGTCAAGGAATTTATTGGCAGGTACCTCAAGATTGAAAATACCAAGAAAGCCTTGGAGAGACACATAGGCGCGCTTAAAAGCAAAGCAAAGATCGATATCTATCTCTGATTGTTCAATAGTTTAAAATCATCTTGATCTGCTGTGCATGATAATAGCTGCCTTATTGTCATCCCTGAGTGACTTCGCTGCGTATATCGACGTCACCATTAGCCAGAATATATCACCTGGCAAAAAGTCTGTTTATATGTGTTTTATGGGAAATATTAGCACCGTACAGCACGTTATCAGTCAGCTTAACTCGACCTCGTGCAGGCTTTGGCGTAAGGCATTGGTAAATACTAAATCATCAATTGCTTAAGCTATTGATCTAATTGTATTACCTCATTTGATCGAGAATGCCGGTACGCTAACCGCAATGTGTGACAAAATATTAGTGAAACAAGAACCCAATGCGCGGGAAATGCTGATCATGCAGATGGGGATGGACTACTGCGAAGCACCGCAACCTGGTCGTGCAGCAGAAGGACAATAACGCAAAAGATAATGACATCGATTACGCAAGGAAGTGCCGCCGATGCTGTAACACAAAACTTGAACATAGAGAATGAAAATGGACAAATCAATTGAACGACGAGGGATGCATTTGTCTTGTCTCCATATGGCGCTGATCCTTTTTCTTCTTTTGGTTGGGCAGATTCCTGCAACGATGGCATCAGATCTCGGCCTGTCGGAAGCAGATTGTCGATGCTGTCACGGCACGACTCTGGCTGATCGGCATCACCTGCTGGTCAATACCAGTGGTCGGGAATGTCTCTCCTGTCATCCGCTTACCTATAATCAAATTAGCCAAAGCTACGACCTCTCAGTCACGCGCGATTGTCTGCAATGCCACACCGGTTCACTTGCTGACCGCCACCACCTGCTGGTGGACCAGGTGACTTATGACTGTTTCACCTGCCATGCCGTCGTCTGGGATCCTGTGGCACTGCAATATGTGTCAGATTTCAACAAGGTTTGTCAGTCTTCAAATCCGCCTGTGCCTGCAGCAGCCATAACCGGCAGAATTACTGAACAGGGGGGCGCAGGACTAGGCTGGGTTAGAATTGCTACAGCCGATGGGGCCTATTCCACCCTCGCTACAGCTACGGGAACCTACGAACTGCCCAGCGTGGCCCCGGGCAGCTACACCCTGACGGCCTCACTGGATGGCTACGCAAGCAGCAGCCAGAGCGTTACATTAGTCGAAGCACAAACACTATCTGTCGATTTCGTTCTTTCTCCGCTGCCCCTCCCGGCGACGATCAGCGGTGTCAT
>JBNLAT010000063.1:0-11178 GCA_050302275.1 Thiohalomonadaceae bacterium | reverse complement strand
CGCTTGCGCACGGTGGTCGGCTTTTCGTACGCCTGGCGGCGACGGACTTCAGCAAGGACGCCTGCCTTTTCACAGCTACGCTTGAAGCGGCGCAGGGCGACGTCGAAGGGTTCGTTCTCTTTTACACGTACGGCTGGCATATGCCTGTTCACCTCGTTAGGACTGTTTCGGACTCCCCACCTGGGGGAGAGAACCGGCAATTCTAATTATGTGCAGGACAAAATGCAAAGGGTTGCTGGGGGAATTTGTTATGTCGATAGGGGCTTGTGGGCACTTACTTACATTTGCCCGGTTTTGTCTTTGTCCTTGAACCGCCGTCGCCTGCGGGAGAGAATGCGCGCCATGTTGGTACTCGGCATCGAAACCTCCTGCGATGAAACCGGCGTCGCCCTCTATGAGGGCGGGCGCGGCCTGCTGGCGCACGCCCTATACAGCCAGGTGGCGATGCACGCCGAATATGGCGGTGTGGTACCGGAACTGGCTTCACGCGACCATGTGCGTAAGTTATTGCCGCTGATCGAAGAGGTGCTGGTGCAGGCCGGAGTATCGCGTGCCGATCTCGACGGGATTGCTTATACCGCTGGTCCGGGATTGATCGGCGCACTGCTGGTTGGTGCCTCGGTCGGACGCAGTCTGGCCTGGGGGCTGGGGATTCCGGCGGTGGCGGTACATCACATGGAGGGGCATCTGCTGGCGCCGATGCTGGAGGCCGAGCCACCCGAATTTCCCTTTGTCGCGCTGCTGGTCTCAGGCGGTCATACGATGCTGGTGCGGGTCGACGGGGTGGGGCACTACGCTATCCTCGGTGAATCCCTGGATGATGCCGCCGGTGAGGCCTTCGATAAAACCGCCAAACTGTTGGGGCTGGGTTATCCCGGCGGCCCGGCACTGGCAAAGCTAGCTGAGCAGGGCGACCCCGAGGTCTACCGTTTTCCACGACCGATGACCGATCGCCCCGGTCTCGACTTCAGTTTCTCCGGCCTCAAGACCTTTACCCTCACCACCTGGCAGAAGAGCGACCAGTCCGAACAGGATAAGGCCAATATCGCCCGTGCCTTTCAGGATGCGGTGGTCGACACCCTGGCGATTAAATGCAAACGGGCGCTGGAACAGACCGGCCTCAAGCGGTTGGTGATCGCCGGGGGTGTGAGCGCTAACCAGGGTTTGCGTGAGAAGTTGAAACAGATGGGAGAGAAACTCGGGGTGGCAGTCTATTATCCGCGCCCCGAGTTCTGCACCGACAATGGTGCGATGATTGCCTATGCCGGTCATCAGCGTCTCGTGGCAGGTCAGACCGAGGCACTTACCTTTACCGCAACACCACGTTGGCCGCTGGAAACCCTCAGCGCAGTCTAATTTTTCTTACCAATCTTTCCTTCACTACCCGATAGCAGATTGCGGATATTGCTTTGGTGGCGCCAGATCAAAATCAGGCTCAATACCGCCAGCATGATCATGTATTCGATCTGTGGTGCAAGCAGATAGCAGTAGAACGGTGTGAGGACTGCGGCGATGAGCGCCGCCAGGGAAGAAATCTTGAATACCTTGGCGATGATCAGCCAGGTGAGTATCGCTGCCAACGCCACCTGCCAGGAGAGACCGAGGATCACGCCGAAAGCGGTGGCGACGCCTTTGCCACCTTGGAAACCGAAAAAGATCGGGTAGAGGTGGCCGAGGAAAGCCGCCATGCCGATCAGCGCCAGTCCCTGCGGTTCGATCTCCAGCAGACGTCCTATCAATACCGGTATCAGCCCCTTGAGAAAATCTCCGAACAAAGTCAGTGCCGCCGCCTTTTTGTTGCCGATGCGCAGCACATTGGTGGCGCCGGGGTTTTTTGACCCGGTGGAGCGTGGGTCGGGCAGGCCCATTAGGCGGCAGGTAATGATGGCGGCGGAGATGGAGCCCAGCAGGTAGGCAAGGATGATTAGCGCGATTTCTAAAGGGGTCATGTCGATTCGTTGTTGTGGTTTGTGGGGTGATTATACGGATTTGCCGCCGCCGCTTCGAGCATGGCGTGGCTGGGGTGCCTTCGGTATAGTGAGCACCTTTCCGGCCGGGACAGTTAGCCGATGGACATCATTTATATCAGTGACCTGCGAATCGATACCGTGATCGGTATCTATGACTGGGAACGGCGTATCAAACAGACCGTCAGTTTCGATCTGGAGATGGCGACCGATATCAGCAAGGCAGCGGCCAGTGACAGCATTGAAGACACGCTCGATTACAAGGCTGTCTCCAAGCGCCTGATTGAGTTCGTCGGTGAAAGCCAGTTTCAACTGGTGGAGACCATGGCCGAACAGGTCGCAGCGATTATTATTAATGAGTTCAACGTTCCCTGGGTCCGTCTGCGCCTGAACAAGAGTGGCGCACTGCGTCATGCGGCGGCGGTGGGGATTGTGATCGAAAGAGGGGAGCGCCCCTGATGCCAAAGGTGTTTGTCGGCATCGGCAGCAATATCGATCGGGAGCGGCATATTCGTGATGGCGTGGCTGACATACAACGCCGCTTCGGTAAATTGACCCTCTCAACTATTTATGAAAGCGAAGCGGTCGGTTTCGACGGCAACAATTTCTATAATTTGGTGGCAGCCTTCGACAGCGATGAGAGTGTCGAGGCGATCAACGATGCCCTGCATGAGATCGAAGATGCCAATGGTCGCACCCGCGAAGGGCCACGCTTTTCGTCGCGTACCCTGGATATCGATCTATTGCTCTACGGCGATACGGTTTTGCAGCAGGGCAAGCTGCAACTGCCGCGGGATGAAATTACCAAAAACGCCTTTGTGTTGCGTCCGCTGGCTGAGATGGTCCCGGAGTTACATCATCCCTTATTAAATAAGAGTTATTCGGAGCTGTGGGCGGCCTTCGACAAGCAGAAGCAGCCGCTGTGGCCGGTTGAGTTGCAGTTTTAGCTGTTCAGCGAACGACCACCGTCGACCTTGATGATATTGCCGGTGGTGTAGTCAGCGTCGCGGATCAGGAACAGTGCGGCACGGGCGATATCCTGCGGATTACCCTGGCGCTTGAGGAAGGTGCGTTCGAGAATTTTCGATTTGATCGCGTCGTCCATGTCGTTCTCGGGCCAGAGGATCGCCCCGGGAGCGATGCCGTTGACGCGGATTTCCGGTCCCAGTTCGGCGGCCAGTGATTTGGTCATCATTACCAAGCCCGCCTTGGCCATGGAGTAGACCGGGTGTTCCCGCAGCGGCTGGTCGGCGTGGATGTCGACAATATTAATGATGCAGCCGCGTGCGGTCTTCAGCTGCGGTGCTGCGGCCTGGGAGAGAAAGAAGGGCGCCTTGAGGTTGGTGCCCATGAGATCGTTCCATTGCTCTTCACTGACATTGCCAATGGGCGTGGGGTAAAAAGTCGAGGCGTTATTGACCAGCACATCCAGGCGGTTCCAGGCTGCATGAGCCTGTTCCACTAATTGCGACAGCGCGGCGATATCGAGCAGATCGCCCTGTAGCAGGATCACCGATTCGGCACGCTTGCTGTTGAGTTCGTCAGCGAGCAGCTTTGCACCTTCGGCGGAATGGCGGTAGTGAAGGACGATATTGGCGCCGGCCTGATGCAACAGCCGTGCGGTAGCGGCACCGATGCGGTGTGCCGCACCCGTGATGAGAACAACCTTGTCGCTGAGGCTACTGTTTTCGACCACGCTGACACCTCGATAGTGATTAGTGTTTACATTCTAACTCAAACCGGACCCACTGATGGATTCCAACACACCACACCACTCCGTGCATGAATTGCCGCCGCCACCGCCCGAGGCATTGGCGCACAGCCAGCGATTGCAGGCGTTGATCATCGACGAGATCGCTGCCAACGGTGGTCATATTGGTTTTGATCGTTTTATGGAAATGGCGCTCTATGCACCGGGGTTGGGTTACTACAGCGCAGGCAGCCATAAATTTGGTGAAGCGGGGGATTTTATTACCGCGCCGGAACTCTCCGCACTTTTCTCTCAATGTCTGGCGAACCAGTGTGCCGAGGTGTTAGCCAGGATCGGCGGTGATATTCTGGAGTTTGGTGCGGGTAGCGGCGTGATGGCTGCGGATATTCTCGCTGAACTGGAACGGCTTGAGAGTCTGCCCGAGCACTACTTTATTCTCGAGTTGAGTGCCGATTTACGTCAACGCCAGCAGCAGACGATTAACGATAAAGTGCCGCAACTGGCATCGCGGGTAGAGTGGCTGGATGCATTGCCGCAGCCGGGATTCTGCGGTGTGGTGTTGGCTAACGAGGTACTGGATGCGATGCCGATCCACCGCTTTCGTATTCACGAAGACGAACCTCATGAGCTGCACGTGGTGTGGGATGGTAAGGAGTTCCTGCTGCAGGATGGGCCGCCCGATGCCGAGCTATATGGACGACTGAAACAACTCCAGACTGAGTTTGCGCTCAATGATGGTTATGTCTCGGAGATCAATCTGCGTGCCGAAGAGTGGGTGCGTAGTTTGGGCGATTTTCTTAAACAGGGCGTTGCGTTGCTCATCGACTACGGTTTCCCCCGTCACGAGTTTTATCATGCGCAGCGCAGTGAAGGGACCCTGATGTGCCACTATCGTCACCGTGCCCATAGCGATGCCCTGCTCTGGGTTGGTCTACAGGACATCACCACTCATGTGGATTTTACCTCAGTGGGCGAGGCGGCTCTGGCGGCCGGGCTGGAGGTGCGTGGCTACACTAATCAGGCGGCATTTTTGATCGCCAATGGACTGACCGAGTTGTTAACTCAGGCGGAAGGTGACATGAAGCAGCAACTCTCCCTGTCGGCACAGGTCAAACGCCTGACCATGCCGGGTGAGATGGGAGAGTTATTTAAGGTGATGGCGCTGGGCCGCGGTTGGGAAGGTGGTTTACGGGGATTCAGTTTGCGCGACGATCGCGTGAATCTTTAGGCGTAGACTTCGGCCAGTTGCCGACGGCGGGCGCGTAGCAGTTCAGAATAACTGCGGGCAAGGGATTTTTCATAGGCACAATCGCCGGTTTGCCCGATGGCGATCAGACGCGCCTCCAGATAGGCGATCTCTTCCAGCAGGCGGACATGATGCTCATCCTGACGCGGGATAGTGCTAGTGTAGTGGTGGACTAAGCGTTGCATCGTGCTTTCCTCTTTCATCTCTAGGGTCTTTGTGTGCGATGTCAGCTTATCGGGAATTGATGACAGTTTTGTTACCAGGCGATGAAGATTTGGCGATATGCCTGGGTTGAGTGAACGCGCTATCATGGCGCGCAAATTGATGTGATGGACGAGGTGACTATGTCTGAACGAGTGGAGAAGACCCAGGCGATGCTGGCCAAGCATCATCGCGATGGCCAACGTTTTGCCGAAATGATGAAACAGGGTTTTGCCGATCGGTTTAACGACGAGTTCTGGAGTGAATGGGATCACTGGATCAAGCCGGTCTACTCCGGTGAACCTGTGGTGCTGGATCTGGGCGCAGGCCCCGGGATGTTTGTTCGTGCACTGGCAGAACGTTCTCCGGCGATGCGTGCCATCGGTGTGGAGTGTGCACCTTATATGCTGGAGGCGGCGGTTCAGTTGCCGCCAGGTTGCGAGATCATCAGCGAAGATCTACACGATCCCAAATTGCCGCTGCCAGACAATTCCGTCGATGCAGCGATGGCTTCAGTGGTGTTGCATGAGATGAATCAGCCGTTGCGTGCCTTGCAGGAGATGCGACGTTGCCTCAAACCGGGCGGTCGTCTCTATATCCTCGACTGGGTGCGGGCGCCGTTGGAGGTCTACATTCGTGCGCAGACCGAGGAGGCAAAGGTATTCGATCGGGAAACGCCGGTCGAAGAGCTTGAAGATCTGTTTATCCATTTTATTGAGCACAATCGTTTCAGCCGTGAAGATTTGATCTATCTGCTTAACCAATGCGGTTTTGCGGTACTGCATAGCAAGATCATGCGTGATGGACGTTACGCCAACATCGTTGCCGAAAAGCGCGGCTAGAGGAACGACACCGCACTATGGAACTGATGCATATTATCCTGCTGGCGATAGTCCAGGGATTGACCGAATTTTTACCTATCTCCAGCTCCGCCCACCTGATTCTGTTCCCCAAGCTGAACGGTTGGGCAGACCAGGGACTGGCTTTCGATGTGGCGGTGCATGTTGGCACACTGACCGCCGTCGTCTGGTATTTCCGTCGCGATATTATGGTTATCCTGCGTGACGGTTTTGCCTCACTGGCACAACGAAAAAAAGTCGGCGACAGCAATCTCTTCTGGGCGGTTGGCCTCGGTACCATCCCTGTCGGTCTGGCCGGATTACTGTTCAAGGAGCTGGTGGAGACCTCACTACGTTCTCCGCTGGTCATTGCGGCCACTACCATCATTTTCGGTTTGCTGTTGTGGTGGGCTGATGTGCAGGGACGTCGCGTACGCAATGAACACACTATTGGCTGGCGTGATGTGCTGGTGATCGGTATCGCCCAGGCGATCGCACTGATTCCGGGGACTTCCCGTTCCGGGATTACCATGACCGCCGGGTTAATGATGGGCCTGACCCGTGCGGCAGCAGCACGCTTTTCATTCCTGTTGTCGATCCCAGTGATTGTACTGGCGGGTGGACTGAATGCACTCGAACTGATCCAGGACGCACAATCAGTCGACTGGATGGCGCTCGGGTTGGGCGTGCTCTTCTCCGCGGTGAGCGCCTATCTCTGTATTGTGTTATTCCTGCGCATGCTGGAACGTATCGGTATGTTGCCGTTTATGATCTATCGTCTGATTCTCGGTGGATTGTTGCTCTGGATCTATCTGTAATTCCCAATGCTTGAATCACTGACAGCCCTGCAACTGGGTCTCGCGGCGTTGATCATTATCGTCGCCTTCTTTGTTCGCGGTATCGCCGGATTCGGTTCCGGCCTGATTGCCATTCCGCTGTTGGCACAGCTGCTGCCACTTTCGGTGGTGGTGCCGCTGGTGGGCTTGCTTGATTACCTGGCCTCTACCAGTCACGGGGTAAAGCATCGTCAGGCGATCGTCTGGCGCGATTTGCTACCGCTATTACCTTTCACCTTCGCCGGTGTGCTGACCGCGCTCTATCTTTTCCATACCCTTGATGGTGATTTGCTGCGCAAGGCGTTGGGCGCCTTCATTCTGCTCTATGCCTTTTATACCCTGCTGAGTTCCGGGCCAGGTTTTCACGGCAGACGCTGGTGGGCGATCCCGGCGGGGGCATTCGGTGGTTTGATCGGTACCCTGTTCGGTACTGGCGGTCCGTTCTATGTGATCTACTTTCGTCTACGGCAACTGGATAAGACCGCCTTTCGCGCCACCATTGCCACACTCTTTCTGATCGACGGCGGCAGCCGCATCATCGGTTACTTTTTTTCCGGTTTCTACAGCGGCGATACCATGTACCTGCTGGCGGCGGCGTTGCCGATTATGGTGATCGGTATGTATCTGGGTGGGCATGTACACACTACTATCAGTCAACAGAACTTCCAGCGTGCCATCGGACTACTGCTGGTAGGGAGTGGTCTGGCGCTGCTGTTGCGGTGACAAGGCTTTGGTCGCCGGGATAAGCCAATAACCTGCTTTTCTGCGGGGAAAACTTACTACTTTTGATAGTTTTTACTGTCGCTGGGACATGCTATAAGGCATTTAACGGACGTAACATTTTCCCGTCCCCCCTTTTCCCTCACCCGCCGCATGCCACGTCGGGTCATTCAAGTCAGGGTGTTTACGCATGGAGATATTTGACGACAAAGAGATCGCGGTCTCTCTTGCGTCGACGGAAATTACCGTCTCCCAGATTGTTCGACAAACCATTCTCGAATGTTCCCCTAATACCCCTGTGCACGAAGCGGCGCAGCGCATGGGCGAGGCTGGCTGTAGCTCAATTGTGGTGACCGATAACGGTGTGCCTGTGGGCATCTGGACTGAACGGGATGCCATTACCCTCGATTTCACCTCCGCCGAATCGGCTGCGCAGCCCATCCAGTCAGTGATGAGCAAGCCGGTGCGTACGGTCATGGATGATAGTTCGCTGCAGGATCTGGCCAGCCAGTTTAAGCATGAAGCAGTGCGCCATTTTCTGGTTACCGATGCATCTGGGAAGTCGGTGGGGGTGGTGAGCCAGACAGATGTGGTGCTACATCAGGGCATCGAGTATTTCCTGCGCCTACGCAATATTGAAACCGTATTGAAAAACAACGCGGTAACCGTCGAGGCGGAATTGGAGCTGGACGGCGCGGTGGGTCTGATGCGGCAAAAGCGCGTTGATGCCCTGCTGATTAAATATAACGATGACGAATACGGGATTCTGACCGAGCGTGATCTGGTGCGCGCGGTTGCCCGTCAGCAAACTTCCTGTAGCGTTGGCGAATTGGCCAGCCGTCCGCTACTGAGTGTCTCTCCCGGATGTAGTCTCTATCGTGCACGTAGCCTGCTGACACAAAATGGTGTGCGGCACATCGGTGTGCGTTCTGAAGAGACCGGCGAGATGTTGGGGGTGGCTAACTTCTCTGACATCCTTTATGGCATGGAGCACGTCTACGTAGATGAATTGCGTAGCGCACTAAGTGAACGCAATGCGGCGCTGAACATGTCGCGTCGTAATCTGCATCTGGCTGAGAAGGTTATCGATAGTTCTCTGGAAGGGATCTTTATTACCGATGCCAACGGCGTGATTGAATCGGTCAATCCTGCGTTCTGTAGTTTAACTGGTTATAGCGAAGAAGAAGTTGTTGGAAAAAATCCCTCCCTGCTCAGTTCCGGACGTCACGACGAAGCGTTTTATGCCGAGATGTGGGAGACCCTGCGTGATGAAGGGCACTGGCAAGGTGAGGTGTGGAATCGGCGCAAAAGCGGTGAAGTATTTCCCGAGCTACTGACCATTACAGCGATCTACGACGAGCAGGGTGTGCTGACCAATTACGCGGCGCTGTTTAGTGATATCTCCCGTTTGAAGGAGAATGAAGAGCGCATTCGTAATCTTGCCTATTACGATCCGTTGACCAATCTACCCAATCGACGCCTGCTCTATGACCGTTTGAGTATGGCGCTGGCCCATGCCCATCGTAACCAGGGTCGCCTGGCGGTGGTTTTCTTCGATCTCGATCGATTTAAGGACATCAACGACAGTCGTGGCCACGCGGTTGGCGATAGTCTGCTGCAGGAGGTCGCACGTCGATTACAACTGGCAGTGCGCGAAGACGATACCGTAGCACGCATGGGCGGTGACGAGTTTGTTGCCGTTCTTACCGAGGTGACCAATAAGCAGTATGTGATGAGCGTTGCCGAGCGGATCATTGAGGGTATCAAGCAGCCGCTGCAGTTGGGTGATGAAAAGATTCAGGTCACCTGTAGTCTCGGGGTTAGTATCTATCCGGAAGATGCCACTGAAATCGAGGCACTACTGCAGAATGCCGATGCGGCCATGTATCGAGCCAAGGAGTTGGGGCGGGATCAGGCACAACTCTATTCGCGCTCACTGGAGTTGCACACCATGGCGCCGCCCTCACTTGAGGCAGCGTTACATGAGGCGCTGGAAAATAAAGAATTGAGCGTACAGCTGCAGCCGCTGTTTTTGACGGATGATGAAGGTGTGTATGGTGCGGAGGCGTTGTTGCGCTGGCACCACCCGGAGATGGGCTGGATTCCGCCCAACGATTTCCTGCCGTTGGCGGAGGAGTATGGCCTCGGTTTACCGATCACCGAGTTTGTACTGCGTCGTGTCTGTGAACAGATCGCCCACTGGAACAGGGAAGGGCGTGAAGTCACCATGGTCTCTATTAATATTCCTGCTGGTCAATTTCATAGTCATGACCTCCTCAACGTCACCCGCCAGGTGTTGGAGCAGCACCAGATACATCCCGGACAGATCTACTTTGAGTTGAGTGAACGTATCCTGGCGGAGAATATGCTGGAGGTGATTGCCATCATGCACGCCCTGCGTGAAATGGGCGTGGGCTTGATGGTGGATGATTTTGGTACCGGGCACTCTTCCCTGACTTCGCTACGCGATTTTCCGGTTGAGAAGCTGAAGATCGATCGTTTCTTTGTGCAGAACATCGATAGTAAGCCCAAAGATGCCGCACTGGTCTCTGCCCTGATTCAGCTGGGCCATAGCATGGGCATGAAAGTAGTCGCAAAAGGGGTGGAGCGTCAGGAGGCGCTGGACAAGTTGCGCCAGTACAACTGCGATCTGGTACAGGGCTTCTACTACAGCGAAGCTATCGATACCGATAGCTTTGCCGAGCGTTACCTGCCTTTGCGTGACGTCGCCAGTGATGGCTAGTTGTCCTTGCGGCAGTGGCAGGGAGTATGGCGAATGTTGCGCTCCTTACCATGAACAAAAATGGAGCGCGCCAACCGCCGAGGCGTTAATGCGGTCCCGTTACAGCGCCTATGTCCTGCAGCGTGCGGATTATCTTCTGCAAACCTGGCATCCCTCTACCCGTCCCGCGAGCCTGGATCTGGCCGCGGAGAATGTTGTCTGGTTGAAGCTGGAGATTATCGAAACAAAGCAGGGTAGCGCGAAGGATGATGAAGGGCTGGTGGAGTTTGTCGCCCATAGTCAGGGTGGGCAGCTACATGAGCGGAGCCGCTTTAGAAAGGAATCCAGTTACTGGTATTACCTGGATGGCGCCCTTCTACCCCCTGTCGCGACAGTAAAACCGGGTCGGAACGATCCCTGTCCCTGTGGTAGTGGCAAGAAGTTCAAAAAGTGCTGCGGCTGATATTTTTCTAAATTCTATTTAAATCATCGCTTTATAGCTGATTTTGTTGCCTGCGCCGATATTCGTGCGGTTAGCTGTGGCCTCAAGGGTTGATCTAAATCAGTAATTTGCTATATTAGGCAACTCTTATGCGTTTTCCTTTGTTTCGGAGGCGCTGATGACTCCTCCATCCTCCTTTGGTGGATATTTTTAGGCGCGGCACTCCCCCTTTCGCCGCGCCTTTTTTATTTTCAGTGTTTGAACAATGACTTGCTGGTGCCATTCGGCGCTTGTATCTTGCCAAGCCATTCTGTATCATTCCGCCTCTTTTCACGAGATACCCCACTCGATTTGGAGTGTTTGAGAGATGATTGGGACCAAGACATTCAGCGCCACCCCCGAAACCGTCAAGCGTGACTGGTACGTGGTGGATGCCACCGACAAGACACTGGGCCGCCTGGCAAGTGAGATCGCGCGTCGTCTGCGCGGCAAGC
>JBNLAT010000062.1:0-11996 GCA_050302275.1 Thiohalomonadaceae bacterium | reverse complement strand
ACCTGGCGGGCGATCTTTTTCAGATCGACCGGCTCGCGCAGCTGGCCCCAGCGCGCCATCTGGGTGAGGAACCAGAGGGCGTGGGAGTGCCAGGGAAAATTAGCGCTGTAGCGGCTGAAGACGTTGAAGTCGGCGCGCTCGACGGCAGCGGCGTCGCGGGAGAACTGGAAGGTGCCGAGCATCGACTTCTGCAGGATCTCCTTCGGCGCGTTGACGTAGCGGCCCTGGCTCAGCAGCTCGCACACCTCCTCCCGGTTCTCGGGGCGGTCGATCCACTCGCAGGCCTTGATCAGGGCGGTGAGCACCGCCTGGTGGGTGTTGGGATTGGCCGCCGCCCAGCTGCCGGCCACGCCGAAGACCTTCTCCGGATGGTTGTTCCAGATGTCGTAACTGGCGGCCAGGGTGTGGCCCAGGCCGTTGCAGACCGCCAGCGTGTTCCAGGGCTCGCCGACGCAGAAGCCGGAGATCACCCCCGCCTGCAGGTAGTTGACCATCTGCGGCGGCGGCACCACCGAGAGCTGGATGTCGGTGTCGGGATCGATGCCCGAGGCCGCCAGCCAGTAGCGCAGCAGGTAGTTGTGGGACGAGTAGGGAAACACGGTGGCGAACATCAGCGGTTTCTCCCCCGCCGCCTTGTTCGCTTCGATGACCCTCTTCAGCGCGCGGCCGCTGCCGGCCGGCGAATCGAGATCGGTCTCGCCGGTCGCCACCATCTGCTCGTAGATCTCCTTTGAAACCGTGATGCCGTTGCCGTTCAGGTCCAGGCTCATGGCCGTGATCATCGGCACCGAGCCACTTGCACCCACGGCGCTGGCCAGCGGCATTGCCGCAAGCATCTGCGCACCGTCGAGCATGCCGATGGAGACCTTGTCGCGGATGTTGGCCCAGGAGTTCTCGCGCGACAGTTCCACGTTCAGGCCCTGCTGATGGAAGAAGCCCTTCTCCTTGGCCACCACCAGTGGCGCGCAATCGGTCAGGGGGATGAAGCCGAGGTTGAGCTGGGTCTTCTCCAGGGTCTTGCCGCTGCCGGACTGGGCCGACTTGAGCCAGGCCGAGAGGTCGACCACGGTGTCGCTCTCGGACTCCGACGGTTTCCCGGGCTGTTGGTCTTCCGGCTGCTGATGGCGTTCGTGAAGAAAGCGCACCACCTCGGCCCGGTAGTGGTTGTAGACCGGGTTCTCGGCCAGCGCCAGCCGGTTGCGCGGTTTGGGCAGGTCGATGTTGAGAATCTCGCCGACCGTGGCCGAGGGGCCGTTGGTCATCATGATGATGCGATCCGACAGCAGCACCGCCTCGTCCACGTCGTGGGTGATCATGATCACCGTGTTGTTGAGCCGCGCCTGGATCTCCATCAGGGAGTCCTGCATGTGGGTGCGGGTCAGGGAGTCCAGCGCGCCGAAGGGTTCGTCCATCAGCAGCACCTTGGGCTCCATGGCCAGGGCTCGGGCGATGCCGACACGCTGCTTCATGCCGCCGGAGATCTCGTCCGGCTTGCGGTCCAGCGCATGGGACATGTGCACCAGTTCCAGGTTGTGCAGGGTCCAGCGGTGACGCTCCTCCTTGCTCTTGGTCTTCTTGAACACCTGGTCCACCGCCAGGCGCACGTTGTCGTAGACGCTCAGCCAGGGCAGCAGGGAGTGGTTCTGGAACACCACCGCCCGGTCGGGTCCCGGTTCGGTGACCTCTTTCTCCTCCAGGATCACCCCGCCCTCGCTGGCGTTGAGCAGACCGGCGACGATGTTGAGCACCGTCGACTTGCCGCAACCCGAGTGGCCGATGAGGGAGATGAACTCGCCCTGGGCGACTTTCAGATCCACGTCCTTGAGCACGTTCAGCGGACCGTTGTCGGTCGGGAAGGTGATGCTGACGTGGTCGATGTTGAGGTAACTGTTCATTGTATTTCACCTAACTTGATTCGGTGCGTTCGGACACACCCAAGTATCTTTCGATAAGTTTTGAGTGATGAGTTTTAAGCTTTGAGTTTTGGTCTTCGCTTCGCTCACGGGTTTGATTCCCCCTCTCCCTGGCCCTCACCCGCGAGGGGAGAGGGGACGTTCTGTTCGAGTACAGAGAGAACTGCCTGGCCCGTTGTGCAAACAAAGCATCCGGTTACCGCCCCTCTGCATCCGTGATTTCCCTCTCCCCTCGCGGGAGAGGGCCAGGGAGAGGGGGTAAACAAAACAATCTGAGCGCAGCGAACTCATCAACTCAAAACTCATCACTTAAAACTCAAAACTCGAAGCGCAACGCGCTAGCGCAGCACCGCGTTCTTGTCCCAGCTGAAGGCCCGCTGCAGCATCAGCATGCCGCGGTCGAGCAGGAAGCCAATGAAGCCGATCACCAGCACCGCCACCATGATGCGGGCCAGGGAGTCGGAGCTGCCGTTCTGGAACTCGTCCCAGACGAACTTGCCGAGGCCCGGGTTCTGCGCCAGCATCTCGGCCGCGATCAGCACCATCCAGCCGATACCCAGCGACAGGCGCAGGCCGGTGAAGATCATCGGGATGGCCGAGGGCAGCACGATCTTCACCGTCTTGGTGAAGGCGTTGAGGCGCAGCACGCGGCTGACGTTGATCAGGTCCTTGTCCACACCCGAGACACCCACGGTGGTGTTGATGATGGTGGGCCAGAGACAGCAGAGGGTGACGGTGATGGCGGAGTTGAGAAACGACTTGGAAAACATCGGGTCGTTGCTCACGTAGAGGGCCGAGACCACCATGGTCACCAGCGGCAGCCAGGCCAGCGGTGAGACCGGCTTGAAGATCTGGATCAACGGGTTGATGGCGGTGTAGAGGGTCGCGCTCATCCCGCAGACGATGCCGATGGGTATGGCGATCAGCGAGGCCACCACAAATCCGGCCATCACCGTCAAAAGGCTGGTGAAGATCTGGTCGATGAAGGTCTCCTTGCCGGTGTACTTGCGCTCGCGCATACGCTCGATGCGCTCCTGCGGCTGACCGTCGGCGATCGCCTTCTCGACACGCGCCTCCATCCTTTCGTAGAAGGCAGCCGCCTTGACGCGTTCCGCCTTGTGTTCACCGTAGAGCGCCTGTGTCTGCTCCCAGACCTTGGCGGGACCGGGCAGCACGCCGAGCGAGGTCTCCACGTTCTTGGCGCCCACACTCCAGAGGCCCAGGAAGACCGCCAGGGCGATCAAGGGCACCAGCAGCTGCTTGGTCAGCCGGGTGATCGATTTGCCGACCCGGTCGCTGGCCAGACGCTCGAGCAGGCGCTCGAATCGCGGCAGGTTGAAAGTCTTGGACGTCATCTCAATAGCCATCTTGTTAATCCTGTTTCTTCGCTCCCACGCGCAGCGTGGAATATGACAATCTGTTAAACGCAAAGGCCGCAAAGAAGCGCAATGCGCGCAAAGCTGTTGCACTGCTTGTCTTGTTCACACCCTCTGCGAGGGAAAGAGAAAAAGACGAATCCGGAGCAACACGCTTACCTAAATGCCTTTGCGCTCATTGCGTCCTCTTTGCGCGCTTTGCGTTATAAACAAGCGCCTCTGCACATATCCCCTCAGATCTGTTCCTCACCCTTCAACCCGATCGGGAAACTGTCGATGTAGGCGTTGGGCTTGGTGCCGTCGAAGGTGACGCCATCGATGAACTCGGTCTGCGGGGCGCGGTAGCCGGACTCGTTGTCAAAGTCCGGAAAATCATCGGCAGACATCAGTCCATCGGCGATCAGCTCCTCGGCTGCCTTGCGGTAGATGTCGGAGCGATAGACGCTCCTGGCGATCTCGTCGTACCAGCTGTCGGGCTTCTGCTCGCTGATCTGGCCCCAGCGGCGCATCTGGGTCAGGTACCAGACCGCGTCCGAGTAGTAGGGGTAGGTGGCGTAGTAGCGGAAGAAGACATTGAAGTCGGGTACCGCGCGCTTGTCGCCCTTCTCGTACTCGAAGGTGCCGGTCATGGAGTTGGCGATCACCTCGTAGTCGGCGCCCACGTAGTTGGGTTGGGAGAGGATCTTCACCGCTTCCGGTCGGTTGGCGTTGTCGTTCTCATCGAGCCACTTGCCGGCGCGGATCAGCGCCTTGACCACGCGGACGGTGGTGTTGGGATAGTTCTCGGTGAACGCCTTGGTCATGCCGAAGACCTTCTCCGGATTGTCCTTCCAGATCTCGTAGTCGGTGATGACAGGCACCCCGATGCCCTTGAACACCGCCTGCTGGTTCCAGGGCTCGCCCACGCAGTAACCGTAGATGGTGCCCGCCTCCAGGGTCGCCGGCATCTGCGGCGGCGGGGTCACGGAGAGCAGTGCGTCGGCCTTCAGCTGGCCGGTGATGTCGCCCTTGTGAGGCGCGTAATACCCAGGATTGATGCCGCCGGCGGCCAGCCAGTAGCGCAGCTCGTAGTTGTGTGTCGAGACCGGGAACACCATGCCCATCTTGAAGGGCTTGCCGGCCTTCTTGTACTGATCGACCACCGGCTTCAACGCATCGGCCTTGATCGGATGGGCCGGCTTGCCGTCGGCCTGCTTCTGCACATGGGGCTTCATCAGCTCCCACACCTCGTTGGAGACGGTGATGCCGTTGCCGTTGAGGTCCATGCTGAAGGGGGTGACGATGTGGGCCTTGGTGCCGAAACCGATGGTGGCGGCCAGGGGCTGACCGGCCAGCATGTGGGCGCCGTCGAGCTGACCGTCGATGACGCCATCGAGCAGCACTTTCCAGTTGGCCTGCGCCTCCAGGGTCACATAGAGACCTTCATCCTCGAAATAGCCTTTCTCGTAGGCGATGGCCAGCGGGGCCATGTCGGTCAGCTTGATGAAACCGAACTTCAGATCTTCCTTCTCCGGGTAACCGAGCTCGGCGCTGGCCGTGCCGGCACCCAGTCCGAGACCGGCGGCCAGGCCGAGCGTCAGGACGGCCCGCTTGATGAAGCTTCTGCGGCTGCTGATCGGGATGGGACTGCTTGCACTCATGAATAAACACCTCGTGGTCGTTAACAAAAATTCTTTCATCGGTCCCGCGGGCAAAAAAAAACGTCCACCCCCTGGCACGATCGAAGATCGTGAGGGAATGGACGCCTTTGTCCTTTGCCGGTCTGCGTTGACCGATTAAATCTGTTCGTCGGGGGTGATCACCAACGCCCTCCGTTGGGCTGGTCCGCCATTGGACCGGGATCGACCTTGCATATCAAACAGCAAACGCTGTGCCACCTCGACTGTCGTCTGCGGGTGAACAGCGCGACCGAGAGCTTTTGTGTTCCTGTTTTCAAGGCGTTGGCGTTTTGACGGATAAAAGTCAGGAGAATTCACAGCACGGCCTGACACGATCACTGGTGGTTGTGCAGAAGTACCCAATGCACTGTTTTCAGTCAAATTCCCTACCTACTTGGTGGTAGGCTGAATCATCCTGGTGCAGATTGGCTCAATCAGCCAGAGAGAATACTGGCCGCTTCGATGATGTTCTGAGCCACATCGGCCAGTTTGCGATTGGTGTCCATGGCCAGCTTGCGCATCGCCTGGTAGGCCTGATCCTCGCTAAGGCCACGTTGACGCATGATGATGCCCTTGGCCTTGTCGATGACCTTGCGGTCATTCAGTTGCTTGTGGGCCTTCTTCAGCTCCGATTCGAGGAAGTTGAAGTGCTGGAACCGGGCCACGGCCGCATCGATGATGGGACGCACCCGCTGTGTCTGAAGACCATCCACCACATAGGCACTTACGCCCGCCTGCGTGGCGCGCCGGATGGTCTGGTTGTTGTCGTCCTGGGAGAACATGACCATCGGACGCGGCACGGTTGACTGTACGGACTCCAGGCTTTCCAGCGTATCGCGTCCGGGCGCCTCGATGTCGATCAGGATCACATCCGGATTGCAGCTTTCCACCGCGGACAACAGATCACCGTCTCCCGAAACACAGGCCACCAGCACGCAATCCACGTCCCGCAGGGCGAGATCGAGCATTTCTCGGCGGTCAGACTTGTCATCGACAAGCATGACGCGCAACGGTTTGGTACTTTTGGCGGTCGACATGATCGTCGTCTAATACAAATTACATGCCAAAGGTGAGCTTGATGGCAGTTACTGCTCGCCTCGGTGAGATTTGTCATTGAGCCTGAGGACCTGATGAATTTAGGGTTGGCACTTTGGAGGTGCTGACCGATGAGTCTCGATCGTGGTACGAAAATATATGCTGGAGTCCTTGGGGCGATACTGCTGATCGCCGTAGTCGCCTGGATGTTCACCCTCGACTTCCGACTTGGGGAGATCGACGACCGACTGCAGCAGGACCCGGAAATCGCCGCCTATCCGTATCGATTTCATGCCCTGGAGATCCAGGGTAAAACCGCAGTGATGTCAACGCCCCGCTCGACCAGTATGCCGGCGGTTCAGTTCCTGGGCATGATCAAACCGGGACTGGCAAACAAATCGGAACAGGATCCCGCCGTGATTGAAGCCCAGAAGGAACTCGGAAGACTCCAGTCGAAAGTACGCAAACTGGTGCTGTCCCGAGAGGATATTGAAAATGTCCGCTGGAAGCTGGATAAAGCTTGGTATGCGGATCGTGGGATTCTTGTCGACTAGACCAAGGGTCAGGAGGACCGGAGACAGAAATCCTCACGGAGTAACGGCCATTTCCAGCAATTAGCTGGCTAGCGCATTTATTCAGGATAGATTCGACAACCAGGCTTCGGCTTTGTCCCTTTCGTCTGCTCCAAACCCCTTAATTTCCAGACCGGGTGTGAGCGCCCCTTCGAACTCGCTTACTTTCTTGATCCATGCTTTGTCGGTCAAGACTGCCGCACGCTTGAATTTTCTAATCCAACCGAACATGGATGGAAGACGCGAGAATTCTACGGCTATACCCCCCAAAGAAGGCAGATGAAAATCAATTACGTTGTATAGCAAGGTCCCATTGACGATATCCTTGGACTTATCCTCCAGTTCATCCAACGCACGCTTCATGTCTTCAGTGTCCAGCTTGCCGCTGAGCGTTATTTCGAGGTGGTTACTGCCTTTTTTGGTCACGATAAACATTGAGTACTCCGTTGTATGTAACACCAATAGTCAAACCACCGAAAATCACGCAGTGGCTGGCATGGCGTGCTTTGCCATATTGCTAACTTGACCACTCAGCCATCATCAAGGATTGGAAAGCCCGTAAACTCTAAAGCTTCAGATATTGTGCACTATTTTCCAATAGTATCATTACGTTCCCTCTCATATTCCTCATATGTTTTGCTTGCACGCTCAATACACTCATCATATTGCGATGGTGGAACTTTATTGCACTCGTTTCGATTGTTGAGTTGGATATTGTCATATATTGCTTTATTGCTACACCCAACGAACAGTAGCGGTAGTACTAAAACCAATAATTTATACATTCTTTCCTCTCATATTGGCATGCTGCTCAGCAGAGCGATGTAGGCACGCCAGTGATCTAATATCGCATATGTTTTACAAATTAACCCGTCAACCCAGATGACACAAGATCACTTGATCCGGAGTCCGAATTGCGCTGCATGTTATACGTTTCCACACTGACTTACCTCAGGTACGGGGATTAACACCCGCTAGATGACTCAAAGAACAAACGACTATTTCTGTACACAGGATTGTGTGCAAAAAACTAAATACACCGCTCTGTTGTACATTTCCTGGAATGGGCCAATCCGCAAATGTCTAAGTATTAGTACCAGCACCGAACGTTTAAGCTGTGCGGCGCGACGAAAGGAGCGTCCGAACGAGCGCTTTGTTAGTTGCTATTTTGGTATACCTTTTCTTTGGGGATTGAAAAACCAATTTGATATTTTCTCAATAAAAGACCAAACATCACCATCGGAAGGTTTTAAGTATTCACTTGAATTAGGATCCTCGCCCATTTTCTCGAAGACCTCCACTAGCCAATTAGGGCCATGACCAGATGCATTTAAAGATTTTAGCCAAGACTCAAGTTCTCCATTAGGAATAATAAACAAACCATACTCAGCTAGTTTATCGAATAGATTATTTAATGCTTCCTGATCGGCTTCTTCTAAAATCTGTATTCCACCATCACGTTTCATATTTTTTCCAGATGCGTCGAATTTGGCTTTTAATGCCTGTCTAATCTGTGCTAATGCAGGTCTTTCGATCTCTGGAATAGATCCGCTATCAAGAAAGCTAGTCCAAACAGTACCACCTTCTTTCAATACATCAATATCTACTATTCCAGCTACCGGAATACCAAGTTCACGAAGTGGTTTTACAATAGTTTTTACTGTTTGCTTGTTCTGAGCATGTAGAAAGAGACAATTTGGTATGCCCTTACCATCTGTATACTTCAAGAGCCTGTCATTAATTTCCTGGTAGAATGCTCGATCTGCGTCTGACTCAGTAACAATAACAAACTCATAAAATAAACCAGATAACACGCCCGTTGACCTCAAAAGAGGGTTCCTCATCAATCGTAGAATATCTTCATTTGGGAGAATTCGAGCAGTAGCTACACCGTTTCTATACGTTAGCCTTACAATATTTACTGGCGCTCCGGATTGAATGCACCCCATAACAAAATTAGGACTATGAGTCGATACAAATAGTCTTTTGTGTGACTCTGACATAATGCCAGAGACTTCTTTGCCTAATTTAAATGATAGAGATGGATGTAAAAATGCTTCTGGCTCATCTATTAACAATACTGATGGATCGCCTGCTATCATCTCTGTGACCATGCCAGTAAATGCTTTTACGCCATCACTCGCCTGTGCTATGGGCATAGCATTAGCATGGAAATCTACGGCTTCTGCATGAATGCCTCTTTCTTCCATATCGTCTTTTGGCGCTATAGAAGATAACCTTAAGTTCAATTTTCCTAAATTTGTTGGATCAACTACCAAGTATTGACCAAAGGCATCGTGAATTATTCGCCTTACTTCTTTTCGTTTATTGTCCTCGCGGAAAAGAACTTGGAAACTTGAGTGGGGCGGCTGTTGTAAGTTTCCGCCCTCCTGCTGGTTTACTAGATTAATTCTGTTGGAGCCATTAAGTATTAACGTGTTATAAGATAAATACCACTGGCAAATGTGTGTGGGATGTATATTTGGGTCTTTTAAAGTAGCTAAGAATTGTTGCTCTGGAACTTGATGTCTGGTTTGACCTTTTCCAACTAAAATATGATCAGGATTTATTGCCTCGCCTCGATTCGGCTTCAGTTTTACTTTTCCGACCTTTTCATCAATATCTGTCTCAGAAAAACCTTGTAGCTCAATGGAATCAATTATTAAATTATTGGTGTTTTTATTTCCATTGCTGCAAAATTGTTGTATTTCAGCAAGGACTACACTCTTACCGGAGTTGTTCGGGCCAACGAAAACGGTTATTGGCATAGCCTCAATAGTTTGAGGATCTAATCCCTGAGCTCTTCCGAATTTTAATTTGATATTCTTGATCATTCCTTTAGCTCATTTTCTATTGCAACTAACGCCTGCAACACAGGCAAGTTGGAGTGGAGGCTTTTGGCATAAAATGGCGCAGCCATGCCAAAAGGCGGAACGGAAACTTGTCCGCGTGATTGCATTTGTTATGCATTTTCTACCAATGTAGCCTTGAAACGCTTTGACAGCCCCAAAAGACCAATGCCTAATAAAAGTAATGCAACATAATTAAAGGTCACTTTTACATAGGCAAGTATTACCGAAGATTTTGCATATTCCTCTGGACTCATCTTTAGTACTAAAGTGAGGAACATAGGGAGCAGAAAATCTAGTGACTGCAAAGTTAATAAAATACTAGCCATCAAAATCACGTAGCCAGAGAACCCACCTAGTAGACGTTTTAGTCGTATAGAGGAAATAGCGATTAATATTGCAGGAAGCAATGCTAGAGCTAGCAAAAATAGCCCTGCCACAACTTTTAGTAAATCCAGCATAAATGAAATATCCTCTACAAGGCATAACGCTAAACTAAGCCGACCGCCGTAGTGGGGTTTGTTTTGTGCTACATAGCACAAAACAAGCGCCGCGGAGGTGGGTAGGCTTGAGTGCCGTGTTATGCGACATTTGCATGACTAACACTCTTGCCTTTACCTAAGATATGCCATGCCACACCTGCCACTATTGCAGCAATTATGAATGTACCTGCAGGCACAATGAATAGCAGAAGCAAACCCAAACCAAAATCATTTGCTAATTCAGCGCGTGATGAAGCGCCAGTTGCGTGCATTTCGTAGAGAACAACAGCTTCACTAAGCAGCCACCATGTGATTGGTGCGCTTATAATTGTTGATATGAGTGTTATTGCCGTTCTTTTCATATTACGCATAACATTTAATTATCTTGCATGCTCTGATATTGGAATATACTGCGCGCACTGATATTGCGTTATCTAGCTGGCACATAATATCAAACCTTATATAAATCACTGATAAAACTCTAATTAATGAACAATGCCAGCCCATGGCTCATCTGTCTGTAGTCTTTTTCCTACATGATTTATCTATTCTTTTGCTTTTTCGTCTTCATTCGTTACTCTATGGTTCGTTCACGGGTTGTCGTCATGATATCGGATGCATATTGCACTTGTGGACATGGAAACTTACATGGATAGCAATTAAGGAGAAGTCATATGTCTCAGAACCTCATTTCGGCTGATTTTCCCGAAGCCGATCAGCAAGCGGCGATGGCCGCTATTCAACAGCTTCAGTCCCTGCCCTTTCTAATCGGGTTGAGTAACAGTGACAAGCAGAGCCTGAGTAAAATGGGCGACAAGAGCCGGAGTTTTGTTGACAAAGCGTTGACGGTCGCACAGCAGAACCCGGAGATGCTGCCGATGCGTTTCAATATGACTGAGTTCGAACGAGACGTTGCACTTTTCCAAGCACTTCACCCGGTCAGCCTGGCCCTGAATAAACTTAACGAACTGGTCGAGGGCACGCTGATGGCAATAGGCAGCGATGCTTACAATACCGCACTTGATGTCTATGCCTATGCCAAACTGACCGAGGGAGTGACGGGTTTGGAGGGGCTGCGCTCGGCGCTCGGTAATCGATTCCGTAGCGGACAGCGTCGTGAGGTCCCAGCGGAGGCCTAATTTTACCGTCTGGCCGGGGTTTAGCCCGGCCAGATTTCTAATACTTTGACTCTCGTCAATACGGCAATTTGTTCCGTATCCGACGAAATTTTAGCCCACAGATTCCCGGAATTATCTTCGAATTCGAAGGTTTTTGCATCGTCCACATAGCGCTTTTCTCCGTTCAAGGGGCTTTCTGGCACATTGACAATGCTTTTTGCTATATGCACGTGTCATATTTCTGCGATGACAAATCTATTTGTTTCACTGACTAGGCTTTTCCCTCCGCTCACGACACTTTCTTGCTCCGTTCCCGAGGGTTAATGCTACGTTCACGAGTCTATTTGCTTCACTGACGACGCTCTTAGTTCCGTTCACAAGGATAGCCGGGCAGCACTTGAACTATCTGGAGGTACTTGTCTTCAGAGAAGACCTGGGCCAGTAGTACGTTATTCCCGACCTGACACATCAGAATATCGACCACATCCAACAGGTGGAGAACCACCACTGACCTTCATGAAATCGCCAATATGGGAACAGACACCTAAGGTCAATTCTGATTAATATTCCTAGCTCAGAACTATAAATGGACACAGGGATTTTCTTGCAGCCGATAACAAAAAAGCCAACCACTGTTAAGTGATTGGCTTTAGTGTTTTTTATTTGGTAGCGGGGGCAGGATTTGAACCTACGACCTTCGGGTTATGAGCCCGACGAGCTACCAGACTGCTCCACCCCGCATCAAGGAGGGGGCATACTACCGTTGTTGTCTTAAGAGTGCAACCCCGAAGTAGAAGTTCCCTCTCTCAGCCGCCGAAGGCGCTGCTGCAGATCGACAGCAGCCCCGCCGGGAAAAGCCCCAGCAGCAGCATTGCGAGGCCGTTGAGGGACAGCACCACCTGGGTGTCCATGCCCACCTGGAGTGGGGTTTCGTCGACGGGCTGATCGAAGTACATCAGCTTGACCACCCGGATGTAGTAGAAGGCGCCGATG
>JBNLAT010000061.1:0-12299 GCA_050302275.1 Thiohalomonadaceae bacterium | reverse complement strand
GATACGTCTTGCTATTGCACTTCTACTGGACAATCCCCATCTGATACAGGTGGCGGACACGGTAGATGACAGCTGGCAGGCGTGGGACACGACAGGTACCCGGATATTGTCGCAACTGCTTGAAATTATTCGATCTCAACCTACGCTTAAAAAGGCGGCGCTGTTGGAACGCTGGCGCGACAGTGAGCACTTCGCCCATCTCAACAAGCTCGCGCAGTACACCTTCGACCTGCCGGACATGAACCAGGAGACCGAACTGAGGGATGCCCTGGTCAAGCTGAATGAGCAGTTCCGCAAGGAGAGCCGCCCCCTCCCCGGGAATCTCAAACCCAGCGAACTGTCTGAGAGAGAGCGGGAAGCGCTGAAACGGCGCTATCCGGGGTCGATAACCGACGACGAGGCGTCCGAATGAATCCGGTCATTATGGTAATCCCTAATATTGTTGGCATATGCATATAAAACTGTGCTAATATGGTGTGTTCAGTCTGAACGCGGTGGACCCCGTTTCAATTCAAGGTAAAAGATGAACCAGGAACAGCAGCAATCTCAATTGAAACAACTGATTGCAAAGGGTAAGGAGCAAGGTTTTCTGACCTATGCCGAGGTCAACGACCACCTGCCCGACGGCATCGTTGAGCCCGAGCAGATCGAAGATATCGTTCGCATGATCAACGATATGGGCATCACCGTACACGAGACGGCGCCGGACCTGGACGAGAGCACCTTGAGCGACAACGTGGTCTCCACCGACGAGGACGCAGCCGAGGCCGCCGCCGCTGCGCTGGCCAGCGTCGATAGCGAATTCGGTCGCACCACCGATCCCGTACGCATGTACATGCGCGAGATGGGCACGGTCGAGCTGCTGACCCGCGAGGGCGAGCTGCGCATCGCCAAGCGTATCGAAGAGGGACTCAACCAGGTCTCCGCGGCACTGGCCACCTTCCCCGTCGCCGTCGACATGCTCTGCACCCAGCTCGAGCAGATCGAAACAGGCGAAACCCGCATGGCCGATGTCACCAGCGGCTTTCTCGATCCCAACGAGCCCGAAGAGATCCCGTCCCCGGCCACCCCCCAGCCCGAGTCCGATGAGACCAAGGCCAGCGACGCCGATGACGATAACGAGTCCGACGACGACGATGACGACAGCAGCAGCGACGAGCCTGAGAGCACCGGCCCCGATCCCGAGGAGGTCGCCGCCAAGGCCAGGGAGCTGCGCAAGCGTTACAAGGCCCTCAGCACGGCACTGAAGAAGAACGGCCGTGCCGACGCCAAGACCCAGAAGGCCCTGGAGTCCGTCTCCGAGGCTTTCCTGGAGTTCAAGCTGGTACCGACCACCTTCAACATGCTGGTCAACGCCCTGCGCGACACCATCGAGCGCATCCGCAACCAGGAACGCATCATCATGAACCTCTGCGTCGACAAGGCTCGCATGCCGCGCAAGGAGTTCATCGCCTCGTTCCCGGACAACGAGACCAACCTCGACTGGATCCACGATCAGATCAAGAAGGGCAAGGACTACTCCGAGGCGCTGCAAGAGCAGGCCGACGAGATCCTGCGCGCGCAGAAGCGCCTGTTCAACATCGAGAACGAGTGCCAGCTGACCATCGGCGAGATCAAGGAGACCAACCGCAAGAGGGCAATCGGCGAGGCCAAGGCCCGCCGCGCCAAGAAGGAGATGGTTGAGGCCAACCTGCGTCTGGTCATCTCCATCGCCAAGAAGTACACCAACCGCGGCCTGCAGTTCCTGGACCTGATCCAGGAGGGCAACATCGGCCTGATGAAGGCGGTGGACAAGTTCGAATACCGTCGCGGTTACAAGTTCTCGACCTACGCCACTTGGTGGATCCGGCAGGCCATCACCCGCTCCATCGCGGACCAGGCCCGCACCATCCGTATTCCGGTGCACATGATCGAGACCATCAACAAGCTCAACCGCATCTCCCGCCAGATGATCCAGGAGATGGGACGCGAAGCGACCCCGGAAGAGCTGGCCGAGCGCATGGACATGCCCGAGGACAAGATCCGCAAGGTGCTGAAGATCGCCAAGGAGCCGATCTCCATGGAGACCCCCATCGGCGACGACGAGGATTCGCATCTGGGCGACTTCATCGAGGACTCCGGCGTGGTCTCACCCATCGAGTCGGCCACCGCCGAAGGCCTCAGCGAGGCGACCCAGAACATGCTGGCCGGCCTCACCAGCCGCGAGGCCAAGGTGCTGCGCATGCGCTTCGGCATCGACATGAACACCGATCACACCCTGGAAGAGGTCGGCAAACAGTTCGACGTCACCCGCGAGCGTATCCGGCAGATCGAAGCCAAGGCCCTGCGCAAGCTGCGTCACCCCTCTCGCTCCGATCGTCTGCGCAGCTTCCTCGACACTGATTGATCCTGGCGTTTTGCCCACCAGCCGGACGAAACTACTGGTCCGGTGGGCAAATCTGCTAGAATCCCCCCGCTTCCGGGCCCATAGCTCAGTTGGTTAGAGCAGGGGACTCATAATCCCTTGGTCCTAGGTTCGAGTCCTAGTGGGCCCACCATTTTAAAGTCAATAAGATAATGAAGCGTTTATTTTTAGCCGGAATTTTCTAGCTACGGGTGTCTCGGTAACGGGGAATAGGTCACCTTCACTTCTATTCTGAGTCTCTAGTCAGATTAGGCAAATATAAATGTTCATACTTTTTTATCATGCCTGCCACTTCGATTCTTGATAGTTCTTCTATTCTGGAGGCGGAGTATGCCAACTCTGATAAAGGCAAGAATGGTTGCTTTTCAATGGTATGACAATCTACACAGGATATTGGATCAGTTGAGATGTTGCCGTGCGTTTTTTTCCATACGGTATCTTCCTTTTTCATATCCATCGCATTGTTAGTTTTTAGGTATTCAAGCACGAAGTTTTTTTCATCTTTGATATCTATTGTTTGAACCAGACCACCCATCACTACGACTGGAGTAATTCTTGACATACCTTTCATATGAGGTGTATCTGAAATATGACCTGTCTCTTTATCTTGCCAGCGATAACCCACGACCATCTTATCATCATGCTTGGCATGACAGACTTGACACGTCATGAAGTAACCATGTGCATTTAAAAAGGCCCTGGTATCCTTGGATTTAGAATGTGGAAGATCCTCGTGACACAGCATGCACGAGGTGACAAATTCTGAATTATCGGGGACCTGCTCCACAACGTTATGAAATCTTTGCATGGAGCTCATAGTTACATTTGTCTGACTTGTAAAATATTCACCTGTTGCCTCGCCGAGAATTCCGTCATCAAAGTATTCTCGAAAAAATGTGAGCCAAATCAACCACAATGCAAATGAAAACAGCAGCAAGAAAATAACCCCCATTAGCGTATCAACAAGCAGCTTTCTAACAACCGTGAAGTATATACTGTCGTTTTTCATCGTATCATTCACAAGCCGCTTTGCCCGCGATCTCATCGTTTCTCTTTAAATCGCGTTCATACCAAAGGGGATGCTCTTCCTTTGCCAGGCTTTCGCTGATATTTCCATCGATGAAGGCCCTGTTCATTGGATAAACATGAGGGTTGTAGTGTACGGTGAAAATATGCCCGACGATTATTGCTAGTGCCGCTAGGGTCGCTTCACCTAAATGGAAGGCATCTGCAATATCAAGATAAAACTTAGGCCACAGGTATTCTGTCCACATCATATACCCTGTTACTATTACAATGAACATACCAAACCAGACAGAAAAATATTCGAGCTTTTCAATGTAGGTAAATCGATCAAATTTTGGTTGATCTTGCCTCAGTCCAAGCATGTACAGCACATTTTTATATGCATCTGTCAGATCGGTCAGCCTTGGAGCCATAGCACGAATCCACGACCTGCCCTCTTTTGTCGTTATCACATAAATAAAGTGATAAAAACATACTAGTGTAACCGTGACTCCAGCAAGCCTGTGGAATAAACTGCGCCACCAGAATATCGTATCGCCAGCGCCACCAAACATCTCGATTGCCCATCTCTCGCCTTGCAGCATAAATCCGGTGAGAATAAGCACTCCAGTAGAAGAAAATAGAACAGCATGTTGAATGCGTTGATTTTTTGTGAGTCTCACAAAGTATTTTGTATTTGTATGATTGTGTTCACTCATTGCCGTATCTCCTTGCTGGAATCCCTTTTGATTGAACGCAGGTTTAGAATCTGATGGATTCCAAGACCACCGACTACGGTAACAATAAGAATTTTATAAAGCAGATTAATGAGATAAATGACTAGATTTTGAAAACCGTCGTCAATATCTGCATTCAGTTTATCTGTCTTTGGACGCATCGAGGATACTAAGCCATAAGGTGATGGATGAACTCTGCCTTGTGTGGCAAATGCATCCTTTGCGTCAACGTGGCACCCAGACTGCCTGCATGTCTTGAGCTTGTTTGATGGGGATACTGGAGAAAGGTCGTTTTCCTTTTTTGTGATGCTGTGCGGTGAGAGTCCTTTCTTATATGGGGCATGGCAGTTCAGACAGTTTGCAACCTCTGTATTGCCATATTTTATGGCTTTGCCATGAAAAGTATCATTGAATCCAACGATCACATCTAGTTTATGCCTTCCCATCATGGTTCCATCTGCGTGGCACTGACTACATAAAGAGACAATATCCTTTGAAGTTCTCCGTATTCGTGCTCTGTAATTTATATGCTTGAAAAAGCGTTTGGTCCAGGCTTCTGATTCATGGCACTGCAGGCAGACACCGATAAATTCATCGATTTCATCAAGTTCTGTGCCTATGTTCTGATACGGCTTATTCGTATGACAGAATTTACACCTAGGATAATCTGATTCATGCTCTTTCTTTCTGCCATGTACACTCTTGTTTAAATCATCCGCAATACGCTCGTGAGAATACCAACTATTACTCGATGGATCTCTAATATGACATTTGTTGGCACAATCTACTTTATTTACATCGACATGTGGTATTTGATTGATATCACTATGACACCCTCTACACTTCACGCGTCCGTGATATGCATATTTATACTTGTTCTGATCAATACTGAATATTCTTCTTTGTCTTGATTTCGAGGGCTCGACTTCATAAACACCGAACCCAGGCATTTTGTGGCACAGTAAACAACCATCCCAATCATCTGCAATGGCAACATTCTGAACCAACAATGTCAGAATGACACATACAAGAACCAAGCGAGATAAACAATAAAAGCGGTGGCAAATGATTCCACTATTGTTCTCAATATTTTTTGTAATTGGCGGGAAGCAAATAGAATTTCGGGTATTTTGCATCGTTACAATATTCCATTTGTTGATACAGATTCCTCTCTACGTCATCACTACATGAACTGTAATGCATTACCCTTGTAATATATTTAATATTTTATTTATTATCTAAATAGAGCTAGCACAATAGTTGGATTTGAGCATTATCTTTTGGCAATTATTCAGCAATATTACTCATTGACTGTGTTCGCGCATCCCCTTGCTCATCCCTTTTTATTAGCAGCCCGTTTGAATGGCAGAAAATATTTATTCCTGTTATTTGTTTTTCACGCCGACAATATCTGCACTGGCCAGGTCTACCATTCATCTTTTTGGCTGACATGATTTTGCAATTTGCAAGTATGGCTCATGCTTGGCTATGTGGCAACCGTAGCAGAGTAGAGGTGCTTTATTAACTATTAATCATACAATTATTTATTTTTTGAATCTTGCTTGGCATTCAATCTCTAATTATGGTTCTGAATACACTTAAATCTTTTCAGCTTTATTGGCCCATTAAGATTCAGTGGCGGTCATATCGTTCCGTATAACCATACGCTTTTTCGAAGTGGTACTCGCACATCGATTCAACCAGTAAGCTCAGAACCAGGGAATGCAATCACCAACCCATTTGGTTGGTCAGAAAAAGGAGAGTCTATCAGGAATAGATCTATTCCCAACTTTGATTGGCAAGTTGCATAGGTCATTGATAACACGTCAATAATGAGAAACTGTTATCTTTGTAGGCGCATACTATAACTTGCTACGAGATGAAATATTTGTGACACATGATGTATCACTCCCTGCGATATAAACCAATATATAGCGTGCAGTTCCTCTCACCCTAGGTGCGTCTGATTCGCATATACCTCGCGCTGTGTTGCAGCCGATGGCTATTCGGTTTGCAACGGGATCAGAGTAGATTTACTCCGACCCCGTGTATTTGATTGATCATGAAGCCTTTTTCATGCCCCCAACAGGGGGCATGCGTAGTGTGCCAGATTTCTCGCGCATTGTGCATTATCTGTCACATCAACAGTACAGTGACAAGCAGTTTGAGACTCGCCAAGCCGCTATGTTGCAAGAAAGAGCGGCTGTGCGGCATTGGCAAGAATTGTGCTCGGACTTCGGGCTAGGCCTAGTGAATCTCTGCTATACAAGTCTAATGCTCAGAATGAGGACATGTACCATGACAGCAGTCTCGACGAATAAATATCACGGCTGGATAAGGAAAACCTGGCTCACTGTGACCCTGCTGAGTATCAGCCTTGTCTCAAGTCACGCATGGGCAGAAGACGAGGGAAACCGTTGGTTTCAGATAAAGACCTCACTGTTTGGGGATAAACACATCCAGAGTGGTGAGGCGGTTCTCGGATTAGTCACGCCTACCCGGGCGATGGATGCTGCAATCGTCCCTGTTTCCATTAATTCAAAGATGGAACAGACGCCGGATCGCTATATCAAGCATCTCTATCTTGTGATCGAAAATAATCCATCACCATTGGCGGCTGTTTTTCACTTTCCAGGAAAGTACAGTTGGGAAACCCTGTCGACACGGGTGCGCGTCAATGCCTATACGGATCTGCGCGCTATCGCCGAGTTCAGTGATGGAGAAATCTACATGGTCAAAAGCTATGTCAAAGTGTCAGGCGGTTGCTCGGCACCTCCCGTCAAGGATCAAATTGCTGCGGCTGCCACATTGGGCAATATCAATTTTCGCCTGCCCAACAATTACCAGCAGGGCGATCTCATCGCCACAAAATTGAAGATCATGCATCCGAACAATTCAGGCCTGCAGTACAATATTGCATCCGGCTACTACATACCGGCGGATTTCATCCGGACCATTGAGGTCACCTACAATGGCGAAGAGGTATTCACCGCAGACACTGATATCTCCATCAGTGAAGACCCAGACATAAACTTCGATTTTTCGCCGCAGGAGAAAGGTGTTTTAGAGGTGAATGTAAAGGATTCCAAGGGTAGATCCTTCTCTCACAGCATGAACCTTCCTGCACACAAAGGTTAGAGATATTCTGATTCATTTTATCATCGTCATCTCGGTGATGAGCCTGTGCCAAACTTGATCCGTTAATAGGAGCGATGAAACCAAGCCGATGGATTTAGGTGTTCGCCGCTCTGTGGACACCCACCCAGTGTTCGCAAACCAGACAATTTCCAACTATGGAACGAGCTATGTAATTACGGCGCCGGGGCAGTTGGTGCTGCCCTGAACCTTCGCTTTGTCCGTCTGTGCCGGTTACACAATGCCGACAACGCCTTCTGAATCGGCGCCATTCGCGTCATGCACGGTTCACAGATCGGTTTCGATCCAATGCTGGGATGGCGCGCTGCTGCCTTCCGGTTGATCAACTCGGAGAAGGTTGATCGGCAACGCCGGAAAGAGGGCATCAAGCGCCTGAACCGGGATGACGCCGGTGACACCACCCGCACACTGGTGACACAGGCCGAGCGCTTTCCAGTGCACCGGTTGCGTGCCGGTGAACTCGTCGACTTCGATGCTTACCGCCGCAGCGAGCACTATGACTATGACTACCGTGAACTGGGAATCTCTGACCGTCTGTGAGTCGTATTTCCAGTCAGCCAGGCTGCGAAATGCAAGTACTGTCTCGATAAATATGGGGCAGGTCGACACGCAATGGTGAGCCTCTCCAGTCCGCAACGCGCGTGATTGCAACGTCTTGTAATGTATTATTCATTAACTCAGAAAATATTGAAGATAGCGCTTCAAGCATGATATCCAATTCCAACGAACCTTCAGTTTGCTAATAAAAAGACGCTTGCCGCGCGCTATCGAGCGGATATACGAATATTGTTGCTCTGAAACCGATCTCATGAATGGCGATTAGACGTAAATCAGAATCGCCACGTAATGACTGACACTGCCGGCCAGTACGAACAGATGCCAGATACCGTGCATCCAGGGATACCACTTGTCCAGTGCATAAAACACGATGCCGGATGTGTAGAATATCCCTCCGGTCAGCAGCCATATGAAACCAGTGAATGGCATCACTTCAAGCAGCGGCTTGATCGCCAGAACGATCATCCAGCCCATGACGAAGTAGATGATCATCGGCACTACGCGCGCACCGCGCGGGGGTAGTGCGTCCAGCACCAGGCCCAGTATCGCCATGCCCCAGATCACGCCGAAAATCCACCAGCCCACAACACCGTTGAGTGATACCATCGTCAACGGTGTGTAGCTGCCGGCGATCAGCAGATAGATGGCCTGATGATCGAGCACCCGAAACACCCGTTTGGCGCGTCCAGACGGCAGGCCGTGATAAAGCGTGGAGATCAGATAGAGCAGAAACAGCGTGGCACCGTAGATACTGAAGGAAACGATGCGGCGCACACTCCCATCCTGCGACGCCACCACAACCAGCACCGCAGCACCCGCCAGCGCTAGTGCAGCCCCGATCAGGTGCGTAATACTGTTGAAGCGTTCGCCTTTGACCATGGTGAAAATTCCAACCTGTATCCTGACAAGGCCTCGTTCAGCGTATCCGGATATGATCCATGACGACATATCGAGTTGCCGGGCTAATACTTCCCTCTCCCAACAATCCCATCATCTCCCTACCCGTCTAAGTCTAGGATAGCGTGTTATTTCATGACAACCAGCTCGGCCTATACGGTGATTCATCTTGAAGTTACGCCATAAGCGCGCTGACTCTCACCGTCACCCGCAGTGTCGGGGTTTGGTCAGATCGACCTAGAAAGCTGCCTGCAACGGGCGGCACGGCTTCAGGATGTCGAGCCACGGCGGTCGCTATATGCCGGCTGCCGATCACCTCGCCGCTGGTGGGATCAAATCCCTTCCAGCCTGCGCCTGGTAGGTAGACCTCCGCCCAGGCATGCGTGGAAGCATTGCCGGTAACGGTGTCCGATGTGTACAGATAGCCGCTGACAAAACGACTGGCCAGCCCCAGGTATCGGCAGGCTTCCATGAACAGGGCGGCGAAATCACGACAAGAGCCACTGCCGAGCGTCAGGGTCTCTGCTGGCGACTGCACCCCCGGTTCTTCGCGTAACTGATAGGTCAATTGTCCGGCAATCTTGCGGTTCATGAAATCCAGCAACGTGAATGTCTCGATGGGGCGCTGTAAAGTCAATTCACCCAACCAGTGCTCTACCGGTTTCCGATCAGATGGGAAAACGGGTTGTCGGAATGGCGCAAGATCAGCCTGCTCCTCCAAAGCATATTCGAAGGGATGCATGACCGCGTAGTCATCCACTAGGAAGTCGAGCGGATTGTCATCGTAATGCTGGATAACAACATTGCTGAAGATGTGCAGACGATCCGTGGGGTCGAAGAAATCAACCATCCCAACCGAGTTGTCCAGTGCATCACGTTTCCACTTCAGAGCATGGGCGGGAAATATCTCCAGGACCGAAGATTCGATGCGCACATTATGGTTCTCCCTGGGACGCAACAGCAGCCGGTGCGGCAGCAGCGAAACAGGCTGAGAAAACAGATACTCAGTGACATGTTCGATCCTGAGATGACGCATAGATATTCACCTTTCAAGAATATACTCGGTAAATTGCTGCAACTTTGAATTATTGCACAGTGTCCGCCTCGTTAAGCAACCGCCGATCCGCTTGCTGCAACCTCCACCTCGACCCTGTGTTCCAAATGATCATCAACCAGGAATATCGCAGGCCCCTCCTGCGCGATGTTGTCCATCTTGATACTGACCACTCCCCGCTTCCCGGCCTCATCCGCGCAGAATTGCGTTATGGCAAGATGATAGACCGTCTCACGGTAACGGTAGTGTATCTTCAAGCTGGTCCAATGCGAGGGCAGGCAGGGTTCGATGTACAGCCTGTCCGTCTCCAGCCGCAAGCCCAGCAGGGACTCCAGGATCAGCCGGTACATCCAGCCGGCTGAGCCGGTGTACCAGGTCCAGCCCCCGCGTCCGGTGTGCGGGGCGATCGCATAGACGTCGGCCGCCATGACATAGGGCTCGACCTTGTAGGTGGCGATCGCTTCGCGCGATTTTGCATGATTGGCCGGATTGATCATGGTGGTGAGTTCCCACGCACGCTGGCTGTCGCCGAGGGCCGCGAACGCCATGGCCGCCCAGATGGCGCCATGGGTGTATTGCCCGCCATTCTCTCTGACGCCCGGTACGTAACCTTTGATGTAACCTGGATCGCCATCGGATTGATCGAAGGGTGGATCCAGCAGTTGGATGAGGGCATCCTCGCGGCGCACCAGTCGCTCATCCACCGCCGCCATGGCCATGCGTACGCGCTTGCCACTCCCCGCGCCGGAGAGCACGGCCCAGCTTTGCGAGATGGAATCGATCTGGCATTCACTGCACTGCGACGAGCCAAGCGGTGTGCCATCGTCGAACCAGGCGCGCCGGTACCAGGCACCGTCCCAGGCGTGGCGCTCGAGACGTTTACCCAGGAGCGCGGCGCTTTGCGTACAAAACGCTGCAAATTCACCATCGCCGTGTCGCCGTGCGAGCGCGCCGAACTGGCGCAGCACCTCATGCAGAAAGAAACCCAGCCAGACGCTTTCACCCTGACCCTCGATACCCACCCGGTTCATGCCGTCGTTCCAGTCACCGGAGCCGATCAGCGGCAGGCCGTGCGGCCCCAAGCGGAGGCCGTGACGGATTGCGCGCACGCAGTGTTGATAGAGGCTCTCCGTGCCGCCCGAGTGGCCGGGAAGATCGAAGTAGGATTCCTCATCGGGACCGAGCGGCCGTCCTTCCAGGAACGGCACGGCTTCATCCAGCACGCCGGTGTCGCCACTGCTCAATACATAGCGGGAGGTCGCCAGCGCGAGCCAGAGATAGTCGTCGGAACAGCGGGTGCGCACCCCCCGGCCGGAAGGCGGGTGCCACCAGTGCTGGACATCCCCTTCGACAAACTGACGGCCCGCACAGAGCAACAGCTGGGCGCGCAGCAGCCGGGGCTCCGCGTGCACCAGCGCCATGGCATCCTGCAACTGGTCGCGGAATCCGAAGGCGCCGCCCGATTGGTAATAGCCGCTACGTGCCCACAAGCGGCAGGCAATGGTCTGGTACAAAAGCCAGCCGTTGCTCAACACGTTGAGCGATTCGTCCGGGGTCTCGACCTGAACCGCGCCGAGGGTGTGGTTCCAGTAGTGCCAGACCGCATCGAGTGCCCGCCGCGCGGCATCGGCACCCCGGAAACGGTGCACCAGCTGGCTGGCGCTCTCGCCACCCGGGATTCCCCCCAGGCCGAGTCTGAAGACCACCTCGCGCTCCTCCCCGTCGGCCAGATCGATATGGACCTGAATCGCGGCACAGGGGTCCAGACCGGTGCCCAGCCTGCCTGACAGGTGGCTACGCGCAAGGGCCGCCGGATCGGCCAGACTGCCGTTGCGGCCGATGAATTCGGTGCGATCGCAGGTGACACTGCGGCTCGTGTCGTCCACATCGAAGAAGGCTACCCGGTCGGGAAACTCGGTGTTGTAGGGATTGCGGGCATAAAGCGCACCGCTGTAGGGATCGAGCTCCGTCGCCAGGTACATGGCCGATTTCGGCCGCAGGTCGCCCAATACCCATTCCACGTATCCCGTGGCGCTGAGCCGGCGTGAGCAGCCGGAGACGTTGCGCAGCTTGAGCACGCTGAACTTGACCGCTGCGTCCTGCGCCACATAGACCCAGAGTTCGGAACGGATTCCCTTCTCCGTATGTTCGAACACGCAATAGCCGAAGCCGTGCCGACTGACATAGGGCGTCTCCCCACGCCTGGGCAAAGGTGTCGGCGACCAGAAATGGCCGCTCTCTTCATCACGCAGGTAAAGGGCTTCACCGCTGGCATCGGTGATCGGATCGTTGTGCCAGGGGGTGAGACGGAATTCGTGGGCATTCTCGCCCCAGGTGTAGGCTTGGCCGCTCTCGGAAATGACGCAGCCGAAATTCGGATTGGCGAGCACATTCGCCCAGGGTGCCGGGGTGAGCTGATCGGGCTTGCTGGTGATGACGTACTCGCGTCCGTCCGGGGTGAATCCGCCGATATCGTTGGCCAGAATCA
>JBNLAT010000060.1:0-12872 GCA_050302275.1 Thiohalomonadaceae bacterium | reverse complement strand
GCTCAGCCGATCACCTCGGTGAGGACATCACCGATTATCTGCAGGAAGAAACACAGACACTGCCGAACCAGTGGGCGGTGAAAGAATTTATTGAAGGTGTCGATACCCTGCGTAGCGATCTCGATCGCCTGCAAGCCAGATTCAATAAGTTGAAGAAAAAGCTGGACACCCGAGATTAACTCGCAAGTTTTTCGCAGCGACTAAACGATTTCAATAGAGGTAACCGAACGTGATTCGCCCCGGCCAGATAATGCGCCTGATATACATCAACTGGACGTTGCTGCGTCACGGTCTCGATGAACTGATCCTCGCCACCCACCTGTTCCGCCCACTGCGTTTTCTGCGCTGGTTCATGTGGTGGCGGATACTACGTAACCGTTCACTGGGTCGCGGTGTGCGTATCCGGCGCACTCTGGAAGACCTCGGCCCGATCTTCGTCAAATTCGGCCAGATCCTCTCCACCCGTCGTGATCTGTTGCCCGATGATATCGCCGAAGAACTGGCACGTTTACAGGATCGGGTGCCGCCGTTTGCCGGCGAACAGGCCATCGCCATTCTGGAGAAGAGCTACGGCAAACCGCTTAGCGAAGTCTTTGCAGAATTTGATCCGAAACCTCTCGCTTCAGCTTCCGTAGCTCAGGTGCACGCCGCCCGATTACTCGACGGCACCGAGGTGGTGGTTAAGGTGTTGCGTCCCGATATCGAGCCGGTGATTCGTCGCGACATCGGCCTGCTCTATATCATCGCCGGTAACCTGCAGCGCTTCTGGTCGGAGGGCCGTCGGCTACGCCCTGTCGAGGTGGTGCAGGAGTTCGAACGTACCATTCTCGACGAACTCGACCTGTTGCGTGAAGCGGCATCCGCAGCGCAGATCCGGCGTAACTTCGCCGATTCCGAGCTACTCTATGTCCCCGAAGTACATTGGCCGTACTGCCAACGCAATGCGATGGTGATGGAGCGGATCAGCGGCATCCCCATCGGTAACATCGAGGCTATCCGACAGGCAGGCATCGATCTCAAAGCACTGGCTGCACATGGCGTAGAAATATTCTTTACCCAGGTCTTTCGCCATAACTTTTTCCATGCCGATATGCACCCGGGCAACATCTTCGTTTCACCCAAAGGACAGTACATCGCTGTCGATTTCGGCATCGTCGGCACATTGAGTCGAGATGACCAACGTTACCTGGCTGAAAACTTTCTCGCCTTCTTCCGCCGTGATTATCAGCGCGTCGCCGAAGTCCATGTAGAGTCAGGCTGGGTACCCGCCGATACACGAGTCGATGAATTTGAAGCGGCGATTCGTACTGTTTGTGAACCGATCTTCGAACGACCGCTGGCGGAAATCTCTTTCGGCCATCTGCTGTTACGCCTGTTTCAGACTGCACGCCGCTTCAATATGGAAGTGCAACCGCAGTTAGTGTTATTGCAGAAAACCCTGCTTAACATCGAAGGACTCGGTCGTCAGCTCTATCCTGAACTGGATCTGTGGCAAACCGCCAAGCCGTTCCTTGAGCGTTGGATGAGCGAACAGATCGGTACCCGCGCCTTCCTCAACCGTATTAAAGACAATGTGCCGCAGTGGGGAGAGAAACTGCCGGAACTGCCTTCACTGATCCATGATGTGTTGCACCAGGCACGCAACGGCAAACTCAAACTTAATGATCATGGCAAGGAGCTGGAAAAAATTCGGCTTGAGATCCGTCGCGCCAACCAGCGCACCTTCTTCGCCATTCTCGGCGGTTCACTGCTCATTAGTGGCGCGGTGATCATGGGGCTGGATGGTTATGCGCCGAAAATGGTCTGGGGCGCACCTGTCGCTACCTGGGTACTCGGTGCGATAGGTGCGATTATCCTCTTCGACAACTGGCCCAGTCGACGAGATTAAATAGAATTTTTACATCCGATTAGAAAGCCCGCATAGCGGGCTTTTTTCTCACTGAAGAACACCATTTTTATTTTTCTGCAGACGGATCTCGTAAAAAAATCCTGACTAAATTGGTGATGTTGTTAACATTTTACATTCATGTAACATTTCATCCTTTATCATCATTCCGCTTACGTATGGATGCGCTAAGCAATAAGAACAACGGAATAACGATGATTGAAACGTATCGCCGATTTCCATGCGTCACGAAGGACTATTTTGTGCCCAGGCGAGTCTCTCAGGGTAAAGCTGTGCATAGAATGATCTGCCGTATCCCGACAGCATGGGCTCCCTCCAAATATGTCCACGTAATAGTAACTGGTGATTTGCGCTGAACTGATTGGAAATAGACAAACCTCCAGCTGCCTGGCAGCAAACCAGCAGCAGCCAACCAGACATACCAGCGTCAATAGAAAAAAACTATCAAGTCCTTTCCCTTCTTTAGGACACCACACCGTTGCACACCACTTCGGTGGATTCTCTGTGCCTTACCTTTTCTGCAATCTTTTCAGGAACATCGTCAATGACATTAACTGAACTACGTTATGTGGTCGCAGTCGCCGAGCATCGACATTTTGGACAGGCGGCCAGAGCCTGCTGTGTCAGCCAGCCTACGTTGAGTGTCGCGATCAAGCGTCTTGAAGATGAACTGGGAGTCACGGTATTTGAACGCACACGTAGTGAAATCACTCTGACCCCTGTCGGTGAACGTATTGTGTTTCAGGCACAACGAGTGTTAGCCGAAGCCGATTCGATCCGCGAATTGGCCAAAGCGGGACGTAATGAACTCTCCGGCCCATTACGTATCGGCGCCATCTACACCGTTGCCCCCTACCTGTTGCCACAACTTATTCCATTGATGAATGAGCTGGCACCGGAAATCCCTCTGCTGGTAGAAGAAAACTACGCCTCGGTATTAACCGATAAGTTGCGTCGTGGCGATCTGGATCTAGCACTTGTGGCACTGCCATACAATGAGCCAGGCATCCTCACCCAACCCATCTATGAAGAACCCTTTGTGGTACTGCTACCCGCCAAGCATGCGCTGACAAGCAAGGAGAGCGTAGCGTTGCATGAGCTGGATAACGAAACCGTACTCCTGCCTGGACTGGGTCACTGCATGCGTGAACAGGTACTGCAGTTCTGTCCCAATTGTGTTCCATCAAACAAGGCATGGACCAGCCTGCAACGCACCCTCGACGGCGCTTCACTGGAAACAATTCGGATGATGGTAACAGGAGGGGTGGGTGTCAGTGTGGTTCCCTGTACCGCGGTCGGGGCCGATCGCACTCCTGAACATCTATTGGCCACTCGACCGTTCAAGGATATCAATCCTAGCCGAAATGTGGCCTTAGTCTGGCGCAACAGCTTCCCCCGCACCAAGGTGATCGATGTAGTAAAGCGGGCAATCAGCGACTGCCCGCTGGATAACGTCAAAAAGCTCTAAGAAGTGGAGCTCAAAATTAGTATTCGTGCCCGGAGACACGGCGCAAAGACTACGAGGAGCACAGCTTACCCGTAGTAGGTGAGCACCGGTGTAGGCTTTGCAACACAGTACCCGGGTGCGAAGGCCATTTCGAGGCCACTTCTAGCAGCTTTTTCCGGCTCGTGCATTGAGATAGGCACGTTCGGAAACGTCGTGCCACTGCGTCACCTGATCGCGAAAACGTTTAAATGACTCATAGACTTTCTTAGACAGCGGATCCTTTTTCGCGATCTCCGCGACCACTTCATCGGAAACCTTCTTCAGCTGCGCAAGAACGTCGTCAGGGAATTTACGCAGCTCCACCTTGTGCTTGTGGATCAGTGTCTGTAACGCTTCGTTATTGCGCGCGGTCAGTTCCGCCAGCACATCACCATTAGCCACCTTGCAGGCGTTAAGCACGATCGATTGCAGATCTTCGGGTAAGGCATTGAAAGCCTTTTCATTGATGAAGGCCTCCAGAGTCGTGCCCGGCTCATGCCAGCCCGGATAGTAGTAATACTTGGCCGCCTTGTAGAGGCCGAAAGCGAGATCGTTGTAAGGGCCGACCCATTCGGTCGCATCGATAGCACCGGATTTGAGTGAAGGGAATATCTCGCCACCGGGCAGACTGACCGGCGTTCCGCCAAGCCGTTGCAACACTTCGCCTCCAAGACCCGGGATACGCATCTTCAGACCTTTCAGATCTTCCAGGGAATTAATCTGCTTATTAAACCAGCCGCCCATCTGCACCCCGGTATTCGCTGCCGCAGCCGGGATCAAACCGAACGGTTTATAGACCTCGCGCCACAACTCCATGCCACCGCCATGATAGAGCCAGCTGTTCATCTCCTGTGCAGTAAGGCCGAAAGGCACTGCAGCAAAAAACTGTGCCGCTTCGCTCTTACCCTTCCAGTAATACGCCGCGCCGTGACCCATCTCGGCAGTTCCGCGGGAAACCGCATCGAAGATTTCGAAGGCAGGAACCAGCTCCTTGGCACCGTAGACCTTAACCTCGATCCGGCCGCCGGACATTTCATTGATCAGATCCGCCAGATGGTTGGCACCGGTTCCGAGACCAGGAAAATTCTTTGGCCAGGTAGTCACCATCTTCCACTGATATTTCGCCTTTGCCGACGCAACGGGCGTTGCAAGCATACTGCCTGCCACAACAGAACTTGCACCGACACCTTTCAGGAAATTACGACGTTTCATGGCCTGCTCCCTTACTTAATCTGTAAATCGAATCGCACCATCCTAACCACTCTATCCATTTCCAACAAGGAAGTTGATTAGCTAAAGCGCTGGAGAAAACGTTCTATAAAATTATCGTAATCGTTCGCTTCCAAACGGTTGATCCCCGCCGCCGCGGCACGCCCGCCGCCCGTTGGAAACTCACGACACAATTCATCGGCACCGGTTTTATTGCTCAATGGTGCTCGGATGCTGACGCGATAGGCGCCATCATCAAGCGCAGTGAGAATGGCATGGGCACGATCCGGATAGTCTCGCGCCAGTTGATTGCCATAGACGCCGCTAACCCGACGACTCCAGGGCGCATCGGGCATCACATAGAGCGCCTGTTTTTCATGAGCGAACTCTGCCTGTAGTGCCGCCGCCTTTGCCATATCGTCGTTATAACCGTCGCGCAAGGTACGATAGGCCGCTTCGTTGCTGGCAAAGTCGAAGGGATCGACATAGGGACGCATTACCTCAGCCAGTTCTCGTGGATGGAAAAAGAGATCGTCGAGGTCGTTACCGTAGCCGTTGTAGTTAAGGCAAGTACCCAGTTCGCAAAGGGTATCGAGTTGCTCTGTGTTCAGTTGTAACGGACTGGAAGCAGCGCGTGCAGTGTCGTACAGATTATCGCCGTAGGCACCTGTTATCGCCCAGGCAAGATACGCATGTTGCAGATGCGCACTCACCAGTAGACTGGTACAGACATCGGCGGCAGTGTTGATGTGTGTCGACAACTTATCGTGTTGCGGAATATCCCCGGCAAAGTGGTGATCGAAATATTCTACCGTTGCGCCCTGTTCCAGCACACGCTGCAATGCCTCGCGATTCTTATCCAGCGAAACATCGAGCACAGTGATCGTATCTCCCGCTTTGGCTTCGACCTGCTGCAACAGGGCGATATCGCGCTTCACCCCGGTGATCAGTTGCGCGTCATTAATTGGGTTTGCCAGACGCAGTTGTTGTAACGCGCAGAGGCCATCGGCATCGCCGTTAAAAACATCGTAGTGACTCATTAATCCTCTTCTCTTTTTTATTGCACTTCAGCCGCGCCTTCGACCCGCGGATCGCTGGCCGCTTTAACGCGATTGATTTTCTTCTGCCATAGCACTGCCTGCATGTTACCCCAGGTACTATCTGCAGGTTGAAGGGTATGTCCCATTGCCGTCAGTGCCTCAACCTCGTTGTCACTAAAGGCATCCGCCTCATAGAAAACCTTATCCGGCAGATACTGGTGATGAAAACGTGGCCGCGCCACCCATTCCTGCGGTTGCTTACCTTCGGCGTACTCCATAATACCGAGCATCACCATGGTAATAATCCGACTGCCGCCAGGGGTGCCGAGGATCGCGACACCATCAGGGCCACTAACAAAGGTTGGCGACATACTGGAGAGCATACGTTTACCCGGCGCAATCGCATTGGCCTCGGCACCGACCAGGCCGTACGCATTGGGTACGCCCGGTTTGGCCGAGAAGTCATCCATTTCATCATTGAGTAACACCCCGGTATCCCCGGCAACAAAACCGGAACCGAACGGATAGTTGATACTCAGGGTGGCGGAGACGTAGTTGCCTTCTTTATCCAGAATAGAGAAGTGGGTGGTGTGATCGCCCTGAGGAGGAGGTGCGACTGCCGAGAGAGTGCTGCTGGGTGTGGCACGGCTTTTCTTTATTGAACTCGCCAACTTCTCTGCATGCGCAGCACTGACCAGTCGTTTTACTGGCACGTCGACAAAGTCGGTATCGCCAAGAAACTTGGCACGATCGTGATAGGCACGGCGCATCGCCTCGATAATCAGGTGGGTACGCTCAACCTTGTCCATTTCATTTAATGGATAGCGGGAGAGGATATTGAACATGGTCGCCAATGCCACTCCGCCGGAAGAGGGTGGCGCAGCAGAAGTAACTTCCAGATCATGGTAACGGAAGCGAATCGGTTCACGTTCGATCACACGATACGCATCGAAATCCTGCTGCTGCCAGATCCCGCCATGTTTGCGCGTCGCCTTAAGCAACGCCTGACCCACTTTGCCGTGATAGAAACCCTTAGCCCCTTTACTGGCCACCGCCTCCAGCGTCCGTGCCAGTCCCGGCTGCTTGATCAGATAACCAAGTGGAGGCACCTCATTGTCTTTGAGGAAGATCGCTGCGCTCGTCGGATATTGCCGCAATACCTCAAGACGAAAACCGGCCATACGGCGGTAGTGTTCGGTGACGGGAAAGCCCTCACGGGCAAGGCGAATCGCCGGAGCGAGGGTCTTACCCAACGATAACCGTCCATAGTGCTTGCCCAGATGCGCCAGTGCCGCCGGTTCACCGGGAATACCTGCCGCCAGCGGACCGTTCATCGATAGCCCCTGGATCACCTCGCCTTTGTCGTCCAGATACATATTACGGCTGGCAACCAACGGTGCCTTTTCACGACCGTCGAGCATGGTCTCAAAGCCGTCACTGGCACGGTGCAGCAACCAGAAACCACCCCCGCCAATACCGGAACTGTAGGGTTCCACTACCGCCAACGCGGCACTCACCGCCACTGCGGCATCAAAGGCGTTACCACCCTGGGCAAGAATTTCCATTCCTGCTTGTGTGGCCAGCGGATGGGCCGTAGCAATCGCGGCAGCAGGCGGCTTGATCTCGCCTGCGATCAGCAGCGAGGGCAGTAACAGCAGAAGCAACAGGCGTTTCATCGGCAATATTCCGGTTTTCGATCAAATGGAAGCATCGCCGTTGCAGACGTGAGGTGCAAGTTTGGAGAGAAGTTCTGCTGAAAGAAAAAAGGCCCCGAGCAGGGCGGGGCCTTTGTAATGCAGACGGTGACGATTAGCCCTGAGATTGCAGCTTTTCGTATTTCGCCTGAAGTACATCTTTCGATTCGGTATGGTCCGGATCGATGATAATGCAGTCCACCGGGCAGACCTCGATGCACTGAGGTTCTTCGTAGTGACCAACACACTCGGTGCAGTGAGTGGGATCAATCACGTAAATTTCGTCGCCCTGGCTGATAGCACCATTGGGGCATTCGGGTTCGCAAACGTCGCAGTTAATACATTCGTCAGTAATCAACAGTGCCATCGCACAACTTCCTCCTGCAATTACGGCCAATTCGGCCGGGAATAAAAACCGGAATATTAGCGCATTCTGTTTTGTAACGCAGCTTTCACCTTAGTATCGACGAAATCGCCGACCTCGCCACCCAGCGTCGCCACTTCTTTCACCAGGCTGGAGGAGATGAAGGTGTATTTCTCTGCCGGGGTGAGAAAGATAGTCTCTACATCCGGTGCCAGATGGCGATTCATCCCCGCCAGCTGGAATTCGTACTCGAAATCGGAGACCGCGCGCAGACCGCGCAGGATCACCGTCGCGCCCTGCTCACGGGCAAAATCGGCCAGCAGGCTATCGAAACCGCAGATCTCCACATTCTCCAGACCACTCAGCACCTCTTGCGCCAGGCCTACCCGTTCTTCCAGGTTAAACATGGGGGTTTTGTTGGGGTTGGCGGCGATGGCGACGATCACTTTGTCGAACAGACAGGAGGCGCGCTGCACCAGATCGCTGTGCCCATTGGTGATCGGGTCGAAGGTGCCGGGATAGATCGCGGTAACAGGCATCGGGATTCTCTTGGCTCACTAAGCCTTAATGATATAGGTAGCGGGTTACAGTATAAAGGTCATCCCTTATCCAGCCACTGCGACCAGGTGATAGGCCACCTGTCCCGCTTCTTTGCTACGCAGCAATTCCCAGCCTGTAGGGAGCTCCGGCAACGACTCCTCGCTCTCCAGCTCCAGATAGAGTCGCGCCCCTTTCGCCAGCCAGCCCTGTTCGGCCAGTAGCTTTAGCGCCGGTTGCAACAGGTCGCGGCGAAACGGCGGGTCGAGAAAAACCACATCAAATTGACGTGAATTCCCCTGCAGATAGTTGAGCCCGTCGCCACGGATCACCTCAGCGTTCTCTACTTTAAGCAGCGCAAGGTTCTCTTTCAGCGTCGTAATCGCCGCCGGGTTGGTATCGACGAAAACCACCTCGACTGCACCGCGTGACAACGCCTCCAGCCCCAGAGCGCCACTACCGGCAAACAGATCCAGGCAACGTGCACCCTGAATCCGCGGCGCCAACCAGTTAAACAGCGTTTCGCGCACCCGGTCGGTAGTCGGGCGCAAGCCCTCGCCGTCGGCGAAACGCAATTTCCGCCCGCGCCATTCGCCGCCGATGATGCGCAGGGTGTTGCTGCCACCGGATCGCCGTGCTTTTTTCATCTACTGCTTTTTACCCACGGTAACGGTCACCATGTGTGCCGGATCGACCCGACGCTGGAAGGCCTCACGGATCTGCTTCGCCGTGACCGCATCGATGGTGGCGTTGAAACGATCGAGATAATCCAGCGGCAGATCGTAAAACCCGATCATCGCGATATAGCCGAGGATATCGCTGTTGGAGTCGACCTTGAGCGGGAAACCGCCGGTGATGTTCTTCTTCGCTGCATCCAGCTCTTTCGCCGTCGGTCCTTCGTTACGGAATGTCTCCAGGGTCTCGCGCAGTACCGTAAGCGCCTTGTCGGCACTGTCGTTACGGGTCTGCAGGCCCAGGACAAAGGGCCCCGCTGCATGCATCGGCGCAAAGTAGCTATAGGCGCTGTAGGAGAGGCCGCGCTTTTCCCGCACCTCTTCGGTAATGCGCGAGCCGAAGCCGCCGCCACCGAGAATATGGTTGCCGACATAGAGAGGGAAGTAGTCTTTATCGCCGCGGGCGATGCCCGGTTGGCCCATCAGGATGTGAGTCTGAGTCGATGGGTATTCGATATGCTCGGTTCTCGCCTGCTTCAGCGGCATAGGCGAGGGCAGATCTGCGGCACGCTGACCCTGGCGCAAACCGGCACTCACCTTTTCTGCCAAACTTTTTGCCGCATCCCTGTCCAGCGCACCGACGATGGCCACCACCGCGTTACGCGCCACATAGTAGCGTCGATAGAAATCTCGCAGGTCATTGCGCTGTAGCGCCCTGACGCTGGCGAGGGTGCCATCGGAAGGCGTGGCATAAGGATGATCGCCATACAACGCACTGTAGAAGGCCTTGCTCGCGATAGCGCCCGGATCCTGCTCCTGCTGCTGCAGACCCGTCAGCATCTGCTTGCGCACCCGCTGCAACGCCTTCTGTGGGAATTCAGGACGAGTCAGTACCTGGATAAAGGTCTTCAGAGCTGGTTGCAGGATCGACTGCTTGGTCAGACTGCGTAGCCCAACCGTCGCCATGTCACGATAAGCCCCGGCACTGAACTGGGCACCGAGATCCTCAAAACGTCGGGCGATGGTATCGGCATCCAGCCCCGCAGCTCCCTCTTCCAGCATGGCGCTAGTAAAGAGTGCCAATCCAGCCTGTTTGCCGTCGCGGGCCGAACCGGCATCGAAGACCACGCGCACATCGACCATCGGCAACTCCGGTGCCTCGACGAAATAGACCCTTGCACCATTGGCCGTCTGCCAGTGCTGGATCTGTGGTGCGGCAAACAGCGTCTGGCTGCTGAATAGCAGCCCTGTGAATAGAAGGAGGGCAAATGCCTTAGTGCGCTGCATGTTTGCCTCCTTTAGCGTCTTTAACGGGATCGAGGATCGCCACGGTAAGGTTTTTCGGCGTCAGATATTCACGCGCCACCTGGCGTATCTGCTCAGGGGTGATCGCCTCGATGTTCTGCAGATAACGATCTGCCTCGCGCCAGTCGAGGCCGACAGTCTCGAGCATGCCCAGTTGCATCGCCTGATAGAAAACCGAGTCCAGTTCGTAGACCTTGCTCGCGGTGACCTGTGCCTTAATCCGCGCCAGCTCTGACTTGCTCACCAATTGCTTCTGCAGGCGGGCAATCTGTCCCCTGAGGGCTTTCTCCAATTCGGCAACGCTACGCTTCTGTGCTGGTGTGCCCTGCATCATCAACAGGGTTTCATGCCGTGCCAACAGGTCGTAACCCACACCTGCGCCAGCGGCGATCTCCTTGCCACGCACCAGCTCGCTACTGATGCGTGCACTGGCGCCGCCATCGAGGACATTGGCCAACACATCCAGGGCATAGGCCTTCCACGGCTCTTCTGCAGTACGCAGGCTGGGCACCTTGTAGCCCATTAGCAGGCTCGGCAGTTCGGCTGGCAGGCGTACGGTAATGCGTCGCTCACCCAGCTGTTTCGGTTCGCGGCGCGGCTTCTCCGCGGGCAGTACGCTGGGCTTGATATCACCGAAGGATTTCTGCGCCAGTGCCAACACCTCGGAAGGATTGACATCACCGGCCACCACCAACGTCGCGTTATTGGGTGAGTACCAGGTGCGGTACCAGTTGCGCAGGTCATCGACAGTGAGGTTTTTCAGGTCGTCCATCCAGCCGATCACCGGGTTATGGTAAGGATTGACCTCAAAGGCAGCAGCCATGAAGCGTTCGCTGGTCATGGCACCCGGATCGTCCTCGGTACGCATACGCCGCTCTTCCATCACCACCTTCACCTCTTTGGCGAATTCGTCGGCGGGGATCTGCAAATTGCGTATGCGGTCCGCCTCCAGTTCAAAGGCGATCGGCAGGCGACTCTTTTCCAGCTGCTGAAAATAGGAAGTGTAGTCACGGCCGGTAAAGGCGTTTTCGCTACCGCCGTTCTCGGCAATGATGCGCGAGAACTCACCGGCCGGATGTTTGGCAGTCCCCTTGAACATCATGTGTTCCAGCACGTGGGAGACACCGGTAATACCGATGTGCTCATAACTGGCGCCGATTTTGTACCAGATCTGAGAAACCACAATCGGTGAGCGGTGATTTTCACGCACCAGTAGTTTCATACCGTTATCCAGCCGGTATTCATGGACTTTGGCGTTGCCGCTATCGGCCGCCTGCTCGTTGACAGCTACCCGGTTGCAACCGCCAAGCAGCAACAGCAGGATAGGGATGACTATTTTGACTTTGTACAAGGCCTGATTCCCATTTGTCTTGTTCTTGCTTACCCCGCCGAGGGGCGAGGTGGTACGATAACCCCTTCGCGCGCCGTTGGCGAAGAGGTTTGTCCAACAGGGACAACTCGACCCGGCGTCAGGTTCAACATTATCCCGGATCTATCCATGTTTGGTTTCGGCAAAAATAAACAAGCGCAACCCGAAGAGAAGTCCGGCGGCCTCTTCTCCCGCCTCAAAAACGGCCTCAGCCGCACCCGCGGCAATCTTACCGGTGGCATCGGCGAACTGTTGCTGGGCCGCAAGTCGATCGACGACGACCTGATGGAAGAGATCGAAACCCAGCTGCTGGTGGCAGACATGGGGGTCGAAGCCACGCAGACAATCATCGCCAACCTGACCCAACGCATGAGCCGCAAACAGCTGGCCGACGGCGAGGCGGTGATGGCGGCACTACGGGAAGAGATGCTGGCGATGCTGGAGCCGTGCAACGCACCGCTAAATATCGATAGCGCCAAAAAACCTTTCGTCATTCTGGTCGTCGGCATTAACGGTGCCGGCAAGACCACCACCATCGGCAAACTGGCCAAGCGACTGCAGGACGAAGGCCGTTCGGTAATGCTGGCAGCGGGCGACACTTTCCGTGCCGCAGCCGTGGAGCAGCTTCAAGTATGGGGTGAACGAAACGACATCCCGGTGATTGCCCAGCAGAGCGGTTCCGACTCCGCCTCGGTGATCTTCGACGCCATCGAAGCAGGCAAGGCACGGGGCATTGATGTAGTGATTGCCGATACCGCCGGACGGCTGCACACCCAATCGAACCTGATGGAAGAGCTGAAGAAAGTTAAGCGGGTCATCGGCAAGCTTGATGAGACTGCTCCGCACGAGGTGCTGCTGGTACTCGATGCCGGGACCGGCCAGAATGCCCTCAACCAGGCGCAACAGTTCCATGCCGCGGTGGATGTCAGCGGCATCGCCCTGACCAAACTGGACGGCACCGCCAAGGGCGGTATCATCTTCGCCATCGGTCGCAAGCTTGGCCTGCCGATCCGTTTCATCGGTGTCGGCGAGGGTATCGAAGACCTGCGCGTATTCGATGCCGGGGAATTCATCGACGCCCTGTTCGAACAATAACGAGAAAACAGACTAGCCATGATTCGCTTCACCAACGTCAGTAAACGCTACCCCGGCGGTTTCGAGGCGCTGAGCGATGTCCCGGAAAAGATCCGAGATTATAGCGTCTACGAGCACGTCGTGATCGTTGCCGGGCTTGGGCTTGGGGAGGAGAGTCTGGTTGAGCCCGATCCCATGGGCTACCGCATCCATC
>JBNLAT010000059.1:0-13911 GCA_050302275.1 Thiohalomonadaceae bacterium | reverse complement strand
TCAAAGCATCCACAAGTTCAGGGTAACTGCCACGTTCACCGTCCCGTGACCCAGTCATCGACATCGCAGACAGAAAGGGAATTCGCCAGCCGTTGTCACGATCGAAGCGACGCGACAACAACACCGGTTTACCGGCAACCTGTAGTAATTCATGCTTGGGTGTTTGTATACCCGCCCGCTCTGCCAATCTGAGAGCGATTTCTTCCCAGGTTTCAATGCTGTAATCGTCGGACTCCTTGGGGAATTTCGCGATCGACAGATGACCATTCTGATCGATCACGGATGCCTTGGGACGAGCTCCTCCCAGCGACGATCCTGGCGCGAAAATCAGTTGCAGATCTTCATCTGTCTCTTCGTCACGCTCTATCCGTTCAGTGATCTGAAGCAAACGCCCTAGCTCAATCAGAGCGGGAACGCCGTGATGTACAGGCGCCTGAAACACCTCCTCACCACGCCAACGAAACCTGAGCGCACCCAAGCGGGTCTCATCTGCCACACCAAGTAGATAATGCAGTTCCCCCAGCGTACGCACCTGCCGTCCCTCGCGTTCCGCCAGACGTCGTTCAGCGCGCTGCATCAGGCGCCTACCCCAGGTATCCGGTGCCGAGTCACCAATCGATCCGAATATGGGCTGGCCCGCCTGCGGAGGGAATGCCCCCGCAGTCAGAGTCAGTGCCGGCTCGATCGAAAAACGGTTTGCATCTCCAAGCCAGTCCTCATCATATTCAAAGGCAACGGTTTCTCCACGACGAGATGCCTGCCGGTGAAGTACCCCCAGTGGACGTACCCACCCTTCCAGATCAATATGGACCTCAACGTCAGTCATCCGATTGCTTCCTGCGCTTCGTCGACATACGCACACGCTGGGGCAGTTCCCCGGAAGCGAGCGAACGCCCGATTTCATCATGGGCAGGATCGGCGAGCTGATCCAGCCTGTCCAGCAAGCCCAGCGACTGCAACACAGCAGCATAAATCCCCATACTTACACCCGGATCTCCCGCCTCGACCCGCTGCAAGGTGGCCCGGCTGGTAAAGGCGCGCTCTGCCACCACAGCCATGGTCAAACGGCGTCGCTGCCGGGCTTCGCGGAGATCGGTACCCAGTTTTCGCAATACTCGCCTGACGGCGGAGGATGGTATATGTGGTTTTGGCATAATGTTTTATTCAGTTATCATTAAACAAGCTTAATGTAACATGAATAATACATTATTCAAGTAGAGCCGCCGATACCATGAAAAGCTCAACAGACCTGACATGGTATTGACTCAGCGCGCAGAAGCCGCGTGCGTCGATACCATGATTTATACCATTGAAAAATGGCACTAACTGCTTGCCGATGCCCTCCAGTGCCAGATGATGCCAGACAAAAAATGAGGATAAGTGATTGGTTCTGCTAACTTGCTGAGAATTGATGCCTGTGAATGCCTGCCAGTGCCAGATCCGGTCTACTCCCACTCGATTGTAAATAAGCCTTTTTTATCATTTATATTCAATGGCTTATTTTCCTGCCAAACGGTAATACCATGAAAAATACCATGCTTAGAAACTTCTTGATTGCGAGATTGTGACACCTTCAGCAAGCCGGCAAAACTGTTCGTAGTACTACGTTCCAAGCGACTTCCCAAGTGATACGCTCCTGTTCCAGACGGACATTCTGGCCCCAGGCATTGCGTTTGATGGCTTGATACACCGCCTGCTCGGGGTCTGTCAGCAGGAGCAATGTTTCCGCAGCATGCTGATCCTTCTCCTCCACCCACAGAGTCTGATGGCTTCGGAGGGTCGTTTCGTCCATCAATACGGATTTGAGCTCAGGAAGATAGCTTCTGGCACGATTGAGAATCGCAAATCCATGTGTGTCCAAATCCCCCCAGTAGATGCAGTTTGCTTTGGCAATCCAGGGTAGACGACCCAGCACGTCGACCCCATAACCCAACTGCATGATGACAACCGAACCCGGAAGATCATCAAACGCGAGACCGGTTTGCAGGTTCTCGACAATGAAAACGTTGCTGACAGGGAGATCGAGTTCAGCCAGCTGTTCCCAGGGTGCAGAGATATCGTTCAGACTGCCAATCCGTTGCCTCAGTCTCTCGTCCAGAATGCGCAGACGGATGAGTTGTGGTGGTGCCTTGAGTCCGCAGCGCTCGCAAAAATCACCCTCGCTTGATGATTTACCTCGCACGTTATCGACGAGATCTGCCAGAAGCCCTTTACGTTTTTCAAGCCACTTGCTGTCCAGGCCACTGACGGGCAGCTGTCTCGGATAAAGGTTGGAAGCAGGATGCTTCTCGATCCAGGCGACCATATCGATAAGGCGTCGATAATCCGCCTCGCTGTAATCAGCAAGAATGGCAAAGTAACGAGGCAGCTTGTCAGAAAGCTGAGGCCAACGCCCGATAAGATCCCTGTATCGCTGTTGGGCGCGATCCCATCGATCTGCCTCTCCAATCCATTGAGCAACTTCGCCGGAGCAAGACAGCAGCAGTTTCTCGGGAACAGGCTGTGTTCCCAGCTTGCGCCAATGCCGTTCACTCCAGGAAAGTGATCCCACACCATTCCAGGATTGCCAGGCAGCTACCCAGGCACGGACGTCTTCAACCTGCTTCAGCGCCTGGTTCTCGGTGGGGATGCCCAGATTGACCTCCAGTGGCCAGGCACTGTCTTCCAACTGCTCTGGTTCGCGGCTTGCCTCAAGCCACTCACGATGCCTGTTCTTGAAGCGGCGCTTCAACTCCTTTTGAACATCATCAGGAAACTTCAAGACTCGCCTCCTGATGTGCATGAGCAGGCAGTTTCAGGCGCTGCTGCTCCGAATCATATTCGATCATCAAAACACCGGAGACACGCCGGTCGCTGATATCAATAAAGCAGGCACCACCAATAAACGGTTCCAGGGTCATGACCGATTTCAGCGGTGTGGCGACAATCATCTGAAAACCAAAATTCTTGAAGATATTCATCGCCAACGCGGTGAACTCATTGTCAGCCTTGTCGAAGGCCTCATCGAGTACCACCGGCGCATACATGGGCACACCATGCTCATTGCCGCCCAACTGGTAGCGCAGCGCAGCGGCCAGGCAGGTCGTGGCCAGCTTCTGCCGTTGACCACCCGACTTACCTGAACCGCTGCGATAGACCTCCACCTCGACACCGCTCTCATCGGTCTCCCTACCGATAAATTCCATGTGCTGCCGAACATCCAACACCGCCTGTCGCCATCGTTTGTTCTCCGGCTCCTGGCTGGAAAGGCGTTCCACCAGACAACGCAACGCCAGGAAACGCGACTCGGCCAACTCCCGGTCCTCGCTCCAGGCATGGCTCAACGCCTGCTGGATCTCCTGCTTGAACTCGCGCACATCCGGTAACTGGCGGTCGCTGGGGTCGATTTGTAGATAGGTGGTTTGGTTGGTGCTCTGGTTGAATGGCACCTGAGCGAGGCTGTCGTTGACGAGATCCATGCGCTCAAGGATCTCCTTGCGCGCATCGCTCAGATAAGTCGAAAGCGCTGCCAGGTTCTGATGGCTCTGACTCTCCAGCAACTCAAAAAAGCGCTGTTCATGGGCCGGAAGACCATCGGTCTCCAATCTGGTCAACTTGGCAAAAAAATCTGACGCTGCAGCCAGTGTCGCATCAAGGCCCTCCGCTTCGGCAGGCCATTCAAAAATGAATTCGTCGAACTGCTTTTCGATGAACCGGTCGCACTTGCCCACCTCCTTGGTCAGGGCTTCCATCTCGTCGCGTATCGCTCTCTCCACAGAACGGATGAGCTTATCCAGATTGTCCAACCGCACTGGCTCCACGAGCGTATCAAATCGCTCGTCCAATCCCTGCTGTTGACGAGGTGTCAACGCAATAATGGTTGGATCATCCTGAAGGTTCTTTAAGGTCTCCTCGTGTTCATCGACTTTACCGACAACTTTCTCATAGTCGATGGTTGTCTTGCGCAGTGCTTCATCGGCATCCCTGACGACCTGCTTCTGCCGCTCGATCTGATCGGCTACATTCTTCAGTTCGGTGTTGCCTTCCAGGGCAACACGAATCCGGCGTTGCAGCTTGTCGATGCCCGTTAGCAGCGGAGCCACATCCACCTCCTGCCACTGTAGATTGACCAGTGTCTGACAGTGCATTGCACGCTTGGCCCGGGCACCCTCCTGGTCAGTGAGCACCGTGATGCGTTCATCCAGATTAGAGATTTTCCCCGCAAGCTCCTGGGCCTCATTACGGTAGAGCGCCAGTTTCTCACGGTTATCAAATCCCAGCACCCAGTTACGGCGATCACCAATGCTCCGCCGGTCATCTTTCTCGTGACGGGTGTTGCTGTGTTTGATCTGTCCCTCGCGGGTCAAAGCCCGATCGGCACGCCGGAAGGATTGAATGGAGTCGATGCAAGCGTAGTCGAACCGACGGCGCAGCTCCGTAGTCAGCCACTCGGATTGATTGCACTCTTTAATATTGAGCTTGAGCACCAGTGAATCGGTGCCGACCGGTCGGGCTTGCTGGCGATCTACCTGTCCCGTGCGGTAATAGACCAGCCGTTGGCCAAGATGGCGACTGTTGATGTGATTGGAAAGTGCAGAATAGTGGCGTTCATCGACCAGCAGAGAGAGCGCAAAGCCATGCAGCACCCGCTCGATGGCACCCTGCCACTCCGCCTCATCCGGTTTCACCTCGATCAGCTCACCGATAAAGGGCAACGCACGCTCGGATACGCCGATGGCAGTGGCTATCGCCTGACGCAAATCCAACATATGCGCGGGGATATTGGAGGGCTGCCGCTCCAGGGCCTTCACCTCTCCAACTGTCTGGGTAAACGCCGTCTCGGTCTCCCTTTTCTGGATCACCAGCAGGTCCCGCTTTTCGCGGATTTCACTACTGCCACTCTCCCAGCGTTCTAGCTCCTGACGTGCCTCACCGACCAGTTCGGCAAACCGCTGCGGAGAGTCGGGAACTATCCAGTCGAGTTGACGGCAGGCTTCTTTGGCTTGTCCCTGTTTTCTTAGACACTGCTCGCGTTGTTGCTCCAGCGCGGACTTCTCCGCTTGCCAGGTCTCCACCTGATCTCCGCCAACCTCCCTGTGGCGACGTTCTAACTCGCGCAAGGAATCATCATGCTGGTTGAGCGCAGCCTGTCTCCTGCTGATCTCACCTAGCAAACCGTCAGCCTGAATTTTCAAGCGCTCGATCTGCTCGCTCAGCAGATCGATACGACGACGCCCACCGTAACTATCGATACCAGCCAGAAGTTCGTTCAGGCCACTGTGTACATTCAGCAGTGACGCTCGCTCCTGATGCTTCTCTCGCGCCGGAACCAAGGTATCCACCTGCCGGCGTGCGGCAACCACCGCCTGGTGCGCCGCATTGAGTTCATCGAACTCACTCACCAAACGATCCGCCACCTCGAAGGTCGCTGGTTTGTCCAGCATGAAGTCGCGCAGGAAGATGTTGAGGTCACCGAGATTCTTGGCCGACTGGGTCTTGTGCAACAGGCGTAGAGCCATCTCGCTCTCGATGCCAAGCAAGCGACGAAACCGCTCGGCGTATGGCCGAAAATCGCTGCGATGGATGGCATCCGTTAACGTCTGTTTGAGCTTGCGCACATCCAGATTGGACCGCCCGAACACCTCCAACTCATTGAGTTCAAGAGGACGCTCGAAAATCATGAAATGGCGCTTCACATCGCCTGCGCCGTTGGCACTCCCGCGCAGCCACAAGAGCTGCACCAGCACCACATGCTGATCCAGGGCATTTCGGTAGGTGAGCGCCAGAGCCGACCAGGTCGTCCCCGGGCGCAGGTAGCGCGTGGCGATCTCGCCTGAGGCATCGTCTTTTTGCTCCGCCCAGGCGCCGCGGATATAGCTCACCAGATTACGATCACGTCCGGTTTTTTCCGCCTCTCGCGCTGCAGCATTGAAATCGACCCAACGTGGCGGCACCAGCAGCGCGGAGAAGGCGTCAAGCAGCGTCGATTTTCCTGCACCCGAGCGGCCCACAAACAGAAAGCCCTGTTCCGTGATCGGGATGTCGTGAACATCAGAGAAGGTGCCCCAGTTAAAGACCTGAAGCCGGGACATACGGAATTGTTCCGGGGCGGAGAGGTTTTGCGTCCCTGCAGCAGCACTCATTCGTGATCCTCCGCTGATTGCATCTCGTCACCTTGTTCAGACGATGCCTCTACTGCTCGCATGTCGCGGTAAATCCGGGTCAGCGCCTGAATCTCTTCGGCCGAGAACAGCAGCTTCAGTGTGGGTGAGATCTCGAAGCGATCCTCGCTTGCGCGAATCTTGCGCAAGATGCTATGTTTCTTGGTCTTCTCGATCGACGCATGGATGCGCTTTTCGAACAGCGCCCGATCGGTATTGCCGGCCTGTTCGTAAACCCCGAGAAACTCGACGATCTCGTCGGTCGATACCACCGCACGATCGCCATGGGCCTCGGCCTGGGTGAGTCGCTGGCGCAGGTGGAGCAGCAGAATGGAATCTAGAAAGGTCAGATTGGCACGACGCAGAAGCCGGGGTACTTCCAGGTCGCCCGTTTCGGCCTGACGGGTAAAGGCCACTTGCAAATCACGGTCGATTACCAGCTGTAAAAACAGCTCCGACAAACGACTACGGATGGCCATTTCATCACGAATCAGGATTGGCCAGAGCTTGGAATGGCGTTGACCATCCAGGGACGGGCCGGCGAGGAGCTGTACCAGCACACGACGGGCATCCAGGAATAACTCACCGCTATCGCCCTGATACAGCGTCTGGTCCGACTCCTGTTCGCTGACCTCTATCTCCAGCATCTCTTCCTCTGGCGCCCCTTCTTCAGACCAGTTCATCTAAGCGTTCCCTCAAGAAATAGATTTTCGGAATACGAGCGCGGCGCCCTTGATCATCTTCACCTACCCAGGCTACCGTCTCGACGCCATCTCCACCTGATTCGGCGCCCCTGATCCCATGACGACTGCCCAGCGCCAGCAGACCAACGACACTCCCCAGGCCCTGCTCGGCCGGGAAGTGTTCCAGTACATCGCCGATCGAAGCCTGGTCTCGTTGTTCCAGCAAGGAGCAGACATGCTCTTTCAAAGTGCGAAAATCGATTTCCGACTGTGCCACCAACTCGCTGACTGATTCCAGATCGATGGGTGGTGATTCGCCCTCACGCATCGCTTCTGGCTCAGCCTGCAACGATGGGTCGTAGAGCACCCATTGGGATAGGGAACGCAAGCGACTGCTGGTCAGCTCCAGGGAATACTCCAGCGACTCAGTTGCCTTTACCTCATCCTTGATCGACAACGCTGCACGTTGCGCCTCCTTCAGTAGCTGGTTCACGCGACGCTGCTCGAGGTACTCACGGCTTTGCACGAAGTGCTTGAGGCTGCGGGCAAAGGTCTGCAACACCTCGTGGACGGTGCCGCCTTGCTCCAGAAGGTTCCTGGTCAGACGCAGGAGGAAGCGACGCTCACGCATGTCCAACTCGCCAACAAACTCGCGTGACATCACGCTATCGAGCGACTCTTCCAACATCGCTGCCTGCTCGGGATCGGTGAGCAGTCGCCAGAAGGCGGAGAAGGTCCGGCCCGCCTCGCTCTCAGCAATCAGATCGATGCCGGCAAACAACGAGTCGAGGACCTCGCCGCGATTGCCATCGCTATCCATGATGCGCTCTCGCAGGTCCCGATTGAGCTGCTCGAACTGATCGCGCACCCGGCGGAAATCACCCGTCAGATCGTCGGCCAGGGAAATGATCTCGCGGGTCCGCTCCAGGGCAGTATCACGTGGCAGGACGCGCATCTGGCCCTTCTGGATGGCATCGATCTCCTTGTCGATGCGGGTCTGTTCCGCCATCAGGCGGTCAATCCGTCGGTATTTATCGGTGTCGGTATCCTCGGCCAGCCCGACCAGCGCCTGGATCACCAGCGACAGGCGACTCTCGGTAGCCGCGGAATGAGGTTCAGCGATGGCGGATAGAAAACGAATCGCCTCCACCGTGGCGGTAGAGAGCTCGTATTCCTCCTCGGTGGCACCTGGCGGGAATCGCCGCTCGAGGTAGCCGTCACTCAGCCAGTTGGACACATAGGCCTGCGCCGTTTGAGGGAAATCGTCGCCCTGGGCCCGCAGTTCTTCCAGATCTCGCGTCAGCCGTTCGAACAGAATCGAGGCCGGCAGGCTGCGTTCCTTTTCATATAGGTGTGACTGCAGCAGACCAATCACCGTTGGCCCATTGCCAGAAGCGAGCAACCGCCACAGCGGTTGATTGCGCATGCGGCGGTAGGCGGCGATGTGTTTGTCCGCTTTCATCACCCTACCCTGAAGTTCCTCCCCCCTGGTTCCTTGGGACTCGTCCCTATTTCTCTCACCAAGCCTCGCTCAGGCAGCAATCGGTTTAGCCTTTTCGATCCGGGCCCGTCGCTTTGGTGTGTTGAGCGCTTTCCACACATCGTTGCGCTGCTGCAGATTCAACCAGAAATCAGCTGTATTCCCGAATACGGTCGCCAGCATCAATGCCGTGTCAGCCGTGATTGCACGGCGATTGGTACACAACTCATTCACGGTTTTTCGACTGACGCCCATCGCTTCAGCCAATTGCCCCTGAGTCAGCGCCATGGGCACGAGGAATTCCTCGGTAATCATCTCACCGACGCTGACGGGTTGCCGTTTTGTGATATTCATAGCCTGCCTCACCGATAATCGTGGTTATCCAGATAGATGTCCTGGACCTCACCGCGTTCGCCTGACCATGTAAACACCAAGCGCCATTGCTTGTTAACGCGGATCGAATGCTTCCCGGCCAGATTACCTCTCAACTTTTCAAAATGATTGCTCGGAGGCGACCGTAGGTCGAGATCACAGGTCGCATCATCGATTAACTGCAGCTTTCGGAATAGTCGATCTGCGACCTCTGCGGGTATCTTCTTGCTGGTTTTATCTTCCAGATAAAAGTCCCTTAGCCAGCGGTCCCGAAAATTCTGAATCAATAGCAAACCCCTTCTTTATGGGAAACTGTAACGTACCCTGTTACATCGCACAAGTCATTGACGTGGAAAGTGTAGATACAAACTTCGCGGGGAGGTCCAACCCTCTCCACAAGGAGAACTATGATAATAATTGCTTTTTCAGTGACTTATGTGGCAAGGACCCCATCAGCAGTTTCAGAATTACCAGTTTCTGATTGCTGTAGAGCGCCTATTGATCAAGCTCCCCGATACCATGCCAAGCTCAATTTCTATCTCATGGTATCGATGTCCGCTGCCTTGCTACACGCAAGATACACTATGAAAAATACCATTGATGATTCAGATTATATTATCAATTAGATTGTTTTTATTATTTATTTTCAATAGGTTACAAATTCTAGTCACTCCCACTCTATCATTAATAAGCCTTTTTTATCATTTATATTCAATGGCTTATTTTCCTGCTAAACGGTAATACCATGAAAAATACCATGTTCAGAAAATCCTTCAAAATACTCGAAAAATATTGCCGATTGAGCGTCATCACACAGCACCCTAGGCTACCTTCAGGACTTTGACTTCCAGCTGTACTCCATTACTCCTGCAGGTAATGGATCACCGCAAACAGGCCCTATCTGGCTAATTGTTAATTACATTGACAATTAGCCATTATTTCGCATAATGTGGGCATGTAACGCAACCAGAAACCACTGTGACCTACATCCCCCGAAACGCAGAATCCAGACTTAAGCACTTTGCCAACGGCTATCCGGTGCTTGTCGTCACGGGTCCTCGCCAATCCGGCAAGTCTACCCTGGTGCGGCATGCCTTTCCCGAACACCGCTATGTTTCGCTTGAGGATCTCGACCAGAGGGAGTTTGCCGAAACCGACCCTAGGGGGTTTTTAAACCAGTTTACCGAGGGAGCCATCTTGGATGAGGCGCAACGCTGCCCTGCCCTTTTTTCCTATCTTCAGACACGCGTCGATGAAAGGCAACAACCCGGCGAATTTATCCTAACGGGTTCCCAGCAATTCGGCCTATTGTCAGGCATTACACAAAGTCTGGCAGGCAGAGCCGCATTGCTGACGCTGTTACCCCTGACCTACGACGAGTTACAGAGCGCAGAAAAAGTTGGCCGGAACCTCGATAAGATACTTTTTGATGGTGCTTTCCCCCCCATCTTCGACCGCAAACTTGAACCACATCCCTGGCAAGGAAACTATGTGCGCACATACCTGGAACGAGACGTCCGGCAATTAATTAAGGTACAGGATCTGAGCACCTTTCAACGCTTTCTGAAATTGTGCGCCGGACGAACTGGACAACTCCTCAATCTTTCCTCCCTCGCCAACGACTGTGGCATTACGCATAACACAGTCAAAGCCTGGATATCCGTATTGGAAGCCAGTTACATCGTGTATCTGTTGCCACCGCATCACCAGAATTTCAACAAGCGCCTGGTCAAAACGCCCAAACTCTATTTTCTGGATACCGGTCTTGCGACATGGCTACTCGGCATCCAAAACAGCGAACAACTGGCTACCCATGTTCAGCGAGGCGCATTATTCGAAACCTGGGTCATCAGTGAATTGCTTAAGGCCCGCTATAACTCGGGTGAAACCTCGAATCTTTACTTTTGGCGTGATCGTTCGGGACACGAAGTTGATCTGCTGATTGACCATGGAACTCATTTGTCACCGTTGGAAATCAAATCTGGGCAAACCATCAACAAAGATTACTTCAAGGGACTTGAGTTCTGGCAAAAGCTCGCCGGTGATACTACAGGAAAAGCATGGCTGGTTTATGGCGGTGACACCCGGCAGATACGTTCCGATGTCACTATTCTGCCGTGGCATGAGATCAATTCCGAGCAGATTGTGAAATGAAAACACCGGCCATCGGTCGTAATGACCCCTGCCCCTGCGGCAGCGGAAAAAAATTCAAGCACTGCTGCCTGGGCAAGGAGAACGGTAAGGCATCCAGCCATGGCACGGCGAGCATGTCCGAACGCTTGCGCGAAGCGCTCAAAGGCAGGCAATTCAACTCGCTGAAATCAGCGCAAGAATTTCTCGACCAGATTACCCAACAGCAAAACCGTCGGCGGCTGGACGAATTCCACGGTCTATCGCCCGAGCAGATGCATCAGATGCTGAATTTCCCGTTCGCATCGCCGGGACTGGCTCGCTTTTCGGAGGTGCTGGATGCCACTCCAGCCGCACCGATACTAACCCTGTTCCAGCAATTGACGGGCGCCATCGGCAATCAGGGACTCAAACCGACCGCCAAGGGCAATCTGCCACGCAACTTCTGCCGCGAAGCTGCGCTGGCCTATTGGGGTGAGCAGCGATATCAGGAAAAAACCCGTTATGGCGGCATCAATGGGGAAGAGGGTTTCGTGGATCTGCATATCACCCGTCTGGTGGCCGAACTGGCGGGGCTGATCCGTAAATACAAGGGGCGATTCATCCTCAGCCGCGACTGCCGCCGCCTGTTGGCCGATGACGGCTTGGCAGCGATCTATCCCAGGCTGTTCAGGGCCTATGTCGAGCAGTTCAACTGGGCGTACAGGGACGGCTATCCCGAACTGCGATTCATACAAAGCGCCTTCCTGTTCACGCTTTACCTGCTCATGCGCTACGGTGGCATTTCGCGGCCGCAGGTGTTTTATGAAGACGCCTTCTTACGCGCCTTTCCGATGCTGTTGGATGAAGTGCCCCCGAGCGAGGTAATTTCACCCGATGAGGCAGTGCGCCGCAGTTACACCTGGCGTGCGCTGGTGCATTTCGCGGGGTTCCTGGGACTGGCGACGGTGGAACCGGCTTCCGGCGAACTCCTGTGTCAGGAGTACCAAGTAAAAACCCTGCCATTGCTGGGCCAATTCGTTCAATTTCAGCTTCTCAAGTAAAGGTTCGTGGCGAGAAAAGGCAAACAGGATGATCCGTTGGCCGCTCTGCTGGAGACCGCGCCGAAAGCAAAGCTGGTCGATCTGATCGTAAGCGTGGCTGCCTCGCACCCCGCTGTCCGGCGTGAATGCCTCGCCTACCTGAACAGGCACATAGTTCTGTCACCCAACCAAAAGAAACAGTCCGAGGGCGAAAAACTGCTGGCCCTGTGGGCCGAACTCGCTCCTGACCTGGACGAACTGGATGCATACGGCGGTGGCGATTATGACGCCGACTCCCATGTTTCGAGCCTGCTGCAGGAGATCGCACAGGCGCTTTCCCGGAAAAAGACCCCAGCAGCCTACCGGCAACAACTTCTCGATAATGTCCTGCCCTATATCGAGAGTGGCAATGCCGGCCTTGACGACAATCTCTACGATGTGGCTTATGCGGCTTGTTATACAGACGACGATTGGGGGGCACTGGCGGAAGCTTTCGAGACCATGGGTGAAGACTGGAAACTCGACCATGCCCGCCGCATTTATCGCAAACTCGGTAACCGGGAAAAATATCTCGAACTACGCCAGCGCAAACTGGACACCGGCGCCGATTATTATGACCTAGCGGACTTCCACTGGAAGGCCGGTGAAAGGCAGAAGGCCATGGAGGTCGCGGAGGAAGGGCTACACCGGGGAAAGGGCCGCATGGATGAATTGCGCCAGTTCGTTGCCAAGCGGGCCAAATCCGCCGGCAATCGCGAACGCTACCTGGCACTACAGTTCGATCAGGCGATCGATCATCTGACCTGTGACAAGTACAAGGCGTTTCGGAAATTGTGCACGGCCGCCGAATGGAAGCATTACGAAGCGAAAATCCTTGCGCAGCTGGCGAACGCCCGGGACACGGAGCAACTCCGCATCCGCATGCACCGCAAGGAGTACGAGGACGCGGTGGCCGTGCTGACCCGATGCCGCCATCCCCTCTACGCTTGGGACAGCGCCTATGAGCTGCAGACCGCCAGGCGCCTCGAAAGCAGATATCCCGAAGCGATTCTTAAATACTATTTATCAGGACTGGGCAACCTCAAGAACAACGCCCCACGCAAGGAATACACCCGCAAGGCACAGGTGATGAAGAAGGTCCACCACGTGTTGGTTGACGTACTGCACGATGCGCCGCGCTGGCGTGATTTCGCCATCAAAGTCAAACAGAACAACATCAAACGTCCGGCTTTTCAAGAAGAGTTCGCCAAAGCCGTGCCGGGTTGGCGAGCATTGAAATAATACAACGAGAGGGGTTTCGGAACAGGATATGTAACTATCTCAACCACACCCATCAGAATAATCACGCCACGCTCGTTCGAGAAGCGAAACTTTGAACACCGTTAATACCATGGCAGCACCAGTTTACCACCCATGGTATCACCACTTTTTGCCCTGCTGTGCGCAACAAATACCATGAAAAATACCATTGGTGATGCAGTTTATATCATCAATAGATTAATTTAATCTTTATAAATCAATGCGTTAAAAATTCCAGTCACTCCCACTCTATTATCAATAGGTCATTTTTTACCTTTATATTCAATGGTATATTTTTTGCTAAAGCAGCTATCCATTCCACCCCTTATTGCTCGGGCTGTGTTTCCGAACGTACTGATTGCGACTATTTGATCGCTTTCAGTGATATTGATCCCAGTCACGGTCACCAGCTGTCCAAGTACCTGGGTCTTATAATGGAACGACAAAATTATCTTCGATCAAAGAAAAGAATCCACTAACCTGTTCCGATTCATTGTAGGCATCGGTGGTCGCCGCTTCGATGGGTTTATCAGGTATTTCGCGGTAAACTTCGCTGCCTTCTTCGGCTTTACTTCCTTCATTACGAGGATTTCTGCCAGAGACCCGCCTCAACGAGACACCGAACCAAGGCACCGCGTTCCCTATATCGGGCCAAAAACTTACCCAGCCTGCGGTCGAAGGCGGCTCGGGTCGCACACAACTTCAGCCATTCAATCAGTGTTAGAGATAGCAGGTATCTTTTGAGTCAAAAAACGATCAGATGGTGTCCATAGGCCTTGAACATG
>JBNLAT010000058.1:0-15128 GCA_050302275.1 Thiohalomonadaceae bacterium | reverse complement strand
CGCCGCAACCTAACCCCTGCACCATCGGAGGTTTCGCGGCCGTGGATGATCTGGCTGACGTGGCGTGTAGCGTGCTGGGACATGGTTTTTCCTCAGTAACATGCTTGGTTACTGCATAGTATGGTGTTGCGTATCCGAGGATAAAGGCGATAATTGCGAACATGCTGTTCTAAATTTGAGAACAATCATGGATCGTTTTGACGAAATGCAGACCTTTGTACGGGTGGTGGAGAGCGGTGGCATCAGCGCCGCCGCTCAGCGCCTCGATCTGGCTAAGTCGGCGGTCAGCAGGCGCCTGCAGGAACTGGAAAACCGTCTCGGCGTGGAACTGCTGCGCCGTACTACCCGGCGTATCACCCTCACCGAAGAGGGACGCCAGTTCTACGAGCGCTGCGTGCGCATCCTCGACGAGGTGGCGGAAGTCGAAAACAGCCTGATCAATGAGCAGCGCCAGGTGCAGGGACTGGTGCGTATGGCGATTCCATTGTCCCTGCCCATCTGGCCGCTGTTGGGTGAGTTTCTGCAGCGCCACCCTGGTGTACGTTTCGATCTGGACCTGGAAGATCGCTATATCGATATCCTCAGGGAGGGGATGGACCTGACCATTCGTATCGGTCAGCTGGACGATTCCAGTCTGGTAGCGCGGCGCCTGGCCCCTGTCCGGACAGTGCTGTGCGCCAGCCCGGCCTATCTGGAGCGCTATGGCGAACCGCAATCGCCAGAACAGTTGGCAGAACACATCGGCCTCAGTTACGCCAATCTGACCGAACAACAGCAGTGGCGCTTTACCGATAGCGCTGGAAAAGTGCATATTGCCCGTCCCGATATTCGTATGCGCGCCAACAACGGCGATATCCTGTTACAGGCGGCGCTGGACGGTTTGGGGATCGGAGTGATGCCACTGTTTATCTGTTATCGGGAACTGGCGGCAGGGCGCCTGCGCCGTTTGCTGAGCGACTACCATACCGATGAAAGTACTGCCTACGCCCTCTATCCTTCGCGGCGTCACCTGCCGCAACGGGTGCGCCTGCTGATCGATTTTCTGGTGGAGCGTCTGGGAGATGAGCCGCCCTGGGAGCAGCTTGCAGAGGGGCGCGGCGGATAAACTGAAATAAGCGGAGAACAATAATGGAAAACTACAGCTTTACTCTGGAGATGCATGTACGCGACTACGAGTGCGACATTCAGGGGATTGTGAATAACGGTGTCTACCAGAACTACCTGGAGCATGCGCGTCATGTGTTCCTCAAGGAGATTGGCGTCGACTTCGCCGCACTGGCAAAAGCAGGCGTGAATCTGGTGGTGGTGCGGGCCGAACTGGATTACAAATTTCCGCTCTCCTCGGGTGATACCTTCGTTATCGGACTCAATCTCAAACGCGAGTCGAAACTCAAGTTCGCCTTCTATCAGGATATCTATCGCCTGCCAGACAAAAAGTTGATTATGAATGCCAAGGTGATTGGTACGGCCCTTAACGCTCGCGGCCGCCCGGAACTACCTGAGGAACTGGATCGTGTCCTGGAATCCTAATGGCGAAATTATTATATAAATTGAATGGTGTTCCTGAGGATGAGGCGCAGGAGCTTCGAGAGTTACTCGATGCAAACGCCATCGACTACTACGAAACCGAGGCCGGTCGTTGGGGAATATCGCTGGCAGGATTGTGGCTACGTGATGAAGCGCAGTGGCAGCAGGCCAATGAGCTTATGGACGCCTATCAGCAGCAGCGTTACCAGAATGCCCGTGCTGAGTATGAGCAGCTGCGGGCGGAAGGGCGTCTGGAGGGATGGCTGGATCGTTTTCGTGCACGCCCCGTTCAGATGCTGATCTATCTACTGGCGATTGCCGCCGTGCTATATATTTCCATATTGCCCTTCATTCATCTGTTGAACTAGCGGCGCGGTGCGTCGCCTGTCTCGGGAACGATCATGGCGAAAAGCGACGCACAGCCACCACTCATCCAGGCACTGCTGACGCAGTCCTGTTTCGATCATCCCGCCGAAGCACGAGAACTGATCGAAACCCATATCTCCTGGGTGATCCTTGCGGGAGATTACGTCTACAAAATCAAAAAACCGGTCGACTTCGGTTTTCTCGATTTCTCTACCCTGGAAAAAAGGCATCACAACTGCGAGGAAGAGCTGCGTCTTAACCGCCGTCTCGCTGCGAATATCTACCTGGAAGTCGTCGCCATTGGCGGCACGCCGGAGCGTCCGCAATTGCATGCCAGCCGGGATATTTTTGAATACGCGGTAAAGATGCGGCGGTTTCCGCAGCAGGCACAACTGGATCGGGTGTTGCAACGACATGAACTTGACGGCAACAAAATTGATGCGTTTGCGCGTATGGCGGCCAAGTTTCATGAGAATGCTGCCATCGCAGATATAAAAAGCGACTTTGGAACAGCTTCGCGAATCTGGCAGCCAGTGGAAGAGAACTTCACTCAAATCCGCGAGCAAATTACAGAGAAAAATTACATCGTAAAGCTTGAACATATAGAGCAGTGGAGCCGTGATTGTTTTCAGCAATTAATGCCATTGATGACAGAGCGCAAACGTGACGGTTATATCCGTGAGTGTCACGGCGATCTGCATCTGCGCAATCTGGCGTGGATCGATAACAGGGCGGTGGCCTTCGATTGTATTGAATTCAATCCGGATTTGAGCTGGATTGATGTGATTAGTGACATCGCCTTTCTGATCATGGATCTACGTGAACGAGGTGAGGCACATCTGGCACAGCGTTTTCTCAACGGTTATCTGGAGAACAGCGGCGACTACGAAGGGTTGCCGTTACTCTCGTTCTATCTCGTCTATCGCGCCATGGTGCGAGCCAAAGTGGCGGCGCTACGTTTCGCACAATCAGGCATTAGTGATAGTGAAAAACACGAAGCACAAAATGAATTTGTCGCCTATCTCGATTTTGCTGAGCGTTGTGTCGGGCAAGGCGAACGATTTCTTGTCATCGCCCGAGGCGTCTCTGCCTCGGGTAAGAGTAAACATAGCAGTATGCTACTGGAGTGGTTGCAGGCGATCCGTTTACGCTCAGATGTGGAGCGTAAACGCTTGCATGGTTTGCGTGCCGCCGAGAGCGGTAAAGCAAATCCTGGTGATGGGATCTATAACACCGCTGCCAGTGAGAAAACCTATGCACGTCTAAGGCAACTGGCTTCGATAATTATGCAGGCAGGCTATCCGGTGATTATTGATGCTGCCTGTCTGAAGTTTGAGCAGCGGCAGTTGTTTTATCAGCTGGCAGCGGAACTGAATGTTCCCAAAGTGTTGCTTGAGTTTACTGCGCCTGCTGAGTTATTGCGGCAACGGATTGTGAAGCGTAAGCGAGGTGCTTCAGATGCGGATCTTCAGGTGCTGGAATTCCAGCTTTCAAACTTGCATCCCGTGACAGCGGATGAAGAGGCGTATCGACTAAGTGTCGATACCAGCGGTCCACTGCCAGAGAGCGGTGAAAAACTCGCGGCACTGGTTAGAGAAAAACTGAGACTTAGCTGATCCTGCTCATGAGTTCAAAGTGATGCAGAAAAGGATTACTCAGTGAGAGATTACGGATCATGCGTCGGTAATCGCCAGTGACAAACTGTAGCGCACCGGTTGCTACCGCCGGCCCAAGTTTGCTCAGCCCGAATCCACCGTCGATCCATTCAGACCATTTTTCCGGGGTGGCGCGTAGGTCCCAGTCGAGGATGGTGCCATCGTAGATGCCGGACTCAATGGCATGCCCGTTTTCGATCACCAGTATGCCGCGTGGTTCAGGTTCGCTTTTAAAGCCATAGCCGATGCGGGCGGAAAAGCCTGCACCTTGCAACGGTGTGACGATGTCGCTGCTGCTGTTCCAGTGCTGCTGTAGCTGTTGCATCCAGTTTTGTGAAAACATCTCCACCGCTGTCTCCCCCTAAGCTGATACTATTTCCGTATGTAGTGCAGAGGCTCGGTGCCAGGTACCGAGCCGGCATAGTGTAACAGCAATGTCTGGCTAGATAGGAGCGTGACAATGAAAATGTTTGTGATATTCAGTGTGCTGGCGTTGCTGTTTGTGATCGGTTCAGCATTGGCGCTTACGGCAATCGGGCGCAATAACCCCAAGCAGCGGAAAGGTTCAGAGACGGGTAGTAAAGAAGAAAAGAAGTAAGTTTGAGTGTAATGGGAGTGACAGGAAGGTGGTGGTTAACAAGTCGCCGACTACCTGAAATACGCTAAATAGCTTCCCTCATATCTCAGGCGGTCGACGACCCGTTAGATTTAGGCACCTGCCGCCCACATGGTAATTTGTGAATTAAAGAAAGTACCCAGGGTAACAGTCAGGCCAAGGATAACGATCAGACCATCACGCAGTGCGCGAGCGATCTTTGCAGGGTAGTGCATGGTGATATATTTTTTCATGGTTAATTCCTCCAGGGGTTGTGTGACAAAATATCTTGTCACGGTTTGTAGTCTAGTCACTACGACTTAAAAAACGCTGAACGGTTTTGCATCGATGCGGTTATTTTTGTGAACTGTTTGGTAAAAAATGCAGTAATTACCGAAGTAACCATGCTGGTGTTGTGCGTACTTTTTGTATTGTTAAAGAAGTGTGATGTTGAGCTTAAATTTCGATTAATAAAAAAAGGGGCCTGTCGGCCCCTTTTTCAATTACCAACCCTGATAATTTCTGCGACGGTCGTCATCGTCACCGCGTTTTGATGGTTTCATATCCTTTAATTCTTTCTGCTGTTCATCGGTCAGTATCGCGTTAATCTTGTCGCGAATGCGGGCACGGGCCATGGTCATCTCAGTCACCAGTTCGCCGCGTTTCTTGGCCAGCGGTTTGATCTTGTCTGCACCGGCATTGTCCTGGTTTGCCTCGAACATGGCGTCACGATTTTCCTGCATCGCGTCCATCAGGTCGCGCATCGATTTGCGTTCTTCTTTCATCAGTTCCTTGATCTGGGTGCGCTGTTCGTCGCTCAGGCTATCGAGCTGATAGAGCGCACGCATCGGGGATGCTTTATAGCCACCGTAACCGCCCGCGTCACAGCCGTGACCGTGACCGCCAAAGGCAAAGGCGCTGCCAGCGACGCCGAGGGTTAAGCCTGCGGCAAGCAGGGTAGCCAGTGTTTTGTTTGATGCTTTCATTTCAGTACTCCTGTTGGGTGTATAAGCGCTGTCTCTGCAGCGGACGATGAAAGCTTATCCGTGCCACGTTTAAAGTTGGGTCGGGGTGGGTGAAGTAATGCAAAGAAGTGCAAATGGTATGATAGCGAGCTTTTAACCCGGGCAAACACGGCGCATCATATGGACATGAAACAGCAAATCCTGCTTATCGACGATGATCGCGACCTGTGCGAGCTGCTTACCGAATACCTGGAAAGTGAGGGGTTTGAGGTGGCGGCTGAGCATGATGGTGCGAGCGGTGCTGCGCGTGCCCGCGCTCAGGACTGGGATGCCATTATCCTTGATGTGATGATGCCCGGTATGAGCGGCTTCGATGTGTTGAAGCAGATCCGTCCACTGGTGAAGGCGCCGGTACTGATGCTCACTGCTCGCGGTGAGGATACCGATACCGTGGTTGGACTGGAGCTGGGCGCGGATGAGTATGTGGCCAAACCCTGCAGTCCGCGGGTGCTGGTCGCCCGCCTACGTGCCCTGCTGCGCCGCGGTGGTGGCAGTGAAAATCCCGAACTGCTACAGGTCGGCGATCTGGCGCTCGACGTCGGCAAACGTAGCGTGACCGTTGCCGGGGAGCCGATAGAGTTAACCGGTGCAGAATTCAATCTGCTGCACCTGCTGGTGGCCCAGGCAGGTAAGGTGGTGAACAAGGAGGTGCTGGCCAGTGAGGGTCTGGGACGGGCGTTGCAGACCTATGATCGTCGTATCGAAACCCACATGGCACAGATTCGGCGCAAACTGGGGCCGCTACCCGATGGCGGTCAACGTATTCACACAGTGCGCGGCACTGGCTACCAGTACACAAGAGATTAATGGATTCCCTGTTTGGAAAAATCTTCGTCGCCTTCTGGCTGAGCATGATCCTGCTCGGCGTGGTGATGTTTGTCGGTGAAAGCAGTTTTGGCGAACGTGAAACCGAGCAGACCGAGCACTGGCTTAATGCCCATGCTGAGACGGCCGCCACCATGCTGGCAAATCGCGAAGAGGACTCACTTAAGCGTTGGCTGCGTGGTATCCGTCGCGAAGAGGGTCGCCCGGTTCTGTTACTGGATGACGATGGTGAACCGGTACTGCACAAGCATCTGCCTGAGAGTCTGCTACAGGAGTTAAAACGTGCGCCGATGGAGTCGGGGACGCATCGCCTGCGTTTCGGCCACTATCTGGTGATTGCACAGATCCCTGGTCAGCATGAACTGTTCCTCGCCACCATGATCGATCCGGGACATCTGCACAGTATGCCGCCCTGGGTACGGGCGCTGATCGCACTACTGATAACCGGACTGGTCAGCTACGGTTTGGCGAATCTGTTAAGTCGACCGGTACGTCGACTACGCTATGCAGCGCAGACTCTGGCCGAAGGCGACCTCAGCGTACGGGTGGGTAATAGCGGCGGCGGTGAGGTCGGTGCGCTGGCCCGCGATTTCGACATCATGGCCGAACGTCTGCGCGAGATGCTGGAGAGCCAGCGTCAATTGTTGCGCGACGTTTCCCACGAACTGCGTTCCCCTCTGGCGCGATTGCGTATCGCGCTGGAGTTGGCGGAGAAGGAAGGTCACGCCTCGCGCAATCTGCAGCGGGTGGAAAAAGAGGCCGACGAGCTGGAGCGGCTGATCAGCAATCTGCTTTCACTGGCGCGCCTGGAGTCGGGACAGTCGACCCTGGAACGCAAACAGATCCCACTGGAAGGGCTGCTGGAGACGATCGTTAACGACGCCGATTTCGAAGCCGAGGCGCAGGGGCGCAGGGTAGAGTTAAAGGTAGAGCAGCAGGCAGTGGTGAAAGGCGATCAGGTGCTGCTCCGTTCGGCGATCGAGAATGTGGTACGCAATGCTGTGCGCTACACCGCCGAAGGCACAGCGGTAGAGGTCTGGCTTGGCGTATCAGGTAGCGAGGCCATTGTGCAGGTCAGCGACCACGGTAGTGGCGTCCCCGAAGAGGAACTGACACGTATGTTCGAGCCCTTCACCCGGGTGGGCGAAGCGCGTGACCGTGACAGTGGCGGTTATGGGTTGGGTCTGGCGATCACCGGCAAGGTGATTGCGGCTCACGGTGGTCAGGTGCACGCCTGGAACAGTGACAAGGGTGGTCTCTTTGTCGAGATAGGTTTGCCGTTGCAACAGTGAAATCCGTTTTAGTGATGTTTGGGTGTTAAAGGTATTCCATGGACAAGAATGAAAAATCGATCCGCAAAACTCTGATGCTGGATAAGCAGGGTAAACAGCGTCCGCGCTGGCAGTTGTGGGGCGGCGCGGCGCTGGCATTGTTGATCGTCGTCATCCTGTTCAATCTGATCTTTTCCGGTAACGGCAAAGACATTAGTTATAAAACCGCCGAGGCAAAGCGAGGCGATCTGATCCTTAACGTTACTGCGACAGGTACCCTGCAACCGGTCAGTCAGGTGGATGTGGGTAGCGAACTTTCCGGTACCCTTGCCACGGTGGAAGTCGATTTCAACGATACGGTGGAAAAGGACCAGGTGTTGGCGCGACTCGATACCACCGCACTGGAGAGTCGTATCGCCGAAGGCAGGGCATCGCTGCAGCAGGCGGAGGCCAAGGTGAAAGAGGCCCGTGCCACGGAGCAGGAGACCAAGGTTAAGGCCACGCGTTGCAAGGAGCTGGCCAAGCGCAAGATGTGTTCGGCCAACGATGTGGATATCGCCGAGGCGGCCCATGCACGGGCGGTCGCTGCCGTTGCCAGTGCCAAAGCACAGGTCGCTCTGGCCCAGGCGGCGCTGGATGGTTATGAAACCAATTTGAAGAAGGCGACGATTCGTTCGCCGATCAAGGGCATTGTGCTGGATCGCAAGGTGGAGCCGGGCCAGACCGTGGCTGCGTCGTTACAGACCCCGGTGCTGTTCACTCTGGCGGAAGACCTGACCAAGATGGAGTTAAATGTTGCTATCGATGAGGCGGACATCGGTCGTATTGAGAAGGGCATGAAGGCGCAGTTCAGTGTCGATGCCTATCCTGATCGTCGCTTCGACGCCACCATCACCCAGATTCGTCATGCACCTCAAACCGTTGATGGTGTCGTCACCTATGAAACGGTTCTGGCGGTAGAAAATCCCGAGCAGTTGCTGTTGCCGGGCATGACCGCTACCGCCGACATTCTCACCCGTCATCTGCAAAACGTGTTGCTGATCCCTAACGCGGCGTTTCGTTACAGTCCGCCAGTAACGGCCAAAGCGAGCCAGAGCGGCGGCAGTCTCTTCAGTCGTATGTTCCGTCCGCCACGGATGCCTCGCGGTGGTAACGGCGACAATAAGGTGGAAGAAAATACCCATGAACGTAAGGTCTGGGTGCTGCGCGATGGAAAAAGCGAAGCGGTGAACATTACCGTGGGTGCCAGCGATGGTATCCATACCGAGGTGACCAGTGGACCGCTGCAGGCAGGCATGGCTCTGATCACCGACAGCACGGTAAAAGGTCAATGAGTGACGCGCTGATCGAGCTGGAGGGGGTCACCAAGATCTACGGCAAGGGGCAGGCAGCGATGCGTGCCCTCGACGGTATCGATCTCAAAATTAATCAGGGCGAGTTTGTCGCGGTGATGGGCCCGAGCGGTTCTGGCAAATCGACCTGCATGAATATCCTCGGTTGTCTCGATACCCCCAGCGGTGGTCAGTTTCGTTTTCAGGGCGTTGAAGTGGGAAGTCTCACTAACGACCAACGTGCGTTACTGCGTCGCAACTATCTCGGTTTTGTCTTTCAGGGCTTCAACCTGCTCAATCGCACCTCGGCGCAGGAGAATGTCGAGTTGCCGCTGATCTATCGCGGTATGCCTGCCGATGAGCGCCATCGTCTGAGCAACGAGGCGTTGGAGCAGGTCGGTCTTAAGGGCTGGGAAGATCATACCCGTGGCGAACTTTCTGGCGGTCAGCAGCAGCGGGTCGCCATCGCTCGCGCTATCGTCACCAAGCCTGCAGTACTGCTTGCGGACGAACCGACAGGTAACCTCGATACGGCGCGTAGCCATGAAATTATGGATCTACTCACCGAGTTCAATCGCGAACTCGGTATCACCATCGTCATGGTGACGCACGAGGCGGAGATCGCCGACTACGCCGAGCGGGTGATCCATTTTCGCGATGGGCAGGTGGCGGAGGATAAACTGCGGGGAGGGACGCACTGATGTTGTGGAATGCCCTGCTGCTGGCGCTGCGATCGATCCGTCGCAATGTGCTGCGTTCTTTTCTTACCACACTGGGCATCGTTATCGGCGTTGCCTCGGTGATTATCATGGTCAACCTCGGCAGTGGTGCAACGCTGCAGGTGAAGCAGCAGATCGAAAGTCTCGGCAGTAACCTGCTGTTCCTCACTGTCGGTCAACGGCTCGGTCATGGACAACGTACCAAGGCGCCATCGTTTGAACTGGCAGACGTGGAGGCGATTGCCCGTGAAGTACCTGGCGTGGCCGAGGTGGCGCCCACCGCCTCACAGGCGATGGTGGTGATCTACGGTAACGAAAACTGGACCACGGGCGTGACGGGTAGCGATAACCGCTACTTCACCGTCGGTAACTGGACCCTGGAAACCGGGCGTTATTTCACCAACAGCGAACTGCGTGGTGGCAAGGGTGTTTGCGTTATCGGTGAAACGGTGCGTGAGAAACTCTTCGGTGCCCAGGATCCCATTGGTAACAAGATCCGCCTGAAGCAGGTCTCCTGTGAAGTGGTCGGCCTGCTGCATAGCAAGGGTCAGTCGATGGGTGGTTCGGATCAGGACGATACCATCATTGTGCCGTTGCGTTTCTTCTGGCGGCGTATCGCTGGTAATCAGGATGTGAACCGTATTCCTATCTCCGCCCGCGACGGTGTCTCTACCACCAAGGTGGCGCGCGATATCACCATCCTGATGCGCGAGCGTCGACGCGTCGCTTCGGGTGAAGACGACGACTTCAGCGTGATGGATCTGCAGGAGATCACTCGTACTCTGACCAACACCACCAAGGTGCTGACCGCGCTGCTCGGTGCGGTGGCTGCGGTAAGTCTGCTGGTCGGCGGGATCGGCATTATGAATATCATGCTGGTGTCGGTGACCGAGCGAACCCGGGAGATCGGCATTCGTCTCGCCATCGGTGCGCTTGAGCGGGATGTGCTAACCCAGTTTCTGGTGGAGGCGGTGGTGCTATCTTCTTTTGGCGGGCTGTTCGGCATCCTGCTGGCGCTGGCCGTCTCCTGGTTTATCGCCAGTGCGCTGGGTATGCCCTTTGTGGTGGAGGCGGGGATGACCTTCTTTGCTTTCCTCTTCTCCATGGTGATCGGCGTTGCGTTTGGCTACTTCCCCGCACGCAAAGCGGCCCGGTTGGATCCGATAGATGCGTTAAGGCATGAATAAGATTACTCACCGCAAAGACGCAAAGAGCGCAAAGAAAAGACAAATATTACTGCGAGGCAGAACACTCTTTTGCGCTGTGTCTTCGCTTCACAATATGTTTGGCGTTAACTTTATGCAGTAGTGCCAATGCTCAGATAAACAGCTCTACTCAAGCTACCCATTGAAGCACATAACGTGACAGCCCCAAGAGGTTTTCTTTGCGCCCTTTGCGTCTTTGCGGTGAAATGCTTTTATACCGGTAGTGCCGTTTTATCCACTACCCGCCGCAATACAAAACTTGAATGCACACCACTGACCCCTTCGATGCGGGTGATCTTCTCCAGCAGTAGTGCCTGGAAAGCATCCATATCCTTCACCACCACCTTGAGTTGGTAATCGGCATCCTGACCGGTGATCAGCAGGCACTCCAGCACCTCCGGCAGGGCGCCGATCTTCTGTTCGAAGTTGGTAAAGCGTTCCGGGGTGTGACGGTCCATGGAGATGTGGATTAGCGCCGTCAGATCCAGGCCCAGTTTTTTGGCGTCGAGCAGGGCGCGGTAGCCGCTGATCAGTCCTGACTCTTCCAGTGCCCGTACCCGTCGCAGGCAGGGGGAAGGGGAAAGGCCAATGCGTTCGGCCAGTTCCTGATTGCTAATGCGGCCGTCCTTTTGCAACTCTTCAAGGATGCGGCGGTCGTAGCGGTCGAGTTCCATAGGTCATTCCTTCAATTGTTTGGAATAATCTACTGCGTATAGGTGCTGTTTGGAAATATTATTCCAAATAATCATCAGTGGCTGTCATATGTTCATCATTGACGCTAGAGTAACGCCAGTCATAACCACCCCACCAATAGGAGGGCCTCGCCATGAACAACCCACTCTCTAACGGAGTTCTCCGGTTCGCAAAGGTCTGTTCATCTTTGGAGAGGGTTGGTTATGGCAAGAAACGATTCGTGGCTGGTCGCCACAAACCTGCACTACGCACTGCCGAATGGCCGGGAGTTGTATCGCGGGCTTGAGCTTTCGCTCGGCCCCGGGATCACGGCGCTAATCGGAGAAAACGGCGCTGGTAAAACTACCCTCGCTGCACAACTGGCAGGCGTTATCCCTGTAGAGAGTTCAACACACGTTCAAAGGCATGGACGTATCGGCTATTTGCAGCAGCAGACGATACGCCCCGAGTCGGGATCACGTCTGGTCGATTTTCTGGGTTGTTACTCCCTGTTTACTGCACTGCGTCGTATCGAAAACGGTGAGGGTGAGTTTGCCGATTTTGAGATCGCCGAGGGAAACAGGGACCGCCCTGCCCGACTGGCAACACTACTGAGTAACCTCGGTCTGGCCTTCCTTGAGCCATTTTCCTTGATCGACAAGTTGAGCGGCGGTGAGCTCGCACGTCTGGCGTTGTTGCGGGTGCTGTATCACGACCCCGACCATCTCATTCTCGACGAGCCCGGCAATCATCTGGATCGTGAAGGGCGTGCCCGACTTATCGATCTGTTACGCAGCTTCCCCGGCGGTATCCTGCTCATTAGTCACGATCGACAGATGCTTGAGCTGGCAGAAACGTTATTCGATCTTGGACCATGGGGAGTGCGCAGCTTCAGCGGTCGTTGCGCGGAGTATCGCGAACAACGCAAAGCACTGCAGGAAAAACAGCAGCGCGATATCGAGATGGAGCAGCGCCGTTTGCAACAACAGCGACGCGAGGCGCAACGCGATCTGGAAAAACATCAGCGTCGGGCAGCGAAGGGAAAGGCGGCCCGACGCAGTCGCAGCCAGTCGACGTTGATACTTAATCTGCAGGAGGAGCGCAGCGAGCGTACCCAGAGACGTCTACGGCACAAAGCGGAGGATCGGTTGCAGCGTGCAAACGAACGTCTGGCCAGTGCCGAGTCAAAAAAAGATGAAACGGGGCGTGCACAGCTGGCCGTTGCCGGGGTGGCCATCAGTGGCGGTGTGCGTCCGATCCTGCATTGCGAAAATGTGCACTACCGTTATCAGCCTTCACAGTCGCTGATTGAGGGATTCGCGCTGCAGCTTGCCGTGGGTGAACGAATAGAACTGCGTGGTCCAAACGGTAGCGGTAAGAGTACCTTGCTGAGGATTTTAAGCAGTGAGCTGGCAGCGCAAAGTGGTGAAGTTAACAGGCGTGTTCCCCTTGCCCGCCTCGATCAACATCTCTCCTTGCTTACTCCCGATTACGATGCTGTGGAGAACTTTCGCTATTTGGCACCGGGACTGGAGCTGCATGAGTACTATGCGCGCCTGGCAGCGATGGGCTTACCACGGGAGCGTACGAGTTTGCCGGTCACGGCACTCAGTGGTGGTGAGCAGGTACGCCTTGCTCTGGCCTGTCTGTTGTTAGGTCCTGAACCGGCAGAACTACTGTTGCTGGATGAGCCGAGCAACCATCTCGATCTGATCGCCACCGAAGAGCTGGAAAGTGTCTTAAGGGCTTATCCCGGTGTCCTGATCGTTGTCAGCCACGACGATCGATTCTTGCAGCAGATTGGTATCTCCAGGGTAATTGATATATCGCCAGCAGGAGAGTTTTTGGAATAATATTGCTTATATCTCCTATGAGACGACATATATATGCGCAATAACGGTGATGTCAGGTAAATTCGCAAGATAATTTCCCGCCCGGTGGCTTAATCTTTCACTATCCGCCGAAATGGCGGCATGACCTGCCGGACCGCTTCACAAGAGCTGTTCGCGCACTCGCCTCACAAGGGCCTCGGTCGAAAGCCTCCATCCACACGGGATGGCGGCGGACACTTATCCAGAGTAAGTAAGGAGCTGAAAGTGAAACCCTTTGATCACCGCAAATACCGTCCCACCCCTACCGTTCCCATGGCGAATCGCCAGTGGCCGAACCGTACCCTCGACAAGGCACCGATCTGGGCCAGTGTCGATCTGCGCGATGGTAACCAGGCGCTGCTGGAGCCGATGAATGTGGCACAGAAAAAGGCGATGTGGGCGCTGCTGGTCAAGCTGGGTTTCAAGGAGATCGAGATCGGTTTCCCTTCCGCCAGTCAGCATGAGTTCGATTTTGCCCGTTGGTTGATCGAGGAACATCAGATCCCCGATGACGTTACCGTGCAGGTGCTGGTGCAGGCGCGTGAGCATCTGATCGTACGGACCTTCGAGGCGCTCAAGGGTGTGCGCCGCGCTATCGTTCATGTCTATAACTCCACCTCCACGGTGCAGCGTGAGCGGGTCTTCGGCAAAGGACGCGACGCGATTAAACAGATCGCCGTCGAGGGTGCTGAGATGGTGAAGCGCGAAGCGGCGAAGTATCCCGCCAGCGAATGGGTATTCCAGTATTCGCCCGAGTCGTTCTCCAACACCGAGATGGATTACGCCGTCGAAGTCGTCGATGCGGTAGTCGACGTCTGGCAACCGACGGCGGAGAAGCCGTGCATTATCAACCTGCCGGCGACGGTGGAGAGCGCCACGCCGAATGTGTTTGCCGATCAGGTGGAGTGGTTCTGCAATCACGTGGCAAAACGCGACAGCATTATTGTCTCCCTGCACACCCATAACGATCGCGGTACTGCGGTGGCCGCCGCTGAGTTGGGTCTGCTGGCCGGTGCCGATCGTATTGAAGGTACGCTGTTAGGTAACGGCGAGCGCACCGGCAACATGGACATCGTCACCATGGCGATGAATCTCTACAGCCAGGGAATCGATCCAGAGCTGGATATCTCCAATCCCGATGAAATTATCGATACCTACACCCGTTGTACCGGCCTGCCGGTACACCCCCGTCATCCCTGGGTGGGCGAGCTGGTTTACACCGCCTTCTCCGGTTCGCATCAGGATGCGATCCACAAATGTCTGCACAAGCAGCAGGAAGATGAACATTGGCAGGTCGCCTATCTGCCAATCGATCCGAAAGACCTAGGGCGTGACTACCAGGCGGTGGTGCGGGTCAACAGTCAGTCGGGTAAGGGCGGTGTCGCCTTTGTCATGGAGCGCGATTACGGACTGACGCTGCCGCGCTGGATGCAGGTAGAGTTGGCACAGATCGTCCAGCGCGAAAGCGAGAAACAGGGCGGCGAAATTAACGGTGAAACGATTTATCAACTGTTCCGCGAACACTTTATGGCGAGCAACGATTCGCCACGGCTGAACGGTTATCAACTGGAACGTAACGGGGGAAGTGACGTCATCGAGGCGCGTATCACCGAGGGTAATGTGGAACAGGTGATACGCGGCGAGGGCGAAGGGGCGATGTCGGCGTTTATCCATGCGTGGCAAAAACACAGCGGGCAAAACGTATCGGTAGTGGATTACAGCGAGCATGCTGTAGGCGCAGGCACCGATGCGGAAGCCGCGGCATATGTGCAACTCAATATCGACGGGCGTCGTATTGGTGGCGTTGCGTTGGATCATGATACGGTGAGTGCTTCGTTGATGGCAGTGATTGCGGCACTTAATAGAGTGAGGACGGAAAAAAGTTCAGCAGCATAATTGACTCAGAAAATCGAAATAACAGGGGCGGGCATGTGTAACATGTTCGCCCCTGTTGCGTTTGTGGTATGTTGCAGGAAGAGCTTTCTAACGGAAGGAGAGACATGTGCGTATCGCATCACGCGGAATACTAATAACCATTCTGGGTATACTCTGGAGTAGTCACGGTC
>JBNLAT010000057.1:0-15726 GCA_050302275.1 Thiohalomonadaceae bacterium | reverse complement strand
GTACTTCGCCCAAATGTCGGTGCCTTAACCAATCGCTCGTGTGGGACGCTTCGCGCCCCACAGCTCAGCCGTTAAGGCTTAAATGGGAAGTGAATATGTATGGAGCGCAAACAATAGAAAGTGGTAACCGGCAAGCGCGCACCATGATGCGGCTCCGTAGAAAGAAATCTGATGCATCAAAGCGTAAACCAGGATGGCAAGCGTTTAGTGAAAGTTTGGTTCCGCTCGTTAGTGGTGCCAGCTTGTAGGTTCGATGTTTGGCGCAAGTAGACAGGACATCAAGCCATCAATGGCCCGTACTTCGCCCAAATGTCGGTGCCTTAACCAGTGGGTCTAGTGGATCGCAAACACTGCGCTGCGCTCCGTGTTTGCTTACCACTAACCCAAAACGTTATGAGCAATAAAAAATGAAACCATTTGCCATACGACAGCTATTAATTGTTGCATGTTGTGTCGCGCTAAGTGGGTGCCCAAGAATGGCGTATGTAGATCTTCACAACAACACGGGTGTGGCTATTTCGGTAGATATTCACGGAAAAAAGTCAGAAATCGCGCCAAAACAAAACAAGCGCCTTATGTTTGGTGGTCAGTTTTTAATAGTAAACTCCAGCATAGGTCAGTGGAAATACGATAGAAAAATAATTCCATACGGCGGGGAGGACGGCCCCTATTTCGATGGCACTATACACGTACAGCTTAATAAAGACGGCCTTATTTACGCGTTAAAGAAGTCGGAATCTCCGCCGCTGAGCAACTTCAACGAGCAACCAAAGGGTTTTCCGATTGAGCCAAGCTCATAACAATCGCATCAAAATCGCCCGCAAAAGGCGCGGGCTCGGACCTCGCTGTCGCTCGGCCTTTTATGCGAGGCGTTATGCGTTATGAGTAACCGGAAACACGTTTGTTTCGCATGTAGAATTTCCGTGTCTCGAGATGTGAAGTCAACTCACAAAGTAATGTGTTCGAATTGAGGCGCTGAGATGATGAATATTGGTTATAAAATACCTATTCCACCAAAGACAAAAGGGAAGGAGTGGGAAGTTCTACAAAAGAAACTTATTTCAGAAAAGGCAGAAGCAGCAAGCGAATCAAGATTTCAAAATGCACAGTTGATACATACTATTGAAAAAGAGTTAAGAAAGCTTGAGGCTCTTCCGGTGAATAAAGGGCGAGAAGTGCTTATTAAACAATTAAAAAAAGGCTTGAAAGTGCTCGCGCATAACCAGTCATTCTTGTCGCCCCTTCGGGGCTGGGACGTCCGGCTATCGCCGACCGCCCCAAAACTCGGTCGTTATACGTAAAATGCCAAACAAAAGGACAGCCCCAGAAAAAGCAGCAGGGAAACTTATTTCAGCCATTCAAAAGGAATGGGGAAAAGAGTCAGGTGAAAGTACATCCAATATAAGCGAAGATGTCATGGATAGGGGGCATGAATTACTTCAGGCAACAAAAAATAATTCAATTATGGAAGTACTAGGTAATCTTAGTATTTCAGAATACTTAGGCGAGTTATGGGTTCGTCGTCATCCTTCAGTACTGGAATATATTCGTAAATTAGAGAAGGAGATCAAATAAAGTGCTGACGTATAACCAGTCGTTCTTGTCGCCCCTACGGGGCTGGGACGTCCGGCTTTCGCCGGCCGCCCCAAAACTCGGTCGTTATGTCTTGTAATTGCGTATGAACCATCCACCTCCAATTATTGCTGGACTTTTTGTTTTGGAGTTTGCCCATGCAGACGAAACTGTAGTATTCAATCAGCGAAAAACACTAAATGTTGGTGGTGAATGGCTGGGTCGTGTGCCCAATCTAGCTATCTGCCAGCCATTCGATACACAGGAGTATATGGTTCAACACTGTAGTGAGGAATGGGAACCGCTTGGTATTGCTGCAGGTTACAAGTCGGTAACTGAAGCAAAGGATAGTACGGAAAGATCCTATAATGGAATTAGTGAAAAATGGAATCTCACTAATTACTACATAGAAGAGGAAAAATTACGGTATGAAGCCGAATTAAAGAGATCAAGTTGCTCATTCTGTGGGCGTACAATTTTGCAGATAACAGCTATGGTTGGAGATGAAGTGCGGATTTGCAATCATTGTATTGAAAAATTCCATGAAGCAATACATCAAAACGATGGAGAGACATAACCAGGCCATCAAATCCGACGCTCGTACCTCGTGCGGCTTATGGCAACGTTAGCTGTCATGAATATCGAACCACTTCGCGCGTTCATTCAGTCACTACAGGAAATTGAGCATTCAACTCAAAACACTCAGTTCAATCTATCTGTAAAATATTATGGGGACGACTTTGTGTACAGCGGTTGGCCACTCCCTCGCGGTCAGTACATCACCGAGAAAGGTTTGAGGGATCCAGGTTTCGGATCTGGTCCTGTTAAATTTGAGGATATCGAGTTTATTACAGTGCATGCTGTACCACGTCGTGGTGAATGCACCAAAGAATATCAGGAGAAGTTCAGTACATTACTGAGCCAAGTTCAACATCTCGCTCAAGTAATGGCAAACAATCATGAAATCACATACAAAAGCAGCTAACAAAAAGGTCATGTCGCTCACTTCGTTCGCTGGGACGCTCCGCCTACGGCTGCGTGCCCCATGCCCTGGTCGTTAGCAAACAAAATGAACAAGAGAGGAATTTTGGTAATTGGCTTATTCGGGATCTCAATCCTTATGGCCACATACGAACTTACATATTATATATATGAAACTTCTTATAATCAGCACTTATTAAAAACCAGTACAGCAATATTTACTATTTTTCTTATTATGTGGATTATCGAAGATGCAAAATCATATAAACAAATCTATAAACCATATGATTATGGCTTCCTAATTTTAATGTATTGGATACCATACGTTCCATATTATTTTATCAAAACAAGAGGATATATCGGCATTGCGTATATAATAGGCTTACTAATTCTTCTTAATTCGGGCTTGCTTTTGCAATGGGGCTATTATTATGCAGGGTAAAGTATTGCAACGTTTCGCTATCATGTGGGGCATGACGCTAATTTTGTTTGCTGGGAAGCTACGCCTTCGGATCCGCGCCTCATATGCTGTACGTTAGGCAACAGATATGGATGGAGTGGTAATTGGAATATGGTGCCTAGTTAGTTTTACTGTTTCAGGATTTTTCGTGTATCACGGGATATTTCTGTTTAGCCATGAAGGACTCAGTACGGTACAAGAATTTTACGCAATAACAGGAATACTATATGGAGTTTACTCGGCTAACCTTTTGGTCATGGCTCTGTTAAAAGCGAAAATGATCCATGTGAAACTTGCAAGGTATGGAGTAACAGTAATGTTTCTAATACAAATAGCATTTAGTTTAATAAATGATGGAACAAACATTAACATTGCTGGCATCTTCATAGGCTTGGTCTTTGTTTTGTTCATGCTCAGCGCCAATTGGCTATCTATCAAATATGTAGTCAAAAGAAAACTATCTACCTAACCAGGAGCACACGCGGACTACGTCGCTGATGCGCCTCTGCCGGTTCACTGAGCATTAGTGCTATAAAAGTGTCAGTGTTGAAATTCTACTAAGAAATTCGTCAGAAGTTTCTATTTATTACTGAATAATCCGATAGAGAACTTATACGTAAATGGCATACACTAGACACAGTATTTCGTATTCATGCTTCGTGAGCTTAGCAAAACGGTAGTAATGTTCGAAAGTTATGTCGACTGTATAGAGTGACTCACAGCGGTTACTATAACTGAAGCAAGCGCGGGCTGAGCCTGCGCCGACAATATGACCAGGAACTGATGGAGGCGATAGTGTGCTTCACGAGGATTTCGCCGGGCCTATTGAGCGCAGCGTGTGCACAGGTCGCTGCGCAGCAAAGGCTTTAGCTGTAATGTGGGACGGAACAATAGGCTGATGAAGGAGTTGGGTATCAAAGCATCGACGAGGGGGCTGTATACTTGGCGACCTGGACAGCGCGAATTCCGTTAGGGTGCGGGCAATCAATTGACCCACGCAGAGTCAGCTAACGCCTGTGGCGTCCAGTGGGGGCGGTGATTTCACCTACAACCAAACTGCCAAGGGATGGCTCTACCATGCGGTGGTGATGGATCTGTCCAGTCGAAAGGAGGTCGGCTGGTCATTTAGCCGCCAACGTAATGCGGAGTTGACCAAGAGCGCTTTGTGTATGGACTTCAAACGCCATCCGGTGATATCAGGCTGTATCTTCCATTCGCAAGAGGGGATTGAATATGCAGCGCAAGAGTATCGAGAATTAGTGGAAGCAGCGGAAATGACCAGGAGTATGAGTAGAAGAGGCAACCCTCTGGATAATGCGGTCGTGGAGTCCTTCTTCCACTCTCTGAAATCGGTGGTCATATATCAGCAAATATTTCGTAATCCGATTGAGGCCACAACACATATTATTGAATACATAGCATTCTACAATCATGAGCGTCTGCGCAGTGGTTTGGACTACAAATCACCTGAAGATTTCGAGGGGCAGTGTGCGTGTAAAGTTTTAATGAGAGTGGTTTAAGATCACAATCGCGCCAGAGCCGCATATTTAGTCGTTAGGCGAAAACGAATATGACCAATCGGGAAGTTGTCATGGAATATCTCAAGTGCTTCTGCGCTGGTGATATTGATGGTTTAAGGCCTTTGCTTGCGGCTGATCTTTGCTTTACAGGTACGCTTCATGCTTATGGTACAGCCAAGGATTACCTTGATAACTTGAAGAAAGACCCGCCGGATGAATGTGACTGCAAAGTATTGAGCATCACTGAGAATGAACAGAGTGTGGCTGTGTTTTACGAATATCAAAAACCAGAGCGAGCGATAAATATCGCGCAACTGTTTAAAGTCAAAAACGATAAAATACATGAAGTATTGTTGGTCTTTGATGGTAGAAGTATCACATAACCAGGTGCTCGTTCGGATGAAAACTCTGTAGCACTTCCTTTGCGCCGCACAGCTTTGTCGTTAGCTTAAAAAGGGAAGCGTCAAATAGTGCGCTATATACCAGTAGTTCTCCTCCCATTCGGTCTGGCATATTCGTATTACTACGGGTTTACACTATTATTGCTGCCATTGCTGTTTGTTGTGATAAGCGTCATCACCTATTACATATATGCCAGAGATAAATCAGCAGCGGAGAGGTCAGAATGACGTGCTACAGAAAATACACTACATCTTCACGCATTGCTTTTTGGCTGGCCTGGCGCAATAGTGGCTCAGCAGCGCTTGCGCCATAAAACAAGAAAATCCAGCTTTCGTATAGTCCTTTGGTTTACTTTTATTGTAAATTTGTCAGGCATTGTTTGGGCGCACACACAAAAGGGAAATGCCATTGTATATAATGGCGTAGTCAAATTAGAAAGCATGTTGTTAAGTAAGATCACAGGCAGTACTACAATCAAGCTTATACGAATCCTTATGGGATTCAATCAAAATAGTTTTTGCTATATCTATAAAAAATAACAAGCGACTGTGGCGTCAATAGCCCTTCTTCATCTAGTAAGTCCATTCAAAATTGTATTACGCCATAGCAATATATGACGATCATCTTTCGCATGCAGGCGACGATAGGTACTTTGTCGTGCTTGCTTTTGATGGCCAACTGATCATACTGAGTATTGATTACAGTTTTTACACTGAATGGTACTCACAGTATCCATATAGAGAATGATACGGATGGTGCATCTTCCGCCCTGGATTCGTCGTTTCCTTTCGATCGGCCGCTGTCACGGTTGATTGGCGCCAGGTCTGTCAATGCAACGATCTGCTGCCATTATTGGGATCCATCGTATAATGGCATCCACAAGAAATGCTCTGATTTCAATGGATCTGGAAGCCTTTTGTGCAAAAATTGCTATCATTCAAAGAATGACGAGCCAGCGATTATTGTTCACCTACTGCGTTAGCAAGGAGAGTCTGATGAACAACAAAATAGCATTTCTTACACTGATGTTCAGTGCCACCGGATTTGCTCAGCCACCGGCGACTTCACCTGGCAATGCGCCACCACAGGATGTCAACGTGGTTAACTCACCGGATGTGACTGTGATTAACAGTAATAGCACACCTGTTCCGGTGACAATAGTGGATCCATCCTCAGGTATTGTCGAGTATCGCTTGGTTGGCATATCAACCGCCAAGGTACAAGGCAATATCGGTTATAATGGTCTGCACGACACCTGTCAGCAGGAGTTCGGCCCATCAGCGCGCGTTTGTATTACCGAGGAAGCGGTATCGAGTCCTCAACTCAGCACCATATTTCCGGAGCTGGGGCAGAATGCCTGGATGATGCCAAGGATTGTTGGTGGTTATCTCGATTCGACCAATAATTCCCGGGTGGTCGATGTCACCGGTATCTCCGTGAATTGGCTAAGGGGCTTGAACTGTGCCGGGTGGAGAACCAACAACAGCGACCGTGATGGTGCGGTCTTGCACCGGTTTAGTAATGGTCTTGTCTCAATTGGAGCCGTGCCTTGCAATACGACAAACAGCATCGCCTGTTGCTCGCCTCGGCAGCAATGAAATGCAAGAGCATCATCTTGCAGGATATTATGTGCTGACAAGAATGGCGCCTATTTAAGCGGAGATTTCTGTTTACGGGTCATTGGCGGGGCAGGCCCCACCCTACGCTCTGAATCACCGGGCAGGGTCTAGCCTCTCCCAGGAGTACAAATCACATGGGGTCAGCGTTAATTATATCTGACCCCATGATCGCCATTATTACGTGGGCTGGTACAGTGATGACCAGACCAAACAAGAAACTCGCGCCAGCTATTGTCGCATTATGCATATGACTAGCTATATGAAAAAGTTTTCACGCTTGGCGCTCTTATCTATTACTATCATTATAAGCGTTGGCTGCGACCAAATAACTAAACTGGCAGCACTAAACAATCTTAGAGGACACGCCTCTATATCGCTCTTCGATAACATTTTCCATCTTATTTATGCTGAAAATCCAGGAACAATGCTGGGTATTGGCAGTACGTTGCCGGACAACATGCGATTTGTATTATTTGTGCTGTTTATTGGCATAGTTTTAGTAGCAGCGATAATATTCATATTGGTTAAACCCCTCCACAATCTGACTGTGCTTGCAATATCACTGATTGTTGGAGGAGGGGTTGGCAATCTTGTCGATCGTCTGATTCGCAATGGCTCAGTCATAGATTTTATGCTGATTAAAATAGGTTCGCTCGAGTCTGGTATTTTCAACGTGGCTGACCTGGCTATTACTCTTGGTGCATGCATGATGTGTTTTTCTTTATTTAGATCTAAAGGAATTAATACATAGCCATTCACCGCAGCGAACGCTATAAGCATCGTAAAACCTCGCATATGCACTTCTTTTCCAATGAAACGCATAACCCGCTATCCGGATACGTCATTTTTGCTGGTTTCGCTCACAGGAGTGGAGCAAAATGGTCTCCCCGCATTGCCATTCCGCCACTGTATGTTATAAATCTGTGCCAGTCCTGCTTATCCCCAATGCATTGGGGGTACACATAGTTACCAATATCCACTTGACTGCCGCCAAAGGATCGCTTGAATGCTGAAGATCGAACGCCATTCCGGTGAAGCGTTGCTGCGCCATCTACCCGAACTCGCGCGCTTGCGTATCACCGTCTTTCGTGCCTTCCCCTATCTCTATGACGGGGATATGGATTATGAGGAGCGGTACCTGCAGACCTATATCAAGGCCAAGGACAGTGTGATCGTCCTGGCCTGGGACGGAGACAGAATTGTCGGGGCGTCAACGGCCATCCCGCTGCGTGAGGAGACGCCCGAGGTGCAGGTACCTTTCCTCAAGGCAGGCTATGAGATCGATGAGATCTTCTACTGTGGCGAATCGGTTCTGCTGCCGGAGTATCGGGGGCAGGGCGCCGGCGTGGCGTTTTTCGAACATCGTGAGGCCCATGCCCGCGAATGCAGGGACTATCGCTACAGCTGTTTCTGTGCGGTACAGCGGCCAAAGGATCATCCGGCCCGGCCGGTCGATTTCGTGCCACTTGACCGGTTCTGGAGCAAACGTGGTTACAGCATCCAGCCCGAATTACAGACCGAGTTCAGCTGGAGGGGATTGGGGGAGGAGACGGCCAGCCCCAAACCGATGACGTTTTGGATGAAGCGTCTGCAGTGATGTTCCGATAAGCTTGTTTTTCCGTGGACAGACATCATGCATAACTCATCCGTAAACCTTTTGCATCACGATACATGACGTATTATGTTGATCCACAGGCTGAGAGTTTCCAGGTTAGGATCACTACACCAAATGTGGTTAAGGGAGGATATGATGCTTCGCTATCTAAAATACATGATGCCACTGCTGCTGATCCCCATGTGCCTGCAGGCAGCCAGTTGGACGGAGACCTGTCCACAGGTGGAGGTCGAGAGTCCTTTCGTCTACAAGCGCATCTGGACCACAGACGACGCCTGGGTCAGGAAACCGATCGCCGCCAACCAGCCGATATTGATGTCCTGCGGCAACTGGAAGGTCATGGAAAGCGACATGGTCTGTTACTTCGGTGGTTACAAGACCACGTACGACTATTCGATCAAGAAGGCTATCCCCGACGGGGCGAACTGCGAGCGGAGCGGTCAGTGCCAGTTCAAGTGCACGTCGCAGACATTGCCGCAAAAGGCGGCACCCAAGCTGAAAGCGCCTACCCAGCTGAAGATACAGTAGTGCCGGGTGGTCTGATGGCGGGCATTCGGCTGCAGCCGCCTTCTTGTCTTGCTTGCCGCAAAGGTCATCTCTGTACGCTATCTATTGATGGTTAGCTTGCTCACCCGTCTGTTTCCGCTCTGGGCGGTTGTGTTCTCGCTCGTCGCCTACAGTTTCCCGAGTCCCTTTGCCGTCATGAAGCCGGCGATCGTGCCCTTGCTCGGCGTCGTCATGTTCGGCATGGGGATGACGCTCACCTGGCGGAATTTCCGTGAGGTGCTGGCACGGCCCCAGATCGTCGGCCTGGGTGTGCTGATGCAGTATCTGGTGATGCCGCTGGCCGCCTGGCTGGTCGCCCTGGCGCTGGACCTTCCGCCCTTCCTGATGGCGGGGCTGGTGCTGGTCGGGGCCTGTCCCGGCGGTACGGCTTCCAATGTGGTCTGCTATCTGGCGCGGGGTGACGTGGCGCTCTCCATCACCCTGACCACCGCTTCCACGTTGCTGGCGATTGTGCTGACGCCGCTACTGACCTGGCTCTATGTGGGGCAGAAGGTACCGGTTCCGGTGGCGAGCATGCTCTGGTCCATCTTCAAGATCGTGTTGCTGCCGGTATCACTGGGGGTGCTGGTCAACACGCTGTTCGGGCGACGTCTGCATGGGGTCAAACACCTGTTTCCACTGGTCTCGGTGGTGGCGATCGTGGTGATCATCGCCATCATCGTGGCGCTGAACAGGAACAATATCGCCTCGATGGGCATTGCCGTCGCTCTGGCGGTGATGCTGCACAACCTGTTCGGATTGACGTTCGGTTACTGGATACCCCGGCTATTGGGGCAGGAGGAGCGGATCTGCCGCACCCTGGCGATCGAGGTGGGGATGCAGAACTCCGGCTTGGGTGTGGCCTTGGCGGTGAAGTATTTCTCCGCGGCGGCAGCCTTGCCCGGGGCGCTGTTTTCGATTTGGCACAATTTGTCCGGATCGATGCTGGCGGGGTATTGGGCGCGGCGCAGCCGGTGAAAATCTGGGACAGCCGCTGTCTCGCTTCTTGTATGTCGCATAGGCTGGGTTTAGGCACGAATTCCGGCTTCCCAAGTGCCGGCTTGTCCGGCTGTTGGGATTCAAACACTAACTCCAATCTACCTGCCGGGTACACAGTTGAGGCAGTGGATTCAAGCTCGACATCCTCTCATCCTGCCCATACACGTTCTGTCTGGTCATCCAGGGAAACTCGGCTAAACTCTGCTACATAACTGAGAACCCCCAACCATATTCGATGCGGAAATCGCATCGTTCGGTTGCAAGGAGGATAGATGCCTACACGGAAGAGATCCCCCGCCGCTTCCGGCACTGCAAAGAAATCCCGCAAAGCGCCCACGCCCGTTTGCTGCGAATTGAGATACGCAGGTGGGGAGGTACCCATTCGCGATGAACAGAACAAACTGCAGCAGCTGGCCATGAAGTGGTCCTACATGGTGCGCAATCGTCATCGCTGGAGTCTTTCGGAAACACGCCAGAAAGAGATTGAGCAGGAGGCCCGCGCGGACATGCTAGGCCTCGGGTTGGGTGAAGCGGAACTACGCCAGTTGGCCAACCAGGATGTGATAGAGGTTTCGGTTTCCTACGTGCAGGAGTCGGTTAACTGGGCTGCACGCATCTTTCCCTGGGAGTTCATAATCAGCCGCCTCATCAAGCCCTACCACACCGGTGGCCGTTTCACGCTGATACGCTACCTGCATCAGGAAAATAAGCCGCTCACCGGCAAGGCAGGTAACAAGACTCTGTTGTTTGTGCAAAGCGCGCCGGGATCATTGGCCGAGAGTTATCTGTTCGATGAAGAGATCGAACGGATGTGCGGGTTGGACTGGAAAAGCCATAAGGTATTGAAGAACCCGACTGCTGAAGAACTGCAGCGGAATATCGAGGAGCTGCGACCTGACACCATCCACATAACCGGCATCGATGCTCACGAAGGCGCCGAACTGCTTGGCGCCAATCTCAGTGAACGGCAGAAGCGTTCCCTACGCGATGGTCTCTACATGGCCACAGCCGACGGAAGAGAGACTCTAGTGGAGGCCGAGGAGCTGTCCGCACTGCTCAATCCGTCTGCTGCGAAAGATTACGCCCCGCAATTGGTGAGCTTCAACCTTTATAATTCCGCATCTCGCTTGGCCGCCTTAGCGGTGGCTCAGGGTGCACAAGCGGCGATCGGCTTTCAGGATAGCATCGACAATGAGCTGGCAGAGCTCTTCTTTGCGGACTTCTACCGCCTGTCGACTGGCAGCAATGCTCCTTCAGGAGCCGACAAGAAGGTGGTGTCCCCTGGGCTCGATACAGTACCCGCCTTCTACAATGCCTGGCGCGCCTTGGCCAGCATACCTAACCGTGAACGGGGCAGCGGTTTGGTGCTGTGGAGCGCACGTTCCTACTTTGCCGATAAAGGATCGAAACGGGCACAGGAGAAGCGGCACCAGGAAAACCTGCGCTGGGAGCAGGAGCGCCGAGCGCAGGCCGCCGTCAGCCTGGAGCCGGCCGAGCGTGAAGGCGAGCGGCTCAGCGATTTGGTGCGCGTGAGTTACCAGTTGCCTGGCAGCCTCAACTATGCGCGCCTGCACAACGACGAAAACATCTTCGACTCCCTGGTTCTGATCAAGACGCGTCCGGGTATCCTGCGCGGCGTGCAAGTCCGGGTCGACCTGCAGGTGGGCGGTGAGGTGTTTAGCTACCAGCGCACGCTCGACCTGGCCGACTCGATCCCGCTGCGCGACGCAGTACGCGTTCCCCTGGCATGGAGTTTGGCCAAGGAGCTGACCGAAAGCGTGCAGACCACGGTGCACCTGTTGGTCTCGCGCCATGGCGAGATCATCCTGCAGGATACTCACTCGGTCAGTCTGCTGCCGGTGAACGAGTGGAAGGACGATACCATCAGCGGACCCTGGCTGCCGTCGTTCGTACTGCCGAGGGACCCTTGTGTGAGGGAGGTGATTGGGCGCGCCCAGCGCTACCTGCGAGTGCTGCTTGACGACGGTATCGCCGGCTTTGACGGTTATCAGAGTATCTCCCCGGTATCCCGGGACGAGGTGGTTGGCGATGCGGACGCGGACATCATCGACACCCAGGTGCGAGCCATCTGGTCCTCGTTGCTGCACGACTACCGCATCGGCTACATCAATCCACCACCCACCTTCACGGCTTACAGCCAGCGCCTGCGCCGGCCCTCCGACGTGCTCGAGGGGGGACATGGGACGTGTATTGATCTGGCACTGTTGCTGGCGGCCTGTCTGGAGTACATCGGTATGCGTCCGGTTCTGTTCCTTATCCGCGGCCATGCCTTTCCCGGCTACTGGCGCAGTGAAGCCTCGATCGAAGTCGTGGACACGCCGGCGGCGATCCTGGCGAAAGGCGTTGCGGAAGAGCGGATTTCCGGCATGCACAGCCGCTCCGACAACTGGAGTACCGGCAGTCAAGGTTACGAGGAGCTGTTGGCTCTGATCGCCCGTGGCCATCTGGTGCCGGTGGAAGCGACCTCCCTGACCATGAAGGAGAGTTTCATCCAGGCCTGCGACAAGGGGCTGGAGAATCTGGAAGATCCACTCGAGTTCGAGACCCTGCTCGATGTCGGTCAGGCCCGTCGCTATGGGGTGACTCCTTTACCCTATTAGAGGATTTTGTTGACCAATGACCCAACACGAAGCCGAGAACACGACAAGGAAAGTGCCATGAACACAGAGCCCCGCATGGATTTTGATCAGCGCCTGCAACTGCAGTCCGCCCTGCACGAGGCGCTGCAGGGGCTCAAGGTTACGCCGCCATCACAAGCGCTGCAGCCGGAACCGATCTATCGCCGTCGTCGTCTGGGTACGCCGTTGTCGAAAGTCATGTCGACCCTGGCGGTGGTGGAGGATGCTCATGGCATTCTGCGCCTACGCGAGGAGGGGATCACCGCTGGTATGGAGGCGGTGCACCGCCGCGCGGCAAGGCTCGGGCGCGGAGGCACTGAGACAGTGATCGATCGGGTGCCCTTCCAACGCCTACAGAAGGATCAGGTGCGCGGCGCCCTCGAAGCGCTCGATGCCAAGCTGACCCCGCACCAGGGTATACGTCGACTGCACGACGGCAAACTGGAGCCACTCAAAGCACAGGGTCTTCAGGGGCGCATCCTGCTTCTGGTGCACGGTACTTTCAGCAACACCGACAACCTGCTGTTCGAGGGCATCGCCAAGGCCGGTAGCGGCGCCCAATTTATTGCCGATATCCAGGATCGCTACGATCATGTTCTGAGTTTCGACCATCCCACGTTGTCGGTGGATCCGGTGGTCAATGCCCGTGAATTGGCGGTCCTGCTCAACGGTGCGCCAAAGGATGTGGATATCGTCTGCCACAGCCGCGGCGGCTTGGTGACCCGCTGGTTCGTGGAGGCCATGGAGCGGAACCCGACCCGCATCGGCCGGGTTGTCTTTGTCGGCTCGCCCCTGGCCGGCACCTCGCTGGCGGCCGCGCCTTCCCTGCGCAGCACACTGGATCTGCTGGCCAATATCGGCAAGGCGCTCGGTGCCGCATCCGCAGCGGTGCCCTTCCTGAGCGTTGCCACCGGTCTGTTCCAGATCATCAGCTCGGTTACCCGGTTTCTCGCCAAGACCCCGGTGGCGGATGCCGCCATCGCCCTGGTGCCTGGGCTGCGTGCGCAGTCGCGGGTCTCCAACAACCAGGAGCTGAGAGCCCTGCGGCTGCGCTTTGATGACCTGCGGGGCCGTGATTTCGTTGATGACCGTTATTTCGTAGTGCAGTCCAACTTCGAGCCTGAGGATCCGGGCTGGCGTTTCTGGGAGTATTTCCGTGGCATGAAGCTGCGTGCCGTCGATCTAGGTGCCGATGCAATATTTACCGACGAAAAGCGCCGTCCGATTCGCAACGACCTGGTGGTGGATGTCCCCTCCATGACCGATCTGCACGACGGTGGCAACCTGATTCCAAAGAAACAGATCTGCGACTTCGGCAAATCCAAGGTGGTGTACCACACCAACTACTTCGTGCAGGACAAAACGGTGGATTTTCTTCGCGACAAACTGCTCGCTGCCGCACCAGAGAGCTACATCTGAAGGGATTTGATGACGTGGCCAGTCGGTCGGGCCACGATGCTGCCTGAGACCAGGGGTTCGGGATCTCAGCGTTATCGGTGGGGCAGGGCCCCGCTTACACCCTGTCATTTCGCAGTGGCGCAGTGAAGATCGGGAATCAGGTGCCGTTTACTCTGATGCGAGAAATCCGGCTTTCGCTGGAATGAAGGGGAAGGTGTCAGGAGAGGCGAGACTCGTAATCTTCGTAGCCGAACTCTCTTACGACTTCTATCTGTCCGTCTTCGTGGGCGATGGCGATCGACGGGTGGGCCACGCCGTTGAACAGGGTGGTCTTCACCATGGTGTAGTGGATCATGTCTTCGAAGATCACCCGGTCGCCGATCTTCAGCGGCGCATCGAAGGAGTAGTCGCCGATGATGTCGCCGGCCAGGCAGGTCATGCCGCCGAGGCGGTAGGTGTGGGCCTTCATGCCGGGGTGGTCGGCGTCGCGGACTTCGGCGCGGTAAGGCATCTCCAGCACATCGGGCATATGCGCGGTGGCGGAGGTGTCGAGGATGGCGATGTCGATACCGCCGCGTCGGATGATGTCGAGCACGCTGGAGACCAGCGGACCGGTGCGCCAGGCGATGGCGGAGCCCGGTTCCAGCACCACCTCCAGGTGGGGATGGCGCTGGCGGAATGCGCTGAGTGCGCGGATCAGCCGCTCCACGTCGTAACCGGGGCGGGTCATCAGGTGGCCGCCGCCCAGGTTGCACCACTTCATATTGGGCAGCAGGTGGCCGAAGCGTTCCTCAACCGCCTGGATCAGTCGTTCCGTGGAATCCGCATCGCATTCGCAGAGGGCGTGCACATGGATGCCCTCGATACCGTCGGGCACGCCGTCGATCACCTCTTCCCTGGGAATGCCGAGGCGGGACTGTTCGCCGCTGGGGTTGTAGAGAGCGGTCTCCACCTCGTCCACCCGCGGATTGAGCCGCAGGCCGCAGGAGATGCCGGTGGCCAGGGCCTGCCCGCCGAGGCGTTCCCACTGGCTCAGTGAGTTGAAGGAGATGCGGTCGGATAGCCCGATCAGATCGGGGAACTCGGCGTCGGTGTAGGCCGGGGCGTAGAGGTGCACGTGACCGCCGAAGTGCTCCCGCGCCAGCCGTGCTTCATTGTAGGAGCTGGCGGAACAGCCGGAAAGATACTCGCGCACGATGGGAAAGCTCGACCACATGGCGAAGCCCTTGAGGGCCAGGATGATGGTGCAGCCGCTCGCTTTCTGGACCCGGTCGATCAGTTCCAGGTTGGCGCGCAGCTTCGCCGCCTCCAGCAGGTAGCAGGGAGACGGCGCCCGGTCGTAATCGATCATGTTTCGGGCAGCGCGTCGATGTCGATGTCGCACTCGACGTCGTGCCAGGGCAGGCCGTAGCTGTTGAGCGCCTGCATGAACGGATCGGGATCGAACTGCTCCATGTTCCACACGCCGGGCTGCTTCCACTGGCCTTCGAGCATCATCTTGGCGCCGATCATGGCCGGCACGCCGGTGGTGTAGGAGACGCCCTGGGCGCAGGTCTCCCGGTAGCACTCCTGGTGGTCGCAGACGTTGTAGATGTAGCGAGAGACCGGTTTGCCGTCCTTCTCGCCCCTGGCGATGATGCCGATGTTGGTCTTGCCCTTGGTGCGCGGACCCAGGCTCGCCGGGTCGGGCAGCAGCGCCTTGAGGAACTGCAGGGGCACGATCTGCTGGCCCTGGAATTCCATCGGCTCGATGCTGTCGAGGCCCAGGTTCTGGATCACTTCGAGATGCTTGAGGTAACTGTCGCCGAAGGTCATCCAGAAGCGCCAGCGCTTGACCTCGGGCAGGTGCTTGCTCAGCGACTCCATCTCTTCATGGTAGAGCAGGTACATCTTTTTGGGGCCGATCTCGGGGAAGTCGAAGACGCGGGAGATCTCCATCGGTCGGGTGGTCACCCAGTCGCCGTTCTCCCAGTAG
>JBNLAT010000056.1:0-15921 GCA_050302275.1 Thiohalomonadaceae bacterium | reverse complement strand
TGCTCGACGGAGTCACCATCGATTTCGCAGAAAGTCTGGAAAGCTCAGGCTTCACCTTCATTAACCCGAATGCCAGCGCCTCCTGCGGCTGCGGCAAATCGTTCTCAGCATAAGGAGACGACCATGTGGGATTATTCTGAAAAGGTTAAAGAACACTTCTTCAACCCCAAGAACGCCGGTGCGGTGGATGAGGCCAATGGCATTGGCGAGGTGGGTTCCATCTCCTGTGGCGACGCACTGCGCCTGACCCTGAAGGTCGACCCGGAGACCGACATCATCCTCGAAGCTGGCTTCCAGACCTTCGGTTGCGGTTCTGCTATCGCTTCCTCCTCGGCGCTGACCGAGATGGTAAAGGGCATGACCGTCGACGAGGCGCTGAAAGTCTCTAACCAGGACATCGCCGATTTCCTCGAAGGCCTGCCGCCGGAGAAAATGCACTGCTCGGTGATGGGTCGTGAGGCACTGGAAGCAGCCATCGCAAACTACCGTGGCGAAGAGTGGTCCGATGACCACGAAGAGGGCGCACTAATCTGCAAATGCTTCGCCGTCGATGAAGTGATGGTGGAAAAAGCGATTCGCGAAAACGGCCTGACTACGGTGGAGGAGGTCACCAACTACACCAAGGCAGGCGGCGGTTGTTCCTCCTGTCATGAAGGTATCGAAGAGGTGCTGGAGCGTGTATTGAAGGAAGAGCCACAACTTGCCGCAGTGAAAGTTGAAGCCAAACCAGAACCGGCCCCGCAACCGATTGCCGCTAAGGCCGGTATGACCAACCTGCAGCGCATGCGTCGCATCGAAGAGATTCTCGAAGAAATTCGCCCCATGTTGCAGCGTGACCACGGCGACGTGGAGCTGGTGGATATCGACGGCAAGACCGTTTACGTCAACATGATCGGCGCCTGTTCCGGCTGCCAGATGGCGTCACTCACCCTCAACGGTATTCAGCAGAAGTTGATGGAAGAGCTGGGCGAGTTCGTCAAAGTGGTTCCGGCGAGCCAGATGGCCAGAGCGATGGGAGCGTAAGACCATGAGCGACGATATCTACTTCGACAACAACGCTACCACCTGCGTCGACCCGGTCGTGGTCGAGGCAATGATGCCTTACTTCACCGAACAGTTCGGCAACCCGTCATCCCTGCACAGCTTCGGCAACAAGGTCGGTGCTGCGATTCGTGATGCCCGCCGCCAGGTGCAGGCGCTGCTTGGCGCTGAGCGTGACGACGAAATCGTCTTTACCTCCTGCGGCACCGAATCAGACAGCACCGCGATCCTTTCCGCGCTCAAGGCGCAGCCGGATCGTAAGGAGATCATCACCACCGAAGTCGAACACCCGGCGGTACTGACCCTTTGTGACTATCTGGAGAAGAAGGACGGCTTCACCGTGCACCGTCTCAAAGTAGACAGCAAAGGCCGTCTCAATCTGGACGCTTACCGTGCGCTGCTTTCCGACAAGGTCGCTATCGTCTCGGTAATGTGGGCCAACAACGAAACCGGCACCATCTTCCCGGTGGAAGCCATGGCCGAAATGGCCAATGCCGCCGGTGTCATGTTCCATACCGACGCGGTACAGGCGGTGGGCAAGATCCCGCTGGACCTGAAGAACACCAAGATCGACATGCTATCGCTCTCCGGTCACAAACTGCATGCGCCCAAGGGCATTGGCGTGCTCTACCTGCGTCGTGGTACCCGCTACCGTCCGCTGCTGCGCGGTGGTCACCAGGAGCGTGGTCGTCGTGCCGGTACTGAAAACGCTGCTTCCATCGTCGCATTGGGCAAGGCTGCCGAACTGGCGATGCAACACCTGGAAGAAGAGAACACCCGGGTTAAGGCACTGCGTGATCGGCTGGAGCAGGGCATCCTCGATGCCGTGCCCAATGCCTTCGTCACTGGCGACCCGAGCAACCGTCTGCCTAACACCGCCAACATCGCCTTCGAATATATCGAAGGGGAGGGCATCCTGCTGATGCTGAACAAGGCAGGCATCGCCGCTTCTAGTGGTTCCGCCTGCACCTCCGGTTCATTGGAACCTTCCCACGTGATGAAAGCGATGGGTATTCCATACACCGCCGCTCATGGCACCGTGCGTTTCTCCCTCTCGCGTTACAACTCAATGGATGAAGTAGAGCGGGTGATCGCCTCGGTACCGCCGATTGTTGAGCGGCTGCGTAAACTTTCTCCCTATTGGGGAGAGAATGGGCCGGTAGAAAATCCGGAGCAGGCGTTCGTACCCAAGTACGCTTAACGTCACTAAATGCGCGCTGGCGGCGTTGGAACCGCGGAAAAAAATGCTCATTTACTTCGTGTAAACTCCGCTTTTTTTCCGTGTTTCCGCCTTGCTATCATCCCATTTATTGGCGTTAGCAATTAAGAATTTTATTGCTGATGATCCATTCAGGCCGCCTTGTGCGGCCTTTTTATTAGGAACAACGCAAATCTTGCGTTATTTAAAAGGGGAAGGTAAAAGGATAAGCTGAATTCAAGAAGCATGACACGAAATAAGTGTGCTTTCTGGACCAATAACCATTGACGCCGAAAGGAGTTCGGATGACTAGAGCAGCATTCATAATTATCTTGGGGTTCTTCATCACTGCATGCAGTGCTAATAGAAACATTGTTTTTACTGATACGGAGTCAAATACTGGGAAACCAAGTTATCTAGCGAATGAGCTAAAAACTGATGACTATCCATCTTTCATGGTTGGAGAGGGTAATATCTATTCTTGCCGGTACGGTATCTCATTTATTAGTAGCGATGAATTTGTCCCACCGAAAGATCAAATTTTCTCAGCGCTGCTGAAACGAAATCTACCAAACATCGAAACACATAAAGTTGCGCTTGAGCGGTTTGATGTATATTACAACCGTAGACTGCGGACATTAAGTGCTGCAACAGCAGGAATAATTGGAGGCGCTATCGGTGGGGCCATTTCTGCATCAATTGATAGTAACAACTATGGGTTTACATATAAAAATCTATTAGTGGACGTAATTCCTGAAACATATCCGATCAATACAGATGAAAATGCTGTAGGTTGCGATGGAGAAAATGAAGGAGAGTATTACACCAGCAGAGTTACTGCAGGACATGATGTGATAGTAACTTGGTTGAAGTTCAGGGTGGATGGCGTGCCATATCATTTCCGAACGCTCTACCAGATTCAGCCAGAAAAACCAGATGATGTTAGTAAGGGTATAATGGGGGCGATCCAAAAAAGCATCGCGGCTATATCCTCAAAGATAAAAGTATAATATTCAGTATGATTAAGCTTCTTATGAAAGGGCTATTGTAGCCCTTTCATTTTTTGAGCCGAAAACCTTCCACATTTAGCTTCGTCAGCCCATAATATCAGGGTAATCATACCCCCTATGATTTACGGATGAAGATGGGGATTAATAACCCCAGCCGGAGTCCGAGAAATGCCAATAGTGTGGCGTGACAAGATGAGCATCGGTAATCACATTATCGATATGGACCACCGTCTTTTGATCTGCATGATCAATATGATTGAGCTGGCGTTAATGGCCCCCGGTGAGAAGGTTGCCAATATCAAAGTCGCGCTGGACGAGCTGGAAAGCTACACGGAAATCCACTTCAAGCGTGAAGAGAAGATACAACTCGCGATCAAATACCCTCGGTATGACGAACACAAACATGAACACCAGCAACTGGTGAGCCGTCTTCAGGAGATTAAGGAGCAGATACTCGGCATCGATGACCTGGCAATGCTTGCACATAAGGCGCCACAATTAACCGAGTTGTTGCGAGACTGGCTTTTGCACCATGTGCTTCAGGAGGACATGAAGCTTAAGTCTTACGTTGAGCAATATCCTCCGAATTACATGCCTTAGGCATTCTCAACACTCTCATTCATCTCATCCCCTAATCGATAGGTCTGCAAATAATCCAGGAACGTCTTCGCTACCCGCGACAGGTGTTTGCCCTTGCGGTGCACCGCATACCAGCGTCGTTTTAATGGGAAGCCTTCCACATTGAGTTTCACCAGTCGTCCCGTCTCCAGTTCTAGCGACAGGCTGTAGCCGGAAAGTACACCGATGCCGATCCCGGACATCACCGCCTGTTTGATCGCCTCGCCGCTACCCAGCTCCATATAAGGTTCAATTGCGATATTCTGTTCCGCCAGCATCGCCTCGTAGGTCATACGAATACCGGAACCCGCCTCGCGGGCGATGATCCGTTCGCCGATCAACGCTTCCGGTTTGATCTGTTGTTTTCCAGCCAGTGGGTGATCCGGGTGGGCAAAGATCACCAGTTCATCATCCAGGAAGTCGTGCGCTTCATAATCCCCGCCCTTGGGCAGGGTGGCCATGATGTAGAGGTCGTCCTCGTTGGCATCCAGTCGTTCCAGTATCCGCTCGCGGTTACTCGCCTTGAGCTGCGGCACCACCTTGGGGTACTCACGCAGGAAGGCGCCCAGGTATTGTGGCAGGAAGTATTTGGCCGTGGTCACCGCCGCCAGTTTCAGCGGGCCGGAGACCTCGCCATGCATCTCTTTCAGCTCTTCCTCGAATTGGCCCAGTCGCTCGAACATATCGTTGCAGGTTTTGAGGAGGGCCTCGCCCTCGGCGGTGAGATAGACCTGATTGCCCATCTTTTCGAACAGAGTAACGCCCAGAATTTCTTCCAGTCGTTTGACCTGAATCGAGACACCGGGCTGGGTGAGGTGAATCGCTTCGGCCGCACGGGTATAGCTGCGTAGCTGGGCTACAGCCTGAAACACCCGTAATTGCTGCAGGGTTGCTCGAATCATTTCCAGAACACCTCCAGGCCATTAATGATCGTTAATGTGCCTCATTTTTACTATTAATTTCCATTATTTGGCCATTTCGCTAAATTGCAATCGTGAGTTAACCAACCAACCCGGTCAGGAATGACTGGCCAGTTTCAAAGGTAGCTTAAAGAGGAGCAAAGCGATGGCTAAGACCTACCAAGCGGGCGTGAAAGAGTATCGTGAAACGTACTGGATGCCCGAGTACACCCCCAAGGACACCGACTTCCTTGCCTGTTTCAAGATCACTCCCCAGGAAGGGGTGCCACGCGAGGAGGCTGCCGCCGCGGTAGCCGCTGAGTCCTCTACCGGCACCTGGACCACGGTGTGGACCGATCTGTTAACCGATCTCGACCACTACAAAGGTCGTGCCTACGCCATTGAAGACGTACCGGGCAACGATGAAGCCTTCTACGCCTTCATCGCCTATCCCATCGACCTGTTCGAGGAAGGTTCCGTAGTGAACGTCTTCACCTCGCTGGTGGGTAACGTCTTCGGCTTCAAGGCGGTCCGCGCCCTGCGTCTGGAAGACATCCGCGTCCCGCTGGCCTACGTCATGACCTGTAACGGTCCGCCGAACGGTATTCAGGTGGAGCGCGACCGCATGAACAAATACGGTCGTCCGCTGCTGGGCTGCACCATCAAGCCGAAGCTGGGTCTCTCCGCCAAGAACTACGGTCGTGCCGTGTACGAATGTCTGCGTGGTGGTCTCGACTTCACCAAGGACGACGAGAACGTAAACTCCCAGCCGTTCATGCGCTGGAACCACCGTTTCGAGTTCGTCATGGAAGCGATCCACAAAGCCGAAGCCGAGACCGGCGAACGCAAGGGTCACTATCTCAACGTGACTGCGCCGACCCCGGAAGAGATGTACAAGCGTGCCGAGTTCGCCAAAGAGTTGGGCGCACCGATCATCATGCACGACTACCTGACCGGCGGCTTTACCGCCAACACCGGTCTGGCTCAGTGGTGTCGCGACAACGGCATTCTGTTGCACATCCACCGTGCGATGCACGCGGTACTCGACCGTAACCCGAACCACGGTATCCACTTCCGTGTACTGACCAAGGCGCTGCGCCTCTCCGGTGGCGACCATCTGCACTCCGGTACCGTGGTGGGCAAGCTGGAAGGCGACCGTGAAGCCACCCTCGGCTGGATCGACCTGATGCGCGATTCCTACATCAAGGAAGACCGCAGCCGCGGAATCATGTTCGACCAGGACTGGGGCGCGATGCCCGGCGTACTGCCAGTTGCCTCAGGCGGTATCCACGTCTGGCACATGCCGGCACTGGTATCCATCTTCGGTGACGACTCGGTTCTGCAGTTCGGTGGCGGCACACTCGGTCACCCGTGGGGCAACGCTGCCGGTGCAGCCGCCAACCGGGTTGCCCTTGAGGCCTGCGTCGAAGCACGCAACCAGGGTCGTGAACTGGAGAAAGAGGGCAAAGAGATCCTGACCGCCGCTGCCGAAAACAGCCCCGAGCTGAAGATGGCGATGGAGACCTGGAAGGAGATCAAGTTCGAGTTCGACACAGTAGATAAATTGGATGTCGCGCATAGATAAATGACGACATCGATCTAACCGCAAAGTACACGAAGTTTCGCGAAGTATGAGATCGGTATCTTGAAGGGTTTTCAACTTTGCGTACTTCGCGCACTTGGCGGTTTCTCAATCGAATTAAAGAGGACTGAATCATGAGCGACATGCAGGATTACACATCAAGTCTGAGCGACACGGCGAGCCGCAAGTTCGAGACCTTCTCCTATCTCACAGAGATGGACGACGCCCGTATTCGCCAGCAGGTTGAATACATCGTCAGCAAGGGCTGGAACCCCGGTATCGAGCATACTGAGCCTGAAAATGCACGTAGCCACTACTGGTACATGTGGAAGCTGCCGATGTTCGGCGAGACCGACGTCGACCGCATCCTTGGTGAAGCGGAAGCGTGCCACAAGGCACACCCCGGCAACCATGTACGACTGGTCGGTTACGACAACTACGCCCAGTCCAAAGGTGCCGAGATGGTGGTCTTCCGCGGCAAGGCGGTCTGAGCGTAAACGAAGAACGTGCTGATTTCCCCCGTCGCCTCCCGACGGGGGCTTTTTTCCGAATCAGAACGAAAAGGACAGGACAATGAGCGACATGACGATTGGGCAATACCAGATCAAAAAGGAGCCCTTCTACAAACCGGTGGGCAGCGAGGTCACGCTCTACGAAAAGGCCTACGCACGACGCATGCCGATGATGCTGAAAGGTCCGACCGGCTGCGGTAAATCACGCTTTGTCGAATACATGGCGTGGAAACTGGGCAAGCCACTGATCACTGTCGCCTGTAACGAAGACATGACCGCCTCGGATCTGGTGGGACGTTTTCTATTGGACAAAGACGGCACCCGCTGGCAGGACGGTCCGCTCACTTTAGCGGCACGCATGGGCGCCATCTGTTACCTCGACGAAGTGGTCGAAGCGAGACAGGACACCACCGTGGTGATCCACCCGCTGACCGATCACCGTCGCACCCTGCCGCTCGACAAGAAGGGCGAACTGATCGAAGCCCATCCCGATTTCCAACTGGTGATCTCCTACAACCCCGGTTACCAGTCATTGATGAAAGATCTGAAGCAGTCGACCAAGCAGCGCTTCGGTGCGCTCAACTTCGACTACCCCGATGCGCAGAGCGAAACCGAGATCGTCGCTCGCGAAGCGGGTATCGATGCCGACACCGCAGGCAAGCTGGTGCAGATCGCGCACCGTGCCCGCAACCTGAAAGGGCATGGCCTGGACGAGGGGATTTCCACCCGTCTGCTGGTCTACGCGGGCAGCATGATCGCCGAAGGGGTCGAACCGCTGGCCGCCTGCCACATGACCCTGGTGAATCCGTTAACCGACGATCCGGACATGCGTGAAACGCTGGAGGCGGCGGTACAGACGTTTTTTGTTTCTTAACCGTAAAGGTCATCGCTTTTCAGGTAAGCAGCCATGACGATTAACTTCGAGGACTACAGAGAGCAGTTCGCCGAAACGGCGCCAGAGGTAAGGGCGGTTCTTGAATCGACTTTCCACGAAGCGGCGCGGGTGATGTCGCCTGCCGGTCTGGAAGAGTATCTCGACGGCGGTCGTGGCCTGTGCAAACTGGGTCGCGGTTCCGATCTGGTTATCGCCTATCTGGAAGAGATGCCGCTGGTGGTTAAAGAGTGCGGCGAAGACATTATCAGCGACTGCATTCACGCGGCGATGAAACTCTCGTCCATGACCTCTGGCGAAGTCATCGCCATGCTGTTTTCCTCACTGCCGACCGCGGCGCGTCGTCTTGGCGATCCGGAACTGCTGCGCGGCTATCTGGCGTTGATTCATCAACTATCCGCCCGTGCTGCACGCGGCCTGCGTCCGATGCTCTCCAACATCGATGAGCTGCTTTCCAAACTGACCCTCAGTGGACTCAAGCGTTGGTCTTCCTTCGGTGCGGAAGCGTATCGTCGCGACCTGCCGAATCTGGTGAAGTATTTCGCCCTGGAAACGGCAGACAGCAAAAAGATGCTGCAAAAGGAGCGTCGCGGTACGCTGTTCATCGACAGCCAGCGCAAGCTTAACTACTACTTGCGTGCACTGTGGGGGCGCGACTTTTTCCTGCGTCCGACTTCTGCTGATTACGAAGGCTTCCGTCCCTATATCGAACAGCATGTGCTGCACCTGCCCGATGCGGTCGACCCGATCAAACGCGACGGCGAAGAGCTCGTCTCCGGGCTGGAACTCTATCGCGCCCAGTGTGCCCACCTGGCGGCACACATTCACTACAGCCGCCGTGCGATCTCTGCCGAACAGTTGTCTCCGGCGCAGATGTTTTTCATCGCCCTGGCCGAGGATGCGCGGGTCGAGTACTGCGCGGTTAACGATTTTCCCGGCCTGAAAAAACTGTGGGGCACGCTGCTTTCGCTGCAACCGACCACAGCCGTTGAACATGAAACCGTGGAGCTGGTCGAGAAGATCGCCCACATGCTGCTCGATAGCAGTGTGCAGAGTGGCGATGCGGAACTCGATGCCATCGCACAGAAGTTCCACGCCAACATCGCCCACAACCGACTGGAAAACAGTTTCAGTTGGCACATCGGTCTGGAGCTGTTCAATCTGCTTAGCGCACGCAAGGCGGTGCCGAGTCTGCGTGTGCTCAACTCTTTCCGTATCGCCTATCGTGACGACAACCGTTTTGTCTGGTCGATGGATGAATTCGACCGTGCGCTGCATGGCGAAGAGTACCTGCCTGCCAGCCAGCGTCAGGTGCGCAAGTATGTCAGCGCAGTGGAGATGGCCAACGAGGTCGATTGCGAACTGGCCGGTGACGATGCCCAGGAGATCTGGGTCTGCGCCACTGAGTTCATGCCATACGAAGATGCGGGCGAGGCGACCACCAGCTTTAACGCTATGTGGGGCAAGGAGCCAATCTCCGCACCGTTCCACTATCAGGAGTGGGACTATCAGGTGCAGCTGTTCCGTCCCGACTGGGCCACGCTGTATGAGCGCCGACCGGCACGCGGCAACCCGGAACAGGTCGACGAGATCCTCAGCGAATACAAACCGGTGGCCTACCAGATCCGTCGCATTATCGATCTGCTGGCACCGCAGGGCGTACAACGGCAGCGCAATCTGGAAGATGGCGACGAAGTGGATATCAATGCCGCGGTCGACGCGATGGTGGCGATACGCATGGGCGAGCAGCCGAGTCCGCGCATCACCATGCGTAACGTGATCAAGAATCGCGATCTGGCGGTGACTGTGCTGCTGGACCTTTCCGAATCGACCAACGATCACATCGACAAAGGCGACGAAGAGTCGAAGACGATTCTCGATCTGACCCGCGAAGCGGCAACACTGGTAGCCACGGCGATCAACGGTATCGGCGATCCCTTCGCCATCCACGGCTTTGCCTCGGATGGTCGCCACGATGTGCAGTACTTTCGCTTCAAGGATTTCAATCAGCGTTGGGACGATGAGGCGAAGAGTCGTCTGGCCGGAATGAAGGGCGGACTCTCTACCCGCATGGGCGCGGCGATGCGTCATGCCGGACACCATCTGCTGAAACAGCCTGAGCGACGCAAGTTGCTACTGGTTGTCACCGACGGTGCGCCCGCCGACATCGACGAGCGCGATCCGCAACACCTGCGTCACGATACCCGTAAGGCGGTGGAAGAGCTGTATAGCAAAGGCGTGATGAGTTACTGCCTGACGCTAGACGCCGATGCCGACCACTACGTGAAACGTATCTTCGGCGCGACCAATTACACCATTGTCGATCACGTCGACCGGCTGCCGGAAAAACTACCGGCACTGTTCGCCAGCCTGACCTCATAAATGGAGGAGGAGTAACGATGCAACAGGCAAAGAGTTATGTAGGGATCAACAAAGATATCAACGGTGCGATGACCGCGACGGGCAAGCTCATTCGTGACGCCTGGGCCTTCGGTCTCATCCCTGAAAATGAAACTTGCGAGGGCTGGACGGCCGCGGGGATTGAAAACCTGTGGCAGAAGGTCGATGCCGAATGGGAAAAGTACGGCTTTCTGGTCAACAACATGCCCGATGAGTTACGCACACGCTTCCTGCGAATTCACGAGCAGGCAATGACCCAGGCAAAGGCCGCAGGGTGGAGGGGAGAGCATGAACTGCGTGACGATAGCTGAGGCGGACATGTATCGACGCCATGAAGAGGTGCCGGTCTACGAGTATCGCGACGCGATTATCGAGGCACACTACTTCAACACGGTGCAGACCGCGCTGCGTCGTCTCGGTGCCGAACTGTCACTCTCCATTCCCGGACTGAAAACCCTCGACCTGATCCTGCAGCCCGATGCCTGGATTGTGGTGGACCGTGCGCTTTACGACGTACCGATCGCGGCGTGGACCGAATTTGATACCGGACGACGCGAAACATTGCATAAACCGGTGCACTGTCAGCTGCGTCTCTATCACGTTAACGCCGGGATGATCATCAAACGGGTGCTGGATTCAATGGAGCAGATTCTGGGCGAACGACTCGACGCCCTGAGTAATGGAACACATGGAGTGATCGGTTTTCCTTCAAAAGATTAACAACGTCGATTCACTGGAGTGAGAGATGACACGTTTATCAGATGGAAGACGAATTACGATCACGTCCGACCGCGCACGTTTCCATGCGCGCCGTCTGCGTCTGCGCGTCACTGCCAACACACCTCATCAGCAGCTTTATCCGCTCATCGATATCCTGTTTGAGCAGAACGGCACCACCACTTTCTCCGGTCACACCCTGGCGGATCGACTGTGGATCAACCAGTGGAATGAAAAGGATCGCAGCTTCTTTCTTGAATGGTTGTCGCAACCTGCACAGGCGCGCATCGTTGAACTGGCGCGTGCCCGTCTGCTGGCGGAAAACGCCACTACCTACGATGAGTGGCACAACTATCCGTCACGTCTCTATAGCCCGTTACATCAACGCATCCAGGCGCTGACCACCACACGCGCCACCGCAGAGCAGTGGCGACGAACACTGCTCAACCTGCGTCGTGATGGAGTGAGCGACGAGGCGATTGCCTGGTCAGGGCTGCGTGACTTTCTCTCCGGCTATCAAGCAAAAGATGTTGTGGAGAAAACCGTGCTACTCGATGCCATCGACTACAGATCCGTAACGCCCCATCTCTGCAACGAGCTGGAGTACATCAAGGAAACCTCAATGCCCTTCACTGAGGTCGCCAAGCGTCTTCCCAGCTACCAGATGCGTATGGCCGGTTACGCGGTGGACGAGGGCGATCTCGCCATTGTCCGTTATCGCTGTCGCACCTCCCGCTATCAGGTTGGAATGCTGCGCAAACCGGGTCGCACCGATGTGCGCTGGTTTGTACTCGGCCCATACGGTCAGCCGGTGATCGACGAGCGTTACGGCAGGCAGGAGTTTGCCAACCGTGAGGCGGCGATCCGTCAGGCGAAATACCACGCCCACTACCATCACCTGTTGCGACCGATACAACGTTACAGCCAGCGTTATGAATATATGAGTCTCTTCGGTGGCGAAGGCTATCGCGAGTGGTTGGTGACGCTGCCCGACTATCCGCATTCTCATTTCACCGCCCACTACCCGGAGCGTAATGTGCTGCTGCACATTCGCACCAAGGAGCGGCAGAGCATCGACGGCAAACGTCTACTGTTTATCGAAGAGATGCAGAGCGACTGGCATCAGTCGTCGGCCCGTTACGGTCTGCGCAGCGGTATTCCCCGTGCACCGTTTCGTAATCAGTGGGTTTCGCTGGGGCTGAAAATGATGCTACTGCATGCGGTAGAGCGTGGACTCGACGGTATCGCCTGGGCCGATGCCACGGTGCATGAGCTGCGCTACGACCGGCCGATGTCACGTCTGAAGCGACTCTACGACAAAGAGATCCCGCGAATCCTGCAGCGGCTGGGAAGGCAGTGGCATGTGCAGATCGAACAGGCCGGATTCGCTACCCGCAGCCCCTGGCTACACGCAGCCCGCCATAAAGAGAACTGGAAGGTGGAGGGCGGTGCAGGCAAATTCACCACACGTCCGCGTTACGACAAGGAACAGGCAAGGGCGCTGATCGAACGCCACAGCAAGGCGGTGACCCTGAACCTGCCGGTGATGCTTATCCCGGATGAAATGAGAAGCCACATTGGTGTGCGCGGGTTGCCGTTGTTTGGCGAAATACTTTAGGACATAGAAATAAACTATCGAAAGGCCGCATTGCGGCCTTTTTCATGAGTGATGCTGCTGTGCGCCTGAAGGCAGGAACATCGAAATGCTGCAGCAAACATACTTTTTCGTCACGTCAAGTACGCATAACGTATTGTAAATATTATAAAAACAGTGCAATGCATGCAGCTGCTTGCAATATTGAATAAAGTATGTAAGATCTGCATTTTACATGCATGAGGGGTCGGTATGAGCACAAACGAACCACGCGGAAGAGCTAAAGGAGGGGTTGCTCGGGCAGCAAAGCTGTCGAAGCAGCGACGCAGTGAAATTGCTAGAAATGCAGCTAAAGCAAAAGCTGAGCTTAAAGCTCTTCCTGAAGTAACGCACGGTTCCCCTGATCATCCACTTAAAATCGGTGACGTAGAAATTCCGTGCTACGTACTTAATGATGGAACACGTGTTCTGTCCCAATCAGGAATGCTAGGTGGTCTCGGTATGTCAAAGGGGACGCCACGAGGTGGTGGCGATCGTCTTGTATCGTTTGTTTCGGGCAAAGCTGTTTCACCATATATAGATAGTGATCTTAGTGAACATATAAATCACCCGATCAAGTTCAAAATCAATGGCACTGTTGTATTTGGCTACCCGGCCACTATTTTAGCTGATATTTGTGAGGCAATTTTAACTGCAAGAGCGGATAAGGCATTGCAAACGCAGCAAATGCACATTGCAGAGAAGTGTGAGGCTTTGGTACGGGGTTTTGCACGAGTAGGTATTATTGCATTAGTTGATGAAGCAACGGGATATCAGCGAGATAGAGAAAAACACGCACTTGCGAAGATACTGGAGGCCTTTGTAGCAAACGAATTGCAACCTTATGTTAGAACATTCCCCGCTGATTTTTATGAAGAACTCTTTAGGCTGAGAGAACTAGATTATCCGCCAGAACATGCACACTACAGGCCGCAATACTTTGGTACTCTGACAAACGATATTGTATATAGAAGACTCGCCCCGGCAGTATTGTCTGAACTAAAAAGGCAGGCAAAAAAAGATGAAAAAAGTGGTAAGTTATTCCAGCGACTAACTTCAGATGTTGGGCACCCAAAACTCAGGGAACACTTGGCATCTGTTATTGCAATCATGAAACTCTCTGATAAGTATGAGGACTTCATACTCAAATTAAATAGAATTCATCCTCGCTATGGTGACACGTTACCATTAGATCTAGAACTGCCGGATCTCGGGACAAACTGAATCCAACACAGAAATCATGAGAAAACCGATACCAGCCCCGATTATAAATGCATTTGGGGTCAGATCAAAAACTTTTAAGGTACTAGGAGACTGATTGATTGAGCGCCTTTTTTAGAATGCTGGGTAAAAGTCTAGATATTGAGACATTGCTCAAGAATGTTTCACTAGAACCGGAACGTGTCTGGATAATGGGTGAACCCCGATTTAAAAACGACCCTAATAGTCAGCTTAATGAAAAATCAGGCGCATCTTTTATCGCAAGTGACGCTGATATGAATAATTTTGAACTTCAGATAAAAGAAGCTCAAAGTTTTCTAGAGCGAAACTTGGACACAATAATTCAAATAGTTAAATTTCCAGGCGTCGATGAAGCAACTATCGATTTTGGTATTGAGCTACGTGATGTCGCAATCCATTGTGATTATCTGAATCCTCAGTTCCTGGCAATCGTGGCCCAAGTGGGTATTGGGATAGAACTATCTCATTACCCGACTATGGAGAACGATTAGCAGGGAAAAGGGTGGAGGGGGTTGCAAATGAGCCGTATTTCTAAAGAAAAATGAATTTAATATCTGATTTCTTTCGAGGATGGTGGTATCACCTATCAATGATACGAAACCTGCCCTCAGCTACTAACAAGAAAGCATGGCTCTGGGAACATGCTGATTCGATGGTTGTGCTGACCATCACCGTGGCAACGATTGCTCTTATCGTATTAGCCGAAACAATAGGGCCAGGAATCTATTACTACATCCCAACGCGTCGGAGTTATTTCGACCATAAAATCGGGTTCCCACCCTAATCCGCCATCAATAAATTCCCCTGATGGTTTTTGTCGGATTCGCAACATTGTTGTGCTTCGCCCCCTGTTTTGGTGCGCGCCGCCACTTCTAAGTTATTGAAATTCAATGCCATTGTTTCTGGCATGTTGGTTGCTGTGTAGTGAATACAGACAACTGTATTCAGGATACGGCTATGTATCAGGGCAACCGCAAGGTCACGATCAACGACACCACCCTGCGCGACGGCGAGCAGACCGCCGGGGTCGCCTTCAATCTGGAGGAGAAGATCGCTATCGCCAAGGCGCTGGATGCGGCCGGGGTCGGCGAGCTGGAAGTCGGTATCCCGGTGATGGGGCGTGAGGAGCAGGAGGATATCCAGGCGCTGACCAGTCTTGGTCTGAATGCCGACCTGATTGCCTGGGGCCGGATGCGCGAAGAGGACCTGCGTGCCTGTATCGGTCTCGGGGTCGAGCGGGTCAATCTCTCCATGCCGGTCTCCGACCAGCAGCTACGCAGCAAACTGGGCCGCGAGCGCGACTGGGCACTGAATAACATCCGTCGTTACGTCAACATGGCCCGCGACCTCGGCTTTGCCGTCAGTGTCGGTGGCGAAGATGCCTCCCGTGCCGACGACGACTTCCTGTTGCAGGTGATGGAAACCGCACAATTGGCCGGGGCGGACCGTTTCCGCTTTGCCGATACCGTCGGCATCATGGAGCCCTTCGGTATCTATGACCGTCTCTCACGTCTGGTTGCCAGCAGCGATATGCAGGTAGAGATGCATGCCCACGACGATCTGGGCCTTGCTACTGCTAACACTCTGGCCGCCATCCGCGCCGGTGCCACCCACGTCAACACCACCGTCAACGGCCTCGGCGAACGCGCCGGGAATGCCGCGCTGGAAGAGGTGGTGCTGGGATTGCAGGTGCTGCACGGCGTCGACTGCGGCGTGATGCTCCACGAATACCAGCAACTGGCCGAACTGGTGGCCAACGCCTCGGGCCGCCCACTGCCGTGGCAGAAGAGTCTGGTCGGCGAAGGGGTTTTCACCCACGAGTCCGGCATTCACGTCGACGGCCTGCTCAAGGATCCACTCAACTATCAGGGCGTCGATCCGGCGCTGCTGGGCCGCGTGCACCGTCTGGTGCTGGGCAAACACTCTGGCGCCAATGCTGTCGTGAACTGTTTTGCTGAGATCGGCATCCTGCTCAGCCGCGAACAGGCCGACAGCCTGCTGCCCGGTATTCGCCGTTTTGCCGCCACAAACAAACGCTCGCCGAGTCGCAGCGAGCTGGAGAGCTTCTACGCCAGCCTGGCAGGGGAGTCTGACCATGTACACTGAAATGGAAGAGAAGATGAGTACACCCGCAAGCACTGCGCCCGGTCTGTGGAAACAATTGGCTGAAGACATTC
>JBNLAT010000055.1:0-16085 GCA_050302275.1 Thiohalomonadaceae bacterium | reverse complement strand
GTGTCCCGGGCAGTCTACGTGGGCGTAGTGACGTGCATCCGACTCATACTCCACGTGTGCGGTTGCGATAGTAATACCACGCTCACGCTCTTCCGGTGCATTGTCGATGTCAGCGTAGTCTTTAAATACTCCACCCCGCGCTTCCGCCATCACTTTCGTGATCGCCGCCGTCAACGTGGTCTTACCGTGGTCAACGTGACCAATGGTTCCCACGTTTACGTGGGGTTTTGTACGCTCGAATTTTTCCTTGGACACGGTTCTACCCCTTCCAGATTACTGTTTCTTCACAGCCTCAGCGATATTCGCCGGGACTTCACTGTATTTAGCAAATTCCATGCTGTATGTTGCACGACCTTGCGTAGCTGAACGAAGGTCCGTGGCATATCCGAACATTTCGGATAACGGAACCTCCGCCTTTATCTGCCGCCCCGCTGGACAGTCATCCATGCCCTGAACCACACCACGCCGTCGGTTCAGGTCACCCATCACATCACCCATGTACTCTTCGGGCGTTATGATTTCAATCTTCATGATCGGCTCAAGAAGGATAGGACTGGCATTTCCCGCTCCCTCTCTAAAACACATCGATCCCGCTATCTTGAACGCCATTTCACTGGAGTCCACATCATGGTACGACCCATCGAACAGGGTGACCTTGATATCCACCATCGGGTATCCGGCGAGCACACCATTCTGCATCTGCTCCTGAACACCCTTATCAACGGCTGGAATGTACTCCCTGGGCACGACCCCTCCCACTATTCCGTTGACGAATTCGTAACCGCTACCCGGTTCGCGCGGTTCGATCCGGAGATAAACGTGCCCATATTGACCACGCCCGCCCGACTGCCGGACAAACTTGCCTTCCTGCTCAACGGTAGCGCGAATGGTCTCCCGATACGCCACCTGAGGGGCACCAACATTTGCCTCTACATTGAACTCCCGGCGCATCCGATCGACGATAATGTCCAGGTGTAACTCACCCATCCCGGCGATAATCGTTTGCCCCGACTCCGCATCGGTTGTTACGTGAAACGAAGGATCCTCATGCGCCAGCTTGGACAGCGCAACCGACATCTTCTCTTGGTCGGCTTTGGTCTTCGGCTCTACAGCCACCGCGATAACCGGCTCAGGAAACTCCATTCGCTCAAGCGTAATATGGGCATCCAGGGCACACAGCGTATCGCCGGTTGTGACGTCCTTGAGACCTACTGCCGCGGCGATATCGCCCGCCCGCACTTCCTTAATCTCTTCACGTGAGTTGGAGTGCATCTGCAAAATACGACCCACCCGGTCTTTCTTTCCCTTTACCGGGTTAAACACGCTGTCACCCGACTTGAGGACGCCTGAATAGACACGAAAGAAGGTCAGATTACCCACAAATGGGTCTGTTGCAATTTTAAATGCCAGCGCAGCAAATGGTGCTTCGTCACTGGAGGGACGTTCAGCCACTTGGCCCTCATCGCCGTCCAATACACCTTTAATCGCCGGCACATCCACCGGGGCCGGCATATATTCGATAACCGCATCCAGCAGGGCTTGCACGCCTTTATTCTTGAAGGCGGAGCCACACATCATGGGTGTTATCTCGCTGGAGAGCGTTCTGATACGCAATCCAGATTTAATCTCTTCGATTGACAGGCTACCCGTATCCAGGTACTTCTCCATCAATTCATCACTGGCTTCGGCGGCAGACTCAACCATCTTCTCCCGCCACTCGTCGACCAGCGCCAGAAGTTCGGCGGGCACTTCTTTCTCTTCAAAGGTCATGCCGCGGGATGCCTCATCCCAATAGATGGCCTTCATCTTGATCAGGTCGACGACGCCCTGGAACGACTCTTCAGCGCCGATGGGCAACTGCAGCGGCACCGGGGTGGCACCAAGACGCGTACGCACTTGCTCAACAACTCGCAAGAAATCGGCGCCCATGCGATCCATCTTATTGACGAACGCAATGCGTGGGACGCCATACTTATCAGCCTGACGCCACACTGTCTCCGACTGTGGTTCAACGCCCCCTACCGCACAAAACACAGCACAGGCGCCGTCAAGCACGCGCAAAGACCGTTCGACTTCAATGGTAAAATCGACGTGCCCCGGCGTATCGATAATATTGATACGATGCTCCGGAAATTGCTGATCCATTCCTTTCCAGAAGCAGGTCGTTGCCGCAGAAGTAATGGTAATACCACGCTCCTGCTCCTGCTCCATCCAATCCATAGTCGCCGCACCATCGTGTACTTCACCGATCTTGTGAGAGACCCCGGTGTAGTACAAAATGCGCTCGGTAGTGGTGGTCTTACCCGCATCAATATGCGCCATAATCCCAACATTCCGATACCTATCAATAGGTGTGCTTCGCGCCACGACTCAATCCGATCAACAATGTAAAAGAGCAAAAAAAGGTAAAACGGGTACTAAATAAAGCGTTGTCTTACCAGCGGTAGTGTGAAAATGCCTTATTGGCCTCAGCCATGCGGTGAGTATCCTCACGTTTTTTCACCGCGGAACCACGCTGCTCGGAAGCATCCGCCAGCTCTCCCGCCAGACGATGAGCCATCGACTTCTCGCTACGCTTGCGCGAAGCATCGATCAGCCAGCGCATAGCCAGGGTGTTGCGACGATTCGCACGCACCTCGACCGGCACCTGATAGGTTGCACCACCGACACGGCGGGACTTCACCTCAACCATTGGACGCACATTCTCGAGCGCCTTTTCAAGAACATCCATCGGCTCACCACTGGTGCGCTCGCTCACGCGATCCAGAGCATCGTAGATGATCTTCTCAGCTACCGACTTCTTACCATCAACCATGATCATGTTGATGAACTTCGCGAGCAGCTGACTTCCAAACTTCGGATCAGGCAGAATTTCGCGTTTTGCTGCAACTCGTCTTCTTGGCATGACTTATAACTCAGTCCTGTTTAGTGAACCCAATCAGCTCTTAGGCCGCTTGGCACCATATTTCGAACGCCCTTGGCGGCGCTTATCCACACCGGAGGTATCCAGACTACCGCGCACGACGTGATAGCGCACACCGGGCAAGTCCTTTACACGACCGCCACGAATCAGTACTACCGAGTGCTCCTGAAGATTGTGACCTTCACCACCGATGTAGGTACTGACCTCAAAACCGTTGGTCAGGCGCACACGCGCGACTTTACGCAATGCAGAGTTAGGCTTTTTCGGCGTGGTTGTGTAAACACGCGTACAAACGCCACGCTTCTGCGGACACGCCTCCAACGCCGGCACGTTACTTTTTTCTACTTTGCGCATGCGTGGCTTGCGCACCAACTGATTGATTGTAGCCATTAAATCCCGTCTCCAGAGAAGCGCTTCTTACGCCCTCTATCGCACCAGAAAAGCGCGCGACCAACACCCAACCGACCAAAGACCGGTGTCCGTTCATCACTAGCTTAAAACCTTGCCCCCAAGGCCGAAAAAAGCCTGGGAATAATTCTGAAACCCGGACCGCAGTACCACTTCAGCCCAAGTGAAGAGCGCGCATTCTACGCGCCTGACAAGGAGGTGTCAACACTACCATGGCCACCCTACTGTTGAAAAAGTGGCCGCCCAGTTTTGTAACTCTTTACCCATTACGGAGGGGCGATACTACCCACCCCTCCGTATTTACCGACTACTCGCTGTCCGCGGTATTCAACGCCTGCTTAATAGCCTCTGCGACCTCGTCGGCATCCATCTCGACCTTGGCATCCGCCGACTCCGCACCCAACTCCTCATCCCGACGCTTATGGCGCTCGTTATGATAAGAGAGACCGGTGCCTGCCGGTATCAGCCGACCAACAATCACATTCTCTTTCAAGCCCACCAGCGAATCGCTGGACCCACGTACCGCCGCTTCAGTCAGCACACGCGTCGTCTCCTGGAAAGAGGCCGCTGAAATAAACGATTCAGTGGCGAGAGAGGCCTTGGTGATACCCAGCAAAATCGGTGTCCACAACGCCGGATGTTTGCCTTCTGCCTCAACCCGCTCGTTCTCTTCCAAAACCCGCGCCTTCTCAACCTGCTCGCCGCGCAGGAAGCGGGTATCGCCTGGAGAAGTAATTTCCACCTTGCGCAACATCTGGCGGATGATGACTTCGATATGCTTATCGTTGATCTTCACACCCTGCAGACGGTACACATCCTGAATTTCCTTCACCAGATAATCGGCCAGGGCGGTCACCCCCTTCAGGCGCAGGATATCGTGCGGATTGTACTCACCATCGGAGACCACCTCACCCTTGGCAACATGCTCACCCTCGAACACGTTGACATGACGCCATTTAGGGATCAGATCTTCATGCTGCTCACCATCGGCATCGGTAATGATCAACCGCTGCTTGCCCTTGGTATCTTTACCAAAACCAACCGTACCGGTCTCCTCCGCCAGGATTGCCTGGTCTTTCGGCTTGCGCGCTTCGAACAAGTCAGCCACTCGGGGCAGACCACCGGTGATATCGCGGGTCTTGGAGGACTCCTGGGGAATACGTGCCAGGGTGTCACCAATCTGCACGCGACCGCCATCGGCCACAATGACCACGGCGCCGGAAGGTAGATAATAGTGCGCCGGGATGTCGGTGCCGGCAATATTCAAATCATTGCCTTCATCGTCCACCAGCTTAACCATTGGCCGCATATCCTTACCGGCGGTTGGGCGCTGCTTGGGATCGATGATCGCCAGTGACGAGAGACCGGTGACATCGTCCACCTGTTTCTGCACACTGACGCCGTCCGCAAACTCGACAAACTGCACGGTACCCGCCACCTCGGTAATCACCGGATGGGTATGGGGATCCCAGTTGGCCACCATCTGTCCGCCCGCGACCTGCTCGCCATCCGCGGCGCGGATATTGGCACCGTAGGGGACTTTATAGCGCTCACGCTCACGACCCACTTCATCGACCACCGTCAATTCACCGGAGCGGGATACCGCTACCAGCGTGCCGCTGTGATGCTCAACCGTTTTAATGTTGTGCAGCCGCACCGTGCCCGCCGTCTTGACTTCGATACTGTTGACGGCTGCCGCTCGTGAAGCGGCACCACCAATATGGAAGGTTCGCATGGTCAGCTGGGTGCCCGGCTCACCGATGGATTGCGCTGCAATTACACCGACCGCCTCGCCCATATTGACCTTGTGTCCACGCGCCAGGTCACGCCCGTAACACATGGAACAAACACCGACCTTCGATTCGCAGGTGATAGCCGAACGGACTCGAACATGGTCGACACCCAACTTTTCGAGCGTCTCAACGGAGGCCTCAGTCAGCAGAGTCCCCCGATCGTATACCAACTCATCACTGCCCGGTTTGTACACCGCTTCCGCCAGCACACGACCAAGAATCCGTTCGCGCAGGGGCTCGACCACATCACCACCCTCAATGATGGGATGCATGTCCAGACCCTCTTCAGTGCCACAGTCCGTCTCGAGCACTACCATGTCCTGCGCCACGTCCACCAAACGACGCGTCAGGTAACCGGAGTTAGCGGTCTTCAGCGCCGTATCGGCCAGACCCTTACGAGCACCGTGGGTCGAGATGAAGTACTGCAGTACGTCAAGGCCTTCACGGAAGTTGGCGGTAATCGGTGTCTCAATAATGGAGCCATCCGGCTTGGCCATCAAACCACGCATACCGGCCAACTGCCTGATCTGCGCCGCCGAACCACGCGCTCCGGAGTCGGCCATCATGTAGATGGAGTTGAAAGAGTCCTGCTGGACCTCCTTACCTTCACGATCAATGACCGTCTCTTTACCCAGGTGAGACATCATCGCCTTGGCCACCTGGTCATTGGTGTGGGACCAGATATCCACCACTTTGTTGTAGCGTTCGCCATTGGTCACCAGACCAGAGGCGTACTGGTTCTGAATCTCCTTTACTTCGCGTTCCGCAGACGCCAGGATCGGCCCCTTTTCCTTGGGGATGGTCATGTCGTTCATGCCGATGGAGACGCCGGCACGGGTAGCGAAACGGAAGCCCATGTACATCACCTGGTCGGCGAAGATCACGGTCTCTTTAAGACCAACACGACGATAGCAGGCATCAACCAGATTGGAGATGGCGCGCTTACCCATGGCATTGTTGATCAACTCAAACGGCAGTCCCTTGGGCAGAATCTCTGACAGCAACGCCCGACCCACGGTGGTATCCACCAGGCGGCGAACCGTCTGTTCCTGGCCATCTTCATCTTCCACTTTCTCGGTCAGACGCACTTTGACCTTGGCCTGCAGATCCACCATGCGCGACTCGTAGGCGCGATGTACTTCCGCCAGATCCGAAAACACCATGCCCTCGCCCTTAGCATTGATGCGCTCACGGGTCATGAAGTAGAGACCCAACACCACATCCTGCGAAGGCACAATAATCGGCTCGCCATTCGCCGGCGAGAGGATATTGTTGGTCGACATCATCAAGCTGCGCGCTTCCAACTGCGCCTCAATGGAGAGCGGCACGTGAACGGCCATCTGGTCACCGTCGAAGTCGGCGTTGAAGGCGGTACAGACCAGCGGGTGAAGCTGAATTGCCTTACCTTCCACCAGCACCGGCTCAAATGCCTGGATACCCAGTCGATGCAGTGTCGGCGCACGGTTCAGCATGACAGGGTGCTCGCGAATCACCTCTTCGAGAATATCCCAGACATCGCCGGTGCCGCGCTCAACCAGCTTCTTCGCCGCCTTAATGGTGGTGGCCAAGCCACGTAACTGCAGCTTGGAAAAGATAAACGGCTTGAACAGCTCCAGAGCCATCTTTTTCGGCAGACCACACTGGTGCAGCTTCAGTGTCGGACCCACCACGATCACCGAACGGCCGGAGTAGTCGACACGTTTACCCAACAGGTTTTGACGGAAGCGACCCTGCTTACCCTTGATCATATCCGCCAGCGATTTAAGCTGACGCTTGTTGGTACCGGTGATAGCACGTCCGCGACGGCCATTATCCAGCAATGCATCCACAGACTCCTGCAGCATGCGCTTTTCGTTGCGCACGATGATATCCGGTGCATTCAGATCGAGCAGCCGCTTCAGACGGTTGTTGCGGTTGATCACCCGACGATACAGATCGTTCAGATCAGAAGTGGCGAATCGACCGCCATCCAGCGGCACCAGGGGACGCAGCTCAGGCGGCAACACGGGCAACACAGTCATCACCATCCACTCAGGACGGTTACCGGACTCGTGCAGCGACTCCACCAGCTTCAGACGCTTGCTCAACTTCTTCAGCTTGGTTTCCGAGTTGGTACCCTGAATCTCTTCACGGAGGATCTCGATCTCTTTGGGCAGATTCAGTGAACTGAGCAGTTCATAAACCGCTTCGGCACCCATGCGGGCATCGAACTCGTCACCGTTCTCCTCAATGGCTTCCAGGTACTGATCATCATTCAGCAACTGGCCGCGCTCCAATGGCGTCATGCCTGGATCGACCACCACGAAGGATTCGAAATAGAGTACCCGTTCGATATCCCGCAGCGTCATATCCAGCAGCAGGCCGATGCGCGACGGCAAAGACTTGAGGAACCAGATATGAGCAACCGGACTGGCCAGCTCGATATGCCCCATGCGCTCACGCCGCACCTTGGCCAAAGTCACTTCGACGCCGCACTTCTCGCACACGACGCCACGATGCTTGAGACGCTTGTACTTGCCGCACAGACACTCGTAATCGCTGGTCGGACCAAAGATCTTGGCGCAGAACAGCCCCTCGCGCTCCGGCTTAAAAGTGCGGTAGTTAATGGTCTCAGGTTTTTTCACTTCGCCATAAGACCATGATCGGATCATGTCGGGTGAAGCCAGACCTATTTTGATAGCGTCAAAATCTTCAGTCTGCCCTTGCTGCTTCAGAATTTTTAATAGATCTTTCAAGATCGTATCTCCTGCTGTCGGGTTCCGGTATTCGTCTCGGTATTCGTTAGGTTACAACGAGTAATGCCGGACCCTATTCCCGCTCCAATTCAATATTGATGCCCAGAGAGCGTATCTCTTTAACCAGCACGTTGAAGGACTCCGGCATACCGGCCTCCATCTGATGGTTACCGTCCACGATGTTTTTATACATCCGCGTACGACCGGTCACATCATCGGACTTCACAGTAAGCATCTCCTGCAGTGTGTAGGCGGCACCATAAGCTTCCAGCGCCCAGACCTCCATCTCACCGAAGCGCTGCCCGCCGAACTGCGCCTTACCACCCAGCGGCTGCTGCGTAACCAGGCTGTATGGGCCGGTTGAACGGGCATGCATCTTGTCGTCAACCAAGTGATTCAATTTCAGCACATACATGTAGCCAACCGTCACTTGACGATCGAAGGCTTCACCGGTTCTACCGTCGTACAGCGTGGTTTGACCGCTCTCCGGCAGATCGGCCAATTTCAGCAACGCGCGGATCTCCTCTTCGGAGGCGCCGTCGAACACCGGCGTCGCCATCGGTACGCCACGTTTCAGATTACTCGCCAGCTCAATGATTTCATCATCCGTGAAGCTGTTGAGATCTTCGGACTTGCCACTGGTGTTGTAGACCTTCTCCAGATACTTACGCAGCTCGGCAATCTTGGATTGCGCCTCCAGCATCTTACCGATCTTTTCACCCACGCCCTTGGCTGCCCAACCCAGGTGAGTTTCGAGGATCTGCCCGACGTTCATACGCGACGGCACACCCAGCGGATTCAACACGATATCCACCGGCTGACCATTCTCGTCAAACGGCATATCCTCGACCGGCTGGATCATGGAGATGACACCCTTGTTCCCGTGTCGACCAGCCATCTTATCGCCCGGCTGAATGCGCCGTTTTACCGCCACATAGACCTTCACCATCTTCAATACACCTGGCGCCAGATCATCACTGGTGGTCAGCTTGCGTTTTTTCTCTTCGAACTTCTCGCGGAACTCTTCGCGCTGCAGCTTTACCTGCTCAGCAATCGCTTCCAGTTGTGCCGCGGCCTCTTCGTTGTGCAGACGGATCTCCAACCAGCGATCTTGATCCAATTCCGCCAGATACGCCTTGGTGATCTTGGCGCCAGACTTCAACTGATTGGGTCCACCATCAGCCACCTTACCCAGCAGCATCTTCTCGACACGTTGGAAGGTATCCTCTTCCATGATACGCAGTTGGTCATCCAGGTCTTTCTTGACCCGCTCCAACTCGGCATTCTCGATCTGCAGCGCACGGGCATCCTTCTCCACGCCATCACGCGTGAACACCTGGACATCAATGACCGTACCGACCCGACCGGAGGAGACACGTAACGAGGTATCTTTCACATCGGCCGCTTTCTCACCAAAGATGGCACGCAGCAGTTTCTCTTCCGGTGTCAGCTGAGTCTCACCCTTGGGGGTTACCTTACCCACCAGGATGTCGCCCTCTTTGACCTCGGCACCTACATAAACGATACCGGACTCATCCAGCTTGGCCAGAGCGGCCTCACCCACATTGGGAATATCGCCGGTAATTTCCTCGGAACCCAACTTGGTGTCCCGGGCCATACAAGTCAGTTCCTCAATGTGAATCGTGGTGAAACGATCCTCCTGGACAACCCGCTCAGAAACCAAGATGGAATCCTCGAAGTTGTAACCGTTCCAGGGCATGAAGGCGACACGCATATTTTGACCGAGCGCCAGTTCACCCAGGTCGGTGGACGGGCCGTCTGCCATCACATCACCGCGACTGATGATATCGCCGGGCTTAACCAGAGGGCGCTGATTAATACAGGTATTCTGGTTTGAGCGGGTGTACTTGGTCAGATTGTAGATATCCACGCCCGGCTCACCAGCCACCGTCTCATCATCATTGACGCGCACCACGATGCGAGCCGCATCAACCGCTTCAACCGAGCCGCCCCGTTTAGCCACCACGGTCACGCCGGAGTCGACCGCCACAGCGCGCTCCATACCGGTACCCACCAGCGGCTTCTCGGAACGCAGGGTCGGTACTGCCTGACGCTGCATGTTGGAACCCATCAACGCGCGGTTGGCGTCATCGTGCTCCAGGAACGGAATCATGGAAGCGGCAACCGACACGATCTGCTTCGGCGACACATCCATATACTGGATTTTGTCGGGACTGGTGAGCATGGTTTCGTTCTGATAACGACAGGGAATCAGCTCTTCAAACAGATGCCCCTTTTTATCCACCGCGGCGCTCGCCTGGGCGATCACATAGCGCCCCTCTTCGATAGCCGACAGATAATCGATCTCATCCGTTACCAAACCGTCCTTCACCACCCGATAAGGGGTTTCCAGGAAACCGTAATCATTGGTGCGGGCATACACCGCCAATGAGTTGATCAGACCGATATTCGGACCTTCAGGGGTTTCAATCGGACAGACACGACCGTAGTGGGTGGGATGCACGTCGCGCACCTCAAACCCGGCACGCTCTCTCGCCAGACCACCCGGGCCCAGTGCAGAAACACGCCGCTTGTGCGTCACCTCGGAGAGTGGGTTGTTCTGGTCCATAAACTGGGACAGCTGACTGGAACCGAAGAACTCTTTGATCGCCGCCGAAACCGGTTTGGCGTTGATCATCTCCTGCGGCATCAACCCCTCTGACTCAGCCAGTGTCAAGCGCTCGCGCACGGCCCGCTCGACGCGCACCAGACCGACACGGAATTGGTTCTCCGCCATCTCACCCACCGAGCGAATGCGGCGGTTGCCCAAGTGATCGATATCATCGACGATGCCATGACCGTTGCGGATATTGATCAGCTCCTTGAGCACATCGACAATATCCTCGTTGGACAGGACGCCTTCACCGGTCACTTCGTCCCGGCTCAGCCGCTTGTTGAACTTCATGCGGCCCACAGCGGAAAGATCGTAGCGGTCCGCGCTGAAGAACAGGCTGTTGAACAGCTTCTCGGCCGCTTCCTTGGTCGGCGGCTCGCCCGGACGCATCATGCGATAGATCTCCACCTGCGCCTCCAGGGCGTTGGCGGTGGTATCAATGCGCAACGTAGTGGACAGGTAAGGTCCCTGATCCAGATCGTTGGTGAACAGGGTCTCGATTTTCTTGACACCGTTCTCGATCAGGCTTTCAAGCAACTCGTCGGTCAATTCATCATTAGCCGATGCCAGCAGCTCGCCGGTATCCTGGTCCACCACATCATGGGCAATGGTTTTTCCATACAGGAAGTCAAACGGTACATCAAGGGATTTGACCTCGGCCTTTTCAAGTTCACGAATATGCCGTGCGGTGACTCGGCGACCCGACTCCACGATGACGCTTTTGCCCACCTTGATATCAAAGGTGGCGGTTTCACCACGCAGGCGCTCGGGTACCAGGGTCAGTTTCGCTGATTTCTTGCTGAGAGCGATTTTGTCGGTCTCGAAGAACATGGCCAGCATCTGCTCGGTATCAAAGCCCAAGGCGCGCAGCAACACGGTGGCCGGCAGTTTTCGGCGACGGTCGATACGGACAAATACGTTGTCCTTGGGATCGAACTCGAAGTCCAGCCAGGAACCGCGGTAAGGAATCACACGGGCTGAGAACAGCAGCTTGCCGGAGCTGTGGGTTTTACCCTTGTCGTGATCAAAGAACACACCAGGAGAGCGATGCAACTGGGACACAATGACGCGCTCGGTGCCATTGATCACAAAGGTGCCATTGTCGGTCATCAGGGGCATTTCACCCATGTAGACTTCCTGCTCACGGATATCTTTCACCACCTTGGACTTGGCAGGCGCATCTTTGTCATAAATAACCAGACGCACCAGTACACGCAGCGGGGCGGCATAGGTGGCACCGCGCAGCTGACATTCGCGTACATCAAAAACCGGTGTGCCGAGGCGATAGCTCACATACTCCAGAACCGCATTTCCGGAATAACTCTCAATAGGAAAGACCGATTTGAAAGCGGCATGCAAACCCACATCCGCACGATCCGCTACTGCGACACCCTCCTGGAGAAACTTGCGATACGAGTCAATCTGTGTCGCCAAAAGAAAAGGCACTTCCAGGATACTCGGGCGCTTGCCGAAATCCTTACGAATACGCTTTTTCTCAGTGAAAGAATAGGCCATGTTGCCGTCCCTCGATTTCTTGAGATCCCGTGGATCTTCGAAAAGATACTCTTAATATATTGGTTCCAGCACAGTCCCTGCCGGAAATCGTCCCTGAAGCTGTATTCCTACCCAACGCCCACATCAGGTATATGCCAATCAACCATCAATGCTCTACCTTGCTACATTTTCCGCAGAAGCCGCCTTGTCGCCGCCTCTAAAAAACCTGCTTTCCAAAAGGTTCCGACGTACCACTTGGAAAGGAGGTCTACAAGCGGGAAAAGGCCGGTGGCGAAAACGCCACCAGCCCTAACCTCACGAGTGTGTGCAACTATATGAAATCAAGAATTATTTGATCTCTACTGCTGCACCCGCCTCTTCCAGCTCTTTCTTCACGCTCTCAGCTTCGTCCTTGGAAACACCTTCCTTCAGAGTGGTGGGAACGCCTTCGACAGCTTCTTTAGCCTCTTTCAGGCCCAGGCCGGTGATACCGCGAACAGCCTTAATAACAGCAACCTTGTTGGCGCCGAATGAGGTCATCACAACATCAAACTCAGTCTGCTCTTCAGCGGCAGCGGCTTCACCGCCACCCGCAGCCGGAGCAGCGGCAACAGCGGCCGCAGCGGAAACACCGAACTTCTCTTCCATAGCGGAGATCAGCTCGACAACTTCCATAACGGTCATGCCGGCGATAGTCTCCAGGATATCTTCTTTAGAAACAGCCATTGTAAAAACTCCTGATAATGGATTAACACTTACAACGTGTGTAGATTTAAAGGATTAAAGCTATTATGCAGCCTCTTTCGCATCACGGATCGCAGCTACGGTGCGGACCAACTTACCCGGTACCTCATTAATGGTACGTGCAAGCTTCTCCACCGGAGCCTTCATGACAGCCATAAGCATACTGACAGCCTGCTCGTAAGTAGGCATCTTGGAAAGCGCCTCAAGATCGGAAACGGCAAGCAACTTGCCACCGATTGAAACGACCTTTACAACCAGTTTGCTGTGATCTTTGGCAAAGTCTTTGATCACGCGTGCAGCAGCACCTGGATCTTCTTGTGAGAAAGCGATGACAAGCGGACCCGTCAACTCTTCTTTCATACAATCAAAATCCGTATTCTCGACGGCACGACGAGCCAATGTGTTTTTGATCACACGGAGATAGACACCCGCCTCACGCGCCTTGGCACGCAATTCAGTCATCTCACCCACGGTCAAACCACGGTACTCGGCGGCAATCGCAGAATAGGCAGTACTTGCTACCTCAGCGACTTCGGCGACGACAGCTTTCTTTTGCTCAAGATTGAGTGGCACTCGTCACCTCCTAACAAAAATGACAATGTCATTTTAACTTCCAGACCTTTACCCAACTGGGTTCAGGCACTCTCACTACAACGTGCACCATCATCAGAATTTACAAACCGAATCAGGAGCACCGTCTGCGCAGGCGCTAATTAAGCCCAAAGGGCACCTGCGGTCTTTGACGGCATCCGGCCTACCGGCCGGCGCCCCAAAGTTCTTTAGCAGCAGGCGGATACCCCACCTGCTTACAACAATCAGACATCCAGTGAAGAGAGATCCACCTGCAGCCCCGGACCCATGGTCGAGGAAATGGTGATCTTCTTCATATACACACCCTTGGCAGCCGTCGGCTTGATCTTTTTCAGATCGGCCAGCAAAGCCTCAAGATTCTGCTTTACCGCGGCAGGCTCAAAGCTAACCTTACCAATGGTGCAGTGAACGATACCGCCTTTATCGGTCCGGTAACGCACCTGACCCGCTTTCGCGTTTTGAACCGCCTCAGCGACGTTCGGCGTCACGGTACCAACTTTCGGATTTGGCATCAGCCCGCGCGGGCCGAGGATTTGACCCAACTGCCCCACTACGCGCATGGCATCAGGCGTAGCAATGACCACATCGAAATCCATGTTGCCAGCCTTTACGTCTGCTGCCAGATCGTCGAACCCGACTACGTCGGCGCCCGCCTCTTTAGCCGCATCGGCATTGGCGCCCTGGGCAAATACTGCCACGCGAACAACCTTTCCGGTGCCGTTAGGCAGCACGGTAGAACCACGTACGTTCTGATCCGATTTACGGGGATCGACACCCAGATTGACAGAGACGTCAACAGCCTCACCAAACTTGACAGTAGACAGTTCCTTCAACAGCGCAACAGCATCCAGAATCCCGTATTGCTTACCGGCTTCAACCTTCTCTTTGATGGCGCGGGCGCGCTTGCTCAACTTGGCCATGCTTATACCCCCTCTACATCAAGGCCCATGGAACGGGCGGTACCGGCGATGGTCCGAACAGCCGCATCCATATCGGCAGCGGTTATATCGGGCATCTTCACATTGGCGATCTCTTCCAACTGCTCACGGGTCACCTTGCCCACCTTCACAGTGTTTGGCGTACCGGATCCCTTCGCAATGCCCGCTGCCTTCTGCAGCAACACGGACGCAGGAGGAGTCTTGGTAATAAAGGTAAAGCTGCGATCTGCATAGACAGTGATCACTACCGGAATCGGCAGACCCTTCTCCAGACTTTCAGTTTTTGCATTGAAAGCCTTACAGAACTCCATGATGTTCACACCATGCTGACCCAAAGCCGGACCAACAGGAGGGCTAGGGTTGGCCGAGCCGGCCTTAACCTGCAGCTTGATATAAGCTTGAATTTTCTTTGCCATGTTTTACTCCTAATCGGGTACAAACGCCTCGCGGCTCCCCGGGTATATAGATGAGCAGCACAGAGCCTCCAGCAAGAAGGCTACATCAGACCTGCTCAGCTTTTCTCCACTTGGCCGAACTCGAGATCGACCGGGGTAGAGCGCCCAAAAATCAGCACGGACACCTTTAAACGACTCTTTTCGTAGTCAACATCTTCGACCACGCCGTTGAAATCATTGAAGGGACCATCTATCACTCGTACCACCTCGCCCGGTTCAAACAGAACCTTGGGACGCGGCTTTTCAACACCTTCCTGTACGCGCTGCAGGATAGCATCCGCTTCACGTTCGGTAATGGGAGCAGGCCGATCGGCAGTGCCGCCGATAAAGCCCATCACTTTTGGTGCATCCTTGACCAAATGCCAGGTTTCATCGGTCATCTCCATCTGGACCAACACGTAGCCAGGGAAAAATTTGCGTTCACTGCGACGCTGCTGGCCACTACGCATTTCAACCACCTCTTCGGTGGGCACAAGAATCTGACCAAAGCTCGACTCCATGCCGAAACGCTTAATGCGCTCCTCCAGGGAACGCTTTACCTGCGCTTCGAAACCGGAGTAGGCGTGAACCACATACCACCGCAATGCCATAGTATCTCTCCTATCCGGTAACAGACTGAACGATCGCCAGCAGTATCATATCGAACAACCAGAGCACGATACCGACCAGTAAAACCATGGCAAATACGATGAGTGTCGTCTGGATCGTCTCTTGCCGACTTGGCCAGACAACCTTCCTGACTTCCGTGCGTGATGCCTTGGCGAAATCCCAGACACGACGACCGGCGACCGACTGCAGCGCAATAAACACCGCCACCCCAGTCACCGCCAATAGACCAATCACCCTTATCAGGGAAGAGTATTCCTCAAGAAAATAGAACAGCGCTATCCCAGCTACCAGCAGAACCACCGCCAGTAACAGTTTTACTGTATCCATCCCTGAGCTTTCGACTTCAGCCTTTGCGTTCATTCCTGCCACAGCACCTTTTTGCAAAGGCGCCTTATATAATGGCAGGCCAGGAGGGACTCGAACCCCCAACCTGCGGTTTTGGAGACCGCTGCTCTACCAATTGAGCTACTGGCCTGTAAAAAAATTGTTAGTTGCCAGACGAAGAGGCGGCAGGACCTTGCGATCCGCCGCTTCCTCAGAGCCAGCTACAGGTAACTAACAATGATCACTCTATGATCTTAGCAACGACGCCGGCGCCGACGGTACGGCCACCTTCGCGGATCGCAAAACGCAGACCCTCTTCCATCGCAATCGGTGCAATCAACTTGACTGACATCTTTACGTTGTCACCCGGCATCACCATCTCCACGCCCTCTGGCAGGTCGCAGGCTCCGGTCACATCGGTCGTACGGAAGTAGAA
>JBNLAT010000054.1:0-19225 GCA_050302275.1 Thiohalomonadaceae bacterium | reverse complement strand
GTTGATCAGCACGGTATGACCGAGATGCAGGTCCGGCGCGGTCGGATCGAAGCCCGCCTTGATCCGTAGCGGTCGGCCCTCTTTGAGCTTTGCCACTAACTCCTCTTCGACCAGGATCTCATGCGCCCCCCGTCTGATAAGAGCGAGCGCTTCGTCCATCGTTGCCATGCCTGTCTCCCGAGCTGAAAAATGGCGCTAGAGTACCATAGGCCGGAAAATCGCTACAGAATGAGAACTGGATTATTGACCCGCCCTTCGCGCAGCGGTATGGTTGGGAAAATTTTTCGAGAAATTTCCGTGCATTACGGCAACTACTTAAACCGGGACTATAAATCGAAGACCGCACGCAACAGCGAGCGGGTACCCCGCGTTCAACCTAAACACCTGCATGCACTGGCAATTTTCGCCGCAACGGTCGGACTGGTGGCCCTTTTCAGCCCCAGCCACGAAGCCGAAGCCACACGCGAAATCAGCCAACCGCCTCTCGCGACACCTGTCAGTAGCAGCGATGTCGATCAGCTCAACCTGCCGCTGGTACTACCGCAAACCCTTGAAGCCACATCGGCCGAAGCGAAATACGAAAAACCGGGGCTCCCCTGGAGCACCGTCACCGTCCGCCCCGGCGACAACATGTCGCTGATCTTCGATCGCCTGCACCTCAGCCCGCAACAACTGCATGAGGCGGTCAGCGCGGACAGCGAGCACAAATACTTCCGAACCCTGCAGCCGGGACAACAGTTGCAGTTCCAGCTCGATAACGGTCAGCTGCACTCGATTCGTTACAATCTGTCGCCGGAAAAGAGCTATTACATTAAGCAGAGTGAAAACGGTTTCGTCAGCCTGCTGAAAGAGGCGCCGATCGATACCCGTGTAACCCATGCGGCGGGAGTCATCGAAAGCTCTCTTTATCAGGGTGGTCAGGACGCAGGCCTTTCCAGCAATATCATTATGGAACTGGCGAGCATCTTCGGCTGGGATATCGACTTCGCCCTCGACATCCGCAAGGGCGACAACTTCTCCCTGCTCTACGAACAGCAGTATCTGGATGGCGAAAAACTGCGCGACGGCCGCATCCTCGCCGCAGAATTCACCAATCAGGGCAAAACCTATCAGGCGGTACTATTTACCGATCCGAAGGGCCGCGGACTCTATTACGCTCCCGACGGCAGCAGCATGCGCAAGGCGTTCCTGCGTAGCCCAGTAGATTTCCGCCGTATCTCTTCCAAATTCCAGCGCGAGCGTTATCACCCGGTACTGGGCAAGAAGCGCCCGCACCGTGGCGTCGATTACGCAGCGAAGATCGGCACCCCGATCAAGGCCGCCGGTGACGGCAAGGTCGTCTTCCGTGGAACCAAAGGCGGCTACGGCAGAACCGTAATCGTGCAACACGGCGGCAACATCACTACCCTCTACGCCCACATGTCCGGTTACCGTCGCGGCGTCTCCACCGGCACACGGGTACAACAGGGTCAGATCATCGGTTACGTCGGCAAGAGCGGCCTGGCCACCGGTCCGCATCTGCACTACGAATTCCGGGTCAACGGCACACATCGCAATCCGCTAACCGTCAAATTGCCGGACGCCAAGCCCATCGCCGCCGAATACAAGGAACTCTTCCAGATCCAGTCACAACAACTACTGGCACAACTGAAAGTGTTCAACACCATTCAGGTAGCCGACGCGGCTACCAGCAATCAGCAATAAAACCTCCCATGGCTGAGTACTATGTTGGTCTGATGTCGGGTACCAGCATGGATGCTCTCGACGCGACAGTGGTCGATCTCAGCAAACCACAACCGGTTCTGTGCGGCAGTCTGAGCCGCCCCTTCCCTGACGAACTTCGCCAACAACTACTGACCCTGGCTCAACCCGGTGCCAACGAGATCGATCGCAGCGCCCGCGCCGATCGCCAGTTAGGTGAATTCTCTGCCGAATGTGTGCAACTCCTGCTGGAGAACAGTGGCATCTCCCGTGATGCGATTCGCGCCATCGGCAGCCACGGCCAGACCATTCGCCATGCCCCCAACGCCAACCCACCCTATACGGTACAAATCGGCGATCCCAACAGCATCGCCCAGTTAACCGGGATCACCACGGTCGCCGATATCCGCCGTCGCGATATGGTGGTGGGCGGTCAGGCGGCACCGCTGGTACCGGCGTTCCATAACGCCATCTACCGTGATGGTAAACATCAGCGTGTCGCCCTCAACCTGGGCGGTATCGCCAACATCACCGTCCTGCCTGCCGATCCGGCACAGCCGGTGATCGGTTTCGACACCGGACCGGCCAATGGGCTGATGGATGCCTGGTGCCAGTATCGTGGTAACGGTAGTTTCGATGCCGACGGTCGGGGCGCGGCAAGTGGACAGATCAACATGACACTGCTGGCGGAACTGGAGAACGACTCGTACTTCCGTCTGCCCCCGCCAAAGAGTACCGGACGCGAGCATTTCAATCTGGACTGGTTCCTGCCCAATCTGCCCGCCGAGGGATTGAGTGATAAGGATGTGCTGGCAACGCTGTGCGAATTAAGCGCACGTACCGTCGCCGCCGCGATTAAAGAACATGCCGCAGCAACCGAGGAAGTCATCGTCTGCGGCGGTGGTGCCTATAATCCCCACCTGCTGCAACGATTGCGCGCCAATCTGCCGGGTATCGAAATTGTCACCAGCGAAAGCTACGGTATCGAACCACGCTGGATCGAGGCAATGGCCTTTGCCTGGCTGGCACAACGTACGCTGCAACACCTGCCGGGCAATCTACCCTCCGTTACCGGTGCCCGAGAAGAAGTGATCCTCGGCGCTATCTATCCTGGCAATCAATAAAAAAGCCGGGCTAAGCCCGGCTTTTTTGCACTTGAGAAAACACTCAGCGTTTATCTATCGGCACGTAATCGCGTGTCGGCTCACCGGTGTAGACCTGAGTCGGGCGGAAGATACGATTATCCGCCAACTGCTCGCGCCAGTGGGCCAGCCAACCGGCCATGCGTGAGATAGCAAATATCGGTGTGTACTGATCCACCGGAATGCCCATCTCCGCATAGAGGATGCCCGAGTAGTAATCGACGTTGGCATACACGCCCTTGGGACCGAGACGGGTTTCTGCTGCTTCTTCCAGGGCCAGTGCGGTCTCCACCATACGGGTATGGCGGGTACCGTGAGACTTGGCCAGCTTCTCCATCAACCGCTGCAGGATAGTCGCGCGTGGGTCTTTCACCGAATACTCACGGTGACCAAAGCCCCAGATTTTGGCTTTCTTATCCAACTGCTGATCGAGCCAGTTGGCGGCGTTTTGTGGCGAACCGATCTCCTCCAGCATATCCACCACCTTCTCATTGGCACCGCCGTGTAGCGGCCCAGAGAGGGTACCGACCGCCGAGGCGATCACCCCATAGGGACTGGCCAGGGTAGAACCGGCAACCAGCGCGGCGAAGGTGGAGGCGTTAATCGTGTGTTCTGCATGCAGGACCAGGCTGGTATCCATGATCTCCGCATAAAGCGGTTCCGGTTCATGGCCATGGAGCATATAGAGGAAATTCTCCGCCGTGGTCATATCTTCACGCGGCGGGATTGGGTCGTAACCCTTGCGAATGTGTTGCCACATGGCAACGATAGCCGGCACACGCGCCAGCAGTTTCACCGTCATGCGATGGATATAGTTGAGGTCCTCGCACAACTCGGAACCGGTCAGACACTCGTTGCCCGGATAGAACATCCCCAGACTGGCGATGGCGGTCTGCAACATCTCCATCGGGTGACCGGTCGCTGGAAGGTTTTTCATGATCTCGCGGATGTTGTACTTCACCCGACGGTTACGGCGCAGCTGCTGGTCGAACTCTTCCAGTTCGGCAGCGGTCGGCAGGCGGCCGTCGAGCAGCAATAACGCCGTCTCTTCAAAAGTGCTGTGCTCGGCCAGTTGCTCGATCGGGTAGCCGCGATAGGCAAGAATCCCCTTATCGCCATCGATAAAGGAGATATTGGAGCGGGTGGCCGGAACCCCTTCGAGCCCGGGCAGGTAATCGCTCATGGAAAGACCTCGCTACTGATGGGAGTTTGTCGGGTTAGCTATTGTAGGTATATGGGCGGAGAGGTGCCACCGCAAACAATCACTCGGCACAAAACGCAAAAACCCCGGCGCAATGCACCGGGGTCATGTTTTTCTCCGCTTCGGCGACTTAAGCCGAGAAGGAAGAACCGCAACCGCAGGTGGTGGTAGCGTTGGGATTACGAATCACAAACTGCGCACCCTGCAGGTCTTCCTTGTAGTCGATCTCAGCGCCGACCATGTACTGGAAGCTCATCGGGTCGATCAGCAGAGTCACACCATTCTTCTCCACCGCGGTATCGCCTTCGTTAATGCTCTCGTCGAAGGTGAAGCCGTACTGGAAACCGGAACAGCCGCCGCCGGTCACGTAGACACGCAGCTTCAGATTGTCGTTACCCTCTTCGGCAATCAGCGCCTTGACCTTGTCGGCGGCACTATCGGTAAAGATTAACGGGCTTTCTGCATCACTCATGGGGTTTCTCCAGATATTCGTCTGTCTATGGGGTGCTAATTAGCATATCCCCAGATAATTAGTCAAGAATTCGCCTCGTCATCCTCGACGTCGGCAGTCTTGCCGTGGTTCGGTCCGGGCAGGAAATCCTGCGCCTTGTCAGCACGGTGAACCAGGTTCCCGTTGACCTCGGCACCACGCACCATCTCAATCAGCTTGTAGTAGACGTTACCGGTCACCTTGGCATTTTCCGCCAGCTCAATGTGGTCCGCCGCGTGGACGTCGCCATTGACGCTGCCGTTAAGGATGATATTGGGCACCCGAACCTCACCTTCAATGAGGCCGCGCTCGCTGACGCTGAGAATCGAGCCGCTGTCGCTCTCGGCGTAGACATTGCCTTTGATCACCCCATCGACGTGCAGGCCGCCGCTGAAGATCACGTCGCCGTGCAGCTCGGAGTTCTGCCCGATCAAGGTATCGATTTTGGTGCTTCGGCTCTTGCTGGGGGCCGGCTTACTTTTGCTTCCAAACATGATTATCGGTTCTCCTGGATCATCCAGTTGATAGATTCGGTCAACTGCTTGTGCTTCCGGCTGCGGGGCTTCACGACCAGATTGACCTTACTGGGGATGAACCCCTCTGGCAAGACGAGGTCCCCTTCAAACGCCTGAAAATACTTGAAGCGGAAACGCAGCTCCTTATTGAGATCGCTCAGCTGGGCCAGGGTGTATTCCATCGGCTGTCCCTCCTGGCTTCCCTCGACAGAGAAGGAGATATTGCCGTAGGCAACCACACCAGTGCTCAGCACCTGGGTCAGTACCAGCTTGTAATGGTATTTGCGTTCAATGAGTGTAGGAGTCAGCTCAAAGGTTTGCAGATTCAAACCTGCCTGGGCATCACCCGGCGAGACGATGCCGCGATAGAAAGCCAGCTCTTCCTTCAGTTCCAGGATCTCGTCCTGTAAGCCGTTTACGGTGCCTTCGAGCTGTTTGTAGGCTTCCTGTTCAATCTGGCTGCTGCGTTCCAGCACCGCCATCTGCTCGCGCAGTTTGGCATTGTCCTGATAGCTGCCGTCCAGCTTCTGCTGCAATTGCTGACGAGCATCATAGGCCGCGACCACATCAAAGCCGCCGTCGTGACGGCCATATTCATACATGCCCCAGGCAGTCAGAATCACCGCCAGGGCGGAACCGAGCTGAATCGATAGCAATTGCCAACGAGGGCGTGCCCTGACAACGCGATGACTCATGGCAATACCGAAATCATATCCAAACCGCTAGTCTCATCCATCCCAAACATAATGTTCATATTCTGTACAGCCTGTCCTGCTGCACCTTTAACAAGATTGTCGATCACCGACAACACCACCAGCGTATCGCCATCCTGCGGCCGATGCAGTGCGATACGACACATATTGCCGCCACGCACACTGCGCGTCTCCGGGTGTGAACCGGCGGGTAACACGTCGACGAAGGGTTCGTTCGCATACCGCTGTTCGTAAAGCGCCTGCACGTCCATGGTTTTATCGTTCAGCCTGGAGTAGAGCGTGGCGTGAATACCGCGAATCATCGGCAACAGATGGGGCACAAAGGTCAGGCCGACCGTCTCGCTGGCGACCATTCCCAACTTCTCCCGAATCTCAGGCAGGTGCCGATGTCCTGGTACTGCATAGGCCTTAAAGCTGCTGTCCACTTCGCAGAGCAGCATGCCGACATTGGCACCGCGTCCCGCGCCGCTGGCGCCGGATTTGCAGTCGGCGACCAGGCCATCGAGCTGCACCAGGCCCGCCTCCAGCAGAGGCAGGAAGCCTAACGTCACGGCTGTGGGATAGCAACCGGGGTTGGCTACCAGTTTTGCGACCCGTATCGCATCACGATTAATTTCAGGCAGACCGTACACCGCCTCCGCCACCAGATCGGGGCAGGCGTGTTCCATACCGTACCACTGCTGCCAGACATCGATATCCTTGATACGAAAATCGGCAGCCAGGTCAATCACCTTCACCCCGGCATCAAGAAGCTCCCGCACCTGAGTCATGGCAACGCCATTGGGCGTGGCGAAGAAAACCACATCGCACTGTTTCAGTTGCTCGGTATCCGGCACGGTAAATTTCAGATCGACATGGCCGCGCAGGTTAGGATACATATCGGCGACCGCCATCCCCTCTTCCGAGCGGGAGGTAATCAGCTGCAATTCAACTTCGGGGTGAGACGCCAGCAGACGTAACAACTCGACACCGGTGTAACCGGTTCCACCAACGATGCCAACCTTAATCATCTTATCTCTACAACCTGCACTGAAAGTCGAAAGAAAACGATAATAAAGCGTGGCAGGGTAAAGCGAAAGCCCCGCATGCCGCCGTGGCGACGACAGCCCTTGCCCGCTCTGGCATAATGGCCGCTTTCCATGCAAGCCCATAATCGATAACCATGCGCGCCACACTGGACAAGCTGAAACTCTCACTACGGACCCTGTTCGCCCCCAACGACTGGTTGGCGCGGTTCGTTTTCTGGGGCGGTGCGCTGCTGGTGGGACTCTCTTCCGCGCTGTTCGCCCTTGGCAGCGAAGAGGTCAGTCGCCTGTTCCGCAAAGCGGAAAATGAATACCGCTACCTGCCGTTGCTGCTCACCCCACTGGGTCTGGCGGCCATCGCCTGGGCCACCCGCCGTTTCTTCCCCGGCGCCCAGGGCAGCGGCATTCCCCAGGCGATTGCCGCCCTCGACATCCCGCCGCAGATGCAACACCTGCGTCGTGCGGTGCTTTCGCTGCGCATTGCCATTGGCAAGATTCTGCTCACCCTGCTGGGTCTGCTCTGCGGCGCTTCCATTGGCCGCGAAGGCCCGACGGTGCACATCGGCGCCTCGATCATGTACTCCATCGGTCAGCTGGCGCACTTCCCACGCCACTATCTGGATAAGAGCCTGATCGTCGCCGGCGGCGCGGCCGGGATCGCCGCCGCCTTCAATACGCCTCTGGCCGGGATCGTCTTCGCCATCGAGGAGATGGCACGCAGCTTTGAGGAACGCACCAGCGGCACCATGCTCACCGCGGTGATCATCGCCGGTGTTACCGCGCTGGCGGTGCTCGGCAACTACACCTACTTCGGCACCAGCGACGCCTCGCTGGCACTGGACAGCAGCTGGATCGTAGTACCGATCGTCGGTGTCTGCGGCGGTCTGCTAGGCGGTGTCTTTGCCCGCATGCTGGTCAGTGGTTCTCGCTGGATCGCCCCACATCTGAATAAGTGGCCGATACTGGTGCCCGCGGCCTGCGGTCTGGTGGTCGCCATCGCTGGCATTCTTTCCGGCGGCACAGCTTACGGCACCGGTTACCCGGAGGCACAGGCGGTGATCACCGGCAGTGGCGAAGTGGATAACGCCTTCCCCTTCCTCAAGATCATCGCCACCGTCGCTTCTTATTTGAGCGGTATTCCCGGCGGCATATTTGCTCCATCGCTGGCGACCGGGGCAGGACTCGGCGCGGTGATGGCGCAATTCTTCTCTGGCCCGGAGGTTCAGGCCATCGTGATCCTCACCATGGTCGCCTACTTCGCCGGGGTAGTGCAGACACCAATCACCGCTTTTGTGATCGTTATGGAGATGACCGACAACCACGCCATGGTGCTGCCGTTGATGGCCACCGCCTTCATCGCCTACGGTGCTTCCAAGTTGATCTGCCATGAGCCGATCTACCGCTCGCTGGCGCAGGGCTTTCTCGACCGGCTGCGCGAGATGGAACCAACGCCGCCGGAACCAGACAAAACGGAAGAAGAAAAAAGCGATTCGTCGCGCTGAGAGAATATCGCTACACTTCACCCAACCCGAATTTGCGAAGCGACCATGAAAATAAAAGAGATCATCACAGCCGTTGTAGTCCTCGCCCTGATCGGACTGCTGACCTTCATCTGGTTCACACCGGACGGCCTGAAACAGGTTCCGGCGATCAGCGTCACCACTCTGGAAGGCAAACAGATCGATCTGCAATCGCTGCAGGGTCGCCCTGTACTGGTAACGTTCTGGGCCACCACCTGTCCCGGTTGTGTGAAAGAGATGCCGCATCTGGCAGAGCTCTATAAAGAACTGGCCCCGCGTGGACTGGAGATGATCGCCCTGGCGATGGCTTACGATCCGGAAGATCAGGTGCGTGAAATGGTTAAGCTCAAGCAACCACCCTACAAGGTGGCGCTGGACACCGACGGCAAAGCAGCGCTCGCCTTTGGCGACGTCAAACTGACCCCCACCACCTTCCTCATTTCACCGGACGGTCTGATCGTGCAGCAAAAGCTGGGGGAGATGGATATGAATGCACTGCATAACCGCATCGTCGGTATGCTCTCGAAGAAAGGCTAAGCGATGCTTTGGGTCAAATCTTTCCACATCATTTTCGTCGTCTCATGGTTCGCCGGACTGTTCTACCTACCGCGACTATTCGTCAATCACGCCATGGCGACAGAAAAGTCGGAGATCGAACGACTGAAACTGATGGAGCATAAACTCTATCGTTTTATGACGCCGCTGGCGGTTCTGGCGCTGTTGTTCGGCACCTGGCTGTGGCTCGGTTATGGCTTCAAGGGCGGCTGGCTGCACGCCAAACTGGCGCTGGTGGCCGGACTCATCGGCTACCACCTCTACTGCGGCAAACTGGTGAAAATGTTCGCCGAAGACCGCAACACCCGCAGCGACAAGTTCTATCGCTTCTTTAATGAAGCGCCAGTATTGATCCTCACCGCGGTCACTATCCTGGTCACAGTCAAACCCTTCTAACGAATAAGTGGCTGTGCGGGCGATCTGCCGTGTTGCACCTCATCCCGCTCGCACACTTCTTCAGCAGTGCCTAATAAGTCACAGCCCGCCTTTTCATAGCGATCAAGGAGAAGGCCTTGAGTCTGAGGTCCGCCACCCCAAGGCCTTAATAGTCTTCTGAGCTATCGGACACACTTGTCCAGGGAGGAGAAATGCTGCGCACGCTGCTGACCGATCCCTATCTCATCACAGCCTGGCTGGTTCTTGCCCTGCTATCGCTGGCGATCCTGATTGTCGATCTCCAACGCAATAACCAACAAATGCATTCGCTGATGAAGTGGGTCTGGCTGTTTACCGTGCTTTACTCCGGCCCGCTGGGACTCGCTGTCTATTTCTATTCCGGGCGTGCCCAAATCGCACGTGATTCACTCTGGCGGCGCGCCTTTCGCTCGGTCTGTCATTGCTATTCAGGTTGTGGCGCCGGTGAAGTTGTCGGCGTCTTTATTGCCGCCGGATTGCTCGGCATGGGTAACTGGGGCATTGCCCTGATCACCTTTGCGCTTGCCTATGTGGCGGGCTTTGCGATGACTGCCGGCCCGCTGATCCAGGATGGTGTGGAGACACATCGCGCACTACTCGACGCTTTTTACAGCGACACCGCCAGCATCACGGTGATGGAAGTTACGGCCATCAGTGTCGATCTCTGGTTGGCCGCCAGCACTACCATGGGAGACATCCTGTTCTGGAGTTCGCTGGTCTTTTCTCTTAGCGTCGGCCTGCTCGCCGCCTATCCGGTCAACGTGCTGCTGATCAAAATGGGTATCAAGGAAGGTATGCACAGCCCGAAAATGGCGCACGACCATTAAGCCCTCACGATTCTGCACCCGCTAACCGGCAGGCAGGAGCCTGCTCCTAGTATCCTTACCTCCCTCCAAATGATAATAATTATCATTTGCAAATAAGATAAATTCTCGTTAGATTATCCCTGCGCCACCCGGGAAGCGCTCCCCCTACCCCTTATTGCTGGAGAAAACGATGAAAAAGTCCCTATCTGGCCTGCTCGCTGCGGCCATCCTCGCACCACTTACCGTCCAGGCAGAGGAGGTGCCTGGTAACGCCCAACTCCAACAGCAGATAGACGCGCTAGCGGAACGGATTGAACAACTGGGAAGCACTGCACCCAGCCAGACCACGACCATCGGCGGCTATGGCGAGATGCACTACAACCTGCTCAATAACCAGTTGGCCGGCGGTTCCGACAAAAAGAGCATCGACTTCCACCGTTTCGTGCTGTTCATCGGCCACGAATTCGCCCCCGATACCCGCTTTTTCAGTGAGCTGGAGGTCGAGCACTCGGTAGCCGCCGACGGTGAAGCCGGGGCAGTGGAACTGGAACAGGCCTATGTCGAGTTCGACCTGTCGCCGCAGACAACGGCAAAGGGCGGTCTATTCCTGTTACCTATCGGGATTATCAATGAAACCCACGAACCGCCGACCTTTTACGGTGTCGAGCGCAACCCGGTAGAAAAGAACATTATTCCCACAACCTGGTGGGAAGGTGGTGCGGCTATCGGTCAGCGCTTCGCCAATGGTCTCTCCTACGATCTGGCACTCCACTCGGGTCTGTACCACAGCGGCTACAACCTCCGTAGCGGTCGACAGAAGGTCAGCGAAGCCAAAGGCGATGCCCTGGCCTACACCGGTCGAATCAAGTGGACCGGCGTACCGGGTCTGGAACTGGCCGCCAGCCTCAACCACCAGGACGACATCCGCCAGGACACGGGCACCAGGAAAGTCAGCGCCAACCTGCTTGAAACCCACGCGATCTACAGCAGCGGCCCGTTCGGCCTGCGTGCCCTCTATGCACAGTGGCAGTTGGATGACGACGGCACTGCGGCCGGGGCCGACGAGCAATACGGTTGGTACGTCGAACCGGCCTACCGGATCAATAACCGCTGGGGTGTTTTTGCCCGGCATAACGTCTGGGACAACCAGTCAGGCGACAGCGCCGATTCGGAATATCAGCAGACAGACATTGGCGTTAACTTCTGGCCGCATCCTGACGTGGTGATCAAGCTCGACTATCAGGATCAGAGCGTGCCCACGGGGCAGAACGAATACGACGGCATCAACCTTGGCATCGGTTACCAGTTCTAGGGATATGCTCATGTCCGCCATACAGAGGGGGACGCGCTACGCGTCCCCCCTACTACTTCTACTCATCGGCTGGTCGGGTGTGTTCGCCGAGGTCTACCAGACCCCGCAGGACTTCATTGCCGAACAGTTTGCCGACCATCCACCGCAAGCGAAGAAACTCTGGCTCAGCGGCGAGCGTAAGGAAATCTATCGTGAAGTGATGAATGAAGCACCGCGCCAGTTACGTCTGCGCTACTGGCAACAGAACGAACGCACAGTCTGGATACTGGAAGCCGTGGGCAAGGAGCACCCCATCACCGCCGGTTTTGTGGTCGAGCAAGGACGACTGCAACAGGCGCGGGTGCTGACCTTCCGCGAAAGTCGTGGCTGGGAGATCCGCTATCCCTTTTTTACCGATCAGTTTCGCGGCATCGGGCTATATGAGGGACAACAACTGGATGGCAATATCGACAGTATTACCGGCGCGACCCTTTCGGTCAGGGCGATGCAAAGGATGGCACGCATGGCGTTGGTGCTAGACGCTTGGGTGAAGCGCAAAGATGACACGCCATAAACCGCAGCGGCCAAAGCTGAATTCCATCTACCTGTGGCACCGTTATCTCGGTGTCGCCGTGGCCCTGTTCGCCCTGCTGCTCGCGGTCACCGGACTAATGCTGAATCACACAGACACTCTCGATCTATCCAAACAGAAACTCGGACAGCGCTGGTTGCTGCAGTGGTACGGCATCGAACCGGCAAACGGGACATTCTTTCGCGCCGATCCATATTGGCTCAGTCAGTGGGACGAGCAACTTTATCTGGATAGCCAACCGCTGCCGATTCAGATGGAGGAACCGTTAACCGGAGCAGTCGCGCTGCCGACGATGATCGTTGCAGCAAGTCGCAATCACTTGCTGCTCTTCACCAGCGAAGGTGAATTGATCGAACAACTGGGAAAGCTCGATGGGATTCCGGAAAATATCGAGGCGATCACCAGCGACGATCACGGTCGCCTGCTGCTGAAAAGCGGTAACGTGGTACTCGCCGGTTCAGTCGATGAAAACCTCTGGCAGCGCGTGTCCATTACACCCATTTGGCCCATCCCAACTACACCGCCGACAACACTGCGAAACGAACTGCTGGAACAGGGAGCAGGCGCAACGCTAGCGCTGGAACGAGTCATTCTCGATCTGCACAGCGGGCGGATATTCGGTCGTTGGGGTAACTACCTGATGGACGGTGTCGCGCTGATACTTCTGTTCAACGCTATCAGCGGTCTGCTCATCTGGTGGCGACGCAGGCAACAGCGACGCCTGCATGCCAGGTCAACGTGACATCAGACAGGCGGTTAGATTATCTGCCAGCCTCTGCATCAAACCGAACCACTGATCTTTTCCAACCGGAAGTTCCGCGCCCAACGGATCAAGCACGCCGTGACGAGCGCCGCTCCCTTCCAGCACCACCGTCACAATCCGCGGCTGAAACTGAGGCTCACTGAAAACACAGGCGGCCTTGCGCTGCCGAATGGTCTGACTAATCTCACTGATCCGTTTCGCACCGGGCGGAAGATCCGGACTGACAGTGATCGCCCCGGCGGGATTCAGGTCGAACGCTGCTTCGAAATAGTGATAGGCATCGTGAAAGACGATGTAGGGCTGATCGCTAAATGGGGACAACTGTTTACGCAGACGGATTTCCAGAGTATCGATCCGCTGCTGCATCGCCGTGGCATTACTACGGTAATGTGCGGCATTTTCCGGGTCGAGCTGACTTAGCTTTTCCGTCGTGACGCTGACAATGCGCCGCGCATTGGTCGGGGACAGCCACAGATGCATATCCACCTCACCGTGGCCGTGCCCTTTATGCTCCTTAGCATCATGGCCCTCGCCCCAGATACCGCCTTCGCGGTTATCCAGCAGTTGCATCCCCTCCACCCCGGCCAGTTCGATGACCTGCGCCGATCCGGCCAGAGCGGCTAACGGCTTTTCGAGCATCGGCTCCAGACCCTCGCCGACCCAGACCACCAGTTGCGCATCGGCCAAAGCACGGGCATCGGAGGGTTTAAGCGAATAAGCATGGGGCGAGGCACCGGGCGGGATCAGTAGCTGCGGCTCGGCCACCTCCGCCATCACTCCGGCCACCAGTGAGTGAACGGGGGCGATGGAGACCACCACCTTGGGCGCTGCTGACAACGACAGGGAGTAGGAGAGTAGCAACAGGAAAAAGAGTGGTCGCAGCATGGAGCACCTCGAGAACGTAATGTTATAATGTAACACATTCATCCCGTTTTGGAGTCCGGCACACCGATGAACGCCCCCTTTCCACCCAAGGCGCATGACCATCGCGCCTGCGTCGAAGAGGCGCTGGCTCAGGCCAAAGCCCTCTGCGGCGAACAGGGACTACGTCTGACGCCTCAGCGGCAGCAGATCCTCGAACTGATCTGGCGCGAGCACAAACCGGTCGGTGCCTACGAACTGCTGGATCGACTGCGCGACGCGGGCATCAAGGCGGCGCCGCCCACCGTCTATCGTGCCCTGGAATTCCTGCTGGAGCACGGCTTGATCCATCGCATCGAGAGCCTCAACGCCTACACCGGCTGCACCGCGCCGGGCACCCCACACCACGGCCAGTTTCTGGTCTGTAGCCAGTGCCACCACGTCGCCGAACTGGACGAAGCGGCGATCAGCGGCCAGCTCGAAGATAGCGCCAGTCGTCTCGGCTTCGCCATAGAACGGCAGACCGTCGAGATCAGTGGCCTCTGTCCCCTCTGCCAGGAACAGCGCGATGAGTAAATCGCATCCCGCCCTGATCGAGGCCCGTGGCGTCACCGTCCACTACGGACCGCGCATGATCCTCGACCACGTCGATCTCGCCATCCATGAGAAAGAGATCGTCACCCTCATCGGTCCCAACGGTGCGGGTAAATCGACCCTGCTCAAGGTGATGCTCGGCCTGCAGAAACCGAACCATGGCGGCATCTCACTGCAACCCGATATACGCGTCGGTTACGTGCCGCAGCGGCTGCAGATCGACCCGGTACTGCCGCTGACCGTGCGCCGCTTCCTCACCCTCACCGCCAGCCACGGCGAAGCAGCATTGAGTCAGTGTCTTGAAGAGGTCGGTGCCGCCCACCTGCTCGATTCACAGATGAGTACGCTCTCCGGCGGTGAAACCCAACGAGCGCTGCTGGCCCGCGCCCTGCTGCGCGATCCGCAACTGCTGTTGCTGGACGAGCCGTTGCAGGGGGTCGATGTCAGCGGTCAGGAAGAACTCTATAACCTCATCGCCCGCCTGCGCGACGAGCGCCACTGCGGCATCCTGATGGTCTCCCACGATCTGCATCTGGTGATGGCGCGTACCGATCGGGTCTTCTGCCTCGATCAGCAGGTGTGCTGCACAGGCCATCCAGACCTGCACCCTCCGGGCGAGCAGATCATCAACGGGCCGCTACCGGGCCTAGCCCCCTACACCCATCATCACCACCAGACACCCGAGCACAAGGGCTGGTGCGGCAGTTGCCATCGGGAGGTAAAACGTCATGGATGATTTTCTGCTGCGCGCCCTGCTCGCCGGGCTGATGGTGGCGCTGGTGACCGGTGCCCTGGGCACCTTTGTGGTATGGCGGCGCATGGCCTATTTCGGCGACACACTGGCCCACTCGGCGCTGCTCGGGGTGAGCCTCGGCATCCTGCTGGAGGTCAATCTGAATCTGGCCATCGTGCTGGTCTGCCTGGTGTTGGCACTGGCGCTGGTGTTCCTGCAGAACCAACGCAAGCTCGCCTCGGACACCCTGCTGGGTATCCTCTCCCACAGCGCCCTGGCCCTTGGTCTGGTAGCGATCAGTTTTACCGAAAGCGTGCGTATCGATCTGATGGGCTATCTATTCGGCGACATCCTCGCGGTGGCGCAGAACGATCTCTGGTGGATTGGACTAGGCGGGCTGGTTGCGCTGGGACTATTGCTCTGGCTGTGGCGACCGCTGCTGGCGATGACTGTGCATGAAGAGCTAGCGCAGGTGGAAGGGGTCAACACCGCCCGCACCCGCCTGCTGTTCATGCTGCTCATCGCGCTGGTGATCGCCACGGCGATGAAGGTGCTAGGCATCCTGCTGATCACCTCGCTGCTGATCATCCCGGCGGCCACCGCCCGCCACTACGCCCGCACCCCGGAGCAGATGGCGCTGTTCGCTGCGCTCATCGGCATGCTCTCGGTCGGCGGCGGGCTGTTCGGTTCCTTCCGCTGGGACCTGCCCGCCGGACCAGCGATTGTGGTTACGGCTGCGCTGCTCTTTTTCCTCGGTCCGCACTGGTGGCGACAGCGTGGCTAAGCGCCTGGTGGCGTTGCCACCAGAGCACACCGAGTAACAGCGCCAGAATCAATAACTGACTGCCTACCCCTTCGGCGTTGGGATAGATCCCCAACAGCTCAATCTTGGGGATATTGATCAAGGTCGTGTCGATCTTGCCCGCTTCCTGCAGCGCAGCGATGCCCTTGCCGGTGAAGACCAGCGCCAACACGAATACCAGCGCGCCGGTCGCCTTGAAGAACTGGCGTAACGGCAGGCGCGGACTGTAGCGCAGGATCAACCAGCCGAGCAGCGCCAGCACCGCGGCTGCGGCAGCAAAACCAATCACCACCATGCGTGTGCCGCTGGTGCTGCTCTGCAACCAGAGAGTCTGGTAGAACAGAATCGTCTCGAACACTTCACGGTAGACGGTGATAAACGACAGCCCAGCCAGCGACCAGAGGGTCGCGCCGTTAAGGGCCTTATCCATACTCTGCTGAATAAACTGCTGCCACTTCGCCGCATTGGTCTTGCTGTGCATCCACATGCCGACGTAGAGCAACACCCCGGCGGCCACCAGCGCCGCAAACGCCTCGGTCATCTCCCGTGCCTCGCCGCTGAAGGTCCATAGGTGGGTCGCCGCCCACCAGGTAAAGAAGCCCATGACCAGCGCACCAATCCAACCGTAGTGGAGATAGCGCATCGCATCGGTGCGTTCGGTTTTAATCAGGAATGCAGCCAACGCGGCGATCACCAGAATCGCCTCCAGTCCTTCGCGCAACAGAATCACAAAGGCGCTACTGAATGCGGTGGCACCACTCAGGGCGACACCGTCCATCGCCCGTCGTGCTTCGCCGAACAGCACATCCAGTTCAGCCATGTTGTGTTCCGCTTCGCTCACCGGAACCCCTTCACGGATACCCTTGCGGAAAGAGGTCATGGCCCGCTCGATGCGCATCAGCAACTCTTCATCCACATTGCGCAGCGCGGTTTCGGCCAGCTCAAAACCTTCGAGGTAAGCGCTCACTGCCAGTTGATAGGCCTGCTCACGCATCCCCTTGCGGTAGGCGGTCAGACTCTCATCGAGCTTGCTCGATGCCAGCTCGATGGGATTGTCGAACCAGAAACCTTCAGGGTGGTTGCGCAACCAGAGCATCTGATCGCGACCGAGTGCGCCAAATTTGATCTCCGCCTCTTCAGGCGAAAGGGTGGTGATCTGCGCCAGGGTCAACTTCGATTTGCCCGCAGGGGCAACCTCGGCGGGCATGCCCAGAGAGCCGACGTAGAAAGCCAGACTCCAGCGGGCATCGTCGCTAAACTTGGTGAACGGCGCCATCGCGGTTCCCTCAACACCGAGAGTAATGGTGTTGTAGAGGCCATAGATGGAACGCTTCGCCGCCCGCTCGCTATCGATAAAAGCGATGGGCGGCGGATTCAGTTCTGCGGCCTTGGGGCCATGGCCGTCACCGTTTTCACCGTGGCAGGAGGCGCAATTGCTGGCGTAGAGTTTTTCGCCCAGGGCAAAATCCGGTGGGCGTCGCGGTGTCGGCAGCACCTTAAACTCAGTGAGTACCAACTCGCGCATCTGCGCCGTCAGCTCAGCCACCGCCACCCCGTCGACCCGCTGGTCGACCAGTTCGGCGAGCTGCTTCGCCTGTCCCAGCAGGCGGGTTTTGGCTGAACCGTCGGGCATTGCCTGCGCATCGGCGGTAATGCCCGCGGCAAAATCGCGCATCTCCAGATACTCTTCCCGGTTCTTGACCTCGCCGTTCTTCACCGCGCCGCCGTAATCGACCGCCATGTAATCGAGCATCTGCAACATGCCCACCGGGTTAGCCTCTGCACGCAGCAGGCCTGGCAGCATTAACAGGGTAAAAATCAGAATTCGCTTTGCCATGTGTGGTTACTCAAGTTTTAACTGGGGGTGCGCTTAATATAGATGATAATCATTCTCATTTGCAATAACTATTTTTAGTCTGGGGTCTGGCTTCTGTGTCCGGCGCTCAATGAGTTACCATCTGCAGTCGCTGTTATTAGTACAGCGTGTACTTTTAACCATACCTTAACTAAAGGCTTTTATGGATCCGCGTGAAGATCTGGTGCGCCACTATCGCTGGCTGCGCCAACATGGCAACAACGACTCCCACAGCGGCAACGCCTCGGTACGGGTCGGCGACGATTTCTGGGTCACCCCCACCGGCGCCTGCGCCGATACCCTCAGCGCGGACCAGCTAATCCGCTGCGAAGTGAATGGTCACTGCGGCGATGGCGCCTCACTGGACGCGCCGCTGCACCGGCTGGTCTACCAGAAAAACCCCGAGGCGGTCTCCGTGCTGCATAGCCATGGCCCGCACAGCGTGGCGCTGACCCTCGACGGTAGCGACTTTGTCCCACCCGATTTCGAAGGCTTCTACTACTTCCCCCGTGTACCAGTGATCACCGTCCCCTACGATCGTTATGTAGAGCTGGCACCGGAACAGGTCTCGACGGCGCTGTCGGAGAATCGCATTGCCATCGTTCGCGGCCACGGCGTCTACGCCTGGGGCAAGAGCATCAACCTCGCCTATAAATGGAGCTGCTCGCTGGAGCTCTCCGCAAAAACAGCCTTCATCGCTCAGCAGGCCGGAACGCTGGCGAAATAATGAGTACGCCGTCGATACCTGTAGTGATGATCTTCGCCGGCAACGATCCGACCGGCGGTGCCGGTATCGTCGCCGACATCGAAGCGGTCGCCAGCATGGGGGCACAGGCGGCGCCGGTGATCACCGCGCTGACGGTACAGGACACCCAGAACGTCTCGCGGGTGATCCCCACCGACGCCACGCTGGTGATCGAACAGGCTCGTGCTGTACTCGAAGATATGCCGATAGCCGCGATCAAGATCGGGCTTATCGGCAGCGTGGAGAACATCGAGGCGATCCACTCCATCCTCCACGACTATCCGAATATCCCGGTGGTGCTCGACCCGATCCTGCGTGCCGGGGGCGGCAAGCGTCTGGGCGATGCGGAGATGCAGGACGCCATGCGCGAACTGCTGTTCCCCTATACGACGGTGCTCACCCCCAATAGTGAAGAGGCACGCGCCCTGGCCCCCGAAGCGGATACCCTGGACGCCTGCGCCCAGGAGCTGCTCGACGATGGCTGCCAACTGGTGTTGATCACAGGCGGCCATGAAAACAGTGAAACCGTGGATAACCGTCTCTACGGTAACCATCGTCTGCTGGAAACCTTCTCCTGGGATCGACTGCCAGAGACCTATCACGGCTCAGGCTGCACCCTCGCCTCCGGCATCGCCGGTCTGCTGGCACAGGGGCTGGAACCGTTTACCGCGACCCACGAGGCACAGGAATACACATGGGAAAGCCTTAAACACGGCGTCCGTCTGGGGATGGGCCAGCACCATCCCAACCGCCTGTTCTGGGCACGAAGTGAAGAAGAGGAGTAAGCAATGAAGAAACCCCTGCCACGCGGCCTTTACGCCATCGCCGATACCGCGCTGCTGCCGCCGGAAGAGCTGGTGGCCAGTGTTGCCTATGCCATTCAGGGCGGCGCGGCGATGATCCAGTA